>JBEULI010000001.1:0-7414 GCA_041287395.1 Desulfurococcaceae archaeon
GGGGGAGGTCCCGGCCGTCGGGGTTAGCAACGTGGTCGACACCACCGGGGCTGGGGACGCGTTCGCCGCCGGCCTCATGGCCGGCCTGACCAGGGGCTATGCCCTGAGGAAGGCGCTCCTCTACGCCAACGCCGTGGCAGCACTGAAGATTTCGAGGCTCGGGTCCCACGAGGCCCCAAGGCACGAGGAGGTGGTCGATTACCTCTGGGAGGCATTTTAGCTCGTCGCCGGCGATCTGCGCCGGGGGAAGGCCTTGAGCCAGCTACAGCGCGTCAGGCCAACCAAGGTCGAGCTGATCAGGCTGAGGAGGAGGCTTGAGGCCGCCAGGAAGGTCCACAGGATCCTGCAGGAGAGGTTGACGGTCCTGGTGAACGAGCTCATGGCGGCCGCCAGGGAGGCGGCCGAGATGAGGAGGGAGTTGCAGGAGCTATTCGGGCCCCTCTACGCTAGGGCCGCCATGGTGCTAGGCGCCTACGGCGAGAGGGCGTTGGACTACGCAGCGGCGCCGGAGCCCCTGCTGGCGGCCCCGACCACCGAGAACGTGATGGGCGTGGTCGTGAGGGGCGCCATAATCAGGCCTGGCCAGGCCCAGGGCGCGAGGGAGGAGCTCGCCGACTTTGCGGCCGATGCGAGGAGGTTCATCGAGATGGTCGTGGACCTCGGCAGGGCTGAGCGCGCTGTTGAGGCTTTGGGCAGGGAGGTGGCGTCGACCAGGAGGAAGGCGAGCGCTTTGAACTACATCGTGATACCCGGCCTCCAGGGGACGATCAAGGCGCTCGAGCTAAAGTTCGACGAGAGGGAGCGAGAGGAGAAGGCCAGGCTCAAGAGGGTCAAGGCGCTGCTCCAGAGGAGGAGGTCGGGCGGCCGGTAGCCGGACTGCGCTCAAAGGGCTGGCGTGGAGCCCCCAAGGTTCCCGGGGCTTCTTTGATGGATTTCGGCGAGGAGCTTCAGTAGCCTGTCCACGTGCTTCCTCTGATGGTGGGGCATTAGGACCACGCGGAGCCCTCCGACCGAGGGCGCCCTGTACAGGTGGAGGCCCCTGTTCCTGAGCTCCCTTGCGAGCTCTTCGGGATCCATCAGCTTCGACCTGAACACGAGTATCGGCAACGTGTATGGAAACGCCTCAATGCCCTCGATCGTCCTCAGGCCGTCGTGGAGGGCCTTGGCGAGCTCCATGAGCCTCAGGGCGTTGTTCTCGTACCCGCTGACGCCCACGGCCCTCCATGTGAAGTAGGAGGCGACCACGGCCCCTCCTGGCCTGGTGCCCAGTAGCCCGCAGATCCTGCCGCTGGGCATGTATGCGGCCCTGAAGCATGCGGCCTCCAACAACTCATCGTCCTCGAAGAAGAGGAGGCCCGAGGGTATGGGCGCCCCTCCGAGCTTGTGCATGTCGACTGACAGGCTGGCGACCCCCCTGCCAACTCTCAGATCCACGTCGAGGAGTCCGTGCTTCCTGAGGAAGGGAATTATCAGGCCCCCGTATGCTGCGTCGACATGGAGGTGGAAGCCGTATTTCTCGGCCAGCTCGGCGGCCTCTTCAACGGGATCCACGGCACCGGCCTCGGTCGTGCCTGCGGTGATCACGACGGCGAATGGCGAGTGCTCCCTCACGTAACGCTCGAGGAGTCCTGCGTCGACCGGTCCTAGGGGGTCGGCGGGCACCTTAACCAGCCTGCATCCCATGAGCTCGCAGGCCTTTTCAATTGAAACGTGCACGGTGGACGGGGCAACGACGACGTTATTACCACCCTTCCTCGTTCTCCTGGCGACGAACAGCGCCAGGATGTTGGACTCGGTGCCGCCGGATGTGTGAATCCCGGCACTAGCCCCGTAGAGCTTCCCGACGCCCTCAACCAGCCCGCGCTCGCACTCGCTGACGACGTCGAACGTCTCCGGATCGCCGCCGTTGACGTGCATGAACTTGAGGAAAGCCAGGACGCCGACGGGATGCGGCCACGTGGTCATGGAGCCCAGCACGGAGCCGTCCACGTGCTTCGGCGTCCTCTCGTACATCCTCTCGAGCTCCTCAAGAAGTTCGTTGAGGCCTTCCAAGGGCGTTCCCCGACGTCGGAAGGCATCGTCCCTGGAAAAAGCTGCCCACAGCCCTCGCGTTTACGGGCTTCCAGAGCTTCGTAGGTCGCATCCGTTTAATACGGCCCAGGCCCCCTAGCGCTCCAATGGACAGGCATCCCGGGATGGGCCCCGTGGCCGAGGATCGACTGGAGAGGTTCCTGAGGGAGGAGCTGAGGATTGTTAACAGGCACGCCCCGATCTCAAGGCCAAGCCTGTGCGACCTCCTCCGTGAGGAGCTTCCCAAGGTGGCGCTGCGCGATGGCACGACCCACTACTTCGACCCGAGGGAGCTCAGGCACGTCCAAGAGATCGCCGGCGACCTCGCGTGTGATGTGAGGCTCCCGATGGTCATCGAGTACGTGGTCGGGGCCGGCGAGGGCACCTACGTGGTCAGGGAGCGGCCAGCCGCCCTGGCCATGTGCGCCGAGCTCGGCCTGGGGGAGTGCAGCGTTCCGCTGTTCCTTTACAGGCCCCAGGTCATCGAGCTCAGGAGGAAGCTGAGGACCACCACGACGATACTAATAAGTTATGCGTAGCCTTGACCCAGGTAGAGGCGCCGGTGAGCGCGCTTGTCCGAGCTCAGGAGGCTCGACGAGGAGGTCGACAGGATCCTCGCTGAGGCCGAGAGGAGGGCGAGCGAGATCCTGAGGGAGGCAGAGGAGAGGGCGAGGCAGATCCTGGGCAGGCCCATCCCCCGCGACGAAATATTGAAGGAGGCAGAGGAAATACTCAGGAGGGCCGAGGAGGAGGCCAAGAGGATCCTGGAGGCTTCGAGCTCGGCCCAGGTCGAGGTCGACGGCGACAGGCTCAGGAGGGCCAGGGAACTCGTGGTTAGGGCGGTAGCGGGGTTGGAATGAATGATCTTGCTGAACAGGCCCGAGGAGATGGTAGAGATCACCGTGGCATTCCTCAAGGAGGACAAGGAAAGGGCTATTGAAGTGCTCCAGCGGGCTGGGGTCGTCGACCTCGAGCACGTGGAGCCGGGCGAGGTTCTGTCCAGGTACGCGAAGCTCGGCGAGCTCCACTCGAAGATCTCGTCCCTGATCTCCAGGGCCAAGGGCAAGGCGCTCAGGGCCGAGCTAACGGCATATGAGATGGAGGCCCTAAGCCTCGAAAGGATCGAGGCAGAGGTCGAGGGCCTCCAGGCCAGGCTCGAGAGGCTCGAGAGATCGGCTGCAGAGGCCAGGTCGAGGGCCTCCAGGCTATTGGCAGCGATAGAGGCGCTTTCAGCCCTCCCGGGGGAGCTCGGCGCGGAGTACGCGTTCTTCCGCGGCCAGCGCGTCTCGGCAGTTGCGGTCAGCGGCAAGAGGGAGGACGTGGAGAAGCTCGCCCTCAGCCGCGGCGCAACTAGCGTTGCCTGCGGCGGGGCTGAGATCGCCACGTGCGTGCTCCTCGTGCCCAGCGACGAGCTCGGCCCGCTGATCAGCGAGGCTAGGTCGCTTGGGCTGTGGCACGGGGACGAGGAGCTCGGCGAGGCGGCGAAGGCCTGCAAGACCTTGGCCGAGCTCGTGGCCGAGCTCAAGCGAAGGCTCTCGGAGGCTGAGGCGGAGGCCTCCAGGGCAGAGGCCGAGGCTAGGTCCCTGGTCGAAGGGGCCCTCCCCGTCTTGGGGAAGTACCTGCTCTACGTCGAGAACCTCCTCGAGCGCTACAGGGTCTACGGGAGTCTCGCCGAGGCCAGAAGGCTCGCGGCAGCCAAGGGGTGGATACCGGCGAGCAAGCTGGGCGAGCTCGTCGACGCGTTAAAGTCCTCCGGAACGTCGTTTGCGATCGAGACCAGGAAGCCCGAGAGGGGGAGGGACTCGCCCCCGACCATGTTCAGGAACCCGCCGCTGATCAGGAACTACCAGCTCGTGACGAGGATGTACGGCGTGCCCAACTACTGGGAGCCCGACCCGACGCCAGTCATAGCCTACTCCTTTGCGCTGTTCTTCGGCATAATGAACGCCGACGTGGGCTACGCGCTGGCCGGCATACTGGCCCTGCTCTTCCTCCTCGACAGGTTCGTCGAGGATCCTAAGTCCCCCGGCTACCTGGAGTTCAAGAAGTTCATGTTGACGAACAACGTTTCAGCGCTGGTGTTCGGCTTCCTCTCGGGTTCGCTCTTCGGCGATCTCCTGCCAACGCTCTTCGGCGTCTCGGTTCCAGTGATCTTGGAGCCCATGGCCAGCCCGGTGGGCTTCATAGTGCTGGCACTCCTCATAGGCCTCGCACACGTCAACCTCGCCCATGCGCTGGCCCTCAGGAAGTTCGTCGGCGAGGGCAGGTTTGGCGAGGCCCTCAACGAGGCAGGGCTCCTGGCCCTGGAGGTCTTCGGCATACCGCTAGTGCTCAAGGTCTTCCTCTCGCTCAACGTTCCCCCGTTCTCCTTCATGCCGGGTGACGCCCTGCTCGTCGGTGTCATCGCCTCCTTGGCGGTCCTAGTCGCTGGAAACTATCTCATGATGCGCGGCCTGGGCCTCATGATGTGGATCTTCCAGGTGACGGGCGTCATGGGCGACGTCATGAGCTATGCCAGGCTAGCCGGCGTCGGCATGGCAACGTACTATATGGCGTCTTCGTTTAACTTGATGGCAAGGCTCGCCTTCGTCGGGCTGAATGCGCTGGCTTGGCCGCTCGGCTACGTGGCCGGGGCGGCTATAGCGGGCATCATATTGGTCGCCGCAAACCTGTTGATATCGGCGCTGGCGCAGTTGGGGGCATTCGTTCACTCCCTCAGGCTGTGCATGCTCGAGTTCCTCACGAAGTTCTACGACGGAAGCGGGCGCGAGTACTCGCCGCTGAGGATCGTGTCCTCGAAGCTGATATCGGTTCCGCGCTAAGCGCATGCCTGGAAATCGTTAACCTGGAAATCGTTAAAACGTCGTGTAACGTTGCCTTCCCTGACCCTGCTGAGGTGTTGGCCGTGGATCCCCTCCCAGTGGGCATTGCCTACTTTGCTGCGGCCTTGCCCCTAATTGGCGGGATAATCGGCTCGACGACAGGGATGAAGCACTCGGCAACTGTTGGGGCCAGCGTCATCGCGGAAGACCCCACGCAGTTCAGGAACGTCCTCATCCTCGCCGCGCTACCGATGACCCAGACGTTCTACGGCCTCATACAGATGATGTACATGGCTTTAATTTACCTGCCCCACGCGATCGAGACCTTGACGATTGCCAAGGCATTGGCGCTGTTGGGGATAGGCTTAGCCGGCTTCCTAGCCGAGTGGCTGTCCGCCTGGTTTCAGGGAATAATATGTGCGGCTGGCGAAGCAGAACTTCCGAGGACGAAGGGGGCAAACTTCCTGAGCGCAATCATACTCGCAGCATACATCGAGCTGTGGGGGATACTTGGCATAGTGTTCACGATACTTGGGCTCACCATAATAGGGTAGGTGTCCTTCGCCGTGCCGAGCGTCGCCGACATCAACAAGGCGGTGCTCGAGGAGGCCAGGAGGAGGGCAACAGAAATCCTGGGCAAGGCCGAGGAGGAGGCGAGGAAGGTCGTCGAGGAGGCCGAGATCAGGTGGAGGGAGAAGTACGAGGCCGAGAGGTCGAGGATCCTCGAGGAGGCAAGGAGGAGGGCCGAGGTCATTGTTTCCGAGGCCCGATCCAGGGCGAGGCTCGCCGAGGCAAGGAGGAGGGCCGAGGTCATTGAAAGGGTCCTCGAGGAAGCGGCTAGGGAGATAGCGAGCAGATCTTTCGACGTCAGGGCCTCGCTCAGGAACCTCCTCGAGGAGGCGCGGCGGGAGCTCGGCAGCGTGGCCAGGATACTCGTCAGCCCGAACGACGTGGACGTGGCGAGGGAGGTGGCGGCCGAGCTCGATCCCAAAATAGAGGTGATCGCCGACGAGAGAGTGGGGGGAGGCCTGATAGCGGTGTCGCCGGGGGGCGTGACCCTCGACAACACCTACGAGACGAGGCTGAGGCACTTCGCGTCGAGGCGCCTCGACGAAATATATAAGGTCCTCTGGGGCGCCAGCGGATGAGCCTGCTGGAGCTGAGGCGCTACCTCCTGGGCCCTGGCGAGCTCAGGGCAGCGGCGTCAGCCGAATCGGTGGACAGGGCGATCGAGGCCCTCTCGGGGAAGCCCATATACGCCAGGCTGAGGCAGATCATGAAGGGCCCCTACGCGCTGCTCGACGTCCTCAGGGAGGTCGACGCATATTACTCGTGGGTGGTCGAAAAGGCGATCGGATCGTCGAGAGGGCCTGCGGCGACGGCCGTCGAAGTGGTTTCGTCGTTCGTCGACCTCGTGAACCTGGCCTCGCTTGCGTCGACGAGGAACGGGAGGGCCTCATACCCGTTCATCTCGCCAGGCCTCCACAGGCTGAGGGCCGAGGAGCTCTCGGATTTCTCGAAGGTGGCCAGGGCGCTGCCCCGGCCGCTGAGGGGCCCGGCAGGCGAGCTCGCTAGGGGAGCCCCGTTAGCCGAGGTCGTGCGGCGCGCCGCGGCGTCCCTCCTGAGGCGCCTGGACATGGCCTGGGGCTACAGGCCCTACGTGCTATGCGCGCTCCTGGCGGACCTGATCCAGGCCAGGCTCTGCAGGTCGATCCCAGGCCTCGCCAAGGCCCCGAGGAGCGCGAAGGCGCTCTCGCCTCAGGGCCTCTCGGCCCTTTGCGAACAGCCGCTGCCCAGGCTCCCCGAGGTTCTAGTTGCCGAGAGGCCCATGGCGAGGCCCCTCGGCGAGGCGCTCTCGGGCGCGATGAAGTTCGGCAACGGCATCGAAGCTTACGACGTGGCCGTCTGGGCGTTTCTGGGCCACGCGGCGAGGTGGCTGGTGGAACCCCACGAAGTTGAGGGCCCGCTGAGGATGACGCTCGCTGCCTACTCGCAGTCGATCCTGTTGAAGGCGTCGATTTCCATGATCAAGGCTGGCAGGGGCGCCGAGTTCGCGGGCTACGTCTCGAGGTGGGCCGCTTGAGCGAATGGAGGAAGGTCCTGGTGGTCGGCGACGAAGACCTGGCGTTGATGCGCACCCTGGCGGGAATCGTCGAACGCGGCTGGGCCGACGGCAAGCGGCTCAAGCCACGCGAGGTGGTCGCTGAATTCGACAAGTATCTGCACGACGAACTCGATCTGGTGCGCGAAGCCGCCAACGCCGCGCAGCTGCGGCGCAACATGGCATCGCTCGGTCTGGTGCTGATCCCCGAGATGTATTGGGATTTGTGCCGCAGCGAAGTCATTGTGATGCAGCGCATGCGCGGCATTCCGATCGGCCAGATCGATGCCTTGCGTGCCGCCGGGGTCGACCTCAAGAAGCTGGCGCGCGACGGCGTCGAGATTTTTTTCACCCAGGTGTTTCGCGACGGCTTTTTCCACGCCGACATGCACCCGGGCAATATCTTCGTCAGCACGGCACC
>JBEULI010000010.1:0-6281 GCA_041287395.1 Desulfurococcaceae archaeon
CTCGCAGCGCCCATGTGAAGTTAAGCTGTAGTTAACTGCCCGCGTTTAAACGTGCTAGAGGTCGAGCAAAAAATACACGTTCTACACGCTCCCCCGTCCTCGGACTTTTTGTCAAGGCATGAAAGGGCGCGCGCGTAAACGCCTCGAACGTTTTAAACGCCCTAGGCGCACCCCCACGTCGTTTACCGTCGTTTAAACGGCCGTCCATCAACGTTTGAACGGGCCAAACGCGCGCGTTTAAACCGTTTACACCACCGTTGCCCCTGTTTAAACGCCCTCGCCCAAAACTGAGATCCCCCCCGGCCTCATTTTACGCACCCCCTCAACTCCCCTCGTTGGGAGTCTCTGCGCAGGGTGGCAAATGTGCAACCCCACAGTTAGCGGCGTTGAGGGGTTGGGGGCTGCGGCGCGATCTTTCGCCTTATGGCCGGGCCAGGATCTTTCTCGGCGTGCGCGGTTGTGGGATCCTGCCGGGCGAGGGGGCTACTGGAGCGAGGCGTGGGGGAATATCCTGGCCGGCGCGATCTTTCAGCCGTGGCAGGGCGATCTTTCAGCGCTGGAGGGGGACAAACTTGCACCCCCACAGATTGCGCCCCTCTAATGATCGCACGGTGGCCGCTGAGTCCTGTCGCCCTTCCCCGCTACGCTTTCACTGTTAAGGCAGACGTGACGTTGGCATGGGTCCTATCGGGTCCATAACCCTTTCCATTAATGACCCCCATATACCCCCCCTCACCCTAGAGAGAGGGGGTATGGGGGTAAATAATGGCAGGCGTTATGGACCCAACATGACCCTCCATGCCGCGTTATGGACCCGGGGTCCGGGCGTTATGGACCCGCCGCCGAAGGCGGGTCCCAAGGCGTTATGGACCCAACCCCCAAGGCGTTATGGACCCTTGCGCACTGTACAAAGACCACAACACAATATAATGCGCCGTGAGGGTGGCAAGCTTGCCACCCCGGTCAAGGGTTTGTAGGCCGGGGGTGCGCGCGAGGGCTTTGAAAAAGCCTAGGGCTGCGGGGCCGCGCGCGGCGTCTCGAGCTCGCCTATGAGCTCCTCGGCCTTCCCCCAGTCCTTGATCCTGATGCCCTCATACGCCCAGTAGCGCTTGCCCGCCACCTTCTTACGTACCACCCTGACTCCGAAGTAACGCTCGAGGACCTCCGTCACCACCTTCTTCGGCGCTGGCTCGAAGTCCTCGCCCTCCTCCTCGTTGACGAGCTCGACGTACTTCGTGTAGAGCGCGTAGACGTCGTCCCTGGCCGCCCAGCCCTCCCTGTCGAGCTCGAGCAGCCCGTCCCTGATCATCCTGCTCACCACGGCGTAGACCGGGTTGCTACGGGACAGCCAGGCCTCGCGTGGCTCCTCGACCCCCTTCTCCGTGAACGACTTGCGCAGTAGCACGAGCCTGAACGCGTGTAGCGCGCACAGTATGATGCCCTCGATCTCATCCTCCCTGAACGTCCTCTCGAAGAACTCGGGGTCGGGGGCGAAGCGATTGGGGAACTCTATCACTATCCAACGCCTCCAGAACGCGTACGTGTCCTCGGCCACCGATGGCAGCTCGTTGGCTGCGAATATCATCTTCGCGTAGTTATAGCCCGTGAACGCGTCCCTGAACTTCCTCTCGAACCTGACGGGATCTTCGCCCGTGAGTTGCTTGAACACGGTCGCGTCGAACGACCTGACGCGGACCGGCTCAGCGCTCACGTTCGCGAGCTTGTGGTAGAGCTCGCTAGCGGCGAACCTGTTCACGCGGGGGTCGAGGTCGCTGAGGTTCACAGTCGAGACGTTCTCACGGCCGAGGATCCTCACGATCAAGTTGATGTATGTCGACTTGCCATTCGAGCCGCTGCCGACGAGCAACACGGCCTTGTGTAGCGGGTAGTCGTGGGGGTACAACGTGTAGCCTATCACTTCCAACAACAGCAGGACCTTGGACAACGTAGTGCTCTCATCCTCGTCCTCCCTCCTCACCCACGCCCTGAACGCCTCGAACGACTTGGGCGCAAGCCTCTTGAACAGCTCGACGACGTCCTCACTCGAGCGAGGAGGCACGTACTTCTCGAGTCCCTCGCGAGTCCCCCTGAGGAGCTCCGGCCTCAGCCTGTGCCTTATCCTGTGCGTCACTATGAGCTCGGGGCTCGGTTCCTCGAGCGAGGCCTCGATGTCCCCGCTCTCAACGAACTTGTCCCAGTCGAACACCACCTTATTGTCGAAGAGCAACTTGTGCTTCGCGGGCCTCCACTCAACGTACGTCTTGATCTTCACGAGCTTTAGTGCTGTGCCCATGAGCGTTGGCAGCGCCCTCTTGTCCAACAGTACGGAGCCCTCGACGAGCCTCGCCATCTCATGTGCCAGCTTCTCCTCGCACTCGACGTACGCGCCATCCTCATAGCAGTACGTGCCCAGCTCGACGTCGCGGCCTCCGTCGACGATGTGAAACGTCTTGATAATCCTCCGCGAGAGAATTCCCCTCACCACGACGTTCACGAGCTCCTCCCACTCAGTCGCTGCCCTCGGCACGAACCTGTAGTCCAGCAGCTTTGCTGCCTGTGCCCTCTCTATCGTCTCCCTCTCCTCCCTGATCGAGTCCCACGACTCGAGCAGCCCGAGCAACTCGTCGCAGATGTCGACGCCCTTGACGAGCACCTGCTCAGAGCACCTCCTCGCACCGCCGTACATCAGCACGTACTTCGACTCCACGCCGTCGCCTTGCTCGTTCAACACGTACACCGTCCCCTGCCTCCCCTTCTCGTCCCTCGCCACCCTGATCAGCTGGCCGGCGAGCTCGAGCCACGCCTCATCCCGCTTTATGCCAACTATCCTGAGCGTGCGCTGCTCCGTCCTTGGCCTCGCGGCCTCAGCGCCCAACGCCCCTCGCCCCCGCCCTCTCGGCGGAACCCCCCGGTTTCTCCTCGCTCGATCCTCCCTGCCGCTGCGCTCCCCCTCCGGCGGCCGGCTCGATCAAGGCCACCCAGGCCTTGTTGACGTAAACTACGCGCCCGTCGGCCGAGATCTTCATCCAATACTTGCTCGAGTCGACGACCTTCCCCGTGATCATCTGGCCGTTCGCGAGCACAACTGTGATGGGCAAGTCGAGGTACTCGTGCGAAAAGTCGTGGCGCTTTTTAGGCCCTTCATAAACCTTTCTACTCCGAGACCTGTCCGCCTGCACACCCCACACCCCCGCTAGCGTCCCACGTCCTCCCCATCAATGCCCCTTACCTCGGGATGGCTTAAGAAGCGCAAGTGTTCGGCCAGGTCCGGGTTCTCCTCGACGAACCTTTGCCTGCTCTCGGGCCTTATCCCCTTCTCCCTGACCCTCCTCAGCTCGCCCCTGATCCACGACTCATAGATCCCGCCGCACTTCCAATACTTCTCGCACGAGTTCTCGAGGAACTCGCGCACCCTCGCCATCGCCGAGAAGTCGTCGAGGCCCAGGACGTTGACGAGGTACGGGATGAGCACCCTCATCATGAACCTCTTCCTCCCGTCCGGCAGGCCCCATTTGATGACCTCCTCGACCCACGCCAGGCGCAAGGCCCTGCCCGGGGCAACGACCTTCGCAGGCGTCGGCCTGGGCACCTCGACGACTACAACTTCCACGTTTCGAGGGTCGAGGGGCTCGAGCTCATCCCAGTCGAACGTCTTCCACGTGAATGGCCTGGGGTGGACGATCTTACAGAACCTGGCCTCGTTGCCCTTGACGTTCCACGTGAGGGGCACCCTGTCGACGCGGTTCCACTGCAGCATGTTCCTGTCGACCATTGTAGCGCGCTCCCGGCCGAGCATGCCCACCAGGTGTTCGAAGAGCAGCCTGTAGCCCTCCCAGTCCGTCGAGGGGTTTAGCGGGACGACGACGTGCGCTCCCTTGAAACCGGTCTCGAGCACGAGCGGGGTTGCGCCGTACCTATCTTCGATCGCCTTCGCGAGCTCCAGCGCAGCCTCTATGGCCTTCCTCGGGTCCTCCTCGGAGTCGAGGTCGAGGCTGAGCCTGTCGTAGAACATCTTGTCAGGGCCTGGGGGGCTCGAATGTCCGTGCTCCCTCCAGTAGCCGATGCCCATGAAGATGTTCCAACTCCTCGGGTCGTCGATCATCTGCTCGAGGTAGCTCCGGAGGCCAGCGGAGGAGATCGCGCCCCTGTCCCTGAACCCCTCGCCGTGTAGCTCCCCTTTCACCACGAAGATCTCGCGGTAGATGTCAGCCCTGTCGCCCGGCCCCCTGAACCACGCCTCGACGAAGTTAAGGAACGCGCCGTCAACGCTCGTGTACTTTTTAAGCGCTGAGCGAGAAGAGAGGGTTGGATCTCTGCGCGCCACCCCGCATCACCGCCTCTACTGCGGCCGGGGGGCCTGTCCTCCCCCGGCCTCAACGCTTTCACGGCACTTATCATAGACCTCGAGCAAGTAGCGTATGGTTTGGTTGACGGTCTTGAATCGCTTCTCGATCCTCAGCTTTTGGACCCTCTCCCAGGTCTCGACATCCACCGAGAGCGTCTTGACGACGATCTTTTTGCCCGTCATGCGAGCTCCCACCCTCCCAGTTTAGATCGAGTCCTTATAAGGGGTAGGAACTGCGCGGGACCCGGCCACGTTGCCAGCCAGCCTGAGCCTCAGCGACCTCGCCAGCTCCTCGATCTCCTCGAGCTTCCTCAACTCCGCTGCAGCCGCCCCGCTGGCCAGGGGCTGGGCGAGGGCGCGCGATGCCCACGCCCTGAGTAGGTTGAGCGCAGAGGAAAGTAGGTCTGCCTCCGCGAGTCCCCGCAGCTCGGGGTCCGATGCCAACGCCCTGGCGTAGAGCGCGTTGACGTGTTTGTACTCCCCAGCTGGGCCTATGTAGCACTCGGACCTCGGCGAGTAGTGCCTTACGTAGAGGTACTCGCGGCTGCCGCGCCTTCTCACGAGTAGCGTTCCCGGCCTGCCACAGATTGGGCAGGTGAACCTCGCGGTTTGGGCTTCGCCCGACACGCGCGCCACCCTTGTGAGCTTGTGAGCTCACGCCCTTATAAACCCCACGGCCAGCCCCCAACCTCGCAACGCACCCTACCCCTGGCCCAGGCTGCGAGGGGTGGCAAAGTTGCAACCCCCCAGTTGCGGCCTCGCAGCCGGCTAGAGCCCCCCATGCCCACGCGTAGGGCACAGGCGCCCGCACCACTTGACAGTCAATTGACAGTCAACTGGCGAGCGCCTGGCCTGGCTAAGTAGGGGCGCGGGCGAGGAGTTTGAACAAATGCTCATTAACCTTCGCGGGCAAACGAGGACTCCGAGGGCGCAGAGGGGGGTTGGGCTTGGTCAAGCTCGAGGAGCGTGAGGAGGAGCTGACGTACGCCGTCATGTTGGGCGTGTTTGTGATCCTCACGTTGTTACTCTTGGGCTTCCTAGTCATCGAAGCCGGGGGCTTCCAGTTGGGGACCGCTATCATATACTCCACCCTCGCGCTGCTGAGCACCAACACAATGTATGCCCTGATGCTGATCCTTGTGCTGAAGCGGGAGATAGCGAAGTGTAGGAGCCGGGGCGAGGCGTCGCGCGAGGCTGCGTGACGCCGTGCCGGGCAGGGGCACAAGTTTGTGCCCCAGTTGAGGGTCTCAGGCCGCGACACGTGCGAGGGTAGGGCAAAGGTACCGGGGGCCGAGTTTACGTGTCCTTCAATTCCTACTTTCAATTCTCCCCGTTGAATTCGCCCCCGGCCCCACGATAATGCGCGCGCTGGGGGCATAGGAAGCTTGGCTCGGGGCGTTTCGCAATGTTACGCAACGCGTTGCGTAACATTGCGAAATGTTGCGAAACAGCAGGGCGGGCACGTTGCAGTTGTTGCGAAAATCGTCAAACGTTTCAGGCACGCGTTGCCCGTCCTCGGCGCGCGTTTCTAGATTTTCGAAACGCGCCAAACGTTTCAAGCCCGAGTTGGCCGTGCCCTGGCAAAAAGTCCGAGGAGCGAGAGGCCTGTAGATCGAGTAATTCCTGTCCGAGCAACTGCGTTGCGAAACGCGCTGCCCAGCCCGGCCCCTCCGCGCAGTCCTCGCAACGCGGAACTAGAAACGTGGTACAACATTGCGAGAAGTAAAACGATCAGAACTCGCTACCAGGATCTGAGCGACGCCGCGCTGGACGCTCTCGGCGCCGCAACCAGTTGCAAAGAGCGCGCTGATCGTGCGCCACGATCATCCTCGCCGGCCGCCGCTAGGATCCTCGCCGAGCCGCAGGGGTTGGGCGAGATAGATCCTGGGCCGGGTGGGTGGCCCCACCCATAAAATTATGCGCGAGGGGGGGAGGG
>JBEULI010000011.1:0-5700 GCA_041287395.1 Desulfurococcaceae archaeon
TCAAGTTCAGGAACCTGGTGCTGAAGTTGTTAAAGCCCCAGGTGGCTGATGGGATCTCGATCGTCCGTGAGCAGCTGAAGGAGTACGGGGACGTTGATGAGGCGCTGAAGGCCCTGGAAGAAATCACGAAAAAGATCCTCGAAAAGCTCTTCGGCGGCCAGGGATAGACGAGGACTGCCAGATCATGGGAAAGGTCATCGGCGTCGTCAAGTTCGCCAAGGGGTATAGGGTGGGGGGGCCAGCGCCCTCGATCCCGCAGTTCACGCTGCTCAGGGCTCTTGCGTCCGCGGCATCGCAAGTGAGCGCCTCGGGGCTGCTCAAGGAGATCTTGAGCGGCAACGTCTTCTCCACGGACGTCCTCCCGGCCGTCGAGGCCTCGGGGTGCCTCAAGGCCCTCCTGCCCCTGCCCAGGGCCCTTGCCAAGGCGTGCGAGGCGCTCGTAGGCTTCAGGCCATCCTTCGCCACTGCATCGTTCATGTCCTCCCTGGCCAGGGCCTGCACCTCAGCTGGCCGGGCGAGCGTCCTGAGGTGTCTCGAGGAGGCCGTCAAGGACGAGAGGGTTGCAGAGGGCGCGAAGGAGGTCCTGGGGGAGGCGGAGCCGGTGATCCTCGCGAGGGGCGACGAGTACAAGGCGCTTGGGAGGAACGCCCTGGAGCCTCCCGTCGCCAGCGCGTTCGAACAGCACAACACGATCGACAGGGTGACCGGCGCCGCGAGCCCCTACACGCTCGTGGCGGCGAGGCCTAGGCATCCCATGGCCGTGGCGCTCCAGGTCCCCGATGGCCTTGAGAAGGAGGTCGCGGGCGCGCTGGAGTTGCTCGGCGAAATGGGCATCGGAGGCGCCAGGAGCAGGGGATGGGGAAGGTTCGAGGTGCTCGGGAGCGTGAGGCTGTGCGACGAGGACCTCAGGGCGCTGGAGTCGGCCATCCCCATCACGGGGGCAGGGGGAGGGAGGGCCTACGCGTTGCTCGGCGAGCTCAGGCTCAGCGATGCGGTGGTAAAGGCCCTTGACCTGCGGTCGAGCGCGCCGGAGCCCCGCGAGATCTACGGGCTGGCCCCTCCCGCCATCCCCTTCTCCTTCGCAGCCCTGGCCGCAGGATCGCTGGTCAGGGTTGTCGGCCGGCTCAGGCCGCAGGATCTGGTCTACGTGCTCGGGGAGGGCTCCGCCTTCCCGTTCACGGCGCTGGCGATGGGTGGCGCCTGAATGGGCAACTACGCAGCCCAAAAGCCCCTCAAGCTCAGGCTCAGGCCGATCACGCCGATACATGTGTGGAGCGGCGTGAGGGGCGTCGTCGGCCTCGACGTCCTCCTCGAGGGGAACCAGTGCTGTGTGGTGGACCTGGGGACGTTGAAGCTCTCGCTTGACGAGTCGATGGCGGTGCTCGAGAGGAAAAGGGATTACGGAGAGGTGTTGGCCGAGGCCCGCAGGAGCGGGAGGCTCGGGTGCAAGAGGCGCCCGTACTTAGAGGCCAGGAACCTGGGCCGAGGCGGGAAGGTTTTGCTGTTGAACGACCTCCTCGTGCCGGGCTCAACGATCAAGGGATACATTAGGACTGTCGTCCTCAACTACCTCCTCGAGAGGGATCTGGCCGACAAGGGCAAGACCCACGTCGAGAACGTGTTGCGCTCGTGCGTGGACCTGTACGCGGAGCCTAAGAACGTTTCCATGGGCTTGGAGGCGACGTACTTCAGGGCCCCGAGGCCCGAGAAGGAGGGGGGCTTCGTCGACTCCTTCCAGGAGCTCCTCGTGTCAGATCCCCTGGTTCCCCCCAACGCGAGGACTAGCGTCAGGGAGGCACAGGTCTACGACGTGGCCGGCAACCGCGTCGCCACGGCGTTCCTCGAGACGTTTGACGAGGGCGAGCTGAGCTACGAGGTCAGGGTCCTGCGGCCGGCCGAACAACAGCTCAGCGCGTTCGTGCAATACTACAGGAGCAGGGGCGCGGCGAACGTTGAGAGGGTGAAGGAGGTGCTCGAGCTCCACTCCAGGGTCCTCGAGCTATATCGGCCTGATCGATTGCTCGAGGTCCTGAGGGCCCACGCAAAGCACGTGATCAGGGAGGAGCTAGGCCTCCTTGAGAAGGCCCGCAGCGCGCTCAGGTCCAGGAACGTCGACGTCTCCGCCTACGAGGAGCTGCTGAGGAATCGCGTCAGGGGACTCCTCGAGGGGCGCGACAGCAGGTGCGCCCCGGCGAGGCTGGGCCTCATGGCCAGCCACATCTCGAAGACCATCGACGGATTCCTCAGGGAGCACTACAGCGACCTATACGCGGAGGTGGCCAACTACATGACATCGCGCATCCGCCGCGCCTGGGATCTCTCCTCGGTCAAGCTCGCCTCATTTAGGGGCTCGTACTACGGGCTCGGGTGGGCCGAGGTATGCGTGGAGTGATCCAGCCGGCAACTGGCTCCGGGGGAGGCGCTAACGAGCTCCTCGTCCTCTACGCGCTGCTGCACGACATCGGCAAGCCGGTCCTGAGGTACGTCTACAGGGTGCGCGACGGATATGAGAAGAGGGATGAGCGCGCCGAGGACCTGCTGAACCTGCTCTCGATGGAGCAGGGGTGGCAGCGGGAATACCTGGAACGGCGCGCCCGCCACGAGGAGCTCTCGGACGCCCTGATCCGCTCGTTCCTGAGGCGCCTGGGCCTCGCGGACAAGGAGCACGAGACGTACATGGGGCTTGTGAACAGGATAGTCGCCAGGAGCGACGTCGCCGCCGCGTTCGAGAGGGGCCTGCTGCCGGGCAAGGAGAGGGTTGAGGAACTCTCGAGTAGGCTGGCCCGCCTGATCGAGGGGCACTTCAAGTGCGACGCTGGCATCCCATACCAACACCACACGGCCCCCTTCCTCTCGCCCCTCTGGAGGCTCGAGTTCGCGGGCTACCGCAGATCGGTTGGCCCCTGCGCAGCTGGCGCAGCGGACATTAAGAGGGGCTACGTCGGCTCGGAGGCCTTCGCCGCCCTGCGCGAGTTCGGCGAGGGAAGGCTCAGCGAGGACGTCATGCTCAAGATCTACGGCCTTCCCCTGTGGCTCCCGGTCCTGCCCCTCACGCACGACAACGTAATCGGCCTCGAGCTCCGCGACTACTGCAGCGCGGCGAAGGGGGCCAGGTACGGCGAGGTGGTCGGGCTCCTCTGGGCCCTGATGGCGGATGCAGCATCGATCTACGGGAGGACCGGGATCGGCCTCAGCAGGGGCCTGCTGAACACGCTCGACTCGATACTCAGGGTGACGACGAGCCTAGTCCCCAGCGCGGTGTGGGCCTCGCCAGTGCCCGACATAAGCCTCTACGCCCACTCGAAGATGACAGCCGCAATCGCCCAGGCGATCCGCGGCTCAGAGGGCGCGACGAGGGCGAGGCTGCTCAGGCTCGAGCTCCACGGGATTCAGGACTTCGTGTCGTCGCCGGCCAGCGAGAGGGCCGCCTCGAGGATCCTCAGGGGCAGGAGCCTTCTCGTGGAGCTCGTCCAGGACGCCGTTGTGAACGTCCTCCTGGAGTTCCTCGGCCTGGCCTCGCCGGCCGTGCTCGTCTCGGAGGGCGGCGGGATCACGATGCTAGTCCCAGCCGACGTCGACGGGAAGCGCCTGGAGCAGGCGGCAGGATACATATACGAGGAGCTGGCCAAGACCTTCCGAGGGAGGCTCTGGGCCTCTATTGCCCTGAGCGAGGCCTTCGACGTGTTCCAGATGAGGGGCTTCGAGGACCCCCAGTCGGAATTCGCGTCGGCAGTCGAAGAGCTCCTGAGGAGGGACGTGGTCGAGGCCCGCGTCGAGTCCGCCGCAGGGAAGGCCGAGCTACTCGCCGCCTCCCTGGGCAGGGCCGTTGCAGTGGACTCGCTCACGCGCGAGGCAGTGTACGAGGGCGAGCGGAGCCTGGTTGTGAGGGCGGGCGACGCGTACTTCGACGTGCTCGCCCCAGGCAAGCTCGAGGACGGCGACGTGATCTCCGAGCTCACTCACCTCAGCCTAGTCTGCGGGACTGCCGCGAGGAACGCCGTGCTCATCGCGGCCCTCAGGGCCTTCGAGGAGAAGGAGGGGGCCCTGCTCCCGGGGAGCGAGTTCGCGTCGGCCCTTGTCGACGAGATCTCGGGGCAGCTCAAGAAGTACCTGGAGACTAGCGTGGAGCGCCCCCTGGCGGCCAGAGTGCAGGTGGCCGAGGGAAGGCAGTTCGTAGTGGGGCTCGTGCCCCTCGAGAGGCTCGGGACCGCGTACCTGCTGATCTCGCTGATATCCCGCGAGGCGGTCGAGTACGGGAGGGCCGACGAGCTTCGGCGCCTCTACGAGGCCTTTGCAACTGCGTTGTTCAGCACCCTCGTGGCCGGCGCGATCAGGAGGGCCCTCTCCAGGGCACGGGCCAGGAGGCTGGTGATCGAGTTCAAGGCCGTCAACAACCCCGAGTCCTTCGTCCTCAGCGGCGAGGGGATCGTAGAGGCCCTGCGCAAGATCGGGGAGGAGCTGGGAGGGCCCGCCGAGCTCGACGTCGCGTTCTCGCCGGCGTTCCTGAACACGTACCACCCGGTGAAGGGCGATGGAACTAGCCTCAAGGACCTGGACGAGATGGGCCTCATAGCCATGGGCAAGGTGGACGTCGACAGGGCCGGCGAGGTCCTGAGGCTTTACACGAGCTCCCCCTCCAGGCTCGTGGACTTCTCGAACATGCTCTCAGCGGCAATGAACGTAAAGCCCTACCTGCTTGCCGCGCGAGAGGGCCGCGACGCAGTCATACTCTACTCGGGCGGCGACGACGCCGTGGCATATGGCTCGTGGCGCGACGTGCTCCTCCTGCTCGGCTCGGCCATATACGGCGGCTCGATCAAGGGCCTCCTGGCCCCCCTCTCGGCGTCGATCGGCCTCTCCCTGGGCAAGCCGAAGGTCCCCGTGCTCCACCTGTACAGGGCAGCCGTCGAGGAGCTGGGGAAGGCCAAGGTCGTGAGGGCCTCGGCCTCAGCCGACTTCCTCGGGGCTAGCCTCGAGGTGGAGTGCGGCGGGGCCAAGAGGGAGGTGGGGGCCATTCCGCTGGAGTGCAGGTGGGGGAAGATGTGTTTCGACAAGCTCGTCGAGCTCCTGGAGCGCTGGGACACCCTGTCCAGCTCGCTGGAGGAGCACAAGCAGCTCATCTACGCGATCGGAGAGCTCAGCTCCCTGGCGGCCAGCAGGAGGACGGGGGCCCAGGGGCTCGTCCCGCTAATATACTACGCATACCTTTGCGCGAGGAGGGAGGAGGAGTTCGAGGAGCTGAGGAAGGCCTTGGCCGAGATCTACGAAATCCCAGTATATCCGGACGCGGGGCTGGAGGAGATAGGGAGGGCGCTCAGGGAGGCGAGGCCGCTCCTAGACCTGATCCTGCTGGCCCTCAGGACCGCGCGAGAGCGCCCATAGCCTGTTTGCTCCCCCCGTTCCCCGCGCCGTCTTCCTTATCAATTAAAGGCCTTTTCCTCTTGGGCCCGAATTCAACGAGAAGTGAAAATCGTTGGAAACTTTCAGTTCCTCTTGCCGTGTTCATTGAGCTGACCAGCGGCAGAGGGACAGTAATAGCACCAGCGCTAGAGCTTGTCGACTTTCAATTCTTCTCGTTAAGTTCCATCTTATTCACAACAATACATGTCGACTTTCAATTCTTTTCGTTGAATTCTTGACGCTCAACGACATCCTCTACATGGCAGATATACTCGAGCAATACTCTCAATTCTTCTCGTT
>JBEULI010000012.1:0-91956 GCA_041287395.1 Desulfurococcaceae archaeon
TACCGTCGGGGTTTATGTCGCAGCCGAGGTCGACGGCGCCCGAGTTCAACATCCACCAGTAGTCGACGTTCTGCAGGTTGTAGGGCGTGTACACGCCGGCCTTTACCTTTATCAATATGTCCTCGTATATTACCTCCCACCTGACAAGCTGTCCGCTTACCACGGCATCAGGGCCGTACTTGAGCATCGGGCCGTAGTGGCTAAAGGCCATGAGACCGTTGGCCTGGGCGTACTCGACGACGGCGGAGGAGTCCTCGGTGAACGCGAAGACGTCCACGTTGTACTGGGTGTGCAGGGTGTCGGCCGCCTGCTTGGCGGCGGTCGGGTTGTACCAGGCGCCCAGCTCGATCACGTGCACAGTGATGTTCTTGCCGAGCTGCTCGCCGACCTCCTTGGCGCCTATGGCGAAGGCGTTTATGTGCCTTATGACCTCGGGTATCAAGTAGCCTCCGACGTAGCCCAGCTGCCCCGTCTTGGTCAGCGCACCGGCCATGAGGCCGTTGAGGTAGTAGATCTGGTACAGGTCGGCGAAGTAGGTGCCGACGTTAGGCGCCCTCTTGTAGCCTGAGCAGTGGAAGAACATGACCTCGGGATACTTCTTGGCGGCCGTTATTGTGGCGTCCATGAACTCGAACGAGGTGGTGAAGATCACGTTGTAGCCCTGGGCCACCAGGCTGTCGACCGTGCTGACGAGTTGGGCCTCGGCCACGGACTCAACGTACGTGGTCTCTAGCCAGTCCTTGAAGAGGTTCTGCACGTACCTCCTGCCTATGTCATGCATGTAGCTCCATCCCATGTCGCCGACGGGCCCCACGTAGATCCAGGCGGCCTTGATCACGGAGGGCGGGGTCCACGCGCCGCCAGGGGCTGTGGTGGTTACGGTCTTGTAGACGGTTGTAGCCCCTGCCCCCGGCACCGTCACGGTCGTCGTAGGCGCTGCTGCGGACCCAGCGAAATACCCTCCCACTCCCACTATGATTGCCACGACGACTATAATTGCTATCCAGATCTCGGTCCTCAATACCTCCACCTCCGGTATTAAAGGCCATGGACGGGCTATAAAAACGTTATTTCAATGGTCATAACCGTGTGACAAATATTTGTCCTTACCCAACAAAGATGTTTCCCTTCGCCATCGCTTCGCCCACTCCTGTTGCCCCTCTCCTTTTTAGTTGACCCCTCCGACTGCCGCTGGGGACGGGGTTGTCGGCGGACGGAGCGCTGCAGAGGGTCGAGGAAGTTGCGAGGGATCTGGAGGAGCTGAGGAGGGCTGTCGAGGAGCTGGGAGCAAGGGTCGCCAGGCTCGGCGAGTTGGTGGAGCAGCTGGCCAAGGAGGTGGGCAAGGTCGCAGATTCCTTTGGGTTCATAATAGAGGACGTGGCCAGGGGCATGTTGCCGTACTGGCTGGAGGCTCGGAAGGGGATTAAAGTGGAATCGCTTGGGAGGCGCTTCCTCGAGGTTGATGGGAGGTCGCTCGAGGTCGATCTGTTCGGCGAGGGGAGGAGCGCCAACGGAGCCCGTGTGCTCGTCGTCGGCGAGGTGAAGGTGAGGGTCCACGCGGAGGACGTGAGGCGCCTTGGCGAGAAGGCAAGGGTCGTGGGGCAGGCGATGGGCGTGGACGTCGTGCCCGTAGTCTACGGCCTCTACGTGCACCCGCAGGCGCTTTCCGAGGCGCAGGCCAGCGGCATAGCAGTGGTATCGCCCTACCCGATCGGCGTTGGGCCCCTCCGCGCGTCGTAGCTCGTCAGAATAGCATGGAGGCGTATTACTGAGCCCACCTTGGCCACGATCCTGCCCTCCCCCAATAGCTCTTGGGAGCCCGCGGTAACAAAACCTAGTGCTTAAGTACTTTCGTGGGAGAGTTGTTGAATGGGCGTCCGGCCCCCACACCACGGGCTGGGTACACCGGCTGGGATCGGGCGAATCCGCTAGGGCGTTGGCGCCCTGGATGTGGGCCTGGGGAAACCCAGGCCTGCGTTCGGGACGCTAATGCCCTAACGGGTACGTCCGATTTCAGCACGGGTGCCTCGCCTGGTGGGGAATGCCGGGCGCCCCTTCCTGCCATCCATCAATTTGACTCCTCGTCCTCCACTATGGCGCCTTCCTCCACCACCAGCTTCCTCGAGATCCTCAGCAGCTCTAGGCCCTCGTGGCCGGCCATTGCCATACCCATTCCCTCCTCGACCCTCCTGCGCAGGAGCTCGGAGAGCGCCCTCCTCGCCCTCCTGTCGAGGTGAGCGAACGGCTCGTCGAGGAACAGGTGCCTGGGCTCCAGGGCCAGCGCCCTGGCGATCGCCACCAGCTGGGCCTGGCCCGCCGAGAGGGCGGAGGCGCTCCTGTGGGCCAGGCCAGCTATGCCGAGCTCCTCCATGACCTCGAGCGCCCTGCGCTCGGCATGGCCGCGATCAACGCCCCTGAGAACGAGCCCGAGCGACACGTTGTATAGGGCGGTCCCCCTCACTAGAATGGGCCTCTCGTGCACGTACACCACGTCGCGCCTCGCCCGCTCCCTCCCCTCCCTCCCCAGCGACCAGAAGTCGGCGCCGTCGACCAGCACGGCCCCGCGCGCGGGCCTGTAAATAAGGGAGGCAATCTTCAGCAACGTCGACTTGCCGGCCCCGTTGGGGCCCACGACGGCCACCAGCTCCCCCTCCCCGAAGCTGGCCGAGACGTCCCTGAGGGCCCAGGACGAGCCCCCGTAGCTGTACCAGACCCCCACGAGCTCTATCACGGCCTGAGCGCCCTCTGGAGGAGCTTGAGGGCCGTCGAGGCGACGATCATGGTCGCCAGGAGCGCCAGGCCCAAGTACACGGCCTCCTCGAAGTTCCCCTTCGAGACGTCGAGGGCTATTGCAGTAGTCATCACCCTCGTGTAGCCGGCGATGTTGCCCCCAAGCATCATCGCGACACCCAGCTCGCCTATAGCCCTCGAGAAGCCCATGATGCACGCCGCAGTGGCGTCCGCCGCGGTCTCGCTCAGCACGAGGAGCGCAGCCCCGGGCCCCGCGGCTCCGAGGGTCGTTGCCAGCTCGAGCAGCTGCGATACCTTAGCCCTCGTCGACCTGTAGAGGGAGGACACGATCAGTGGCGTCACCAGCAAGGCCTCGCCCAAGATCATGGCCCTCTTCGTGAACAGGAGGCCGAGGCCTCCCAGGGGGCCGCTCGAGCTCAAGAGCATGTAGAGCAGGAGGCCGAGGAGCACGGTCGGGATGCCGACCAGGGACTCGACGATCGACTCGACTATCGGGCCCGGGTTCCTCGAGGCCATGTAATACGCCAGGGGCAGGCTCCAGCTCGCTGCCAACAGCGTTGCGAGCCCCGAGACCTCGATCGATCTCAGGATCGTCGCAGCTGTCTCGCCGAGCATGTTGGCTCCTCCGGGAGGTGTGGGGAACGCGGCGGGTGAAAAGCGTGCGGCTCGCGGGGTCCGGCAGCTTACGAGGAGCCCGCGAGCTGCCTCCAGAGCGCCTCGATCTCGGGGTTGTCCCGGGCTGGGTAGAACAGCGGCTGCCCGTACTTGTCAGCCCCGTACGTTCCCACGAGCTGGACCTGGTTATCGTAGACGAACTTCAAGAAGTCCTCGGTGTATTGTCTGGCGCTGCCAGTGCAGCTAGAGACCACGTAGGCGCTGTAGATGTTTATTGTGTTGGGATCGGTTGAGTTCTGGTAGAGGAGCTTGAGGTTCGGCAGCCTGCCCTCCCGGTAGAACATGGTGAACGTCCCGAGGTCGCTGAGCGTGTAGGCCCTGAGCTCGTTTGCCATTATCAGCGCCTGGTCCATTCCGCAGCCGCAGCTCTTGTACCAGGGCCTCCCCGAAGGGTCGAGGCCCGTCCTGTTCCATATCGCGGTCTCCCTCACGTGTGTGCCCGAGTTGTCCCCCCTGCTAACGAACGCCGCCCTCCCCTCCTCAGCAGCCCTGTAGATCCTGGCAAAGGCCTCCACAGCATCCTTCGCCCCGGAGACGTTGGCCGGATCGTCGGCGGGCCCCACGATGACGAAGTAGTTGTACGCGAAGGTGTGCCTGTCGGCTATGACGCCCATGTCCAGGTACTTCCTCTCCAGGTTGGGGGCGTGCACGAACACGGCGCAGACGTCGCCCTGCGCAGCGTACTTGAGCGCGGCCCCGGTGCCAACGGCAACGAACTCTATGCGGACCCCGGGGTGCGAGGCCTCGTACTGCTGGGCCAAGTAATCGAGTAGCCCGGTCGCGTAGAGCGAAGTCGTTGTGGAGATCTTGACCACGGTGAGGCTGGATCGCGACAGCTCGAGGTAGAGCGCGCCGGCTGCGGCGGCTATTGCGACGGCCGCTGCAACTACTACCCACTTCGTCTTCAAGTCCAAGCCGAGGAGCCCCAACGTGGCGTCACGGGCTACAAGCTTAAAATCCTTCGCGGAATCATGAATCGAGGTGCTCACGATGCCAATCACGGACCCCGAGAAGCTGAAGATCGTCCAGCAGAGAGTGCTGAACAAGTGGGTCTGCAGGAAGTGCGGGGCGCTCAACCCCCCGGGCGCCACGAAGTGCAGGAGGTGCAAGGCGAAGGGCACCCTGAGGCCAAAGAAGACGGCCCTCAGGGCTAAGGGGGCGGCCAAGGCCTAGCTCCAGGGCTTGGCGGCCACGAAGCCCAGCGAGGCTCTGTCGAAGCCAAGCACGATGAAGCCTGCCTTCTCGAGCCTGGCCCTTATCCCCTTCAGGAGCCTCGGGCCGCCGTGGACCCTCGGCTCGCCCGTGTAGTGGAACAGCCTCCCGCCGGGCCTCAGGACCCTGTACAGCTCCCTGTAGAACTCGAGCGAGTAGAGGTCGCCCGTGGAGCCCGAGAACCTGGGAGGGTCGTGGATCGCCTTATGGTATCTCCCGTTGGGCAGCTCGTGCACGGCCTCGACCACGTCCTGTAGGAAAACCCTCACGCGCCCGGAGGCCAGCCCGCGGCTCCACGGGTTCCTCTCCGCGATCCACAGGACGGCCGGGTCCACCTCGAAGGAGTCCACCTCCGAGGCCCCGGCGGCGACCGAGGCCAGGGCGGTGTAGCCGAGGCCCGTGCACGTATCGAGGACCCTGTCGCCCCTGGAGATCCGCGCCGCCCGCGCCTTCCTGGCAGCGTCCTCCCAGGGGTCAACCCCCGAGATCCTGTGCATGTGTATGCCGGATATCTCCACGGTTGGGGCCGAGTAGGCCCTCACAGCCTTGAGCTTGTAGAAGGCGCTCTCCGTTGCCATGACGACCTCGTAGGGCCTCCTCCCTCGTTCGAGCAACACCACCCTGTCCCTCTCGCTTGGCATGACCGAGTCGAGGGGTGCCTCGAGCCCCTCAGCCCTCAGGATCCCGCCCTCGACGCAGGCGAGCGACGTGCTGAGCCCGAGGTCCAACGAGACGTGGGCACAGCCCTCCAGGCTCCCCAGGGCCTCGGCTAGGAAGGAGGTGAACCAAAGGCCGCTGGCGGGCCTAAAATCAGCTGGCCTGAGGCCCATGGCAAGGCTATCCTTGCTCCTGCTCGCCCCCCTCCTTCTCCTCCTTCTTCCTCGCGGCTTTCTTGGGCCTCTCCCTGCGCGCCTCGACCTCCATTGCCTTGACGCCGGCCCCTATGAGCTTCCTGAACACCGCGTCGAGGAACCTTATGTGGGCCCCCCTCTGGCCCAGGAACGGGCCGAACGCCTCCTTCTCGACCTTCACGAGGAGGTCTGGGCCCGCGAAGTCGGCGTCAACCACGTGCTTGTGTATCCAGGAGATTGGGTGGACGGCCCTGATCATCGGCTTGAAGTCGAGCGAGAGCTCCACCGCCCTCAGCCTGAGCCCCGTGTCCTCCTCGGCGCCCGCTATCCTCTCGCCCCCCTTCCCGATCACCCTGCCGAGGTGCCCCTCCTTGACTATCACCAGGGCGTCGGGCGCGCTCTCGCTCCCTATGCCAGCGCTCCTCTTCTCCTCGACGAACTCAACGACCGATATCACGTCGGCGTCGGGGGCGTGGGACCTCACGGCCTCCATGATCTGCCTCTCGGGCTCGCGCAGCTGCCTCGACCTCAGCCTCGACTCTAACAACAGCCTGACGCCCCTCCTCGCCCCTGGCCTCACGATGTCCTTGAGCCCAAGGTCCACGACCCTCGCCGACTCCTCGCCGAGCAACAGCTCCCTAAGCAGGACGGCGCTGTTCCTCCCGCCCCCTCCCTGGAAGACCGGGTCGCCTGCGACGATGAACCTCGTGTTCCTCCCGACCCTCATGAGTATCTCTATAGCGCTCTCAACCGGTAGGCTCTCGGAGTCGTCGAGGAAGACTATTGAGTCGTCGAAGGTCCTCCCCTTCAGGTAGTGGGTGTCGGCGATCACGACCTTCCCCGAGTCCAGGAGCTCCTTGACCTTCTGCCACTCCACGAACCCGCTGATCAGGTCCTGCACGTACGATGTGAGGGCGCTGTAGTAGAGGTCCCCGAGGTCGGCGACCGAGAGCTCCCTCCCGCTCACAACGTCGATCAGCGGCCTGGCTATTATGAACCTCCTGCGCTTGCCGCTGAGCACCGAGCTTATGCCGTGGGCGATGCTGAAGAGGCTCTTGCCTGTGCCAGTGGGGCCGAAGACGCCCACCACCTCGAACTTCTCGTTGGAGAGCGCAGCGACTAGCTCCTCCTGGCCGGGGGTGAGCGGTTTAAGGCCCTCGAATACCGACATCGCGGCGCACCAGGGGGATCGAGGCCTGTTCGGCCTTTAAATGATGCCCAGCGCCGAGGCGAGCCTCCTGACGTCCTCGACGAGCCCCGCGTGCTCTTCCCTCCTCCCGGCCAGGTCGAGCAACTGCGAGAGGAGGTCGTGCCTGAGCAGCCCATCCCAGGCCACTTGGAGGGCGGCTGCGAGCGCGGCGTGGGGATAGCTCCCCATGGACGCCAGCCTGGCTATGAGGAACTCCAGCTCGGGGATGGCGAGCCCCGCTCCCAAGACCTCGACCTCGGGGCTGTGTTCAAGGAGCAGCTCGTCCAGCTCGCCCCTCGCGAGCTCCACGACAACGAGAGGCGAGAAGACCGGGTTCAGGGCGACGATCCCGACCGAGGACAGCCTCTCGGAGATCTCGGCGACGAACGCCTCCATTCCCAGGGCCGATGCGACGGCCTCAGCGGCCTCGCCTGGCCCCAGCCCCCCGACGACGATCCTCACCTCCTCGACGGGCCTCATGATCCCGTAGAGCGCGGTGGCCACGTCGTTGAGGACGGAGGCCCTTCCCCCTAGCTCGGCCACGGAGCTGCACACGCCGGAAGCCGACCTTATCGCCCTCGCGCCCAGTCCCATCGCGGACCTTCTCCGTGTCCCGAGGTGATCGGGCCGGCTAAAAAGCGCTCACTACTGCCGTTGTCCAGAACACGCGCTGGCGCGGATAGCCGAGGCGAGGGCCCCCGCACCGCCCCTAAAGCTGTACGCCCTTAGGCCCCTCTGCCTGAGCTCGAGAGCCATGATCGCGCTCAAGGCGCCAGTCTCGCAGAACAGGACTATCACCTTGTCGCGGGGCAGCGCGCCCAAGTCGACTTCGCCGATGTTCACGGAGCCGGGTATCGGCAGCCTCTCCCTCGAGGCCCTCCCGCGCAGGTCCACGAGCAGCGCTCCCTCGGGCACGAAGTCTATTTCCACGTCCGAGGGCATGACAGCGCTCTCGGGAGGGGTCGAGAGGAGGTCGAAGCGCCTGGCCCCGGCCACGGCCTCATCGATCAGCGACTGCCTGACCTTCGCCAGCTGCTCCCTGACCTCCTCGGGCCTCGTGGCCGTTGCGACCCTCCTCGGCGCAATTGCGCACGCCTCCACCACCTTGGCCGAGAGCTCGTAGGTGCCTATCCTCGCGGAGAGCCTGACTATGTCCTCCTTGTCCATGCCCGCGAGGGGCCTCAGCACCGGGATCCCCAGGCCGAGCGCCTTCTCAATCGACGAGAGGTTGCTGAGCGTCTGGCTCGACGCCTGTCCAATGGACTCCCCCGTCACTATGGCGTCGTAGCCCTCAGCCTCGGCGATCCTCGACGCGACGACGTACATGAGGGCCCTGAGCACGACCTGCCTGTAGCGCCAGTCGACCCTCTCCGAGACCTCGGCTATCAGCGGCACGAAGTCGACGGCAACGAACGCAGGCCTGTAGCCGTGCAGCCACCTGCGCGCCAGCTCCCTCGCCACCAGGTAGGCGTGGTAGGTCGAGCTGCTGGATCCCATGTACAGGTGCAGGAGGTCGACCCTGGCCCCCCTCCTCGCGACCATCCACGCGGCAACCGGGGAGTCAAAGCCCCCCGAGAAGAGGGCCAGGGCCCTGCCCTCCACGCCGGCCGGCAGCCCGCCCGGGCCCTCGGCCGCCCTCCTATAGACAAACGCCCTGTTCCCCCTGACCTCGATCTCCACCACGGCCTCCGGCCTCTCCAGGTCCACGCCTGCCGAGAGCGGGAGGAGCGCGGCCCCCACGGCCCTCTCGACGTCCATGGAGGTGAAGGCGTGGCGTCCGCTCCTCTTGGCCCTGACCGCGAACTTCTTGCCCCTCACGTCCTCGCCGGCGACCGAGGCAGCCCAAGCCGCCAGCTCGTCCAGGCTCGAGAACTCCCTCCAGGCGACCTCGGCAACCCTCTTGACCCCGAAGACCCTTGAGATCGCCTCGAGCACGTCGCCCTCCGCCTCCACGAGCACCTTGGCCTCCAGCAGCTCCTCCCTCGTCACCTTGCCCCCGGCCCTCTGCACGGCGTCGGCGATCGCCCCGAACAGGGCCCCGTAGAACCTGGGCCTCGTCCTCCTGGACCTGAGCGGGATCTCGCCTGACACGGTGACCAGGTACGTGGCCAATTGCCACCCCAGCCAGAGCAGTGGCAGGGCCCCATATTACCTCCAAGCATCATATGGACGAGGCGGCCGCGGTGGGAGTCCTTGGAGTGGATCTACAGGCCCAGGAGAGGCCCCGAGTGGGGCAGCGGCGGGATTTTCGGGCTGATCGTCCACAGGGGCGTCACGTACTTCACGCTCTCGATGGAGGCCGAGGCGCACTTCGTCCACGCGGACGGGTTCGAGAAGGTCTACAGGTTCGAGCGCGTGGGGCCGGGGCCAGCGTCGGGCGGCGACACGTACAACGCGGTGGAGGCAGTGGACGACAGCATATACTTCGGCGGCTGGGTCCACGTGCCGGCCGTCTACAAGGGCAGGAGGGGGATGGGGGGCGAGATAGGCTTCGCGAACAAGTACTCGCACGTCCACGAGTACTCGATCCCCGAGCGCTCCGTCAGGCTCCTGTGGAAGGATGGAATAGGAAGGGAGAGCGAGTGGGCAGGCGAGGTGTCGCAGATCATATATGACCCGGTGAACGACGAGCTCCTGATCGGCAGGGCCGACGGCTCGGCGAACCTCGGGATATACGCGATCGACAGGAGGGGCGGGGGCGCCAGGAAGATCAGCGACGTGCCGGCGCTCAAGGGCTCCCTCTTCCTCGACTACGCCTGCTTCGACATGCAGCCGGACTGGAGGCGCGGCGTCGACGGAGTCCAGTGCTACGACCTGGTGGGCAAGGCCGTGCACAAGTACGTCGTCGAAGACTGGGCAAGGATAAGCGCCGACGGCCACGGCGTCGAGCAGAGGGGCAGCGGGTACGCGATCTCGGCCTACGCCAGGTACTGGCACTTCTTCAGGGGAGGGGTCCTCGTCGGCAACCCCGTGGAGCCATCCCTCGAGGAGCCCAAGTTCGTCAGGCTGTTCGACTTCGGCCCGAACGCGTACGCCCCCCACAGGGCCAACGCCCTCGAGGTCGGCGGCGGCTTGCTTGCCCCCTTCAACGCGTACTCCCACGGCTACATCCACGGGCGCGACGACGCGCACAGGAGGCTCTTCAACAGCCCCGTTGGCCCCTCGGTCCTCATTTACATAGCCCCTCCCACGGCCAGGATCGTGGCGGCGCTGGGCGCCAGGGTCACGAGCATGGCCAAGGACGGCCCCAGCATACTCGTGGCCGCCAACACGGCTCCCAACCTGGGCGGCCTGGACGCCTCGCCGATCGACGTCGGAGTCAGGACGATAATGCGGTTCGACGAGGACAGGCTGCTGTCCTCGCCCAGCCCACCCGCGACGTTCAGGGTCCCCGGGGCCCTTGTCGGGGCCTCGCAGTTCGGGGGGATCCCGCTGGCCGGCTACGCCTGGCCAAGGCTGAGGATCGTCCCCAGCAAGCCCAACAGGCTGTTCGTGCACGAGTACGACATCGGCCTCCCGCCCAGCCAGATCTCCGCGGAGTCCTACGATGTGGGAGCGGGCCCCGAGGAAATAGACCTGGGAGGCTTCAGCGGCATCGTCTCGTTCAGGTTCGAGAGGGCGGACGAGGGGTCAACCACTTACATCGTCCTCGAGTGAGCCCCGCCCCCCGGCCGCCTCCCTCGGCTTGTAGGCCCTCGAGAGGATCTTGTAGGCCCCGAGCGGGTTCCTCGCCCTCGTGCAATAGCCCTCCACGGGACATATGCCGAGCGACTTCATCGTGTCGCAGCCGTAGGGAAGGTACTTCTTCTTGCTGCCCCTGAGGCCTGCTATGTGCTCGATCTGGTACCTGGCTATCTTCTCGTTGAAGTCAGGGGAGCTCCTGAACGCCTCGAGCACCTCGTCCACCCCCATGCCGATGTTCAGGAGGAAGGCGGCCAGCGCGAACCTCTCGTGGTGGCTCAAGTTCTCGCCCGCCCTCTGCCTCTCGAGGAGCCTCGCCATGCAGGGCGGGTAGGCCTCCGGCCCCGCCCTGGCAACGGCCTCCTCGGCCCTCCGCCTCCTCCACCTGGCGCCCTCAAGCTCCTTGGCCAGCTCGCCGAGCCCCACCTCCTCGGGCTTCAGCGGCGGCGCGCCCCTCGCCATCTCGAGCACCCTGGCATGAATTGCCTCGCCCAGGAGCCTCACGAACTTGGCTGCGTCCACGAAGACCAGCCCGTCCCTTACCGCCGCGTTGGACAGCGAGTAGGCGGGGTCCTGGGCGAGCCTGCCGGCAATGATCCGGAGGTACTCGTCGAAGGGGAGGGCGATCTCGAGCGGGATCGCTGCCACGTCCCTCCGCCCCCTCCTGGAAGGCACGAGGACCGGCCTGTCGGATACAACGGCGTGTAGCCCCAGCTCCCTCGCCACAGCGACCAGCGCGCCGGGCTCGGCCCTCTCGAGCGCCTTCATCGCCGCCTTCGAGTAGGCCACGGCTATCCTGTTGGCCAGGGCCGGCTCGTTGAGGCCCTTGGCCACGCAGAGGAGCGCGTAGAAGGCTATTGCCTCCTCCTCGAGCGTCACCTGGCTCCGCGGCAGCGGCAGCCCCCCGACGATCGATTTGAAGATCTCGACGAGCCTCTCCCTGGCCCTGGAGCCCGGGCTCGAGATGAAGTCCCTGAGGTCCATGCCGGGGTACTTGGCCATCAGCCTCTCCAAGGGCACGAGGAAGGGCAGTGCCTTCAGGTCGATCGACGACAAGGCGCCGGCTTCCCGCCACGACAAATAGCTTTGGGGGCGTAAATGCCTTTAGGGTGCAGCTTGGGGGAGCCCGTCCCCTACTACGGCCACGGCATCTTCCTTGTGCACAGGAGCGGGCTCGTCGACCAGCTGGTGATCTTCGACTACTACGATCCGGAGCGCCACTACTGGCGCGTCGCAAAGGATCATAGGGCGCTGGCCAGGGAGCTCGCCACGCTCTCGACGAACATGCAGGGCTTCCTGGACGAGGAGGAGGTAGTCGTGAACGGGGCGAGGGTCTACCCAGTGGTGGAGTACGTGGACTTGGGCTTCAGGGGGCGCGAGGACCTCCCCTACGTGCTCTTCCACATAACGTTCGCCGTCGACCTCGTGCCAGGCCTCAACGTGTATGAGGACAGGTACGGCGAGGAGGTGGCCGAGTACGACTACAGGGTCGAGTGGGTGTTGCCGCCAGGCTCGAGGTTCGCGAGGGTCGACGTGGGCGCCGACTACGTCCTCCGGCAGGGCGGCAGGGTCCTCCAGTTCCAGGTGGACAGGGGCACCAGGGTCAGGGGCTACGAGAGGCTCGAGTTCGTCCTCGGGTGAGTCAGCGCTTTGGCCCCACATCACGGCTCAGGCTGGGACCTCTGACGAGGTCCCCACTCATCACGCCGCGGAGAGGGAGCGCATCCGCCTTAATTTACCTTAACGTCGTGTAGCACTGGGGGATGCATTGAGGCTTGGGCTCGTAGTGAACCCCGTAGCGGGCATGGGAGGCAGCGTGGGGCTGAGGGGGACGGACGGGCCCGCGCTCGAGGAGGCGCTGAGGAGGGGGGCGAGGCCCGTCGCGCCGGGGAGGGCGGTCGAGTTCCTCAGGCACCTCCTCGGCATTGGTGTGACGGTTGAGCTCGTGGTCGCCGGAGGGCAGATGGGCCTCGAGGAGGCGATCGCCGCTGGCGCCGGGCGCCTGGTCGCCGAGGCGGTTGGGGTCGGGGGGCCGAGGACCACCAGGGAGGACACGGTGAGGGCGGCGAGGGCCATGGCCTCGAGGGTCGACCTGTTGGTCTTCGTGGGAGGGGACGGCACGGCCCGCGACATCGTTGACGCGGTCGGCACCTCCGTGCCCTGCCTCGGCGTGCCCAGCGGCGTGAAGACATACAGCGCGGTCTTCGCGAACACGCCGGCAGAGGCCGCAAAGGTGGTTGAGGCGTTCTCGAGGGGCGCGGCGGAGCTGGCGGAGCGCGAGGTCGTGGACGCCGACGAGGAGGCGCTGAGGAGGGACGAACTAAGCCTCAGGGTCTACGGCTACCTGCTGGTCCCCGTGGTCGGGGGCCTTGTCCAGCCGAGCAAGGGGCTGCACTCGGGGCCCGACGAAGAGGGCAACAAGGACGCCATAGCCAGGTACCTGGCGGAGACGATGGAGCCGGGGACGCCGTACATCCTGGGGCCGGGGTCGACGGTGAAGGCTCTGTCGAGGTACGTCGAGGGAAGGCTGACGCTCCTCGGGGTCGACGTGGTCGTGGACAGGAAGGTGCTAATGAGCGACGCGTGGGAGAGGGACCTGCTCGAGGTCCTCGACAGGTACGGGAGGGCTTACGTTGTCGTGACCCCGATAGGCCGCCAAGGGTTCATATTCGGCCGCGGCAACAAGCAGATCTCGCCAGCAGTCCTGAGGAGGGTCGGAAAGGAGAACGTGGTAGTGGTGGCGACGGCCTCGAAGATGGCTGAGCTGGAGGTGCTCAGGGTGGACACGGGTGACGCAGAGGTCGACCGGATGCTGAGGGGCTATTACAAGGTGCTGGTGGACTACGGGAGGTACGCGATCATGAGGGCTCTGTAGCCCGTCGCGGCGCTCAACAGGCCGCCCCTACGCCGGGTTTGCGGGCGCCTCTCGAGTCCAAGGGCATGGGGTTCGCGTCCAGCTTCAGCGCTCCTCTGCGCGCAGTCCGCCGCAGGCGCCAACATGAGCGTAAAGCCCCGCGCCTCTGGAATGCCGTTCGCCTTGGGCCGTGCCTCGCCCGAGGCCCGAATAGCGTGCGGGAACTCTAAAATTACAGCTTAAGACCGTTTTACACGTACAAAGTTTTCAGAATTCTTTTCAGGATTCTGAATAGCAGAGTTGAGTCTATGCTATTTTCAGCAGGCTTTAACGAGATGAGGGGGTTAAACATAGTTTCATAAGAATACTTTGCTCGTACAGGTGAGCATTAGCTCGACTAGTGGCGGACTTGTCTTTATTTTAATGAAATGATTTGGATCGCTATTAACGAGAGCATTATGGTCGTGTTATCCATAACTGTCGCCAGCATCAAGCACGGTGCTTGTGAGGAGCTATACGTGCGGAGCGATGCGTAGATGAAAGGCATTGCTATCAGAATTAGGGACATATAGAATGTAACTCTGTCTAGCACGCAACGTGTTCTTATTAAGAGGGCGCAAATATTGATTATTGTCACTAATAATAATGGGACGGAGAACAACTGATTGTGCGTAAGACTCGCTAGAGAGAGCAAGAATAACACCATGCTACTGTACACTAGTGCAGGTGAACGTCCAAAGCTGTGCCTGATATAACCTGCTAGACCTGCTAAGCCCGAGAAGACACACATGACAGTGATTTCTACTCCGATCATCTTGAAGCAGCCCGAGTTGGTTGCTAGGTCGTATAAGGGGTTGAGTGTGAAAGGATAGAACGGTTTGATATCATAATAAAGAGGGGCGTCGAGTAGTACGTGAGTGATAGTTCCTAAGAGCCCTCCTAACACGAAGCCCCCGAGACCGCTCTCAGCAAATCCGCTTCTACCAAGTCTGAAAAGGTTGTAGAGCGTTTTGAGATTATTGTCTAGATAGCGCATTAACAGGCCTATTACAATTCCAAAGATCGAGGCTAATAGTAATGTGTGCAGGTACCCGTGCAAAGGGTACTGCAGGTGGAACATTAACGCTATCAGAGGCTCTACGTCAACCGCGATGCTAGCGACGAGCAGCGTGGGCAAGTGAACCCTTCTTCTGAGAAAAACTCCAAGCGCTAGCGCCGGGCCTAGGTGAAATGGCGTAAAAGGCATAGATCACATCAACCCTCTTGCAAGTATTATGCAGAGCACGAACCTCTATAAGTTGTTTGACATTACTAGTCTCCTTCCAATTAGCCACAGCCGCGCCGGTAATACCGCGCTCAAATAGATCTGGCTTGTTAAACATCGTCCACATACACGCATGCCTTCGTAGCTGTATCCCATGACAAAGAGTCTCTCGCCAAGCCTGTTCTCAAGAGCGATCTAGCCGTTACCCCTACATCGATGAAGGTCTCCCCTGCCAGGGCCTCCCATGTTATGTCTGATTCTTTAGAACTCTCGCCATAGCCCGTAGGACCTCTGAAGTTAGGCACTATAACATTTAAAACCAGAGGCTACTAGAGATGCTATCAAAACGCTCCAGCTATCAGCAACCTCAGACCAAGGACCTTCACGAATGTACATTATAGCACTCTTGGTCATAGGACAGCGAGGTCTTGAGACCGTCTAGAGGTTCCTCCTTATGTATTCAACGTCCTCTTCCGACAGCCTCCAGCCCATGGCGCCGACGAGCTCCTCGATCCTCTCGACCTTCTCGGTCTTCACCAACGCCACGACCCTCTCGTGCCTTATCACGTAGTTGATCGCCGCCTGGGCAGCGGTCCTTCCGTACTTGGCTCCAACCCTCGCCAGCAACTCGTTGCTGGCCAGCGACCCCTTCTCGAGCGGCCTGTAGGCCTGGATCGTTATACGGTTCCTCGAACAGAACTCGAGCAGCCCCTGCTCCTCGACGAGCCTCCTGTTCCTCGCGCTGTAGTGGACCTGGTCCACGACTATGTCGGCCCTCCTGGTGGCGTGCACGGCCTCCTCGAGCCTGGCCAAGTCGAAGTTGCTGACGCCTATGTACCTCGCGAGCCCCTCCTCGTAGACGGCCTCGAAGTTCCTGACCTGGGCCTCGGTGCTGAGAGCCTCGTTCGGCCAGTGTATCAATATCAGGTCGGCGTAGCCTATCCCGAGCCTCCTCAGGCTTGCCCTGGCTGCCCTGAGAACGGCGTCGCGATCGACGAGCTTGTCCGGCCAGATTTTGGTCGTCACGAAGAGCTCGTCCCTTCCCACGGCACTTATCACGCGGCCCACGAACTCCTCCGCCCTTCCGCCGTCGTAGATTTCGGCCGTGTCTACGAGGTTTATCCCGAGGGAAGCGGCCTTCACGAAAGCGTCGAAGGCCCTCGAGTAGTCCCTGATGTCCCAGGTGCCGAGCCCCACGGCCGAGACGTAGTCGGAGCCTATTGGCCTTCTCTCAACCGACCTAAGCGACACGGCCGGGCGCCTCGGACGATATGGCCCTCCTCACCGCCTCCCTTATCTCCTCATCGCCCACGCCGATGAGCCTCGCCCCGCTCCTCCTCACGGCCTCGAGCACGGCCTCTGGAGCCATTTCGAGGGGGGCCCTGAGAGCCGAGAGCTCCCCGACAAGCCTGTCGACGGCCTCCTCGGGCTCGACGAAGAAGTCCCCGGTCAGCAGGATGCCGACCACTTCCCCGCCCTCAACCTGCACGCACGCCTTGACCAGCTTGCCCCCCTCCCTCTTCTTCTCGCCGCATGAGACCCTCACGGCCCCACCCCCGGCACCTCCCTCTCCTGCTCGGGATCCGGCCTCGCTATCATGCCCAGGGCCTCCAGCTCCTCCCGGCTCAGCGAGCCCGCGACCATGTCGGTGTACAGCAGGTTCCACTCGGGCCTCGAGTACCTGTCCCTGTAGAGCTTCAGGGCCCTCCTGAGCTCGGGCTCGCTCGGCGAGTCCCACTTGATCTCGAGCCCCAGCCTCCTCGACAGCGACGTCGCCAGGGCCTCGTAGACCTCCCGTGGCTCGACCCTCCTGCCCAGGGCCTCGCTGAGCGTGATCACCCTCTTGACCCTGCTCCTTGCGATCGCCCTCTTGTCTGAGAGCTTCTCCTGGGTTATCCTGAGCACCTTCCATAGGACCTCTATGTCGCTTGAAACGAGCAGCGCGCCGTGGACGAAGACCCCCTCGGCGCTCCTGGAGGCGGCCAGGCCCGACACCTTCAGGCCGCCGATCTCGACGTCGTTGAGGGGCCTGTAGTACGCCTCGGCCCCCATCCCCCTCAAAGCCTCCGCCACGGCCTCGCCGACCAGCCTGAATGCCTCCTCGACGTCCATCGATGCCCCCGGCAGGGCGAGGGCGTAGTTGATGTTCCCAAGGTCGTGGTACACCGCCCCGCCGCCCGTGAACCTCCTCACGAGCTTGACGCCCAGCCTCAGGGCCTCGGCCGCGTTGACCTCGAGGGCCGGCGACTGGAGCCTCCCTATCACCACGACCCTGTCGTTCCTCCAGAACCTGAGCGTGGGCTCCCGAGCCTCCCTGAAGAAGGCCTCTTCGTAGGCCATGTTGAAGAACTGGTTCCTCGGCCACTCGGCGACGTATGCCCTGAGCGTGCTTGCCCGCGGGAGAGCCACTTCGGAATCCCAGCGCAGTAGAGGATGGCAGGCATTAAAGCGTTTCACCGAGCGCGGCTGGGGGGAGGGCCAGCGCTGCTCGACGGCGCCAATTGGTAGGCCACCGGCAGGCGGCGAGATCCTTTGATCAGCTCGCTTGGGCGCGGGCCCCAGCGTTGCTGGTTCGGGGGCCAGGCCGCGAATGCCGCTTCGCTGAGCTCGCCTGCCTGCGAAAGCCTTTTTCCGAAGCCGGCGGAGCTTCCCTTCGGGATCAGCGCTTGCGGCACGGCGGACATCGTTGGCGGGCGCGCGCTGAAGTCGACGAGGCCCTCGTGAACGAACTCGGCGTTAGGGAGGGGATGGTCGTGGTCGACGTGGGCTCCGGCGCTGGCAGGTTCGCAATACCAATGGCCCGCCGCGTGGGCCCCGGGGGCCTGGTTTACGCGATCGACGTAGATCGGGAGGCGCTGGACGAGCTGGAGAAGTGGGCTAGGGAGGAGGGGCTCGAGAACGTGAGGGCGATCCTGGCCGACGCGACGGCTGGGTTGCCCCTCGGATCGTCGGTGGCCGACCTAGTGCTAATGGCCAACGTTCTGCACGACTTCGTGCGCGCAGGAGCCGGCGATAGGGTCGTCCGCGAGGCCCACAGGGTGCTGAAGCCCGGGGGCCTGCTCGACGTCGTGGAGTTCAAGAAGGACGTCGTCGCAATGGGACCTCCTCCATGGCTCAGGATCGAGCCGAGCGAGGTCATCGAGATCGCGAGGGCCGAGGGCTTCGAGGTTGCGGAGGTCAAGGAGTTGGGCCGCACCCACTACCTCGTTAAGCTCGTGAAGCCTTCCGCCATAGCCCGCTTCTGACGCAGCAATCGGCAATCAGCCTCGCAGCTGGAAGCCTCGTCCCTGGAGGCCGGGCTTGTCCTCGGCGCTCGAGGATGAGGGCTGGAGCCGCCGGCGGGATTTGAACCCGCGACCACCGGCTCGCTGGGCCTCCTCGGTTAAGGCTTACAAGGCCGGCGCTCCGCCGGGCTGAGCTACGGCGGCCCCCATCAGAGAAATTGCGCTGGGCCTTTAACCGTTTCAGCCTGGAAGGATGCTTATTAAGGACTTTTGGAGTGGTAGCGACACACGGTGCACGCAGGGGCCCGGTCTCGGAGCCGAGGCGATGACGAGCTTGGGCCATTGGATGGCGGATGGCCCGGGTAGCTCAGCCTGGACAGAGCGCCGGGCTGTGGACCCGGAGGTCCCGGGTTCAAATCCCGGCCCGGGCCCCATGGCGCCTGCCCAAGTCCCTCAGCTACTCCTCGGGCCTCCCCTCGACGATCCTGAGGGACTCCCTCGCCCCCAGCCTCCTGGTGACGGCAGCGTAGAAGAGGACTATCCTCAGGCTCTGCCTTGCCTCGTCCTCGAGGACGCACTTGCTCGAGACCTCGTTGCCGTCGAACAGCTTGACCACCAGCCTCGCGAACCTCCTCCTGCACGGCTCGAGCCTTGCCGAGTCCACGAGGCCCCACATGGCGTAGGCCTCGATCTGCCACAGCGTGCAATCGCTCCTGCAGGGCACGTACTGCTCGAGCCCGCCCTCCAAGCTCCCGCCCCAGCCTATCGGAGCTGGGCAGGGCTTTTAACGGGCGCTAGGGCCATTGCCAGGGCCTCCACCAGGCAATCCCTGGCCCTCGCCACATCGGGCGTCAGCCCGGAGCCCAGCTCGAGCGAGCCGGCCGCTATGCCCACTATCACTGCCTCCCTGGGCCCCCCGCTCGCAGCAATGAAGTTCAGCACGGCCTTCAGCGGGACCGAGTGCGTCGTCGCAGGCCTCGGCTCCACCGCCGAGGACGGCTCAACGATCACCACGTCCCCGGGCGCCAGCGAGCTGCCCACCACGGCGTCGACGATTACCAGCAGGTCGGCGCGCTCGGATAGTATTCTGTCGGTGCAGTTCTCGAGGCCGTACTCGCATGGCACTGCGCCGATCCCCTTGGAAGCCAGGCCCTCGCAGACCTCGAGGCCCGCCGCGTCATCCCCCCTCAGCGGCGAGCCCACGCACGCGACTAGGACGCGCCTCCCGCGAAAAAGGCCCTCGAGATCCCTCGCCAGGTCGTCGCAGCTACCTGGGCGCATTGGACGCCTTCCTTAGCAGCTCCTCCCAGTTGGCATCGACCATTTCCTGGAGCTCCTTGAGCAGGTGCCTGTTCTCCGGCCTCAGCAGGTGCCTGAACCTGCCCTGTATTTCCAAGTACTTCTCTATTGGCTGCTTAAGCGACGGGTTCCTGGCTATGGCCAGGCTCCTGTCGGTCAGCAGGTAGCCCGTCTTGGGCGTCCACTCCCACAGCGGGAAGTAGCACGTGTCGACGGCCCTCCTCGAAACTTCGACGGCGAGAGCCGTGTCGTGCCTCCACCCCCTGTTGCAGCTGGCCAGCGTGTGTATGAACGCCGGCCCCTCGACCTCTATGCCCTTCCTGACCTTCCTCATCAGGTCCAGCCAGTGGGCGGGCGTGCCCGTCGCCACGTAGGGTATCCTGTGGGCCACCATTATCTCGGCTATGGGCTTCTTGTTCTCCATCTTGCCCGGCAGCACCTCGCCCACGGGCGACGTGGTGGTCCAGGCGTACTTCGGCGTGCCCCCGCTCCTCTGTATGCCGGTGTTCATGTAGGCCTCGTTGTCGTAGAGTATGTACAGGAAGTCGTGGCCCCTCTCGGCAGCTCCGCTGAGGGCCTGGAACCCTATGTCGTAGGTCCCGCCGTCGCCGGCGAACACCACCACGTCGACGCGCTCGTAGGGCAGCCTGCCCGTCTTCTTGAGCGCCTTTATGGCTGCCTCTATCCCTCCCGCGACGGCTGCGGCGTTCTCGAAGGCCACGTGTATCCACGGGACTGCCCAGCTCGTGTACGGGAATATGGTCGTCGAGACCTCGAGGCAGCCCGTCGGCGTCACGACTATGGTCGGCCCCCTGAACGCGAAGCTGGCGATCTTGACGACCAGGGGGGCTCCGCAGCCGGCGCACAGCCTGTGGCCGGGCAACAGCGCTGGCCTCTTCTCCTCCGCGAGCTCCCTCAGGTTGAACTTCAGCGGCTCGGCGGCCTTGGAGCCCGGCTCGTAGATCCAGATCTTGTACGCTGGGGCCCCCTTCTTGACGGGGAACTCAGGCAACGTCCTGACCACGCCCTCGCTCATCCTCTCACCCCGAGGTACCTGAACCTAGGCCCTATCTTGCCGCTCCTCGCCTCCTCCGCCAGCCCTTCGACGGCCCTCAGAGCCAGCTCCGGCTCCAGGTCCCTTCCCCCGAGCCCGTATATGTAGTTGACGAGCTCGGGCGCGCCTCTCCTCCCGTAGAGCGCGGCCGCGAGATCCAGGAATAGAGGGCCGTAGCTCCCCAGGCTTATTCCCTTCTCGGCGATGGCCACCAGCTTCCTGTCGCCCAGGAGCCTGGCGAGATCCTCGTGGGGGAACGGCCTGTAGAGGCGCAGCTTCAGCAGCCCCACCTTCTCGCCCCTGGCCCTCGCCCTCCTGACGGCGTCCCTGAAGGTGCCGGCGCCGCTGCCCATGGCCACGATCACGACGTCGGCGTCCTCGAGCCCGTAGGGCTCCACGACGCCGTCCCCGTACGACCTGCCGGTGAGCTCGTGCCAGGCCCTGTTGACCTCGCGCACGACCTCGGGGACGGCCCTGAGGGCCTCGTTCTGCTGGACCTTATGCTCGAAGTAGAAGTCGTAGAGGTCCAGGTTGCCGAACGAGAGCGGCCTCGCGGGGTTGAGGGCCAGCGGCACCTCCTCTGCGTAGTAGTCGACCTTCACCTTCGGCACCTTCCTGTGCCCCCCGAGGAACTCCTCGACAGCCTTGTCGGGCAGAACGCGCACGTTCTCCGTCATGTGGCTGAGGAAGAAGCCGTCGAGGTTCACCGCGACCGGGACTAGCGCCCTCTCGTCCTCAGCTATCCTGAAGGCCTGGATCGTCGTGTCGTAGGCCTCCTGGACGTTCTCGACGAACAGCTGCACCCAGCCGCTGTCCCTCATCAAGTACGCGTCGCTGTGGTCGTTGTGTATGTTGATCGGGGCGGACAGGGCCCTGTTGGCGACGGCCATCACTATGGGGAGCCTCAGCGCCGAAGCTATGTAGAGCGTCTCGACCATCAGCGCGAGCCCCTGGGACGAGGTCGCGGTGAAGGCCCTGGCCCCAGTTGCTGCTGCCCCTATGCAGACGCTCATCGCTGAGTGCTCGGACTCCACTGGGACGAACTCGGTCTTTATCACGCCGTCTGCCACGTACTCGGAGATCCTCTCGACTATTATCGTCTGGGGCGTGATCGGGTAGGCCGAGACCACGTCGACGAGGCTCTGCTTGACGGCGTACGCCACGGCCTCGTCGCCGTTAAGTATGACCAGCTCCTGCTCCTCGGGAGGTATCTTGGGCCTGAGGGCCTTGACCTCCATCATCTTCGCCACCTCACTCGGGGACCATGGATATGGCCTTGACGGGGCACTCGTGCTCGCAGATCCCGCAGCCCTTGCAGTAGTCGTAGTTTACCACGACGTTCTCGCCATCCCACACGATGGCCATGTCGGGGCAGTAGAGCCAGCAGAGCATGCACTTCGTGCACTTATTGTAGTCTATGACGGGCTTCAGCACCCTCCACGAGCCCGTCTTGTAGTCCGTCGACAGCCTGTAGGCGACGCCGCCCGCGGGGAGCTCCCTCCAGGTCCTCGCGACGCTCAAGGCAGGGACACCTTGGTCGTGCTATCGTAGGCCCTCCTTATTACCTCGAGGTTCAGGTCGGCCAGCTTGCCCTTGAACCTGGCCCTCACGGCCTTCTCGAGGCTCTCGAGCTTCACCAGGGGCCTGGCCCTCAGCAGGGCCCCCAGGACCGCCGTGTTGGTTATGCCCGCCTTGAGGATCTCGAGCGCGATCTTCGTGGCCGGCACGACGTAGACCTCGAAGCCCTTACGTCCCTCGAGCCTCTTGGCTAGGTCGGCAGGGCTCCCGTCGAAGTTGGCCACGAGGATCCCCCCGTCCTTGAGCCCCTCGACGACCTCCGGCGAGACCAACGTCTCGTCTAGGACCACGGAAATGTCGGGGCTATATATCATCGAGTGGACCTCTATGGGGTCGTCGCTGATCCTGGTGAACGCCAGCATCGGCGCCCCAGACCTCTCGGGGCCGAAGGCCGGGAAGCTCTGCACGTGCTTGCCCTCGTACGCCGCGGCCATGGCCAGCAAGTTGCTCGAGGTCCACGCGCCCTGCCCCGCCCTCCCGTGCCACCTGATCTCAACGACTGCCAAACGAGGCACCCCTCGAGGAAAGCATTGAGGCAATGCCTAATAAGCGGCGCGGTTGCCGCGCTCAGCTTTTTTCCTCTGACAACAGCTGTCTTTCACGGTGGGGCTTTTGTTGCTCCAGAGGGGGCGTGAGGCGCTGGCGAGCTACGCCGGCGCCAGGTTCGTCGTCCACGTGATCCGCGACAGGTGCAAGGAGTGCGGGCTGTGCATCAGCGTTTGTCCAGTCAAGATACTGGCCGTCGGCGACGAGCAGAACTCGCAGGGGTACAGGCCTCCCGTGGTCACGGAGCCGGACAAGTGCATAGGCTGCAGGCTGTGCGAGCTCGCGTGCCCCGACTTCGCGATATTCGTGGTGGGCGCGCGATGAAGGCCTTGCTCTCGGGCAACATGGCCATTGCCGAGGGGGCGATGAGGGCCGGCCTCACCTTCTTCGCCGGTTACCCGATCACGCCGGCCTCGGAGATCATGGAGTACCTCGCCGAGAGGCTTCCGAAGAGGGGAGGGGTGGTGGTGCAGATGGAGGACGAGATCGCCAGCGCGATGGCAGCGATAGGAGCATCGTGGGCCGGGGCCAAGTCGATGACGGCCACCAGCGGGCCCGGCTTCTCGCTGATGCTGGAATCGATCAGCTTCGCAGTGATCTCGGAGACACCCCTAGTGTTCGTCCACGTCATGAGGGCGGGGCCCAGCACCGGCATACCGACCAAGGCCGGCCAGGCGGACGTGTTCCAGGCCAGGTGGGGGGCTCACGGGGATTACGTGATCCCCGTGTACGCGCCGTGGGGGGCCCAGGAGGCCTTCGACCTCACGATCAAGGCATTCAACGTCTCCGAGGAGCTGAGGACGCCAGCCATCGTCCTCAGCGACGCAGTCATCGCCCACACGTGGGAGCCCGTGGAGCTGGAGAAAGAGGTGGCGATAGTGGAGAGGCGCGTAGGGCCTGAGGGGGAGATGGGGGCCTTGGTATCCCCGATGCCGGTCTTCGGCAGGGGCTTGAGGGGGATAGTCGAGTCGCTGATCCACGACGAGAAGGGGTATTACGCGCAGGATCCGAGCACGTTCAGGCACTTCATTACAAGGCTGAGGGATAAGGTGCTTGCGAGGCTCGGCGAGATCTATGAGCACGAGGCCTATTGGATCGACGGCGCAGACGTGGTCCTGGTCTCCTACGGCTCCACCGCCAGGGCAGCGTTCGTCGCGGCTAGGAAGCTCAGGGAAAAGGGCGTGAGGGCCGGCTTCCTGAGGCTCAAGACCCTCTGGCCCCTCGACGAGCAAGCGATGGAGAAGGCCCTCGGAGGGGCCTCGAAGGTGTTCGTGGTCGAGAACAACATCGGCAAGGTTTACCTCGACGTCAGGAGGGCGGCGAGGCACGCCGACGTCGTTTCCGTGCCGCTCCTGACCACCGAGGCGCCGAGCCCCTCGGAGGTCCTCGCCAGCGTGAGGGGGTTGCTATGAGCGCGGGCGGGCAGCGCCAGATCCTACATCCGCTGGACAAGTACCTGAGGGTCGACAGGCTGCCGCACATATGGTGCCCCGGCTGTGGCATAGGCATAGCGCTCGGCGCGATGCTCAGGGCGATCGACAGGGCGATCGCGGAGGGCAAGGCCTCGAGGGACAACATAGTCTTCGTCACGGGGATAGGGTGCTCTGCCAGGGTCTCCTTCTACACGGACTTCGACTCCGCCCACACGATCCACGGAAGGGCCATACCGTTCGCTGCGGGGGTGAAGCTGGCCAATCCCTCGCTCGAGGTCGTGGTGGTGGGGGGCGACGGCGACATAGCAGGCATAGGCGTCGGCCACCTGGTGCACGCGGCCAGGAGGAACATGGACATGATAGTCGTCATGATCACGAACTTCGTCTACGCCATGACTGGCGGCCAGGTGGCCCCCACCACGCCGAGGGGGGTTTACACGACGACGACTCCGCGCGGAAACTACGAGCCGCCAATAAACGTCGTGAAGCTCGTGGCCTCGCTCAACGCGAACTACGTGGCCAGGGCCAGCGTGACCCTCCCGGTCTACATTGAGAGGTTCTTCTACAGGGCGCTGGGGATGAGGGGCTTCAGGTTCATAGAAGTCGTGAGCACCTGTCCCGAGGTCTATGGGAGGCACATAGGCATTGGCAGCCCCGTCGAGCTGTTCAACACTCTCAGAAAGATGGTGAAGTACAAGCCCAACCCAGTGATCGATGAGTCCGACATAGACTGGGGGCGCGGGCAAATAGTCGTGGGCGAGTACGTGGTCAGGGACAACCCGGGCTTCGTGGAGCTCTACAGGGGCACAGGGGGTGTGGCCCGTTGAGGCTGGAGGTGCTCATAGTCGGGAGGGGAGGGCAGGGCGTGCTCCTCCTGGGGAAGCTCATAGGGGTCGCCGCCAGCAAGTACCAGCCATTGTACGCCGCAGTCATGGAGTCCTACGCCTCTGAGACGAGGGGCGGCATGAGCAGGGCCGACGTGGTGATCGCGGACAGGCCCGAGGAGGTCCTCGGCTTCGCGGGGGCCGAGAGGCCCGACATAGCCTTCATCCTGTACCCCTACGACGCCGGCCCCCTCGCTAACATGGGGGAGGGCTCGCACGCCTTCGCCGACTCCTACTACGTCAGGGAGCTGAGGTGCGGGGCTTGCAACGCGCACCTGGTCGACTACACAACGATCGCGACGCAGGGGGTGGGATCGCCCAGGTTCGCCAACGTCGTGGCCCTCGGCCACGCGATCGGCGTGACCGGCTTCCTAGATGTGGAGGCGGCGAGGAAAGCAATAGCTGAGGTCGTCCCCGGGAGGTACGTCGAAGCCAACGTCAGGGCGCTCGAGCTGGGCCGCTCGATCGCTAGGAGCGCTTGAGCATCGGGAACGGGATCACCTCCTTTATCGACGTCGCGCCCGCGTAGACCATTGTGAGCCTGTCGACGCCTATCCCCAGGCCGCCAGTGGGGGGCATCCCGTACTCGAGGGCGTTCACGAAGTCCCTGTCGTAGGGGTGGGCCTCTAGGTCGCCCAGCCTTCGCCTCCTCTCCTCCTCCTCGAAGTACTCGGCCTGGAGCACTGGGTCGTTGAGCTCCGTGTAGGCGTTGGCTATCTCCATGCCGGCAATGAACAGCTCGAACCTCTCGGCGAGGTCGGCCCTCTCCCTGTGCGGCTTCGCGAGGGGCGACGAGGAGCGCGGGTAATCCATTATGAAGGTTGGCTGGACGAGGTGCTGCCTTCCCACGAGCTTGTCGAAGAGCTTGACGAGGGCCCTGCCCCTGTCGTAGCCCCCCGCGAGCTCCACGGCGTTCCTCCTCAGGAGCTCCTTGACCTCGTCGTCGCTGATCGCGGAGGGATCTATGCCGGCGAACTCCCTGAACGCCTCCTCCATGGTCAGTGCCCTGAAGGGTGGGGAGAGGTTGATCTTCGCGTCCCCGTACTCCACGATCGCCGTGCCCAGGACGGCCGTGGCGACGGCGTGCACCAGGTCCTCGGTGAGCCTCATCATGTCCCTGTAGTCAGCGTATGCCTCGTATGCCTCCATCATGGTGAACTCCGGGTTGTGCTGGGCGTCTATGTCCTCGTTCCTGAAGACCTTGCCTATTTCGAAGACCTTGTCGAAGCCGCCTACTATGAACCTCTTCAGGTAGAGCTCCAGGCTGATCCTGAGGTACCACTCCTCGTCCAGCGCCCAGATCTTCGTTGTGAAGGGCCTGGCCTCGGCGCCCCCGTAGACGGGCTGGAGGATCGGGGTCTCGACCTCCACGAAGCCCCTGCTCCACATGAACTTCCTCATCTCCTCGATCGTCCTGAACTTGACCTCGAGGACCCTCCTGACCTGCGGCGTCAGCATCACGTCCAGGTACCTCTTCCTGTACCTGAGCTCCGGATCGAGGAGCCTGTGGCCGTACTTGACCGGGGGGCTCAGGAGGGCCTTCGCGAGCAGCTGGAGGTCCCTCACCCCTATCGTGAGCTCGCCCCTCTGCGTCCTGAAGAGCACTCCCCTCACGGCCACGAAGTCGCCCAGCCCGATGTACTCGTCGAAGAACTCCGCCACTTCGCGCGGCGAGCTCGACCTATCGATCGCGCACTGGATCCTCACGCCGTCGTCGACCACGTCGAAGAAGGTCAGGCCCCCGTGCCTCCTGAGGGCCGCCACTCTACCCGCGACCGCGACCTCGTCTCCCAGCCTCTGCCCCCTCACCACGTCGGCTACCCTGTCCACCGGGAACCTGGGCTTGTGCGGGTATGGGTTCACGCCGATCGCGTACAGCTTGTCCCTCAGCGCCCTCCTGTGCTCGTACTCGACGCCCAAGAGCCCGCCACCTACGGCGAGCCAGTGCTAGCGAACTAAAAAGGCGACCGCTCGGCGCGCGGCCCTCGCCTTATTAGGTCCTGCCCCCCTCGGTAGTTCGGGGGTGGGCCGGTAGCTCAGCTGGAAGAGCGCCGCCCTCGCACGGCGGAGGTCCCGGGTTCAAATCCCGGCCGGTCCACCTCTCACTTGGCGACCTCGCACACGACCTCCACGGGCAGCTCCAGCTCTGCGCTCGAGGAGACTAGCGCCACGTCGCCCTTGAGCCTTCCCTCCAGCTTCCTCGCGTCGCATTTCCTGAGGAGGCCTCTCTTGAGCGTCACCCTGACGGTCAAGGTCCCCCTCGAGAGCGCGAAGCTGACGTCCGCCACCTCGCATCCCTCGAATTCCGCGACGTCCCTCACGACCGAGAGGGCCTCCTCAACGAACCTCGTCAGCTTGCGGGCCAGCAAATCCGTGGCCTCGGCCACGACCGCCCTCCTGGCCTCCGCTTTTATTGGCCTGGTCGCCTCCCTCGCCTCCTCCAGCGCGGGGGCGCTAATGCGCCTCGGACTTATAATCGTGCCCTCCTCGCCCAGCACGAATATGTTGAAGGGGATCGCGCCTGCGCCCAGCAGCTCGCCGAGCCTCGCAAGCGCATCCCGTCCAGAGGCCCTCCTCCCGCTCGCCATCTCCTCGACGGCAGCCGATACCACGCGCCCGTCCTCAACGTGTATGACCATCCTGTGATTGGGCGTCGAGCCCGTGAGGAGGTAGGACGCCCCCGCCGAGCCCTTCACGAACGTGGCCAGGTCCCTCAGGTCCATCGCCCGCCTATCGATCAGCTTGCCCTTGAGCAGGAGGGCCGCCTCCCTCGACACGTCAGACAGCTCGTCGAGCCTCGCTTCGTCCGCCGGTATCGGCTCCTCAGCCATGCGCGGTTCCTTTTGCGCCCACGTTAGACTTCTCTAGGCCCCCCTCCTTAAAAGGAGAAGGGTTGCGATAGCCCTGCGGAACGCCTGCCAGGTGGGTCGAGCGGATGGCCACATTCAACTGGAACAAGGAGCAGGAGACGCTCGGGGAGAAGATAAAGAAGTGGTTCTACCCCGACAAGGAGCCGCTCGAGAAGAAGACGATAATGGCCCAGTACAAGCTGAAGACGGCAATTGCCAGGGTCTCCAACTACGTTGACAGGCTGAACGAGAGGGATCGCGAGCTGTTCAACCAGGTCGTCGAGGCCCTCATGAAGCGCGACGAGAGGAGGGCCAAGATCTACGCCAAGGAGGTCGCGGAGATCAGGAAGGTGGCCAAGCAGCTGCTGACCGTGCAGTACGCGCTCGAGCACGCGGCGCTCAAGCTGGAGACGTTCCTGATATACGGAGGCGCCGTCAACGAGGTGATGCCGGTCATAGGCGTCATGAAGCAGGCGCTGGGCATACTGAAGAGCGTTGCCCCAGACGTCTGGATAGACCTGCAGTACGCTGTGAGGGAGCTGGAGAGCGCCATGGGCTCGTCAATAGTCGACGTTGCCGCCGACATAGACGCGGGCCTCGACAGCGAGGCGAGGAAGATCTTCGAGGAGGCGAGGGTCATAGCCGAGCAGAAGGTGAAGGAGCGCTTCGCCGAGCTGCCGAAGGGCGTCGCCGTGCCCGAGACCGCGGAGAGCAAGGGCACGGGCCCGTAGCGTCCCGCGCTTTCCTCGCTTTTTTGGGAGAGGCTTTCCTGGCGGAGGAAGCTCACAACTTCCTTGCCAGCCAGCTCGATAGCTCCTCCTCGAGCACCTTGCTCGCCGCCTTCACCTCGCTGTACATCTCGACGTATGCCTTGGGATTGGCGGGCTCGAACTTAACCGATAGCCTGCCGTCGGAGTACTCCATTTCCCTCTCGCTCAGCCTGGCAACGAACCTCCTCGTCTGGATCCTGAGGCTGCCTCCCTCGAAGGCCAGGACCACGCTGCTCGGCCTCAGCTTGGCGAACTTGAAGGAATTGCCCTCGACGTACACGTACGCGCGTCCCTCGGAGTGTGCGACGCCCTCGCGCGAGGCCCTCCTACTTATTCTCCTCACGATCTCAAGCGCCGTCGTGGCCACGGACCTGACCGAGGCGGCCAGCGAGAGCTCCCTCGCGCTCAGCTCACTGGACCTCGAGAGCACGCCCTCCTCGATCGACTTGCTGAGCCTCTCGAGCATTGATGCGCAGCTGGCGAAGGGGTCCACGGCGGTTTCCACCGCTTGCAGAGCCATCAGGACCATAGCTTATAAATCTCGTCGACTATGTCGCTCGCGACGATCTCCTTGCGCTCGCCGTTGACGAGGACCAGCTCCCCCTTCCCCGGCCTATCGACGACCTCGCCCACGACCTGGACTGGCGCGCCCTGTTTCTCGAGCCTCTCCACGGCCTCCTCGGCACTCTCCCGCGGCGCTGTGGCGACGAGGCATCCGCTGCTGAGCGACCTCAGCGGGTCGAGCCCCACGGCCTCCAGCACGGCCTCCACGGCGGGGTCCAGGGACACCCTCCGCACGTCGACCACTATTCTCGTGTTACTTGCCAGCGCCACCTCCCTGAGGGCCTGCAGGAGCCCTCCCTCCGTTGCGTCGTGCATGGAGTTCACGAGGTCCTTCACCGCCAGCGCGCGCTCGACGACGCTTATGTGCCTCGACAGGGACGCGGCCCTCTCGATCAGCCCCTCGTCAACTTCCCTGAGCCTGTCAGCGAAGTCCTGCGCCACTATGCTCGCCGCCTCCCCGCCTATCCAGCCCGAGACTATCACCACGTCGCCCGGCCTGGCGTCCCTGGTCATGACCACCCTGCCTCTCGTGTAGCCGATGGAGGTCATGGACACTATGGGCCTGGGGAGCCCAGGCGTGACCTCCGTGTGCCCTCCCATGGCCACTCCCCCGACCTCCCCGAGGGCAGCTGCCATGTCCCTGAAGATCTCCTCGGCGCTCCACCCCTCCTGGGGCAGGAGCACGACGGGAAGGAAGTACCTGGGCCTCGCGCCCCGGACGGCCACGTCGTTGGCTGCGACGTGAACAGCGTACCACCCTATCCTCCTCGTGGCAGTTGTTATGGGGTCGCTGTGGACCACGAGGAAGCCGTCGCCGAGCCTCGCGACGCCGGCGTCCTCGCCCAGCGAGGGACCTGCTACTAGGTCAGGGTCGTCCGACGGCAACAGCGAGATGAGGGCCGAGAGCACGGGCCAGGGGGGCTTCCCAGCCTTCATGCCCTACTCCTCCCTAGAGCCCTGGCGCAGTCCACGCAGATATAGGAGACGGGCGACTCCTCTATCAAGCAGTCCTCGCAGCCGACTCTGCCGCACACCCTGCAGTAGCCGATCGCCGGCCTCCTCCTGCAGATCTCGCAAGTGGTCTCGGCACACACCTTGCAGACCCCCCTCTCGTCGTCCCAGTCGTCGTCGCACACCCTCCTGCCGCAGGAGGGGCAGGTCCTCGTGGCGTCCCTGAGCATGCAGATCTCGCAGGAGCCCCTACGGAGGACGAACGCCGTAGAACTTCGCAACGTTGTCCACCGCCAACTTCATGGCGTCCTCCTCCCCGATTCCCCCCTCCCTCACGAGCTCCTCGAGCCTCCTCCCGATCTCCCACGGCGGAGGGTTGGAGCTCTGCTCCCCGTCTATGTAATCGGACTCGATCATGGAGCGGCTCGGCGGCCTCGGGACAGCCTTGCCCAGGTCCAGCTTCACGGGGATCGAGTGGAAGAGGCCCAGCGAGTTGCACCACTTCGCCGTCTCGGCGTACGCGTGGTGGACCGCCACGAGCCTTTGGGGGGTCCCGGCGAGCCTTGCCATGGTGGCTGCCCACGACGCCGTGGCCCACCCAGCCTGTTCCATGTGGAGGTGGACGAGGAGCCCGTGATCCCTTGCGAGCTCGAGCGCCCTAGCCGTCACCAGCTCCGCCACCGTCAACCTCTCCGGGGAAGTGCCGTAGTGCTGTCGCCCGACCTCGCCTATGCCCTGCACGAGCCCTTCCCTAGCATATCCCGCGATCATCTCCAGGACCTCGACAGCCAGCCTGTACACTTCGTCGGCCCTCATGCCCATCCTAGCGTACCGGTCCACCTCGCTCGGGTGGAAGCCCGCGAGGACGGCGACCTCGAGCCCCTGTTCCCTGGCCTCCCTCGCTTCCCTCACCATTAGCTCCACGACCTTCCTGTAATCGTCCAGCGTGCCCCCAGCCAGCCCGTAGTGCTGAGGGGGGAGGGAGACCAGCGCGGCGAACCACCCGCCCTCGGACTTGAACTTCTTCGCTATTGCCCTGGCCCCGCGCCCGACGACGGGGTTGGTGTGCAGGTGGGCGTCGGCGACCAACAAGGCGCCTCCCTTATTATCCTCCCGAGCGCAGTGAGTACACGGATCGGACCCGGTAACATTATATGCCTGACGGCAAGAGGAGCATCACTGTACGGCTCGACGAGGACCTCTACAGGGAGCTCGAGGAGGCAGCGAGGAGGGAGGGCTTCAAGGACGTCGAGTCCTTCGTCGTCTCGGTGATCGCCTCAAGGCTCAGGGGCGGGAGGGAGGCCGAGGACTCTCTGAGGGCCAGGATAGCTAGGATCGTGCAGGACGAAGTGAACAAGCACATGCAGGCTCTCGAGAACGTGAGGAGGCTCCTGAGCGACCTCTACGAGAGGGTCGACAAACTCGAGGAGCAGGTGAAGTCGGTCGCGGAGAGGGCGGAGGCGCAGCGCCAGGCCAGGAGGCCTGAGAGAAAAAGGACCGGGTTCGAGAGGCTGAGGGAGGACAAGGTGCTCTTCGAGGGCGGCCTGCCCCCCAAGATCCAGAGGGACAGGTTCTTCGAATACCTCAAGAGGGAGGGGGCAGTGGTGATAGAGCTCTCGAAGGAGAGGGTCGCCGTGGACCCCGACTACTGGAACGAGTTCAGGAGGAAGGTCTTCGAGGAGCTCAGGACCAACAGCGAGGAGGAGGCGAAGAAGCTCCTCGACGAGAAGGGCATTGCCCTCTTCAGGGCGCTCAGGGACGACGGGCTCATATATTTCGACCCCAAGACTAGGAGGTGGCGTCCCGTCGAGGGGCTAGGGGGCAGCGAGGTTGGCTGAGGCCACAGTGGTCGGCGAGACCAAGGCCGTGCTGCTCGGCACGAGTGTTGCTGTGGACGGCCACTGGCACAGGAGGGTCAGGGCCATAACGCACGCCCACTCGGACCACATGTTGGGCCTCGAGGAGAGCCTCAGGAGCTCCGACGTAGTGGTGGCCACGGGCGCCACCGTGGATATGGCCGAGGAGCTCCTCGGCGATGCGGCCCTCAGGGCGCTCCTGCGCAGGAAGGCACGCCCGCTCCCCTACCGCGTCCCCCTCGATGTAGGCGGGGCGCGCATCGAGCTCCTCGAGGCAGATCACATCGTTGGCTCGGCCCAGGTAGTCGTCGAGGAGGGAGGGCTCAGGCTCGCGTACACCGGGGACTTCAGGCTCACCCCGGCCACGAGGGTCGTCGACGAGCCGGACGTGCTCGTGATCGACGCCACCTACGGAGACCCGAGGTTCAGGAGGCCCTTCAAGCACGAGGTCCCGGAGGCCCTCGCCTCCCTGGTCGAGGATGGGCTCGCGAGGTACGACAGGGTCGTCGTGTACGGCTACCACGGCAAGCTCCAGGCGGCCATGGAGCTCCTCAGGAGACACGGCGTGGAGGGGCCCTTCGTTGCTCCCCCGAAGATCTACAGGCTGAGCGTGATCGCCATGAGGCACGGGCTCTCGATAGGCAGCATAAGGGAGGGCAGCTGGGGCGACGGCTGCGTGATATTCAAGCACGCGAGCGAGGCCCGCCGCAGGAAGTTCAACGACGGCTCGCTCCACGTGTTGCTGAGCGGCTGGGAGTTCGAGGCCCCCGCGAGGAGGGTCGGCGAGGACGCGTGGGTCGTCGCGCTGAGCGGCCACGCCGACTTCGACGAGCTCGTCGAGTACGTGGCTCTCAGCAAGCCCTCACGCGTCGTGATCGACGGGACCAGGAGCTCCGTCGCGCACAGGTTCAGGAGGGCCCTGGAGTCCTTGGGCTTCAGGGCGCTGGTGGCCCCGTGAAAAATTAGCCGGTGGCGCCCGAGGACCTCCTGTAGGCCTCAACGGCCCTGGCTATCCTCTCCCTGGCCGCCTCAGCGCCGTGCCACCCAACCACCTTGACCCACTTCCCCTTCTCGAGCTCCTTGTAGTGCTCGAAGAAGTGGGCTATCCTGTCCCTCAGCGCCTGGGGCAAGTCGGACACGTCCTTGATCCCGGAGAATCTCGAGTCGACGTCGTCTGCGGGCACTGCGACGATTTTCGCGTCCCTGCCCTTCTCGTCCTCGGTCTCGAGCACCCCAATGGGCCTGGCCCTTATCACGGAGCCCGGGAGGAGCGGCTCGTAGCCGAGCACTAGGACGTCGACGGGGTCTCCATCCTCCTCAAGCGTCCCGGGCACGAACCCGTAGTTGAACGGGTAGACCATGGAGGTGAATAGGATCCTGTCGACCACCAGGACTCCGTGCTCCTTGTCGAGCTCGTACTTGACGGAGCCGCCCATCGGAATTTCTATGAGCACGTTGACCTCGAGCGGCGCCTTCTTCCCCGGGCCGATCCCTTCCACGGCTCCCACTCGCGCCACCCGCGCCACCTCCACGCTGTCCGCCGCGCTTTTAACTCTACGGGGCGGGACCGGCGCTACGGGGGCTTGACGAGGATCATCGCCGGCACGCCGTCCCTATAAATTACGAGGATCTTGAACTCGACGTCAGCCCCCGCCAGAGGCTCGAGAGCCTTCCTGGCAGCCTGCAGCGCCTGCAGGGCCTTGTTAGCGCGGTCTATGGCCTCCTCGAGGGCCTTGCTCTCGTCCTCGGCGCCGGGGTTCACGACGAGCCTCACGGCCCCGAGGTCGATGCTCCTGCTGCTCGAGGGCGGCTCGGTGCCAAGGGCCTTGAAGATCTCCCTCAATTTCCTCTCATGCTCGGCCCTAATCCTCACATCCTCGAGCCTCTTGACCAGCTCCATCAGCTGTTGCCTCAGGGCGCTGACCTGTTCGTCCACGTTCCTGACGAGCTCCTTGACGTTCGGGAACTCCCTCACTATCACGGCTGACAAGGCGTCCACCCACACCACATAGCTTTGAGGGCTAGGACTTAAACTTAGCCTGCCCCCCGAGCAGCTCGGCTACCATCGACGGGATCTCCGATACCCTCCTGGCCACCCTGATCCCGGCCCTCGATAGGGCTCCCACCTTCGAGGCGTAGTCGCCCCGGCCCATGTAGATTATCGCGCCGGCGTGCCCCATGCGGCGCTCGGGCGGCGCGCTGGCGCCTGCCACGAGGGCCACGGCTGGCAACTTCCTCGCGGACCTTTCGTAGATCTCGGCGAACCTCTCCTCGGCGTCGCCCCCTATCTCGCCCACGACAACTAGGGCCTCGGTCGCCTCGTCGCGCAGCGCAAGCTCGTAGGCCTCCGCGAAGTCCACGCCCGTGATCGGGTCCCCTCCGATGCCGAGGGCGAAGGACACCCCGAGGCCTGCCCTCGACAGGCTCCAGGCGACCTCGTAGGTCAGCGTCCCGCTCCTCGAGATCACGGCGACGCGGCCGGGGGCGAAGTAGTCCCCCGGCATTATCCCGAGCTTGATCTCGCCGGGGACTATCACGCCCGGCGTGTTGGGTCCCACGACCGTTACCCCCCTCGACCTCGCGTACCTCACGGCCCTCAGCTCCTCGTGGAGCGGGATCCCCTCGGTTATCACCACGGCAAGGCGGACGCCGCAGTCGACGGCCTCGTAGATCGCGTCTGGCGCCGAGGCAGCCGGCACGAAGATCACGGAGGCCTCGATCGGTCCGGCCCCCTCCTGCGCCTCGCACACGCTGTCGTAGACCGGCACCCCGTGGACGCTCGAGCCTCCCTTGCCCGGGGTCACGCCGGCGACGATGCGCGTGCCGTACTCCAACATGAGCTTGGCGTGGAAGCTCCCCTCCCTTCCCGTTATCCCCTGGACCAGGACCCTGGTGGCCCTGGAGAGCCCGAGCACCCTCACAGGCCCCCCCTCACGATCTCGACCACGCGCCTGGCGGCCTCCTCGGCGTCCCTGAACGCCGCTATGCCCGCGCTCTCGAGCAGCTTCCTCCCCTCCTCCTCGTTCGTCCCCACCATTCTCACCACGATTGGCTTCCGCGCGCCCCCCTCAAGGGCCCTCGCTATGCCCCTGGCAACTTCGTCGCACCTCGTTATGCCCCCGAATATGTTGATCAGGATCGCCTTGACCCTGGGGTTGGCGAGCAGCAGCCTGACCGCCCTCTCCACCCTCTCGCTGCTGGCCCCGCCGCCTATGTCGAGGAAGTCCGCCGGCTCGCCTCCGTAGGCCTTAACCAGGTCGAGCGTGGCCATGGTCAGCCCCGCCCCGTTCCCCACGATCCCAACGTCGCCCTCCAGCTCGACGTACGAGAAGCCGGCGTCCATTGCCTCCAGCTCGGCCTCGCTGTACGCCTCCCTCGAGGCCTTCGCGAGCTCGCTGTCCCTGGGCAACGAGTTGTCGTCGACCAATATCTTCGCATCGAGCGCGACGAGCGATCCATCGGCTGCCAAGGCCAGCGGGTTCACCTCGACGAGCTCCGCGCCCACGTCTAACATGATCCTGTACATCGCGGAGGCAATGGAGTCGACCGCCTCCCACGAGTCCCTCGCGAGGCCGAGGAACTTGGCGATCCTCCTGCCCACGTGCCTCCTGTAGCCCTCGAACGGATCCACCCGGATCTTCAGGATCCTCTCGGGGTGCCTCCTCGCGAGCTCCTCGATCTCGACGCCGCCCATGTCGGAGGCCAGGAACAGGTAGGAGCGCTCGGACCTATCCACGGTGAGCGATATGTAGAACTCCCTCGCAACCTGGATCGCCTCCTCCACGAGCACCTTCCTCACTGCGTAGCCCCGTATCCTCGTGCCGAGGATCCTCGCCAGGAGCGCGGCAGCCTCGTCAGGGCTATTGGCGAAGAGGACGCCGCCCGCGAGCCCCCTGCCGCCCACGGGGACCTGGGCCTTGAGGACGACGCGGCCGTGCCTCCTGGCGAACTCTGCTGCCTCCTCGGGGCTCGTGGCGACCCTCCCCTCGGGCACCCTGATCCCGTGCCTCCTGAGGATGTCTTTTGCCACGTGCTCCAGGAGCCTCAAGGTCCCCCCGCGGGAAACAAACGCGCCCAGTCATTTATGCGTTAGTCTGCGAAGACCAGGCGAATGGGGCCGAGGACGTCGGAGAATGGCCTATAGCTGGATGGCGCAACGAGGACGACGGCCCCGGGCCCTCCCAGCGCGCTCGCGAGCGCTGCGCACTTCTCGGCCAACGTCCTGCCGGCAGCCCCCCTAGCCACCTGCGAGAGTGCCACGACCCTGGCCGCTGAGACGCCGTACCTGAGCGAGAGGCGCCTCCCCAGCTCCTCGACGCATCCGGGGCCCTCCCCCTCGATCGACGCCTCGAGGGCCTCGAAGAGCTCCCTCCTCTCCGCCCAGAGCTCCTCGAGGCCCGCTACGAGCCTGTGCGCCTCCGCGAGCAGATCCGCCCTCCTCTCCGGATCGTTGGCCCTCCCGAGCTCCTCCCTGACGCGCCTCAGCCTGAGCAGGGCCCTCGCGTGCCCTGCCATCTCGAACGCGTCGGCGTCCTCGGGAGCCCCACAGAGCGCCCTCAGGACTGCCGCCACGGCCTCGTCGGCGTCGTCCACAGCGATCAGGCACGTCCTGCAGCGCGCCTCCCTGGCGGCCCGCTCGACCCAGAGGATCGCCGGGAGCTCGTGCTCCTCCAGGGCCAGCGGGATCGTGGAGATGACCTCGGCAATCCCCGGCGTCCCGGGCAAGGCGCTGCCCCGGGCTAGGCGAGGAGGCCCTCCAGCACCTTATCGATCTGCTCGGCGCGGACCTCGCTGACCGAGGCCTTGGACAGCTGGTCCTCGAAGAGCCCCCTGTCCCAGCAGGCGTGGCTCTCCTTGCAGCTGGCCTTGAGCGTGCCGGCCGCCACGCCGTAGAGGAGGGCCCTCCCGACGTCGCCGTAGTCAACGTAGGCGGCGTTGAAGTACGCTGCCAGCGCGTCGCCTGAGCCAGTGGCGTTGACTACTTGCCTCACCGGCCTCGAGGTCCCCACGTAGGCCGAGTTAGGCGTCAGCGCGACGGCGCCGGCCGAGCCCCTCTTGATCACTAGCACCTCGAGGCCCTGCCTCAGGAGGCCCCGTAGGCCACTGTACATGGCCCTGGCCTCGGTCCTGTTGAGGAACAGCACGTCGGCGCGCGCGGCGACCCTAGCCACCCTCTCGGGCTCGGCGAGGGCAGCGGCGCCAGGGTCGTACGAGACGAGCGCCCCCGACCTGCCGGCCACCTCGACCATCTCGCCGGCGATCAGCGGCGGGATCGAGGCCACGTGGACGACGCTCGCCTCCCTCAGGAGGTGCCTTGGCAAGTCCGTTGGGCTCAGGTACTCGTTCGCCCCCCTGTATTTCACCATCCTCCTCTCGCCGTCCCTCGTGACCAGCGACACGACCAGCCCTATCGACGCCTCGACCCTCTTCACGTACCTGGTGTTCACGCCCATGGCCGCGACCCTAGCCAGAACCTCCTCCGATAGCCTGTCGTTTCCGGCCGACGCCACGAGGTATGGGTAGTGCCCGTACCTGGCGGCGGCAACTGCGTAGTTGGTCGCGGCCCCGCCCGGCGACACTAGCGCTCCGGCGGCCTCGACCGCCGAGTCGGGATCAGGCAGCGAGCCCAGGAAGAGCGTGATGTCGGCGTTGAGGTTGCCCACGGACACGTGGATCTTATCTCCCATGGCCTAGGCCCTGGCCAGCCTCCTGGCCGCGGCGGACATGGCCGTCGCTCCCGCCCTTCTTGCCTCCTCGTCCCACTCGCCCAGGATCCTGACGGCCTCGTTTGCGACCCTTATCGCGTCCTCGACCCCCGCGTCGACGACGAACTCCTCGGTCTCCCTGTTCGCTATTGCGGCGCAGACGGCGCCGGCCCTGAGGCCGTACACGTTGGCCAACGTGAATATGGTCGCTGCCTCCATCTCGAAGTTCAACACGTTGGCGCTCCTCAGGTGCTCTATTAGTCCCCTCTGGAACGGAGGCAGGTAGCCCCTGAAGCCGGGCCTCTCCTGCCCCACGTAGAAGCTGTCGCTGCTGGCCGTTATGCCGACGTGGTACCTGACGCCGAGCGACTCGGCGGCGACGACGAGTGCCAGGACCACCTCGGGCGTCGCCGAGGCGGGGTACTCGGGCATCACGTAGTGCCTGCTGGTCCCGTCGAGTCTCACGGCAGCGGACGAGATCACTACGTCGCCGATCCCGATCCTCCTCGTCAACGCCCCGGTGGTGCCGACCCTTATGAAGGTGTCAGCCCCCACCCTCGCGAGCTCCTCGACGGCTATCGCCGTGGCTGGCCCCCCGATGCCCGTGCTGGTCGCCGAGATGAACGTCCCCTTGTAATAGCCGCTATAAGTCACGTACTCCCTGTGCTGCGCCACCTTCCACGACCTGTCCCAGTGGGCAGCTATCCTCGGCACCCTCTCGGGATCGCCGGGCAGCAGGACGTACCTGCTGACCTCCCCGGCCTTGACCTGGAGGTGGTAGACCCTCCCCTCCTCGCTGACCGGGGAGCTCGCGGAGGTGAGCCTCGTGCCCGACACCCCCTGTCACCCCCTACGCGGGCTTCACCTCGCGTATCTCCACGAGGTTCCTCGAGGTGTCCAGGATCGCGTAGGTGTGCCTCCCTGATAAATAGCCGCAGGCCTCCCCGGGGTTCAACAGGATCTTGCCTCCCAGGTCCACGTGGAGGACCCTGTGGGTGTGGCCGAAGAGGACCCCCCTAATCCCCTCGACGGTGGCGAGCGACTTGGCAATAATCTCAGTTGTCTGGGGGTCGTGGAAGCCGTGGAAGGCCACGTAGCGCGAGCCACCTAGGTCTAGCAGCGCTATTCCGTGGAGCAGCTCCCAGCCGTACTCGTGGAAGAGCCTGCTGAGCACGGGCACGTCGCCGTCGTTGTTGCCGAGCACCGCCACCACCCTGGCCCCGCTGCCGAGGGCCTCCCTCATCCTCCTCACGGTGAACGGGGATATGATGTCGCCGAGGTGCAGGACCTCCTCCACTCTCTCGGCCCTGAGCTCCTGGAGGATCTTGAGCGTGGGGGCTAGGGCATCGTGCGTGTCGCTTATGACGCCTACGATCAGGGCCTCTCACCGCTTGGGGAAACGCGCCGAGGGCTTATACGCGTGCCTCAGAGGTCTAGGTACAGCACGTAGTCTATGGGTGCCGGGACGGACCTGGCGAGCCTCGCCTCCTGCCTCTTGAGCTCCACGTAGCTCTCTATGAGCGAGGAGCTGAAGACGGGCTTCAGGTACTCGTTATCGCTCTCCAGCGCGTCCAGGGCTTCCTCGAGGCTCCTCGGGATCGTCGGGTGGATCCTCCCCTCGGGCGATCTGTAGACGTTGTAGGGCACGGGCTCGCCCGGGTCGAGGCCCCTCTTGATCCCGTCCAGCCCAGCCATGATGATTGCCGCCACCGCCAGGTACGGGTTCGCGAGAGGATCGGGGCTCCTCACCTCGATCCTTCCCGTGTCGCGCATCGGCACCCTCACCATGGCCGACCTGTTCCCGACTCCCCAGCACACGTAGACGGGCGCCTCGAAGCCTTCCACGAGCCTCCTGTAGCTGTTCGCGGTCGGATTCGTGAAGGCGGCCAGGCTCCTCGCGTGCTCCAGGATGCCGCCTATGAAGTGCCTCGCCTCCTCCGAGAGGCCCTCGAAGAGGTTCCTGAACCCGCTCCACAAGCTCACGTGTACGTGCATGCCGCTTCCGTAATCCCCGTGGAACGGCTTGGGGAGGAAGATCGCCTCGAGGCCCCTCTCCTTGGCCTCGAGCCTGGCGAGCAACTTGGCCAGCTGAACGAAGTCCCCGAGCTCCGTCGGCCCCAGCTGGCCGCTGGCCAGCTCCACCTGCCCGCTGGTCCCGTTCTCCCTGTGAACCTTGCTAACGTTGTAGCCGAGGGATGTCAGGTCCCCGACGACTGCCTCCACCACGTCCTCGTGGGGCAGCTTTGCGGCCAGGTTGTAGGCCTTCCTGGCAGCCCCCTCGAGGCCCTTGGCCGGGAGCGAGGCCTCCACGACGAGCTTTTGCGTCCTCGTCCCGACCTCGGCCAACGCCCTCTCGACCACGTAGAACTCGACCTCGGCCCCCGCTCTCGCCTCGAGGCCCATCGAGGCCAGGTGGGACTCGAGGGCCTCGGCCACGTGCCTTGGATCGTTCTCGTGCCTCGTTCCGTCGGCCCTGAAAACGCCGGCGAACACCGCGTAGTGGAGGCCGTGCCTCCTGAGGTCGAGGATCCTGCTCGACGCGGGCCTCACGACCACGTCGCTCCTCTCCACGCTCTCGAAGCCGAGGATGCTTGAGCCATCGACGTTGGCCTCCACCTTACTCAGCGTGTTGGGCTCGCCGTCGATCCAGACGGAGACCCTCCTAAGGTATCCCGCGACGTCCGTGTACAGCAGGGTGACATGTGTCAATGTTTCACCTGTGCTCGCGAAAGGCCTGGAAAAACTTATAACTGAGCTGGTCGTGATATCGTAAAGTTTACGATGGTGAAGGGATTGGGCAGGGGCGACGAGCTCGACGGGCTAGACAGGATGATACTCAACTCCTTGAGGGAGGACAGCAGGAGGAGCGTCAAGTCGCTGGCCGAGGAGCTGAGGAGGCCGGTCTCAACGGTCTACGAGAGGATCAAGAGGCTGGAGCGCAGGGGAGTGATAAGGAGGTACACGGTCGACATAGACTACTCGGCGCTCGGCTACACCGTGAAGGCCCTGATCCTCGTGAACGTCGACGGCAAGCACATCATCGACCTCGAGGAGGAGCTGGCGGCGCACCCGAACGTGCTGGCCGTCTACGACATAACGGGGGAGTTCGACGTGGCCCTCATAGCCGCTTTCAAGAGCATAGCCGAGCTCGACGCCTTCGTCAAATCACTCCTCAAGAGCCCCTACGTCAAGCAGACGAGGACAAGCATAGTGTTCAGGGCCACGAAGGAGGACCACCACCTCCCCCTCTGAGCTGAGCTCCCTTGAGGCTCAGGTGCGAGGCCTGCGGATTCGTGGCCGAGGGCCCCCTCAGGCCCATAGTGTGCCCTCGTTGCGGAGGGCTGATGAGGCCTGAGGGAGGCGGCCGATGGAGTGGCCCGGGGGAAGGGGCCGGGATATGGAGGTTCGAGGGGGCGCTCCCAAGCCTCAGGGTCAAGATCAGCCTCGGCGAGGGCTCCACGCCGCTCATATCGTCGGCCAGGCTCGCTGGGGGCCTCGACCTGAAGTTCAAGGACGAGGGCAGGAACCCGACGGGGAGCTTCAGGGATAGGGCAGCGGCGCTCATGGTCAGCGACGCTGCCTCCGCGGGGGCGAGGCGAGTGATATTGGCGAGCGACGGCGACACGGCGGCGAGCGTCGCGGCCTACTCGGCCAGGGCGGGCATACCGGTCACGGCGTACGTCCCCGCGGGCTCCGACGTCGAGAAGGTGTTAATGGCGAGGGCCTACGGGGCAACGGTTATCGTTAGGGAGGAGGGAATAGACGAGCTGGCGGACAAGGTCGGCGAGAGGGCGAGGAGGGAAGGGCTCTACGACGCCACCAGCACTCACAACGAGCTGGGCCTCGAGGGCATGGCCACGATAGCCTACGAGCTGGCGCTCCAGGCCCCCCTTGCGAGGAGGGTCTACGTCCCCCTAGGGAGCGGGCTCACGTACCTGGCGCTCTCGATCGGCTACGAGCTGATGGAGAGGAGCGGCGCCATCCCCAGGGCACCTGAGATCGTCGGCGTCGAGACCTGTGGCAACCCGCTCTACTCCAGCCGCGTCAGCGGAGCGAAGAAGTGTGCCGAGGAGGCGCCGCCCACCATGAGGTACCTGCGCCCGCCGATACTCGAGCACGTCCTGAGGGCAATGGAGCGGCGCGGCACTGCCATGGCGGTGAGGATGCGCGACGTCGTGCAGGCAGCGAAGAGGCTGGCCCGCGAGGAGGGGCTCTTCGTGGAGCCCGCGTCCGCGGTGGCACTCGCGGGGTTCCTCGAGGAGCCCGAGGACCGCTCCGTTGTCCTATTGACCGGCCAGGGCCTCAAGGCCTCGTCGGCCTACGCCAGGCCAGCGAGATCCAGGTACCTCGAGGCATTCCCCAGCGCGACCAAGCACATGATAGTCGAGCTGCTGAGGCGCGAGCCCGGCCTAACGGGCTACGAGATCTGGAAGAGGCTGGGGCTGAGGATAAGTCCGCAGGCCATCTACCAGCACCTCTCCGACCTCGCCAGGAGGGGCGTGGTGAGGGCGGAGCTGGTGGGAGGCTCCAAGAGGTACTACGTTGCCAGCGGCGCTGAAAGGCCTACTTAAAGCATTAACTTTATATTAGATTTTCAGCATCTTCTGTCGTGGGGACATCTCATGCCCAGGCTCTCGGCTAGGGAGGTGGTGCTGGCGGCCGTATTCACCGTCATGACGTATGCCGCCACCGTGGCGCTCCAGATCTACCAGCCCGTCACCGGGGGCTACTTCAACCTCGGCGAGGCTGTCATCTACCTGGCCGCGCTCACGGCATCGCCCCTGGTGGCGGCCGTGGCGGGGGGCGTGGGGGCATCGCTGGCAGATCTGTCCACTGGCTACGCCATATTTGCCCCGGCCACGCTCGTGATAAAGTTCGTGGAGGGCTACGCGGCCGGCTGGCTGGTCAGGAAGCTCAGGAGGGGGGAGAGGGGCTACGTGGCGGCAGTGGGCGGCCTGTACTTCGCGGTCGGAGCCTACTACGCCGCTGCGTACTGGTCCGGGGGGATCGAGGTCGGGCCCTCGGCCTGGGGGATCACGGCGTTTGCCGACGTGCCGCTGTGGATCTGGCTGCTGGCGGTCCTCGCCCTATCGTTCGCCATAGCCTACGCGATCCTCAGGGCCCTGGTCAGGGGAGGGGAGGCCATAGCGGTGCTCCTCGCCGGCATGCTGATGGTCCTCGGCTACTTCCTCTACGAGTACTTCGTGAGCAACCCGCTGACGGGGAGGCCCCCGATAAACGCGCTGTACGAGGTCCCGGTGAACATAGGCCAGGCAGTCGCCGGAGCGTTAATAGCCGTGCCCTTGGCAGCGTGGCTGAGGAGGGCTGGGTACTCGAGCGGCTAGGCCATGGATTCGACCGGGCCGATCCTCAGGGCCAGGATCGAGGAGGCAGGCTATCCGGGCGGCTTTTCAGTTAGGAACGTATCCTTCGACCTCGACGAGGGCGAGGTACTGCTGGTGGCTGGGAGATCGGGGTCCGGCAAGACCACGCTGTTGAGGGCTGTGACCCAGACCATATGGAGGGCGGGCGGCTACCTGAGGGGCTCCGTTGAGCTGGGCGGGAGGGCTCTCGATCCCGCGAGCGCCTCGAGGCTGATCGCGTACGTGCCACAGGAGCCGTGGTTCTCTGTCATAGGCCACACGGTGTGGGCTGAGTTCTGCCTTGCGGCAAGGTACTTCGGAGCCCCCTGCGAGCGCGCGCCCCTGGAGGCGGCGGGCCTCGGCGCGCTCGCCGACGATCCGACCTTCTCGCTCAGCGCCGGACAGCTCCAGCGCCTCTTGGTCGCCGAGGGCCTCTGGAGCGGCGCGAGGGTGCTTGCCATGGACGAGCCCCTCGTGTACCTCGACCGGCACGCGAGGAGGGGCGTGGTCGAGGCCGTCGGGAAGCTGGCCCGCGAGGGCATCGCAGCGCTCGTGGTGGACCACATGCCCTCGGCGTGGAGCCCGCTGAGGCCGAGGCTCCTACTGCTCGACGGCGGGAGGGTCAAGTACCACGGGGAGTGGGCGGAGGCCTTCGAGGATAGGGATCCCGAGGTCCCCGCCCGGGGGCCCAGGGCGGCGGGAGGGGCCAGCAGCCTCGAAGCCAGGGGCATATGGTTCAGGTACCCCGGCGGGGACTACGTGCTAAGGGGCATCGACTTCAGCGCGTCCTTCGGCGAGCTGGTGGCAGTTGTCGGCCCCAACGGCTCCGGCAAGACCACGCTCCTCAAGGTGCTCTCGGGCATCCTGAGCCCGCAGAGGGGGAGGGTCGTTAGGAGGGCCCCAGCGATCTACGTGCCGGAGAACCCCGTGCTGTACTTCTCGGCCCCCACCCCGGCCGAGGAGCTGGCAACGGCCTCGTCGAGGTCTGGCGCGTCCCCAGGGGAAATCGTCGAGAGGCTGGGCCTCGGCAAGCTGTTGGACAGGCCGCTCGCGAAGCTCAGCAGCGGCGAGAGGCGCAGGGTCGCCCTGGCCTCCGCAATGCTCCTCGGAGCCAGGATCCTGTTGCTCGACGAGCCAACGGGGGGCCTCGACCACTCAACGGCCCTGGAGCTGGCCGACCTGCTCGTTGAACTGGTCCGCGAGGGCAGGACGATCGTGGCGTCCACGCACGACGAGAGGCTGATGAGGGTCGCGGACAGGATCTTCGAGGTGGCTGCCGGGTGATCGGGGGCCTCGCCGCCCTGGCCTTCAGGGCGCTCTTCCTCAGCGGCGAGAAGGGCTTCAGGAGGGCGGCTTGGTGGGCCAAGGCCGCCTTCGCCGCCTCCAGCCTCTACGCGATCCTGTCGCAGCGCCCCGAGCCTGCGCTCGCCGTGCTCGCGGCCTCCGCCGCGTTGGGCGCTGCCTGGCCCGGCCCGGAGTGGCTGTTCGCCTCGGCTGCGCTGTCCTCGATCGTCGCGGCGTGGTACTCCGCGACGGCGCTGCTCACGTGGTTGCTGGCGTCGGCGCCCGTTGGCGCGCTCGCCGTCGCCTCGATCTTCGCCAGGACGATGGCGATATCGCTTGCGATCATCTTCGTAGGGAACTCCATTAGCCCTGCCAACGTCGCGAGCGCCCTCTCCAGGGTCAGCGGGAGGGCGCCGATCTACGTGCTGGCGACGTGGAGGCTGGCCCCCGTGGCCCTCGGGGCAACCGTCGAGTCGATCGGCATAGGAAAGCTCAAGGGAGAGGGAGCCGGGAGGAGGCTGGCCCCCGCAGTGGCGTTCATGTACGAGTACGGCGACAGGCTCGAGGAGTACAGGGGGGCGCTGCTGGAGGAGGGGGTGAGGGGGATTCCGGGAACCGCGCCATCGCGTAGTTACACGGCAATGCTCCTCTCCGCGGCCCTGGCGCTGGCCGCCGTTAGGATCCTGTTGGTCGGCCTACCGTGAAGCTTCATCACCGCTCGGCGTTCGGGTTCCCTCCTCATCCCACGCTACCTTTGTCCAGCGCGGCTAAAAACGGGGCCTGGCCTCAGAGCGCTGCGAGCACCAGCGCAGCGACCACCAGGGCAGCGGCAACGGCCTGCTTGATCGTGACCTTCTCGCCGAGCACGAGGATCGACAGCACGACGATGAAGAGGAGGCTGGTCTTATCTATGGTGGCCACCGGGGACGTGGGGCCCTTCTGCAGCGCGTAGAAGTATAGGATCCACGAGAGGCCTCCAGCTATCCCGCTCAGGAGTATGTAGAGCGCCTGGCCCCTCGTGACTTCGCCGAGCGCCTGCGGCCCCCTCAGCGCGATCGCCATGGCCATGGCAATGCCCAACATGACAACGGACCTCAGCGCCGTGGCCACCAGCGAGTCAACGCCCTGCAGGCCGATCTTCGCGAAGATCGTGGCCAGCGCGGCGAAGAAGGCGTCCAGCACTGCTGCCACGAACCAGTCGCCAGCCAAACGGGCCACCGGCCGTTGGCAGGCCGAGCGGGCAATTAAGCGTTTGTGCCGGGCCTCGAGACCAGCCTCAGCTCCCTTCCGGCCTGCAATATGACCATGCCCTCCCTCCTCATCTCCTCCAGCAACAGCCTCTCGGGGCCCTTGAGGCGCTCGGCCTCTTCCACGCCCATGGGGAACCTCCTGCAGAACTCCTCGAAGAAGCTCCCCTCGACCACGAGCGAGCCGACCCTCACGGCCCTTCCGCTGGCCAGCGCTTCCTCGAGCTTGTGGCCGAGCGCCTGTAGCGCCTCGGCGGCCGACATCACGGGCCTCGGCAGCGCTGCCCCGCGCCTCTCCTGCCTTCCCCTCAGGACTGCGGCCTCAACCTTCTCGAGCCTGCGCTCGAGGGCCTCTACTCTTTCGCGCAGCTCCCTGATCTCCCTCCTGACTTCCTCGAGCTCGTCCCCCTGCTTGGCCGGGGGTCCCCGGGCCGCCGGCCCCGTCGGCCGCTCCGCCGGGGGGGCAGGCTGCCTCAGGTAGTAGCTGTTGCCAGACCGCTCGACGATCCCCCTGGCCTTCAGGAGGTACAGGACCCTCCTCGCCGTCCTCGCGTCCACGCCAAGCATGCCAGCTATGTCGCTCAGTGTCAGCCCGGGGTTCGAGGCCAGGAGCTCCACGACCTTCCTCGAGAGCCCGCTCGGCATGTCGCCGCCCGCCCCAGGGTAGTTTGTGTTGAGGCGGGCTCATTAACGGTTTATAAAGCGCGGCCGCAGTTAGGTAGACCGAATGAGTGGGAACCATGGCTGGCAAGCTCTTCGACGAGGAGACGGAGAGCGCCCTCAGGGACATATTCAGGGGCTTCAAGGGTAAGGTGGTCGACAGGCTGGTGGTAGAGACCGGGAACCCCAGGCCGGTGCTCGAGGGCGAGGTCGAGGAGGCGCCGATAGAGGTCGAGGAGGAGATCGAGGAGCACGGGCACGCGCACACCCACATCCACAGGCACGGCGAGTGCCCGACGTGCGAGGAGGCGGTCGAGCTGGCCAGGGAGCTCATGAGAGTGAGCGAAGGGAAGCTCGAGTTCCTGATCGTCCAGCGGGCAGAGGCCGAGGCGCTCAGGCCCAGGTTCGTCCCCGCCTTCTACTACGGCACCAGGAAGCTCAACGTCCGCTACTACGGGCTCCCCAGCGGCCAGGAGTTCGCGCCGTTCATATACGCGCACCAGTACATAGCTAACGGGGAGATCAAGCTGGGCAAGAGGGTCGTGGAGAAGGTTGACGCCATCGACGTCCCGCTGCACATAAAGATATTCGTCACCCCGGAGTGCCCGTATTGCCCGATAGTCGTCGACTACTTCAACCAGATGGCAATGGTAAATGACGAGCTCCTGGTCGAGACGATCGAGGCAGTAGAGCTCCCGCTCGAGGCCGACCTCTACCACATCGAATCGGTGCCCTTCGTCGTGATCAACAGGATGGAGGACTACAGCAAGTACGGGGCCAAGCCCCTGAGCTTCATACCGGGCTACGTGCTTCCCGAGCAGGCAGCTGAGATACTCGAGAGGGCCGCCAGGAAGGCCAAGAAGCAAGGCGGCACGGGATGAGGACCAGGGCCGAGGAGTACCTCGAAGCCCTCTACATGCTTGAGCGCAGGGGAAAGGTGGGCGTCAGGGAGCTGGCCAGGCTGCTCGGGGTCAGGCCCAGCAGCGCCCTCGAGTTCCTCAGGAAGCTCAGCGAGGAGGGCTACGTCGAGTACGGGCAGGGGGGCAAGATAAGGCTCACGGAGAAGGGGCTCAAGGTGGCGATGGGGCTCTACGAGAGGCACAGGCTGCTCACGGAGTTCTTCGTGTCCATCGGCGTCCCGAGGGACATAGCCGAGGAGGACGCGTGCAAGGTTGAGCACTACCTCCACGAGATCACCGTCTTGAAGATCGCGGAGCTCATAAAGAGGCTTGGCAGCTGCGGGCAGGGAACCCCCGAGAGGACAAACCAGTAAGGGCTCGTTTTCATAGTCCATGTCCATCATCCTCATAAGCTCCGAGAAGCTCGTAGTTGAGCAATGCGTACTTGGCCCCGGGGCTTGCTAGGACGCTTGCCCTCGCAGGCCCTTCGACCCTGTCCTCTGCGACGACGTGTGCGTCCACGGCATTTCGTACTCGGCCAGGTCCGCCTCCCTGCCATCGCCGAGCACTTTCGCGCTGGCCTCTTGGTATGCTTCCGCAAGGACATTCGCGGCAGGTCGCGTCGTTGGGGCATAATGGTCCGTAACGCGTGCTAGTCGGGCAGCGGCCAAGGGCGCTGAGAAGCAAGCAAGAGCCATGGGCCGCGGGAGGCGTGGCCAGGCATTAGCCCTCGTCGGCAACGGAAGCCTCGAGGAGGCCGGAGCCCTGTGCCTCTGCTTCCAGCTCTTCTTCCTCATGAGCGAGGGCCGCTGTCAGGAGCTTGCGCACCAGCTCGTCCCCTGGCCCGCTTGATACGCCGAGCTCCTTGGCGATGATCCATTTCTTCGCCTTAATGCCCGCCAGCGCAAGCTCGTCCTCGGGCCCCCTCGAGGACCTGGACAAGATCTCCTGCTCCTCGATCACCAGGTCCTCGAGGATCCTGAGGTACTTCATGTCCATCGACTCGAGGAGCTCCTCCGCCCTCCTGAACAAGGCCCTCCTCATCAACGTCCCCGCGCATAATCGAATCCCTGTTTTTAAAAGGGGAGGGACCTGGTATGATGGCCGGCGGGGCCCGTTGCGCGTAGACTTCACGATCGCCATAGCCTTCGGCAGCAACGGCGACAGGCTGTTCGACGCCATAGCGCTCGTGGTCGAGCTGGCCAAGGCCCTGGCCGAGTCGGGGTACTCCGTGAACTTCGTTGCCCACTACGAGCCCTCGCTCAAGGGCGCTGTCTCGCTCAACGGCGCGCTAATAAGGCTGGACGGCGACTACAGGGAGGAGATAGTGAACGCCGTGAAGGAGCAGCTCATATGGCACACGCTATCCCTCATGGGATTGAGGCTGGAGGGAAGGGCATCCTAGGGGTCACGTTCCTCGCGCTCCTCGTCGCGCTGGCCGCGGCCCCCACGTCCTCTGCACACGTCGAGGTGCTGGCTAGGGTCGAGGGCTCCGGCAGGACGTACGTGGCGACGGCGACGGTGTCCTCGCTCGAGATCGACGACTACGGGGCCCTCATGGTGTACATGGGGCCCGGCGAGGTCTACGCGTATGGGGTGGCCGTGTTGAAGTGGCCTGGGGAGGGGCCCCGGGTCTACGTGATGGCCGGCTCGCAGAACAGCTGGTACTACCTCGGAGATCTTCCCCAGCTCCCCGCGCGGCTCCTCGTGGCGCTCGACACGAGGAGGGCGGAGGTGGCAGTGTCGTTCGGGGGCCTGGCCGGCACCTTCAGGGCGGACTTCGTAGAAGCGCCGGTGGCGCTGTACGTGGCAGCCACCAATGTCACGGGGCGATCCTCGGCGCTTCCGCGCGTCGAGCTCTCTGGCGCCAGGGCCTTCGCCACCAATGCATCGCTCGACGAGGTCCTGGCATCCGCGAGCTCCGTGCTGGCGACATCCAGCTGGATGCCGGGGGCCCAGCCCACGGTAGCCTCGTCGAGTCCTGGCGCTGCTCCCACCGCGTCCCCTGCGCCGCCCCCTCCGATCGTGGTCCTGGCCGTCGCTGCGCTGGCGATCTCACTGGCCCTCGCGCTGGCGCTCCTCAGGAGGCTCAAGGGGGCCGAGCAGCACTAGGCCGGCGTACCTCCTGCCGTTTATGTACTTCGTCCTGACCCCCCTCTCCCTGAGCCTGGCGTCGAACTCCTCGGCGCTCAGCCTCGATGGATCCCTGTGGTCTGAGGCGAGTATGAAGTTGACGCCGATCGAGAAGCTGGGGACCCACGTCCAGTACTCGACGTAGTGCTTGAAGGCCGAGGCCACCGCGCTCCTGACCCTCAGGTAGTCGCGGTGATACAGCAGGCTGTTCCCGGCCTGGGTCACCAGCACGCCTCCGCCCCTCAGTAACCTCTTCGCTGCCGCCATGAACTCCGGGGTGTAGAGCCTCTGCGCTGGCTCGCCCGCGTAGGGATCCGTGAGATCCATCACGATGACGTCGAAGCTATTGGGCTGCGACCTCATGACGTACTCGTAGCCGTCCATTATCAGCACGCGCGCCCTCGGATCGTTGAAGCTGCCAGCGTGGATCTCGGGCAGGTGCTCCTTGGAGAGCTCCACGACCCTTGCGTCTATGTCCACCATCACGGCCTCCTCCACGCTCGGGTGCTTGAGCACCTCGCGCAGGGCTGCCCCCTCGCCGCCGCCGAGTATTAGGACCCTCCTCGGGTTGTCGTGGAGCACCATGGCCGGGTGCACGAGGAGCTCGTGGTACAGGTACTCGTCTAGTTGGGAGCTCTGGATGAAGTTGTCTATGACGAGCGCCTTCCCGAAGCCCTCCAGCTCGACGACGGCTATTTCCTGGTAGGGGCTCCTCTCGAACGCCAGCACCCTCCTGACGGCGTGGACAGCCCTGAGGTACTCGGTCACGCGCTCGACCAGCACTATGCCCCAGGGCTCAGCCACGGCGGATCCCCTTCAGGGCGAGCAGCTCCTCGAAGATCTTATCTCCAGCGCTCGTGCCTATCCTCGAGGCCCCAGCCGATATCATCGCGAGCGCGTCCATCGCATGCCTTATCCCGCCAGAGGCCTTGACCTGCACCCTCCCCCTGGCAAGCCCGTAGAGGAGCGAGACGTCGTGGATCGTGGCCCCCTCCCCGAGGAACCCTGTCGAGGTCTTGACGAAGTCGGCGCCGGAGGCCACGACGAGCTCAAGCGCCTTCGCCTTCTCGGAGTCGTTGAGCAGGCCCGTCTCGATGATCACCTTGACCACCTTCACCCCCCTCTCGCGGGCGGCCGAGACCACGGCCTTCAGGTCCTCAAGGACGGCGTCGTGGAGGCCGGACTTGAAGAGCGCTATGTTCATCACGACGTCCGCCTCCTCCGCGCCCTGCTCGGCTGCCCACTCGAGCTCAGCGACCTTGGCCCTCGTCGCCGCGTAGCCGTTGGGAAAACCGATCACGGTCCCCACGCGGACCCCCATCTCCCTTGCGTAGGGGACGAGGGACGGGGGGACGATCAGGATGCGGAAGCCGTACCTCCTGCAGTCGTCGGCGTACTTCTCCAATAGCTTGAGGTCCCCAGCCGGCTTGAGCATAGTGTGGTCTATGGCTGACGCGAACTCCGCTGGGTCGATCTCCCTGAGCACCTCCTCGGGGCCCTTGCCGCTGCCCACGAAGCGCTCGAGCCCCATGCCCTTGCCCCAGCCAGGTAACGGGAAGCTGCAGGGTAAAAGGCGTGAGGGTCAGCGCGCTAGTAAGAGGAGAGGAGGTAGAGGCCCGCGGCGAAGAGCACGAGGCTGGTCACGATTGCCACGGGCCTGGAGTACTTGCCCAGCCACGCCGCGATCCTCTTCCTCCCCCTCGCAGTCCTGGCGATCGCAAGCATTGCGAGCATTGGCGCGACGAAGAGCACGTTGTACGCCATCAGCAGCGACACCATGATCGGTAGCGGGAAGCCCCTGGCCAGGGCGACGAAGGTCGCCAGGGGCCCCGCCGCGCACGGGAGCAGCACAGCCACCGAGGCGAGCGCCAGCGCCGCGGCGGCCACGTACCCGGCCGCTGTGCCCGCCCCGAGCTTCTCGCACGCCCTGCACGCGGGGCCCGAGGAGCCGCGGAAGGCGTCAAGTGCCGTGTAGGTGGCAAAGGCCACGAGGACGGCCCCCGCAGCCCAGCGCGGGATCAGGCCGAAGAGCTCGTAGAGGCCGAGGCCGAGCGCGACGTAGCCGGCGTAGATAACCGCCACGAACGCGACAGCGGGCCCCAGCGAGCCCCTCCTGCCTCCCACGGCTGCGGCCACGAAGGACACGAAGATGGAGAGGGCGCAGGGATTAGCCGAGTCGAGCAGGGCCAGGGCCACGAGCAGGGGCACGATCCCCACGAGCTCCTGCCAAGGGGTCGTCACGAGGCCCACCACGGGGTTCGTGGCGCCCTGGGGCACCATTCCCAGGGGCACGTGCGTCGCTATGAAGTCCTGTTGCGACGTCACGTTGAGCCTCCCTATGACGTTCGTCCCGGCGTAAACAGGGATTTCGTTGCTGTTGTTCGGCTTGAGGAATGTGCTGACGAAGTTGGCGGGCACGGTGCTCGGCGAGATCTCCCCCATCACTATGCCTGTGACGGTCGACATGTATATGAAGATCGTCACCGGCACCAACATCGTGCCCCCGTAGGCCTCGTTGACGACCTTCGAGTAGTAGCTGTAGCAGGTGGCGTTCGCCGTTATGTCGCAGAAGAGGACGCGGTCCTGCCCCATGACGCTCGCGAGGTAGTTGTAGGTCGCCCTACAGTGCGGGCACGACCACTCGCCGTAGATCACGGCCAGCTCGGTTATGTTCAGGGCCGCAGTGGAGTTCGCCGCGGCATTGCCCTGCGCTGCGGCGGTGCTCGCCGCCTCGGCCGCGACGGGGGGAGCTCCGGCAATCGCGAGGCATGCCACGATCGCGAAGACGAGGGCTGCGATCGCGATGCCGCCCCGGAGTCCCATTGCGTGCCCCCTGTGCCTAAGGCTTCCTCCCTATATAAGTCTGCGGCGTCTCCACCACGCTGGTGTGAGGGCGTTGGCGAGCGTTTCGAAGGCAGTTGAAAGGCTCGTGGAGCTCATGCCGTGCGTGAAGGACATGTTGGCCGAGGGCGTCGTGAACTACACAAAGCTCGCGAGGAGGCTTAGGCCTGCTGTCGAGAGCGAGCTGGGCGGCGAGGTGAGCGAGGCGAGCGTGAAGCTTGCGCTGATAAGGCTGTCGAGGAGGCTGTCCCCGAGGCTATCCCTCGAGAGGATCGAGGACGTGCTTGCCAGGAGCACGGTCGAGCTGAAGACCGGCCTCTCGATAATCACGTTCGACCGCGCGGCCTATTCGGGCCTCCCCTCGATAGTCGAGCTCGCCTCGGCCGCCAGGTTCTTCACCCTAACGCAGGGCGTGAGCCAGCTGACGTTCATAGTGGACAGGGAGCTCGCGCCGAGGCTCCTCGAGGCCGTGGGCAGGGGGCCGCTGCACATGATCGACGACGTGTCCGCCGTGGTCCTCGTCAGCCCGCCCGAGAACGTCGAGGTCCCCGGCTTCGTGGCATACGTGTCCTCGGTCCTCGCGAGCGCCGGCATAAACCTCGTCCAAATAGTGTCCAGCTACAGCGACACGATACTCGTCGTTGCGAGGGAGGACGCGGTGAGGGCCTTCGAAACGCTCTACAGGCTGATAGAGGCCCTCAGGCGCGGGCCCTCCTCAGGAGGGCCACGAGGTCCCCCTTCCTCACGCCAAGGCTAGCCGCCACCGGCTCGCACTTCGCGACGAGGAGGAACAACACGGGCCTCCCCACGTCGACCTCGCTCAGGTACTCGTAGTGCGCCATGCCCTTTGCCACTACGAGGCCTGCGCTCTCCAGCTCCCTCCTGAGCTCCTCCCCCACGGCCTCCGGGTGGAGCGTGGAGTGCCCTCCGGCTATGGGGAGCAGGGCGTCGAGCTCGCGGTCTACGCCGAACCCCCTCGCCAGCTCGACCGTGAGGTCGTTCTGGAAGCCCGGGCGCTCCTTGGCGACCCCCACCACCCTCCAGCCCATTCGCCTCAGGAAGCGGATGAGGGGAACGTCGTACGCCGCCTCGCCGGCGTTGTCGAAGAGCCAGAGCACGGTCCCCCTCCCGGATTCGAGCAGCTCGTATGCAATCCTCGTGTCGTCCACGGCGAACTCCGCGGTCCTGAGGAGCGTGGCGACGGAGCTCGGAGGCGCGTGCCCCTGCACGCCGAGGTCCAGCAGGTTGCCGAGCACGCTCAGCTTCGCGAGGTCCCTGAACTCGTCGTAGCCCATGCCCTGCCCCAGGAGGTCCTCGAGAGCCCTGACCTCTTCGAGCGCCCTCCTCAGCGACTCGGCCGAGAGCTCCTCGTAGCGCCTGGTCGCCATCGGAGCGCGTGAGATCGCGAACCTGTAGAGCTCCGAGGAGACCTCGGTCACCTCCCTGCTCCTCGCGAAGGCATCGGCTGCCCTGGCCAGCAGCTCGACGGCAGCGTCGTAGGCCTCGTCGCCGTCCCCCAGGCCCCAGTAGATCTCGTTGAGCCTCACGTTGAGTATGCATCTGACGCACTGGGCCCTCATCCTCAAGAGCTTCACCGGCGCGCTCTTTAGCCCCCGACGGGCTTGCCAGCTATTAAGATGGGGCCTGCCATGCGGGTGAAGGTCAGGGCGTACTCCACTTACGCTGACGTCCTAGGGCGGGAGCGGGAGGTGGAGGTCGAGGACGGCGCCACCCTCGGCGACCTGGTGCGCAGCCTCCTCGGCGACGTCGACTGGTCGAGGCTGATCGCGTACGTCAACCACTCGCCCGCCGACCCCTCCAGCGTGTTGCGCGAGGGCGACCTGGTGGTGATCTTCCCGCCTTCGTGGGGTGGCTAGGCCGTGCTCGTCGAGGCAAGGCTCGTGAGGGAGGACCCGGCGGGCCTCATCCAGAGGGTGCTCGAGGTCGCCAGGTCCTCGGCAACGGAGTCCGAAGTGGGGGCCATGGCGCTGTTCCTCGGCCTCGTGAAGGGGAGCGTCGACGGCAGGGAGGTCCTGTCACTGGACTACGATGCCTACGAGGAGGTGGCCGAGGGAGTGCTGAGGAGCATAGCCGAGGAGACCGCCAAGAGGCACGGCCTCGAGGCCATCTTCATATACCACAGGGTCGGCAGCCTGGCCCCCGGCGAGCCGACGCTCCTCGTAGCCGCCGTGGGAAGGTCTAGGGAGGACGTGCTGGGGGCGGTCTCGGAGGCCCTCGAGAGGGTCAAGCGGGAGGCCCCGATATTCAAGCTGGAGAGGAGGGAGGACGGGGACTACTGGGTGCTGAGGGACGACGTGAGGGTCAGGAGGGCTGGGACTTCTCCTTCCTGAGCACCCTGATGCCCTCTATCCTGGTGTAGGGGTACTGGCCCCGCTCGTCCTTCTCGTACTTCTTCACCATGTCCCACACGTTCAGGAGCCCCGCCGCGACCCCGACCAATGCCTCCATCTCGACCCCGGTCCTCCCGACGCTCCTGACAGTGACCCTCAGCCTCAGGGCGTCCTCGCCCTCGGGCTCCAGCTCCACGCCAACGTAGGTTATCGGGACGTTGTGGCAGTATGGCAGGATCTCGCTCGTCCTCTTGACCGCCTGGATCACCGCCACCTTCGTCGACTCGAACACGTCGCCCTTCTCGACCCTCCCCTCGAGCACCCTCCTCAGGGTCTCGGGCCTGAGCCTTATCAGGCCCTCGGCCACGGCCTCCCTGAGGACCTCCTCCTTGCCCGTGACGTCAACCATTCCCAAGCCGGGCACCCGGGAACTTGAAGAGCGGCTCCCTTATGATGGCTGCCCTCCTGAAGTCCTCTATAAGTCCTTCCCTGTCCCTCGAGGCTATGTGGGGCCTCGCGTCGATCAGGTTGTCGTTCCTGAAGAGGCACGTCTTGAGCTTGCCGTCCGGGGTTATCCTGAGCCTGTCGCACGCGGCGCACATCGCCGGGTTGCAGAAGCCCTTGACGAGCTCGACCACCAGCCCGCCGGGGAGGACGTACGAGGGCCTCGACTGGAAGTCCCTGACGAACTTCCTCGTGGCCGCCCTTTCGAGGAGCTTCTCGGCCTCCTCGAGGCCCGCGTGGAGCTTCGAGTAGACGTCGTGAGGCATCCCGAGCGGTATTAGCTCTATTATGTTGAGGCCCCTCGCTCCAACGGACGACGCGAACTCAATGATATTCGCCAGCTCGTCGGCGTTCCACGAGGTCACGACGAAGTCCAGCTTGACCTCGAGCCCGCTCTCTATCGCCGCCCTAATCCCCTCGAGCACGGGCTGCAGATCGCCGCCCGTGATCTTCCTGAAGGTCTCGGGCCTCAGCGAGTGCACGCTCACGTTGACCCTGGCCACGCCGGCCTCGGCCAGCCTAGCCGCGAACTCGGCCAGCCTGCTCCCGTTCGTCGTGAGCGAGACAGCCATGCCCCTCGAGCTGAAGCTCCTCGCTATCTCGTGCACATCGTCCCTCATCAGCGGCTCGCCGCCCGTCAGCTTGGCCTCGACGAAGCCCAGGGATGCCGCCACGTCGGCCACGAAGTCCCAGTCAGCCGCGCTGAGCTCGTCGGCATTCCACGTGATGCCCTCCCTGTGGCAGAAGACGCAGGCGTGGTTGCACCTCTCGGTGACGCTTATCCTCAGCCTCCTGAGGGGCCTGCCAAACCTGTCAATGAGCACCTCTCCGCTCGCTATGGCGGGCACCCCACTAGCTCCTCCAGCTCCCTCTTCCACTCGGGCACGGCGAAGTCCCTGATCACCCTGCTCGAGTCGTAGGGCTTTATGTCGAGAACCGGCGTGCCGTCGAAGAGGTCCAGGTCGGCCACGCGCAGCCTGTTCCCCTCGATACCCAGCAGCCTGACTATGCTCAGCGCTATCGGATTCGGCCTGTCGGGGCTGTCGGTGGCGAAGACCCCCACCTCTGGCAGCTCGTCAAGTTTCAGCCCAAGCCTTGCGAGCCTCCTCGGCCTGACCCTGAGGGGCGCCCCTTCCCGGCCACGTCGTTTGTGGAGGTAGGCGATCAATATTACGTGCGAGTGCCCCTCGAGCCCCGCCAGGCCCTCGGAGTACTCGGGGAGGACCTCGACGTAGCCCTCGACGCCGTCCGGCCACGCCGACCTCACCTCATCGTCGCTCGCACACGTCCTCACGTAGCCTATTGGCCTCAGGACGATCTCCATGGAGGGCGCCTGCTATAACGTGCTTATAGGAAGCCGGAGGAATTAAAGCTCGTGCGGTGTGCTACTTGCGCGCCGTCGAACTCGTCCACGGCGCCGGAGGCCCCGAGATGATCGAGCTCATAGAGAAGGTCATAGTGTCCAGGGTCCCCCCTAGCCTGAGGAGCTCGCTGGGCGGAGTGGGGCTCGAGGCGCTCGACGACGGCTCCTACATGAGGATCGGGGGCTCCTACGTCGTCGTAACCAGCGACTCCTACACGGTCAAGCCCCCCTTCTTCCCCGGGGGGAACATAGGGAGCCTCGCCGCCTCGGGGGTCATAAACGACCTGGTGGTCATGGGGGCGAGGCCGGTGGCATTCCTCGACAACATCGTGGTCGAGGAGGGGTTCCCCCTCGGCGAACTCGAGGAGGTCGTCGGCTCGATGGTTGACGTCCTCAGGCGCGAGGGCGTGGCGCTGATCGGCGGCGACTTCAAGGTCATGCCCAGGGGCTCGGTGGACGGCATCGTGATCTCCGGGACAGGCATAGGGATCTCCGACGTGGAGCCGATCGTCGACGCGCCCAGGCCGGGGGACGCGCTCGTGGTCACGGGACCCGTAGCCGAGCACGGGGCGGTCATACTCGCGGCGCAGCTGGGGATGCTGGAGGAGGCAAAGGGCCTTGCCAGCGATGCCAGGCCCCTCACGAACTTGCTCCCGGTCCTGAGGAAGTACAGGGCGCACGTGAGCGCTGCCAGGGACCCGACGAGGGGAGGGCTGGCCGCGGTACTCAACGAATGGGCGAGGGGCTCCAACGTCACGCTGGTCGTGGACAGGAGGAGCATACCGGTGAGGGAGGAGGTCGCGCAGTTCCTCGACGCGCTGGGCGTCGATCCGCTTAACGTGGCCTCGGAAGGGGTCGCGGTGATCAGCGTGTCGAGCGAGGTGGCCGAGGAGTTCGTGGGCGAGCTGAGGAAGGCGGGCGAGCCCGCGGCAACGGTCATCGGGCGCGTCGAGGAGGGGTCGGGACCGCTGAGGGGGAGGGTCGTGGCGCTCACCGAGGTCGGCGGCAGGACGCTCGTGGTCCCCAACCCCCTCAACCTGCCCAGGATCTGTTGAAGTGGATCGCCATGTGCCTCGGCGTCCCCGCGGAGGTCCTCGAGGTCAGGGAGGAGGGGGTCCTCAGGGTTGCCAAGGTCAGGATGGGCGGGGTGATCGCTGAGGTCCTCCTGGGATGGCTCGACGTCTCGCCCGGCGACTACGTCATAGTGCACGCGGGCGTGGCGATCTCCAAGATCGACGAGAGCGAGCTCAAGGACTACCTCGAGCTCTACGAGGAGCTCTTGAGGGAGCTCGAGGGCCAGGGGGGTTGAGGGTAGCCAGGAGGCTGATAGTCGTAGGCCTAGTGCAGGGCGTGGGCTTCAGGCCCTTCGTCCACAGGCTCGCCCTCAGGACAGGCGTGGCAGGGTACGTGAGGAACGTCGGGGGCTCAGAGGTCGAGATATGGATCGAGGGTGAGCCAGGCCAGGTCGAGGACTTCGTGAGGGGGCTCGTCGAGGAGAGGCCGCCTCCCTGCTTCATCGAGGACCTAACGGTCGAGGAGGTCGAGCCAAGGGGATTTCAGGACTTCGCGATACTGCCGAGCCTCGACAAGGCCATAGCCAGGTCCAACGTGCCGCCCGACCTGGCGATATGTGGCGAGTGCCTCAGGGAGGTCCTCGACCCGGGCAACAGGAGGTACAGGTACCCCTTCAACTCCTGTGCGTGGTGCGGCCCCCGCTTCTCAATGATGTACAGGGTCCCCTACGACAGGGCTAACACCAGCATGGCCAAGTACGAGCTCTGTGAGGAGTGCAGGCGCGAGTACGGGGATCCCGGGAACCTGAGGAGGTACCACGCCCAGGGGATAAGCTGCCCCAGGGACGGGCCCAGGCTACAGCTGCTCGACTCCTCGTGGAGTCCCGTCGAGGCCGGGGACCCGATAGAGGAGGCGGCCAAGCTCATAGAGGAGGGCAACGTGGTGGCGATCAAGGGGATCGGGGGCTACCACCTCGCGTGCCTCGCCACCGACGACGACGTGGTGCTGAAGCTCAGGGAGAGGAAGAGGAGGCCGAGGAAGCCGTTCGCAATAATGGGGCTCGACGTCGGGGTCCTCGAGAGGCTGGTATACGTGAGCGAGGAGGCAAGGGAGATCCTCGAGAGCCCGCAGGCGCCAATAGTGCTCCTACCGAAGAGGGAGGACTCGCCAGTCTCCAAATACGTGTCGCCCGGCATGACGCGCGAGGGCGTGTTCAGGGCCTACACCGCCCTTCACTACCTCCTGCTCATGGGCACGAGGGACAAGTTCCTGGTGATGACCAGCGGCAACGTCTCCGGGGAGCCGATGTGCTCCGACGAGGATTGCGCGAGGAGGGAGCTCTCGCAGGTCGCCGACTACTTCCTCGTCCACGACAGGGAGATCGTCAACAGGGTCGACGACAGCGTGGTAAGGTTCACTGGGGGCAGGCCCGTGTTGCTCAGGAGGAGCAGGGGCTACGCGCCGCTGTGGATAAGGGTGGGCAGGGACCTCGGCGGCGAGTTCGTGGCGCTCGGCGCGGACCTGAACAACGCCGCGGCCGTGGGCTTCGAGGACAAGATCGTGCTGACCCAGTACGTGGGGGACCTGGACGAGGAGGGGGGCCTCAGGGACCTTCACAGGTTCCTCGAGTTCTTCGCGAGGAGCTACCGCATAGACCTCGCGAGGGCAGTTGTGGCAGTGGACAAGCACCCGCGCTACGTGTCTAGGGCCCTCGGCGAGGAGCTCGCGAGGAGCCACGGCTCCCGCCTCGTCGAGGTTCAACACCACTACGCCCACGTGCTCGGGGCTGCCTACGACGTTGGCGCGAGGGGGAGGGTCGTCGGCATAGCCGTCGACGGGCTGGGCTGGGGCGACGACGGAACAGTGTGGGGGGGCGAGGTGCTGGCGTTCGATGCGTCGAGGCCCGGCTACAGGAGGGCAGGGGCGTTGAGGCCCCTCCCGCTGACTAGCGACGCCGACGCGCTCAGGCCGCTGAGGATTGCCACGGCCCTCCTGGCGTCGCTCGGCTGGGATCTCGAGGAGGTGGCCAGGCTGAGGGCCTACAGGGCCCTGCCCGAGAGGGCTCTGAGGGAGCACGCGGTCGTCCACGCCCTCGCGTCCTCGGGGAGGTACGTGAGGGCCAGCAGCACGGGGAGGCTTCTCGATGCGGCCTCGGCCCTGCTCGGCGCGTGTAGCGTGAGGACCTACGAGGGGGAGCCCGCAATGGCGCTGGAGGAGCTCGCGAGGGGAGGGAGGGTGCTCGACGAGGCTCCCGAGGCCAGGATCGCCGGAGGGAACGGGCTCCTCGTGCTCGACTACGGCGAGCTCTTCGAGTGGCTCGCCCTCTCCCTCGAGGACGGGGCGAGGCCGGAGGACCTGGCGGCAACGTTCCTGGCCAGGGTGGGGGAGGGCCTGGGCGAGCTGGCTGCGAGGGCCGCCAGGGGGTGGGCCGACGCAGCCGTGATCTCGGGAGGGGCAGCGGTCAACGACTTCATATACTCGGGCGCCTCGAGGGCCCTCGCGGAGATCGGCCTCGAGCTCCGCCTTCCGAGGAGGATCCCGCCCAACGACGGGGGCATAGCGTTCGGGCAGGTCGTGGCGGCGAGCCTAGCGCTGGAGGACGGCTCATAAGCTTATTTGGGATGGCCCCCAAGGCCTTCCTGAGTGGGGTGCTTGAGGGCAGTACTTCTACTCGGCCCTGGGCAGGTGACCGTGGCCGAGGTCAAGCCTCCAGAGGTCCCCAAGGGCTGGGCGCTCGTCAGGAGCAAGCTCGTCGGGATCTGCGGAACTGACAAGGCGTTCTACAAGGGAACCTACAAGATGTTCAAGGTGCCCCTGATACCTGGGCACGAGGTCTTCGGAGTCGTCGAGGAGGGGCCCGAGGAGCTCCTGGGCAAGGAGGTGACCAGCGAGATAAACTTCCCATGCTGGACGTGCGACTATTGCAGGTCCGGGATGTACACGCACTGCCCGCGCAGGAAGACGCTCGGCATAGATTTCGACGGGGGCATGGCCGAGTACTTCGCGGCGCCAGCCGAGGCGCTGCACCCGTTCCCCGGGCCGCCGGAGAAGGGGATCTTCGTCGAGCCTCTGGCAGCCGTCCTCAGGGCGCTCTCGCTCAGGCCTCCGCGCCCGACGGACGACGTGGCCGTGATCGGGACGGGCAACGTAGCCTGGCTCACGGTGCAGGCCCTAAGGGCGCTGTACGGGGTGCGCGCCGACTTAATAGTCAGGAGGGGGAGCTCGAAGGCGCAGGCCTACAGGGGGCTCGTGAAGGACGTCGTGCCAATCGACGAGGCGCCCGAGTCCCACTACGACGTCGTGTTCGAGGTATCGGGCGATCCCAACGCCCTCGACCTGGCGATACGCTTGGCGAAGCCCATGGGGACCATCCATTTGAAGTCCACGCCCGGCTCCCCCTCGTCGGCCAACATGACGGTTGCCGTGGTCAAGGAGGTCGAGGTGATCGGCTCCCGCTGCGGCACGTTCAGGGAGTTCAGAAAGGCGATAGATCTCCTGCTCCGCGGCCTCGTCGAGCCCCGCCTCGACTCGGTGTTCCCGCTCGAGGACGCTCGCGAGGCCTTCGAGGAGTCCGCGAAGCCCGGGATCTTCAAGGTGGCCGTCAGGATATAGCCCGGGCGGAACGCGGGGCCGCGGAGCCCCATCCAAGGTCCCAAGGCCCCTGTTTTTTCCCATTTCCCACGTCCCTTGGGAGCTGCCTCGCGGGCATGAGCGCTGGGACAGCTCCGCGCCTATAATGGAGGCGGATTCAGGGAAGCGCCTCCCTCGAAAGGCCTAAGCCCTGGTGGCGGCCCTGAGCTAGTCCGCCGTTGCGTAGGCCCTAGGGGAAACTCGTATGTGGGCATTGGCCGAGATCTCAGGCAGCCGGCGTCCGCTGCTCGATCTCAGCAGTTGTTCGTTGTCCGGGCACATCCAGCGACGCCCTAAGATGCTCGAAGGGGCCGGAGCTCTTCAGAGACCCTACAGAAAAAGGCTTTTATTCTTTCACGACAAGGGGGGTATAAAGAGGGAACTTCCAATGGACCAGTTTGTAGTTCTGACGGCCATTGGCGCCCTCATAACCATTGTAGGTCTCGCGATGTTCCTGGCAAAGAAGCGCGGAGGGGGCGTTGTACTGTTGCTGGGCCTCCTCTGGTTATTTACCATGGCGCTCTACTACGGCCTCAACTACGTCGGCACATATGGCAAGCCGAGCCCAGTCAACAACGCAATAGGCTTGGCAATTCTCGTGATCGGCGGCGGCGTGGCCATCTACTACATAAGCTCGTACAGGAAGAAGGCGGCGAGGGGTGGCTAGGGCATGGCCTCCAGGAGAACTGAGGCCGGCCTCTGGGCGACCTCTTTCGTGGTTGCCGCGCTATTCATAGCGTTCTTCATCTACATAGGCGTGGACATACTCAGGAAGGGCCTCGACAAGCCGACGACATGGCTCATAACGCAGCCCTTCGTGGTCCTCGGGCCTGAGACCTGGTTCATCATCGGCGGCATCCTCTGGGTGCTGGGCACGGCGCTGTTCTTCATGGAGCTTCTGGGCTACACGATAAGGGGGTGGAGGATCGTCAAGGAGATCATAAGGTGGGACGCAATAGACGTCTCAATAACGGCGCTCTCGGCGGCCGTCTACGGCGGCGCCCTGGCCGCAACCGGCGGGATACCGATAATCCCCGGCTTCACGTGGGTTAGGCCGGCGAACGCGCTCGCCCCGCTCTTCGGGATGCTGTTCGGCGTGCCGGGAGCCCTCGGCACGTCAATAGGGAACTTCATAGCTGACGCGCTCACCGGCTATCTCAGCGTCGGCAGCATAGGCGGCTTCATCGGGAACTTCGTAATTGCATACGTCCCCTACAAGCTGATGAGAGACCACAGCTTTAGGACCCCGAGGAGCATCGTGGAGTTCTACATATGGGGCGCCCTGGTCTCGAGCATATGGAGCTCGATCTACATATCCTGGTGGCTCGACCTCATGGAGCCCGTGGTGGGCCTGCCCGTCCCGCTGATATGGGGCTGGTTCGCGCCGTGGGTGATATTCAACAACGCCTTCGTGACGGCGATAGTGACCCCAATACTTGGCTACATCCTCTACCCGCCGATCAAGGCGCGCGGGCTCTACTGGGCCGACAGGATAGAGTTCAGGGCCTAGAGACCTTCACGGCTTTTTTAAATTCCTTCCCTTGCGAAGATCCTCGGACAAGGCTCCTCGGGTGGCGCCCCTGGCCATAGCGTGTCTCAAGGGAATTGTCATAACGGCCAATGAGCGTGGCGACGTCATACGCGGCGGCCTTGTCGTGGTCGACGGGAAGGCAGGCACGATCGTCGCCGTGGAAAAGGAGGGAAGGCCCTCCGAGCATGGTTGCGAGTACGTGGAGGGCGACGATCGTGCCGTGATCATGCCGGGACTCGTGAACGCCCACGCGCACGTGCCAATGGCAGTTCTCGAGGGGCTTGCTCGGGGGCTGACGGGCTTCGAGTGGCTGAGGACCATATGGATTTACGAGAGCCTGCTCAGGCCAAGTGACATATACCTCTCCTCCCTCCTCTCGATCGCCAGGATGCTCGAGAACGGGATAACGACTTTCTCGGATCAGTACTTCTACGAGGAAGAGGTGGCGAGGGCCGTCGAGGAGCTCGGCGCTAGGGCCGCCCTGTCCAAGGGGGTGGTGGAGTTCAGCGAGTGGGCTCCCAAGCACACGCTGAAGGACTCGGTAGACTTCGCGAGGAAATACATGGGAGGCGCGGGCGGGCGCATAACCACCATGATCGGCGTCCACGCCCTCTACTCGTGTAGCTACGAGACCCTGAGGGAGGCGGCCGAGATCTCGAGGGAGACCGGCATAAGGATCCACATGCACTTCTCGGAGTCTTTGGACGAGCTCGAGCTAGTCAGGAAGAGGTACGGGGCGACGCCAGCGGAGCTGGCCGAGAGACTCGGCATCCTCGAGGCGAGGCCCCTCCTGGCGCACGCTACGTACCTAAGCGACGACGATCTGAAGATCCTGGGAAGGCATAGGCCGGGCGTGGCGTACTCCCCCTTCACGATCATGAGCTGGGGCCAGGGCGTGGCCAGGGTCAGGGAGCTGATCGACCTCGGCGTGCCGGTCGGCCTCGCGACCGACGGGCCCGTGACGGGCGGCGACCTCTGCCTCCTCAAGGAGGCCAAGCTGGCCCTGGCGGCCCAGTCCAGCAGGTACCTGAGGCCGCACGCGCTCAGCCCCCGCGAGGTGCTCGAGATGCTGACGAGGAGGGCGGCCGAGGCATTGGGCCTGGGGCACGTCGTCGGCTCCGTGGAGCCGGGCAAGAGGGCAGACGTGCTGTTGCTGAGGCTAAGGGCCTCGAGGGCGGTCGGCCTCCTGGACGACCCAGTACACACCGTGATCTACAATGCGTCGTGCGACGACGTGCGATCGGTGTACGTCGACGGCAGGAAGGTCGTCAGCGCGGGCCGAGTCGTCGGGCTGGGCTACGAGGCCCTGCTGGAGAGGATCCGCGGGATCCGCGATAGGCTTTTAACGGCTGCCCGTGAAATCCTCAAATCCCAAGGGTAATTTCCATGGCGTTCTCCGGCCTCTACATGCCAGGGAACAGCATTATACATAGGCTCGACGCCAGGACCAAGCTGATTTGGCTGATACTCGTGTTCGCAGCGTCGATAGCATCCCAGTGGGACGGTTCCGTCTCTGCGTTCGTTTACGTATCGCTCATAATTGGCCTAGCCCTGGCCAGGGTCTCCATAAAGAGGGCGATGCTCGTGATACTGTACAGCGCCGTGTTCTTCGTGGTCACGATAATCGTGTGGGCCTCGATGTACCAGACTAGCGGCAGGTACCTCTTCACGTTCCCGCTCGCCAACGTGAGGATCACCGACGTCGGGCTGCTCGTCGGCCTGGGCAAGTTCTTCCTGATCGTGAACCCCATAACGGCGTTCCTACTGCTGGTGACGACCACCAAGATGTATGACCTGAACCAGCTGTTCAGCAGGATGGGCTTCCCCTACAAGGCCGGGTACATGTTCTCGTTGGCGTTCGGCCTCCTGCCCTACACCTTCGCCGAGTTCAAGAACGTAATGGACGTCCAGAGGGCGCGTGGAATACCCGTGGATTCGAGGAACCCCGTGAAGAGGATAGTGTACACGATACCGATATTCGTTCCAGTGATCATAAGGATGCTGAGCTACACGTGGGACCTCAGCATAGTGCTCAGCGTCAGGGGCTTCGGCAGCGGCAAGAGGACCTACTACTTCCCGCTCAGGTGGTCCAGGAGGGACACGATAGCGGTGGCGGTGCTTTCGACGTTCTACATAGCAATAGTGGTCCTCAAGTTGATGGGCTTTTCCACGTATTACTACCTCGAGGCGCATTGGTGATGGCCGGCGGACAGCCCATAATCTCCGTGGAAAACCTGTGGTTCAAGTACATAGGCTCCAACGACTGGGTGCTGAAGGACATATCGTTCGAAGTCAGGGAGGGCGAGACCGCGGTGATCATGGGGCCGTCGGGCTGCGGCAAGTCGACGCTGCTCTACGCGCTCATAGGCATGATACCCCACGTGATGAGGGGCGAGCTGCGCGGCAAGGTCTCGGTCGCCGGCTTCGACGTCAGGAACACGAGGCCTGAGCAGCTGGCGAGGCACGTCGGCTTCGTCTTCCAGAACCCCGAGATCCAGATCATAACGCCTAGCGTGATCGAGGAGGTGATATTCGGCCTGGAGAACCTCGGGCTGGAGCCAGCGGAGATCGAGAGGAGGACGAGGGAGGCGCTCGAGCTGACCGGCCTCGCGGGGAAGGCCCACGCCGAGACGGCCTCGTTGTCCCCAGGCGAGAAGCAGGTCCTCGCAATAGCGTCGGTGCTCGCGCTGAGGCCCAGGATCCTCGTGCTCGACGAGCCGACCTCGATGCTCGATCATCCCGGCACCACGAGGGTGCTGGGGCTGATCGATAGGATAAGGAAGGAGACGGGCCTGACGCTCCTGATCGTCGAGCACAGGATAGAGTGGATCGCGGAGCGCGCGGACAAGGTGATCATAATGGACGACGGCAGGATAGTCGCGTCCGGGAGGCCCAAGGAGATCTTCGGGACCAAGGAGGTCGTCGAAAAGACGGGGGTCAGGCCGCCGCAGGTCAGCGAGATCTTCTACAAAATAATCGAGGAGCGGCCGAGCGTAGCGAGCAGCGCGCCGATAACGCTGGCGGAGGCGCTGGGGCTCCTGAGGGGGCTGATCAAGGGCAGGGGGGCGCCCCCGGCCCAGGCTGGCAGGGGGGAGAGGAAGGGGAGGGCAGTAATAGAGGTCAGGGATCTCTGGTTCAGGTACAGGAAGGACCTACCGTGGGTCCTGCGCGGCATAAGCCTCGAGGTCCGCGAGGGCGAGCTCCTGGCGATCATCGGCCACAGCGGAGCCGGGAAGACGACCCTCGTCAAGCACTTCAACGGCCTCCTCAAGCCGACGAGGGGCCAGGTCGTGGTGCTGGGGCGGGACACCCGCAAGGCCACGGTGTCCGAGCTGGCGAGGGACGTAGGCATGGTGTTCCAAAACCCCGAGGCGCAGTTCTTCGCCAGCACGATCCGAGACGAGATCTCACTTGCGCTGAGGGAGAGGAAGCTGGGCAAGGAGGAGATAGAGGCGAGGATCGAGGAGTCGATGAATGCCGTGGACCTGCACAAGGACCTCAACACGTCCCCCCACCTGCTAAGCTTCGGGGAGAAGCACAGGCTGGCCATAGCTAGCATCCTGGCCCTGCGCCCCAGGATCGTGATCCTCGACGAGCCGTTCTCGGGCCTGGACTACAAGCGGAGCCTGCAGCTCCTCGAGGTCATGAGGAAGTTCGTCGACGCCGGCGGCACTGCGGTCCTCATAGCCCACGACCTCCAGCTCATAGGGGAGGTAGCGGACAGGGTGGCCGTCCTCCTCGAGGGCAGGATAGTGAGGGAGGGCCCGACCGACGACGTCCTCAGCGACGTCGACTGGCTGAAGGAGCACGGGTTCATGCCCTTGCAGTCGGCGGTGCTTGCAAGGGAGGTAGGGCTGAGGGGGCTCGTGAGGACGAGAGACGTGGCCAAGGCAATACTCGAGGCCATGTGAACGACGACAGGTGGGCGGGGCGTGGAGCCCGTTCACATAAGGGCTAGGAAGGGCGAGGTCGCCGAGAGGGTCGTGGTCGCCGGGGATCCGGCGAGGGTCAAGCTGCTCGCCGAGTTCCTCGAGTCCCCCAGGCTCGTCAACGACGTCAGGGGCTACTACGTCTACACGGGCCTCTACAGGGGCGTGCCGATCACGGTGGCAGTACACGGAGTGGGATCGGCCTCCGCCGCGCTCGTCGTCGAGGAGCTCCACATGCTGGGCGCAAGGGCGATCGTCAGGCTCGGCACCTGCGGAGCCATGGTCGAGGGGCTCGACGTTGGCGACGTGGTGGTGGCCTCGGGCGCCTCCTACTACTGCGGGGGCATATTCCAACAATACGTGGGCGAGCCCGTGTGCCAGGCCGCCGTGCCGGACTACGAGCTGCTCGAGAAGATAGTGGGCGGCCTAAGGGCCATTGGCAAGAGGCACGTCGTGGCCCCCGTGATAAGTTGCGACGCGTTCTACACCGAGCAGGGCTTCGTCGAGAAGTGGGCCAGGAGGGGGGCGGTCGCAGTTGACATGGAGACAGCCACCATCCTCTCCCTCGGGCTGCTCAAGGGGTTCGGGGCCGCCTCCGTGATGATCGTCAGCAACTCCCTGGTCAAGCCCACGGGCTTTGCGCTGGCCAAGGAGCTCGAGGGGCACGTGAGGGAGGTGGCCCCGGCAATCCTCGACTCCCTCGCAAGCACGCGGATTCAGGCCTAAGGTCCCATTTTTACTTACTTTACTCCTTACTCCTACGCCGCAGCTGCCCCGTGCGAGGAGCCAGGGGAACGGCCGAAAGGGGAGCGAAAAAAAGCTATCTTCTCCTGGCCAGGGCGACGACGATCGCTAGGATGGCCACGCCGACGACAAACGATGCCCCGGCAAGCCATGGCGCGTACGCGAGCTCGCTCGGCACCTCCGTGGCCGTGATCGTCGTCGTGGCCGTCGAAGTCGTCGTCACGTACTGCGTGACCGTCTGCATCAGCGGGCTCGGCACGGTGATGGGGCTTACCGAGGTGTACGTCGACGTCGTAGTGGTTGTGGAGGTGACCGTCGCGGTAACGGTGGCGGGCCTGGCGGCCACTATGGGCAGCGGGACGCCGACGGAGTTGAGCGGCGGGCTTATGCCCAGCAGCCCAGCCACCGTCGGAGCGACGCTGGTGGATTGAACGAGGCCCAGGGGCACGCGCGCCACGCCGGCGCCGACGGCGCCGAAGACCGCCCATAGCTCGGGGTACAGCGGGAGGTCCTGGTGGTTGGCGGTGATCGTCTTGAGCGGCGTCGCGTTCACGAACGGCGAGCCAGTGGGCGAGAGCCCTCCGTAGGGCGCGTAGCCGGGCCTTGCGCTCAGGACCACGTCGCCGGCCCTGTCGCCGTACAGCCCTAGGCCCCTTGCCTCGTCCCTGGTCATGACCAGGCTGAACACGGGCTCACCGGTGTCGGGGTCCCTGGCGCTCATGAGCACGTCCATGACCTTCCTGACCACCTTCCAATAGTCGTTGGGATCCACTATGCCGCCCTGCTCCCTGCCCTTGAGGTTGACGAACACCTGGTTGTAGCCGTTGTACCACGCCAGGGTCTCGTTGAGCAGTATGGCGGTTCCGCTCCTCTTCAGTAGCCCGGCCTGCTCGAGCAGGTTGTTGACGTAGACGATCTTGGCCACCGGCCACTGGCCGTGGTCCGAGACCACCACGACGGCTGTGTCTCGGAGGTCCACCTCGCCCAGGATCATTTGGACGAACTCGTCGGCCCACTTCATGGCCGCCACAACGTAGCCCCAGTACTTGCCTGCCTTTGACGGATCGTAGTAAGGCATCCTGGGGTCGGTGAGGCCGAGGAACTGGTGGTACACGTTGTCGACGTGCGAGGTGTAGGTCATGATCAGGTCCCAGTTGGCGTTCCTGATGACCCACCTCGTGAACTCCATGAAGAAGTCCCTCGTGAACTTCGCGGTCTCCATGTAGGTGTCCTCGTCGTACCACCCGTTAACCAGCCCGTAGTAGTCCGCGTCGGTGATCATGCCGACCTTGACCACGACCTCGTTCCAAACCCTCGTAGCAATCGACATGTCGCTGCACCAGGCAACGTCGGAGTTCAGCGGCCTCGCGAGGCTCCTGTAGATCCTGAGGTTGTCGAGCGATAGGTTGAGCGCCTTGAACAGCGGGGCCACCACATATGTCTTATTCCTGTAGGCCAGCGTGGTGTTGAGCGGCGGGCTCCACTGGCCCTCGCGCAGGACTGCCAGGGCCTTGCCCAGGTCCTTCGCCCTCGGCACTATTGCCACGAGGTCGGGCCTGCCGTCGCCGTTCACGTCCGGCAGGTAGAGGTACCAGGTCTCGCTGCCCCACGTGAAGTTAGCCTCCCAGGCGCTGACGGGGGTCACGCCGGGCAGCGAGCCAGTCCAGCCGGTTGCGGGGGAGATCGCTACGTAAGTCGCCGCGGGAACGCTCCTGTTGGTCGTGTAGAGCGTAGAAAACGTCGGAGGCCCCATCGAACTGTCGTAGGCGTTGCAGACGACGCTGTTCCTGAGGTTTGGCCACGCCCATGGATCGCTCTGGGGCCAGCTCACCACGAACGCCCTCAGGCCCTGCCTGTCGGCCGTTACCCAGAGAGGCTCGGCCAGGAGCATCGACCCGTTGAAGCCGCCCACGACGCTGGTCAGGGGGGTCCCGGGCAGGTGGATGACGTTGCCCGTGATGCCCGTTATCGCCGGCGGGGCCCCCGTCGAGAGGACGGCGTGGCTGACAGCAGTCGAGGACGGGAAGCTCACGATCATGCCCTGGGCCAGCGTCCCGCGGTCCACGATGTACCTGAAGCCCTGGAGCTGGCCAGCGAGCGTGAGGTTCCACGTCAGGTCCGCCCTCATCGCGTCTATGCTCAGCAGCACCACTTTCCTGGCCGGGGGCTGCTGTTGTTGGGCCGAGGCCTGCGCGAGGCCGAGGGCCAGGATTATGGCTATCGCGGCGAGCAGCGCCGCGCGCACTCGGCTACACCTGCGGAAAACCTTTCGAAGGCCAAGCAAATAAACCTCCGCAGCCCAGGATTTCGCGACGGCTGCCGGTGCAGTTAATGGGCGGAATCCTAGCGGCCTCGTGCGCGGACGAGGTGGAGCTGGGAGGGCTGGCCAGGGCTGCCCTGGCCCTCATATACAGGGGCCACGAGGGCGCCGGCGTCGCGTACCACGCCGGCGGCGCGCTGGAGATCAGGAGGGGGGCCGGCCACCCTGCCGAGGTCCTAGCGAGGCTGGGCCTCGAGGGGGCGAGGGCCAGGATCGCCCTCCTCCACGTCAGGCGCGCGACAAGGAGCCCCCCGGCCGACGGGAGCTCCCACCCGCACCCGGACTGCGCCGGGAGGCTGGCCCTCGCCCTCGACGGCTCCCTGGACAACTACGAGGAGCTGAGGAGGAGGCTGGAGGCAAGGGGCCACGCCTTCAGGTCAGGAAGCGGCGCCGAGCTGGTCGCCCACCTCGTCGAGGAGCACTCGAGGGCGCTCGACCCGCTCGGATCCCTCGTCAGGGCGGCCCGGGAGCTCAGGGGATCCTATGCCGCGGCCATGGTCGTGGCAGGAGACCCATCCATATACTTCGTCACGAGGGGGAGGCCTCTCGTGGCGGCGCTCAGCGGCGGATGTGCGTACGTGGCGAGCGACGCATCCGCCCTAGAAGGCCTCGCCCGCGAGGCCTTGGCGCTCGAGGACGGCTTGGCCGGCGCAGCGTCGCCCCAGCGCCTGATCGCGGTGGGAATCGAGGAGGGGACGTCGATCGACCCGGCGGGGCTCCCCAAGGTGGCGGTCGAGGGCGAGACGCCCACGGCAGGCCGCAGGCGCCCCCACTGGACGCTCGAGGAGATCTATGGGATCCCGGAGGCGATCCTCGGCGCAGTCGAGGCGGCCTCTGGCAGGCCGGCCAGGGTCGCGGCGGCGATCATCGGCAACGCCTCGAGGACGTTCGTGGTGGGGGCCGGCAGCTCCTACCACGCTGCCATGGTCGCGGCGCAGTACCTCGACCTAGTCGCAGGCGTCCAGGCCCTCGCGATCCCAGCCGCCTCGTTCCCCTACGCGCACGGCGTGGGCCGCGGCGCAGCGGTCCTCGCGCTCAGCCAGAGCGGCGAGACGCCGGAAGTCGTCGAGGGCGCGAGGCTGGCGAGGCGGAGGGGGGCGCTGGTGATAGGCCTGTCGTGCCGCTGCAGCTCGAGGCTCGCACTCGAGTCGGACCTCGCCATTTGCCTGAGGATCGGGCCAGAGGTCGCCGTGCACTCAACGAAGTCCTTCGCTGCCATGGTCGCGGCGTCGCTCCTCCTGTCGGCTGAGGCGGGCGCCCAGAGGGGGAATGCGGCCGTCGAGCCCAGGAGGGCCCTCAGCGATCTGAGGAGCCTCGCGACCTCGCTGAGGGGCTCCCTCGAGGCGCTCGACGCGCAGGCAACGGCGGCGGCATCGGCGCTCTCGGGCGCGCGGGGCATGTACGTGGCGGGCAGCGGCCTCCACCTCCCGATCGCCCTCGACGCGGCGCTGAAGGTCAAGGGAATGGCCGGGGTGCACGCCGAGGGCCTCGACCTCGGGGAGCTCGCCCACGGCCACGCGGCGATCGTAGCAGCGGGCTTCCCGGTCGTGCTAATCGAGCCCGTGGAGCCGGAGGCCAGGCCCCTCTACAGGGGCGTCTACGGCGAGCTGAGGGGCAGGGGCGCGGCGGTGCTCTCCGTTGACATAAGCGCGCAGGAGCCCGGGACCTTCGCCAAGCTCCCCGAGGTCCCCTGGTACCTCTACCCGATCCTCACGTCAGTCCCCCTCCAGCTGCTCGCGTACAGGCTCGGCGCCTCCCTCGGGCGGCCCGTGGACTTCCCGCCCGGCACTGCCAAGTTCCTCGTCGCCTGAGTGGTCCCATGCCCTTCGAGGATCCCAGGTGCCTGCGCTGCGCCAGGTGCTGCTTCAACACGGAGATGCCGCTCTCGAGGAGCGACATCGAGAGGATATCGGGGGCCCTCGGGCTCAGCCCCGAGCAGTTCGCGGAGCGCAGGGGGAGGATCTACGTCCTTAGGAACGTGGAGGGACATTGCGTGTTCCTCAACCCGTCGACCCGCGAGTGTTCCATATATCCCATTAGGCCGAAGGGCTGCAGGGCCTACCCGCTCGTGCTGGTCCCGGGGAGGGGATTTTCGATCGATCCCCTGTGCCCCCTGAGGAGGGATTTCGAGAGGAGGGCCAAGGACCTCGAGGAGGCCAGGGCGTTGCTGGAGTCGCTCCTGGACGAGCTGGAGAGGGACTACGGCTCGGCCGTGCCCTGAGCGTTACACCCGTCACCTCCTCGCGTTGGCCTGTTACCGGCATATCCGCACGTTTAAAAGCCGGTACGCGGGCGATGGAGCGCCAACGTGCACGAAGGTGTGAGCGGATGAACGTGCGCGCAATAGTGTTGCTCGCCCTGGTCGCGTCGGCGGCGTACCTGGCAGCCCCCATCGCGAGGGCCTCGCCGGAAGTGGTCTTCAGGGTTGGGTGGGGCGGCACGTCGTTCGACACGTTCAACCCCTTCACCACGTACGCCAGCATCTCGGCCTGGATGACTTCCGACGTCTACAGCAGGCTCGTAAGGCCCACGCAGGACTACCTGCACTTCGTTCCCGACCTCGCGGAGTCCTGGGAGTTCGTTGGGAACGACACAATAGTGTTCCACCTGGTCCGCAACGCCACGTTCACGGACGGGGTCCCGGTGACGGCCGAGGACGTCGCGTACAGCTTCTACCTGGCCAACCAGAGCTGGTCGAACCTCAACCCCTACGTGGCGATGGTCGAGGAGGTGCGGGTCCTGGACAACTATACGGTGGCGTTCAAGGTCACTAGCCAAATGCTGTTCATGTTGGAGGCCGCGAACAGCGTCCCAATAGTTCCCAAGCACATATGGGAGAAGGTCAGCGACCCGTCGACGTATCCAGATAACCCGCCGATAGGCTCCGGCCCGCTCAAGGTCACCCAATTCGTCGAGGGCCAGTACGCGGTCCTCGAGCCGAACCCCAACTTCTACTATCCGTGGTGGTTGCCCAAGGTCGATAGGATAGTCGTCAAGTTCTACTCCGACGTCACGTCGGCTGCCAACGCCTTGCTCGCCGGCGAGATAGATGCAGTGGGCCCGTACCTGCCAGCGGCGATGATCGACACGCTGAAGTCCAACCCCAACCTCTACGTGTTCACGTCGCCCGGCACCATGTACTTCTACCTCGCGTTCAACGTCGATCCCAACGGAACCGGCAACCCGACCCTCAGGGACCCCGTGGTGAGGCAGGCGCTGGCGCACGCCGTCAACGTGTCCTACGTCTGCGACATAGCGTGGCACGGCTTCAGCGAGCCCCTCGCCACGGTGCTGCCCACGACCAACGTCTTCCACGACTCCCAGCTCAAGCCCTACGACTTCAACCTGACGCTGGCGGCCCAGATGCTCGACAGCGCGGGCTACAGGGTCGGCAGCAACGGCATTAGGGCATCGCCCAGCGGGATCCAGCTCTCCTACACCATACTCGTGCCGAGCAACATGCCCGAGGCGATCAGGGCCGCGCAACAGATAGCCCAGTGGTGGGCCAGCATAGGCGTCAAGGCCGACGTGAGGGCCATGGACACGGGCTCGATGTCGGCCATAATATGGAAGAAGGTCAACAACACCATAGTCCTCGGACACGACATGGACATCTGGGACTGGTTCGTATCGCCGTCCGACGTCCTGTTCCTCAACGTGTTCCTCTCTAACATGAAGCTCACCGGCGTCTCGGACAGCGGCTACGCGAACCCCGAGTACGACGCCCTCTTCCAGCAACTCTACAACGCCGCGTCGCTCGACCAGCTCAGGGAGATAGCGTGGAGGCTGCAGGAGATGCTCCACAGGGACCTGCCCTACCTGCCGCTCTGCCAGGTCAACGCTGTGCAGGCCCACAGCAAGGCCTTCACCGGCTTCGACTACGGATGGCCGGCCGGGCCGTTCGGCGGCTCGGACTGGCGCACGTTCCTGAACGTCGCCCCCGCGTCCCAGGCTAGCGCGACATCGGCGCCCAGCACGACGGCAGCCCCGGCCACTTCTGCCAGCGCAACGATCGGCGGCGTGCAACAGACGAGCTCCGCGCAGGCCGGCGGAGGCCAGCAGTACCTAGCGTACGCCGGGATCGCCGTAGCGGTCGTGGCAGTGGCAGCGGTCGCGGCCCTCGCCATGAGGAGGAAGAGGTGAGGCCCGTGGGATACGGCTCCTACGTCCTCAGGAGGTTTTTGTCCTTCGCAGTCTCCTCGTTCGCAGTCCTGACCTTCTGCTTCTTCCTCTTCAGGGTCCTCCCCGGGGACCCGGTGACGCTGCTCTTCAGGGATCCGAGGCTGACGCCGGACCAGATACAGTACCTGTACGCCAAGTTCGGGCTGGACAAGCCCCTCTGGCAACAGTACCTGGTGTTCCTCGAGAACGTGGCGCGCGGCGAGCTCGGCATATCGTTCTTCTACAGGAGGCCCGTGGCCGAGGTGCTCCCCGCCAGGATAATCAACTCGCTGATCCTCGTGGTGCCCGCCACCCTGCTCTCGATAGTGCTCGGCATAGCAACCGGAGTCGTGGCGTCGTGGAAGAGGGGCAGGCCCGTGGACAAGGCAATACTGTTCGCCTCGCTGGGCCTCTACAGCCTCCCAACGTTCTGGCTCGGCGGACTGCTGATAATACTGTCCATCTACTTCCTGCACCTGCCCGTGAGCGGCATGCTAAACTACGGCGTCTCGTACGCCTCGTCCCTGGACTACCTCAGGGACCTGGCCTCGCACCTGGCGCTGCCCCTGCTCACGCTTACGCTGGTCTCGTACGGGGGCTTCACGCTGACGGTGAGGGGGGCAATGATGGACATACTCTCGGAGGACTTCATCAGGGCGGCCAAGGCGAAGGGCCTGCCAACCAGGAGGATACTGCTGGGCCACGCGTTGCCCAACGCCATGTTGCCCACCGTGAGCCTGATGGCCATAAGCCTGGGCTCCTCGGTGACCGGCTCGGTGCTGACCGAGACGATCTTCAACTGGCCCGGCGTCGGGAGGATGATATTCGACGCCGTCTCCAACAGGGACTACCCCCTGCTACAGGCGGCGTTCCTCGTGGTGACGATATCGGTGCTGCTCGCCAACTTCATCGCCGACGTCGTGTACGGCCTCCTGGACCCGAGGATCAGGTACGGGTGATCGCGTTGGACGTCAAATCGCTGATCAGGTCGCTCGGGAGCTCGACGGGGCTTGGAGGGCTCGCCAGCGCCGTCGGCTTCGTGAGATCCAACGGCCTGCTCGCGGCAATACTTTCGAGCGCCGAGGGCAGGGCCGGGCTGGGCATAGTGGCCTTCTTCGTAGTGCTGGCAGCGATCGCCCCATACGTCGCCCCCTACAATCCATACGCAACGGATCCGAGCGCGATACTGCAGCCCCCCTCGCCCCAACACCTCTTCGGGACCGACGAGTCGGGCCACGACCTCTTCTCGCAGACGATCGTCGCCACGAGGATCTCGCTGATCGTCGGCTTCGCGGCCACGCTGATAACGGTGCTCATAGGCACGCTGGCCGGCCTGGCAGCGGGCTACATGGGGGGCCTCGTCGACGAGGCGCTCATGAGGTTCGCCGACTTCTTCCTCGTGGTGCCCCCGGTGGTGCTCATGGTAGTCCTCGGGGCGGTCATCGGGCCAAGCCTGACCAACGTGATAGTAGCGATAGGCCTGCTCAGCTGGAGCCCGGTGGCCAGGGTCGTCAGGTCAATGGTCCTCTCGATAAAGGAGTGGCCGTTCGTCGAGGCCTCGAGGGGGCTGGGGGCCGGCGGGAGGGTCCTGGTGTTCAAGCACATACTGCCCCAGACCATGCCGGTGGTCCTGGCGAACGCCATGACCTCGGTGGCCAACGCGGTCTTCGCCCACGCGGCCCTCGCCTTCCTCGGCGTCGCGAGCGTGAACGACCTCAGCTGGGGCACGATCCTGCACTTCGCCTACACGTCGGGCGCCCTGACGGCGGGCAAGTGGTGGTACTTCCTGCCTCCCGGGCTCATGCTGTTGCTCATGGTCTACGGCTTCATGTTGCTCGGCTACCCCCTCGAGGAGTACTACAACCCGAGGCTCAGGGAGGGCTCGCCGGAGATCTAGGCGGCTTTGAGGCGAAGCGCGCAGTTTTTATTTTCCGACCCGTGCCCATTTCACGGAGATGGGCTTGAGGCTCGGGCCCCACTTAATTGGCGCTGTGCTCGTGGCGCTCGGCGTCGCGCTCATACTGTTCGCCGCCATCGTCGCCTACGAGTCGTTCGTCTCCTACGCGCTGCCGCAGGTCTCGGCGTCCGACGTCTCCGCGGCGATCGTAGGGCTGGTGAGCGCCCTCGCCACGGTGGCGATCAAGCTCGGCTTCCTCGGGATAATAGTCTGGGGAGGGGGCATAATACTGAGGAACGGCGTCAGCCTACTAAGGGAGGAGCGAGGCGAGGCCAAGGGGAAGTAGGGGACCAGCGGCTTGTATGGCCCCCTCGTGTTCGGGGCGCTCGTGGCCATTGGCGCGATCGCCGCGCTCGCGATCGCCCCCCTCGCCATAGCGCTCTACTACTTCGTCGGGAACCCGGCCTGCGTCACGCTCAGCGTGGTTAACGTGACGCAGGCCGGCGAGAACGTCAACGTGACGGTGGAGATCACCAACTGCTCGCCAATAGCCCTGGGCGACGTGGCGGTGAGGGCGGGGAACTCGACGCTCTACTTCGGCGACGTGGCGGGGAGCGTGAGGAGGTCGTTCCTTTTGAGCCCCAGCGACCTCGCGGCTCTCAACGGGGGCCTGGAGCTGGACGCGAAGATCGGGGGCCTCTACGCGCTGCACGTGGCGATCAGGAGGGCGGGAGCGTGAGCAGGGCGAGGGAGGTCGTCGAGGACACGGCCTACGGGCTCATCGAGGGCGCGCTCTACTACTTGATCTACTTCGTCCTCCTCCCCTACGCCCTCGCCGGGATGCCGGGGCTGCAGGCGTCTCCATACCCCTTCGCCTCGGCGCCCCTCGCCGTGCTCTACATGGCCACCTTCATAGCGCTCGGCATAGCGTCCAGGCACTCGCCCCCGCCGATCTCGGCGGTGCTGGAGGCAATTCTGGCCCTCCTCGGCATCCTGGCGCTCGCGATGGTCCTCGGGAGCGGCTCGCTCCAGATCCCCCCGACCTCCTACGGGGGCTACGAGGTCTCCGGCAGCGTCGACCTCTCGCCGCTGGTGCTGCTGATCGTGGGGGCAGCGGTATTCTTCGGCCTGACGAGGGTCTTCGACGCGCTCTCGAAGCTCGGGGAGGAAGTCCAGTGAGGGTCCTCGTCTACACGGCGGGAAGGCCCAGCAGGAGGGTCCTGGCCCTTGCCAGGTCGCTAGAGAGGCGCTCGCAGCAGAGGGCGATCCTCGTGGACCTCTCGTGGAGGGGGGCGAGGGGAGGGCAGTGGCTGAGGTACGAGGTGCCAAACGCTAGGGGCTACGCCGCGGCCGACTTCTACAGGGTCGCGAGGCCCGACGACCACGTGGTCCTCCTGAACGCTGACTCGTCGTGCCTTGGCCGGGGCATGTTGCAGGAGGCGATCGAGGCGCTGGAGGGAGGAACGGAGCTGGTCCTCGCCGCACCCCTCGCGTCGCCTGCAATGGAATTGGCGTACTCTGGCGTCGCCGCGGCCCTCGGCGCCCCCCTACCGCCCCATCCCTCGTACTCGCTGGTGGCCTCGACCGGGATACTGGGGAAGACCTGTCCCCCCACCATCTGGAGCTTCGAGGCCCTGGAACACGTCGTGGCGAGGCTCAGGGGCGCGAGGCCCCTCGTGCTGGGCGAGTGCGCCGACGAGGTGCCGCGCGAGTTGGCGGGCGAACGGTTCGCGAGGGCCGCGGCCTCCGACCTGGCCAGGGCGGTTAGGGAGCTCGCCAGGAGGCTGGGCATGGGGGGCGTTCAACCGTTAATAGACCGCGAGGGGGGATCGGAGGAGGGCACGGCGCGGCGGGAAGGGACTTGAGGCACCTCGTAGTTGCGAGCCCCAGGATGCTCAGGGCCCTGTGCGAGGCGATCAGGGCGGCCGACCCGAGGCCGCACATAGTCGTGGCCAGCGACGACAGCGCCATAACGGCAGCGGCCGAGGGGCTGGGCGCGGAGAAGGCGATCGTCCTCGACCTCTCGTCGCCGGAGCCCGTTGAGAGGGAGCTCGCGCTGGTCGACGACGCGATAGTGGCCCTCGACAGCGACCTGGCGAGCAGGGAGGTCGCGTGCAGGCTCAGGAGGGCCGGCGTCCCGGTGGTCGTGGTGGTGTTGAACAGCGGCGAGAACGCGGGGCTCCTCGCCGAGTGCGCCCCCGACGCGGTGATCAACGTCGGCGGCCACGTGTCCGAGGCCGTGGAGCTCGCCATAGGATTCGAGAGGTGGAGCCGCGTGAGGACCCTCGAGAGGCTGGGGCTCCACGTGGCAACCTACAGGGTGACGCTCAGGGCCAGGCTCGGCGTGGGGGTCCAGGCGATCAGGAGGTCCCTCGAGGGCCTCGGCGTGGGCTACCACGTGGTGGACAGGCAGGGGCGCGTGGTTTCGGACGTCGACTACATACTCGGCGAGGGGGACTACCTGGTGCTCTACTCGAGCGATCCGTCCAGGCTCGAGAGGGCGATCTCGACGATAGGCGAGCTGTTCAGGGAGGCCGAGAGGGCGCTGGGGATGCAGACGATCACCCTGCCGAAGTGAGGTGGAGCCGCGTGGACCTGTCGGTTCTCGCGGAGATGCAGGCAACGATCGTGAGGCTCCTCGAGGCCCTGGCAGTCTTCGTCGCCTTCTACCTGGCCGGCAAGTACGTCGGCAGGCTCGTGCAGAGGCTCGTGGGCGCCGGCAGGGTCGCCGAGGAGCTGTCGCTGATCCTCCGGGGCCTGATCTACGCGATAGGCGCGCTCGCCGCGGTGAGCATCGTGTCCGTGGAGCCCCTCGTGTTCTCGGCGCTGCTACTGCTGCTCGGGCTCGGCGCCATAGCGACGTTCTTCGACGTCCTCAGGAACCTCGGCGCCGAGCTATATGCGAGGAGCATGGGCGTCGCGAGGGTGGGCGACGTGGTCGAGGTCGAGGGGATCCAGGGCAGGGTCGTCAGGGCCGGTCCCCTGGGGATGGTGGTCGAGAGGGTTGACGGGTCGAGGGCCTTCATACCGTTCTCGAAGCTTGCGACGGCAATAGCCCTCAACAGGTCGACGAGGCTCAGCGCCTCTCTGAGGGCCACGGCGAGGGTCCAGGCACAGGCCCGCGAGGAGGCCGAGAGGCTCCTGGGGGAGGCCCTCGAGGAGCACAGGCCGGACATGGCGTTCGATCCCCTGGTCTCCTACGTGGGGCAACGGGGCGGGCTCCACGAGTTCGAGATCACGCTGTTCGTCCTCAACCCGGCCAAGATCCCCTTCGTCCTCGAGGGCCTGAGGGCCTCGCTCAGGCGGCGCGCCCCAGGCAGCGAGCTCGAGGCCTGAGGGCGCTGGGGCTTGGAGGAGCTGAGGCGGAGGGTTCTGAGGACGTGGATGCGCGAGTCGGCGAGCTACAACTTCTCGATCGCGATATCGACGTCGATAGCGCAGGCCTACGCGATCCAGGTGCTGGGCTTCGGCATCGAGAGGCTCGGCCTCCTCGCCTCGCTCCAGACCTTGGCCGTCGGCCTCGGCTACCTGGCCGGGGTCCTGCTGCTCTCGGCGAAGAGGAGGCTCAGGATGCTCCTGTGGAAGGCCTTCGGGGCCCTCAACAGGCTCCTCCTGGCGCTTGCCGGCTTCAGCGACCTCCTCCCGGGCTCCGGCTACGCCTTCGTGGCCTTGATCTCGGCCGCCCAGTTCTCGGGCGGAGTCGCCAACCTGGCCTACATGGACACGGGCGCTGACCTGGTCGAGAGGAGCTCGGCCGTCAGGTTCTTCAGCCGCATGAGCTCCTACAACATGGCGTCCTACTCGGCGGCGCTGGCGCTGAGCACCGCCCTCCTCGCGCTGGGGGCCAAGGGCTACAGGCTCTCCTACTCGGCAGCGCTGGCGGCTGCCGCGCTCTCCGCCTCGTTCCTCGCCAGGATAAGGGACCTCGGCAGCCCCTCGGGCTCCCTCAGCGCCTCCGCGGCCCTCGGGGTGCTAAGGAACAGGGACTACCTCGGCTTCACGCTGACCTTCACCGCGTTCTTCTTCTTCGTCAACATGCCGGGCGCCCTGTGGAACTACTTCCTGCTCAACGTCTTCGGGGGGGCCGGCTACTGGGTGCCCCTCACCACGATGGCCAGCAGCCTCGGCCAGTCCCTCGGCTACAGGGCCTGGGGCAGGCTCTACGACAGGCTCGGGCCCAGGAGGACCTGTACCACGGCCATGGCCATGGTAGGCCTAGTGCCGGTGGCCTTCCTGTACGCCCCCACGCTGCCGGCGCAGATCGTCTACAACGTCTACACGGGGATCTCGTGGAGCGGGCTCAACCTCGTCGCGAACGTGTACTACATGTACTTGGCGAGGGAGGGCGAGAGGGTCTTCTTCGTGGCTGCCAACATGATGCTGCAGAACGTCGTGTCGTCGACGGCCCCCGGGATCGGGAGCTCCGTGGCCTCGAGGGGCCTCCAGTGGGCTGCCGCGGTGTTCTACGCCTCCAGCGCGGGCAGGCTCGCCGTCGCGGCCCTCTCCCGCAGGTCCCTGCCCCCGCTGGGGCTGGGCAGGGCGCGCTGAGCCGGCGGCCCACGTATAATATGGCGGCCGCCCCAGAACACTTGGCGCGGGTGGCGCGCGGCTTGGGCCTCAGGGAGCTCAGCAGGGAGATAGCCGAAGTCGTCGCGCGGGTCAGGCAGTCCGTCGTCACCGTCTCCACGCTGGTCGAGGTGCCGCTCCTCCTCTTCGGCCACGAGGAGGTGCAGGGGTTCGGCTCCGGCCTCGTGATCTCGCCCGGCCTCGTGGTCACGAACGCGCACGTGGTCAGGGGCGCCTCGAGGCTCTCCGTGACGTTCCACGACGGCTACTCGAGCGCCGCGAGGGTCGTCGCCGCCGACCCGAGCAGGGACCTCGCGCTAGTCGAGTGCGACAAGCACGGCAGCCCGATCGACCTCGGCGACTCGGACAGGCTGGAGGTCGGCGAGATCGTGCTGGCGATAGGCTCCCCCCTAGGCATCTTCGGCCACTCGGTCACGATGGGGGTGGTCAGCGCCGTCGGCAGGACGATAGCGGTTGGCGAGCTGATCCTCGAGGACCTGATCCAGACGGACGCCGCCATAAACCCCGGGAACAGCGGGGGGCCGCTGGTCGACCTCGAGGCCAAGGCAGTGGGGGTCACGACGGCGATGGTCCCCTTCGCCCAGGGGATAGGGTTCGCCATACCGATAAACTCGGTCAAGAGGTTCGTCCAAATGATCGAGAGGTACGGCAGGCCGCTGAGGGCGTGGATCGGCGTCTACGTGGCCCCCCTCAACCCGACCTTGGCCAGCATGTACGGGATCGCGACCAGCGAGGGGCTGCTCGTCGTGAGGGTGGTGAGGGGCTCCCCCGCCGCGAGGAGCGGGATAAGGGAGGGCGACGTGCTCCTGGCGGCGGACGGGAGGCAGCTCAGGAGGACGAGCGACCTGAGGGAGGCCATCGAGGAGGGCCTGCAGAGGGGCTTCGTGGAGCTCGAGGTGCTGAGGGGAGGGTCGCGGAGGAGGGTCGAGGTCGAGATAGCGGTCGAGGAGCTGTAGGCGCCCGCTCACTTCATCTCCACGACCTTCAGCACGTCCTCCCTGTCGAGCTTGACGACCGCGTAGTACTTCCACGAGATCTTCTTGAGGCTCCTGTTGTCGCCCTGTATCATCACGCTCACCAGCCTGGAGTTCGCGCGCTTCATGCACGTCGAGACCGCGTGCTCGGCGACCCTGTCGATCCCGTCGGTTATGAGGACCACGTCGCTCTGGCTGCCGACCCTTGCGGCCCTTATGTCGGAGCAGGCCGTGAGCAGGGCCCTGCTTATGTCCGTCCCCCCGCTCCCCTTGACCCTGGCCACGTAGTCCACGAACTTGGCAACGGCCTCGGCCCTAGGCTTCTTGCCTATGCTCACCAGCTGGTATGGGACGCTGTCGAAGAACCTGAAGTACAGCTCCCTGGACTCCTTGAGCGCCCTCATGTACATTGCTATGGCCACGGCCTTGGCCCACGTCATCTTCGGGCCGTCCATGCTGCCGCTCTTGTCCACCAGGAGGTATATCGGCCCCCTGCTCGTCACCAGCGCCTTCTCGTAGATCACGAGCCTCCCCTCCACGTACTTCAGGTAGAACAGCTCGTCGGGGAGGACGAGGCTCGGGGTCGCCACCCTCTCGACGTCCCTCCCGAGCTCGTAGCCGTGTATTTCGCCCCTCCTGCTCCTCTCCCTCTTGCCCGGGACGTCTATCTCCCAGGGCTTGAGCCCCCTCAGCACCTCGAGGATCCTCCTGACGTCCGCGTTCCTGGCGAGCCTGAGCAGCTCGTACCCGTACTCCTCGGTCGCGAACGCGCTCACCCTCCCCGCCTCCTGCCCCTCGATCAAGCTCTTGATCCGCTTGACCACTTCGACCTCCCTCGCCACCCTGTCCACGATCCTCTCCGCCAAAGCCCTGGCCGCCCCCTCCAGCTCCCTTGACCTCCCCTCCCCCTCGCGCTGGCTGCTCGCGATCCTCGCCATGGCCCTGGTCTCGGCCAGGAAGAGGCCCGCGGCCACGCTGCTCGTGACCGAGTCCATGATCGTCCTGCTCCTCAGGTGGGCCGAGGCGCCGGAGTTCAACAGGGCCTCCACGAGGGCCCTGTGGATCGGGGCGGCCTCGCCCGCCTCCTCGTCCACGATCGGGGCGGGGAGGTAGAGGGCGTAGAACGCGTCGATCGCCATGGGGAGGCCGTGCTCGACCTCCCTCCCAGCTATCAGCCTCGCTATCCTGAGTATCTTCCTCCCCCTGTACTTCACCACGGGATCTCCGTAGTCTATGCCCGCGAGGATTCCCCGCTCGCTCAAGAGGCGAACCTCCTCTTTATCATCTCTATGACCTCGTTCACCTCCTCGAGGACCTCGGAGGCCCTCCTCCTCACCGCCTCGTCGCTGGTCGCCTCCTCGAGCCTCCTCAGCCTGTCCCTTGCCGTCTCGAGCCCCCTCAGGTAGTCTATGAGCCTTGGGTCGAGGCCCGAGGTCCTCGACACGAAGGCCATGGCGCTCCTCACGTTGGCCTCGACCTCCTCGAGCTCCCTCAACAGCCTCTCGGTTGCCTTGACCTCGTCGAGCAGGACGGCGTAGACCTTCTCGAGCTCCTCCTCGTCCTTGGGGATCACGTACTTCAGCGATAGCAGGTCCTCCTCCCTGGCCCTCGTCCTGCCCTCCAGCATGGCGGTCGCGGCGATCGCCTTGAGGGCCTTCCCCTTCCTCCTATCGGTCACGTGCACCCCCTGGTCCTCGATGATCGCGTAGAGCTTCAGCAGCTTCTCCTTGATCGGGGAGAGGTCGGCCTCGAACAGGATCTTGTTCAGCCTCTCGAGGTCGCCGATCGAGAGGATCGGCTCGGCCCTCGGGTAAGCGCCGCTCTCGATCTTCCACGAGGCCTCTATGAGGCGCGCCCACTCGTCCTCGGGCACGGGCTTGACGAAGTGCCTGAAGAGGAACCTGTCGTAGAGCGCCCAGAGCTCCGGCTCGTCGGGGACCCTGTTGCTCGCGGCTATCAGGCACCAGAGGGGCACCCTGATCTCGTTGTAGCCGTCGTACAGGATCCTCTCGTTCATCATGGTCAGCAACATGTTCAGTATCGCCGAGCTGGCGTTGAATATCTCGTCTATGAAGGCTATCTCGGCCTCGGGCAGCTTGTTCCTCGTGATCCTCACGTACCTCCCCTCCCTCAGCGCGGCGACGTCGAGCGGCCCGAAGAGCTCGTCCGGCTCTGTGAAGCGGGTGAGGAGGTACTTGAAGAACCTGGCGTTCAACAGCTCGGCGGCCCTCCTCGCGATCGCGCTCTTCGCCGTCCCGGGCTCCCCGATCAGCACGAGGTGCTCGCCGGTCAGGAGGGCCATGGCAATTGCCCTTGCCTCCTCGGTCCTGGCCACGAAGGGCCTCGATAGCTCGTCGACGAACGTCCCCAGCCTGGCGAGCAGCTGGGCTGCTGGGCTGCCCATGAGGCTCAACTCCGCGACGACTGTAAATCGGTCAACGGCCTATTTATTGGCACCCCGGCTGGGCCAGCGGGCCCCCCGAAAAAACGCCAGGACGCCTAGCCCTTCTCCAGGCGCAGGGCCAGGGCGTATTCCTTGCTGTGCTTCCTCAGCTCCTCCAACACCTCCGGGTGCCTCCTCACGACCTCCTCCACTATGCTGAGGTACCTCGCCACCCTCACGGCGTTCGGCGATATCTGCCTGAGCTCGCCCCCGTCGACGACGACGTAGTGCTCCCTCTCGACGCGCTCCCCTAGGATGTACTCGGCCTCGTTAACGGCGGCGTGGAGGGCGAGGCAGTGGGGGCTCCCGTCTATCGTGGCCACGACGACCTTCCGCGGGCTGGACGACCTGATCATGCTGGCCAGCTTGCCGTAGTACGCCGCGCTCTCCCTCTCCGGGCACGCGAGCAGCACCACCCTCCCCCTGGACAGCTCCTCGAAGAGCTCCGGGTTGACGAACGGAAGGCAGGCCGAGGCCACGAGCAGCTCTGAGCCCCTGAGCGCCGGCGCCTTGACCCACGTGCTCCAGACCCACGGGCGCTCCCGTCCGCTGCTCACGGCCAACCACCTCCATACCTCTCGAGCAGCTCCTCCGCAGTCGGCTCCCTCCTCCCCCTCGTGTACTTTTCGAGCAGCAGGAAGACGCAGTACTGCCCGCACATGGTGCAGGACCTCAGCGCAGCTCCCCCGAACTGCTCCCTGATCGCCTTTGCCCTCCCCTCGTCCATGGAGAGCTCGAGCTGCCTCCTCCAGTCGAGCCTTGCCCTCGCGATGCTGACCTCGACGTCCCACGCGGCGGCCCTCCTGCCGAGCTTGACCAGGTCCCCCGCGTGGGCGGCTATCCTCGAGGCTATCAGGCCCTCCTTGACCTGCTCGACCGACGGCAGGCCGAGGTGCTCGGCCGGGGTCAGGTAACATATGAGGTCGGCCCCAGCGGCGGCTGCCAGCGCAGCCCCTATAGCGGCCGCGATGTGGTCGTAGCCGTGCGCCACGTCGGTCACCAGCGGGCCTAGGACGTAGTAGGGGAGCCCTCCCGTGAGGCTCTTCATGAGCCTGACGTCGGCCACCACCTTGTCCATGGTCATGTGGCCCGGCCCCTCGACCATGACCTGCACGCCGTTCGAGACTGCCTCCCTGGCCAGCCTAGCGTTGACCAGCAGCTCGCCGAGCTGGAGCTCGTGGTGTGCGTCGGCCGTGGCCCCCGGCCTCAGGGCATCACCGAGGCTTATCACGGCGCCGTACTCCTTGAACAGCTCCAGCACGTGCCCCCAGTTAGCGTAGAACGGGTTCTCCCTCCCGGTCTCCATCATCCACGCCGCCACCATCGAGCCGCCGCGGCTAACTATGGGCATGACCCTGTCGCTCCTCAACGCCTTGACCGCCAGCTCGCGGGTTATGGCAGCGTGTATTGTGGCGAAGTCCACGCCGTCGCGGAGGTGCCTCTCGACGACCTCTATGAACCAGTCCCCGGGGATGCTGGCCACGTTGCCGAACCTCCTCACCCCCTCGATCCACGCCTGGTACGCCGGGACCGTCCCGAACGGCGTCCCGTCGGCCTTCTCCATGAGCCTCCTCCTGATGTGATCAAGGTCCCCGCCCGTGCTGAGGTCCATCAGCGTGTCCGCCCCGTAGCGGAGCGCCACCTCGACCTTCTCCTCCTCGAGCCCCAGGTCCGCGTAGACGCCGCTGGTGCCGACGTTCACGTTGACCTTCGTGGTCAGGCCCGCGCCTATGGCCACGAGCCTGTACCTTTTCTTCCGCACGTTCCTCGGCATCACAACCCTGCCGGCCCTGGCCTGCCTCTCCAGGTACTCGACCTCGACGCCCTCGCGCCTGGCGAGCTCGGCCAGGTCGGAGGCCTCGACGAGCTCTAGGGACGAGCGGACGGCCACGCCGGTCACCGCGGACCGGGATCAATAAAAATGTTTTAAATGTGTTGATAAATAAGTAATTGAACAGGCTCAAGGACTTCATGGAGAGAGGCCAGCACGAGGGGGGAGCAGAGAGTTGCGTCGGGCTGCTCCATAGTCCTGCCGGGAAACGTGGAGGTCGAGGAGAGGGAGGGGGCGTACGTGCCTGTAGAGGATCTGACGTACGTCCTCCCGAGGCCCGTGAGGGATGCGGCGCTTATATCCGGGTGGGAGCCGCCGAAGATAGGCAAGGCAAAATACCACTTGTCCTAGGGCCATGGGATAGCGCTGGACTACTTCTCGGAGGCCCTGGTCTGCGAGATAGGCAAGCACGTCGAAGTGGCAGGCAACGTGACCATCAGGGACGAGAGACCTATCAAGGGAACGCCGAGCGGGTTCGCCAAGTTCCTCTTCCTTAAATTTGACAACAAAGAATTGAGGATGATGGCCGACTATGTCGTAGAGTTAAGGCAAAGGGCTAGGGATTGTGCCAAGCACCGTTTTTGCCGAGCCCCATACCTCTTGGCATGGGCTCCTAAAAGCCCCCGGGAGCCCTTCACAGCTGCTCGCTGGGCGCGGGCTCCTGGCGCTCACCCCCTGATCGCAACTTCTATCCTCTCCTTGAGGTACTCGTTGGGCGATGGTTTGTGTAGCTTTTCGAGCTCTTGAGAGAGGGTAAAGCCTTGGAAAGTCGAGGGAGTTCGGGACTACAAAAACTTAATTGGATCGAGCTCCCAATTCTTTTGGGAGCTCGGTTGGAGCGCCTGCGCGCTTGGTCCTCGTTTTTGCTCTGGCGCGCACGGCTGGCCGCGGAGCCGCACCTCAGCTCTCTCCGCACGCGGATTGTTTCCGCGCTGCTTGACCTCAAGCTCGGTTTGGCGAGAGCTCTAAGGGGAAGGCACTATCCGTTCACTCTACTCGATCAGAGGGTTAACAAGGCCTTCGAGCGTAGAGCCGGGGGCCATCTCCCGCAGCCAACCCCGATACAGGTCCTGGCCATACCGAAGGTGCTGAAGGGCGATAACGTGCTGATCATTGCCCCCACGGGCTCGGGGAAGACCGAGGCCGCCTTTCTGCCAGTATTACACAGGCTCGTAGTGGAGAGGGATGCCGCCAGGCGGAGCGGGAGACCGTGGCCCTATGGCGTGCACGCCCTGTACATCACGCCGCTAAGAGCCCTCTGCACTGATATTGCTGAAAGGCTTGACAGGTATGTCAGGGTCGTTTTCGAGGACTTCTATTACGTTGGTGCGTGGCACACAGACGTCAAGCCCAAGAAGAAAAAGGTGATGAGGAGGTGGCCCCCCCTCGTGCTGGTGACGACGCCCGAGTCCCTCGAGTCGATGCTCGATAGGAACGATCCGTTCCTGAGGCACTTAGCGCACTTAAAGTACGTGATCGTGGACGAGGTCCACGAACTTGCGGAGACCAAGCGGGGGCACCAGCTGCTCATCCTGCTGGAGCGCCTGAAGCTATCGCTGGGCATAAAGAGGTTGCAGCGCATCCTGATCTCGGCCACCACGGCCGACCCCAAGCGCATAGCGAGGCTCTTCGGGGGGTCGGACGGCCGCGTGAGGGTGGTGTCCTACCCGAGGATTAGGGGGATCGCCGTAGAGCTAATGTTCAACCCGCGCGTAGACGAGAAGGAGGTGGCAGAGCTGCTCATTAAGCACGTGGATAGGGAGACACGGACACTAATTTTCGTGAACACGAGAGCGGAGGCCGAGGGGCTCCACGCGGCCCTGGACAGCCTAAAAGTAAGGGATATCGGGGTCCACCACAGCGCTGTTGCCAGCGAGGAAAAGAGGAAAATAGAGGAGGAGTTCAAGAGGGGGTGGCTCAGGGCAGTCGTCTGCACAAGGACGCTAGAGCTCGGGATCGACATCGGCATGGTCGGAAAGGTCGTGCAGCTCGGCTCGCCCTCGCTCCCGGAGGCGCTCGCCCAGCGGCTGGGGAGGAGCCAGCACAAACCCGGAAGGAGGGCCCAGGGAGTGGTGCTCTGCCTCAGCGACAAGGACCTCGTGGAGGTGCTCGCCCTCGCCAGCATGCTCGGAAGGGGGGCGCTGGCCTCTGAGCTCAAGCAACCGCTGTACCTCGACGTAGTTGCGCGCACGATCGTCGCCGCTGCCCTCCGGGCGGGGAAGACGAACTCGGATGCGCACATCGAGGAAGTGTTCCGGGCGCTCAAGCTGGCAGCCCCCTACAGGGAGCTGGGCGAGGAAGAGCTCAAGGTGGTGCTCGAAGCTCTGCTCAGCCAGCGTGTCGTGGAGCTAGAGAACGGCCGGATGAGGTTGGGGCCTGGCTTCGGGCATGTATGGGGTCGCCGGCCCCGCAAACGCTCCGGGGAAGGGGAAACCGATGTGGGGAAGCTCTACTCCCCCAGCTTCTTCTCCTTCATCCCCGAGAGGGAGTACTTGGACGTCGTACACGGGAGGAGGAAAATCGGGGAAATCGACCCAGTTAACCTGAGGTATATACGAGAGGGCAGCGTGATACGGCTCGCAGGTAGGAGCTGGAGAGTCGTCCGAATCGCGGGGCGCGCCGTGTACGTCAAGCCCGAGGAGGAGGCCAGGTTCTCCATACCGGTGTGGAGAGGCGGCTACGTCATGGCGCCGCGAATGGCCAGCGTGGAGATATATAGGCTGATCTCGAAGCTCGCGAAGCGCTACAATATGAAAGAGCCGAGCTCCGTCCTTCGCCTTGGCGAGACAGAGGTGCTGTTCCATGAGCAGGCACGGGGGAGGCTGAGAGACCTCCTACGAGAGCTTAATGGCAGCGGGCTACCCGTGCCTGGCCCCGGGCTCATGATCGTTGAGAGGCTGGCGAGGAGCGAGGCGACTCTGAAGAACTTCACGCCCGAGAGGCGCGATGAGCCGAGGTTCGGCGCCACGGTGCTCCTCTACCCATTCGGCGAGCGGGTGGCCGCGACGCTGGCTGCAGCGCTGTGGGGCACCAAGGAGGTCCGGAGAGTCGTACCCGAGGGCTACGGCATATTTCTCGAGCACGACGACGGCTTCGACCCGCTCCAGTACATGGCGCAGCTCAGCGAGGAGGAGCTCCGGAGGAGCATCAGTAGCCCCACGAACCCCTACGTCGTCGCGATGGCATACGAGGTGAGGAAGAGCTTCGGCTTCAAGTCACTAAGCGCTGCCCTCAAGTCGCGGCTGGTCCTCGACGAGAGCGCGAGGCAGGCCGCTGCGAGGTTCTACGACGTGGAAGGCGCGCTCCAGCTGTCGCTGTGGCTCCGGCACGGCTGCGTGAAAACACTCGTCAGGGAGGCGAGAGAGCCGGGCGAGCTGCACCCCCTCACACGTCGCCTCTTCCGGGCCGCCGAGAAGTACCTCGAGAAGCGCGCCCCCAGCACCGCCAGCGGGCCCCCTAGCCAGCGGCATTGAAGTCTGCGCGAGCGGAGGGCGCGGCCACAGCGCGTAAAGCGGAGCAGGCATCCGCTGGGAGTCCCCGGCGCCCTCCCGCAAATCCATAACTCCGCCGAGCTCCTGGAGCAAGCCACTCGGCTTCAGCTGAGAAGCAGGCCCCCGACGGCGGCTCGTGTAGTTCGAGCGGCACGGAGCCGAGGAGCGGGCCTCCAGAGGCCCCGCGCAACGATGGCCGGAGCGCCTCAACTGGGCGCGCTCAGCCTCTCATACCTCTCCCTGCACCTGGGGCACCTGGACAGCAGATCTCTAAGGCTCCTCTCTCTATCCACCCTCGCGTTGAGAACCTCCTCGGGAAGGTAGGACAGGTCCACGTCCTCCATCTTCAGGGGCGAGCTGTGCTTGAACCCTCTACGCAACATTTCCTGCACAATCTCTTCGTGCCTCGACTCTATGCTCGCCACCTCCAACAGGCCCTTTCTCACATAGCCATCGATCCTGGCCCTCCTCCTTAGAGCGCCGACGAGCATGTGCAACTCGACGTGCTCGCCCAGCAAGTGCCTGTCGCACATAATGCTCGGCGGCACCATCCACATCCTCACGGGCCATCCCCCAGCCAGTAATCGCTCGAGCAATTAAGTTCGTCTCGCCCCGCGCGGGCAACGCGCATCTTCCCAAAGCGCCGCCCGCCCAGCGTCTCCCCTAGCCTCGGAGACCCTGGGAGATGGAGATCGTTTCGCTGAGGGAATTGGGAGGGTGAGGTCGCGGAAGCCGTGAAGTGGCTGGAGGATCTCGTGTTGCTATGGGAGCGGGACGTTCACGGTCTAATGGGCGGGCCCCGCGCAACCCGTCTAAGCTAGCCCGAGGCCCTCCTCCACAGCTCGATAAGCATGTCTGGAGCCTCCGTGTGCACTGGTATGACGCGCCTCGGCCTCACGAGCTTCAGCAGCCCCGGCAGCTCGTGGGGGTAGTAGTGCCCCGAGACGCGGAGCCTGTAGGGCTGTAGGCCCAGCCTGCGCAGCCATCCAACCGCCACCGCCTCCTCGAGCCCCTCCTCCGCCTCGGCCTCCGACGTGAGGAGGAGCGCGTGCCCGCCCCTGAGCTCAATTTCGGAGCTCCTCGCGAATTCGACGAGCTCGAAGAGGTCCGCTATGACGGCGTAGCCCGCCGGGCTCCTCAGCTCGTCCGGATCAGCGAGTTTGACTCGCGAGGGCTTCTCAGCGAGCGCGAGGGGCCTCCGCATCCACTCCATGGGGATGCTGAGGCTGTGCGACCACGCCTCCAGGAGGTCCAAGATCTTCGCTGAGGCAACGAGGGCTATTCTATTGGCTTTTACCAGTTCTTCGAGGACGGCTAGGATGAGGTCCAGCTCCATCCGGTGAACCGCCACGAGCAGTGGCGCTCGGAGCTGCACGAGCTCTCGGAGCACGCGGCGCAGGTCCTCGCCTTTAAGCGGGGCCACGGGCCTCCCGAAGTTGGTCCCCTCGACCAGGAGCGTGTCCACCCTCAGGTCTGGGTTGTCCTCGAGGTAGGCGAAGAGGCTTCCCCGCTGGGCGCCGCTGAGCGTGTTGGAGAGGTGCTCGAGGCGGAGGTCGCCCGTGTACAGCACGTTCTCGTCGCTGCCGAAGTAGAGGTAGGCGGTCGAGGGATAGGCGCTGTGCGGTACAGGCAATGCAACCACGTTGTTAGCGTCGGTGACCATAGGCTCCGCCTCCACGAGGCGCGTCGCGTAGCCGGGCGGCAGGTAGCCCATCCAGTCCGGCGAGTCCCTGTACCAGCTCCACAGGAGCTCGGCCATGGCAGTGGACGGAACCCTGACCTCCAGCTCGTAGGGCAGGTCGCCCAGGAGGCCGAGGTGGTCGAGGTGGAGGTGGGTGATGTACAGCGCCTTGGCCTCCTGCAACACGCCGAGCGGAGGCAGTACCCCCGTCTCGCGCAGCTCTACGGGCCCCCTGGGCCTGATTCGGTAGCCGTAGAGGCGGGGGAAGACCGAGAACCGGATCCCCTGGTCGAAGACTATGGCCTCCCCACGATCCCTAACTGCGATGCAGACCCCTCCGATCTCCCGCTCCCCAGAGACGACCCGGACATCAACCACCGGCGCCACCAGGCTTGAGGAGGAACCTCAACGTGCCCCGCACCTCCACCTTCATCTTAGAGAGGGGGTCCTGGATCGCTACGAGCTGGGGGCTGCCGGTGCCGATGTTGCTGACGATGTAGAGCCAGTACCTGTCCCTGAGCTGCTGGGCCACCCTATACTCGTCCTCGGTGAGCGCGGCGAGCAGCAATGGGCCACTGTGTCCCTTCACCTCGATGAACCTCTCCTCGCCCGTCCTCGGGTCGACGCTGCGTATGTCGTAGTGCTCGCTCTGGCTCACGTCGGCTGGTTCCCGCCCATGCCTCCTCTCGTATTCTAGCACGATCCTCATCGCCTCCTCCTCGATCTTTCTCCTCTCCCCAGGGCTGACCTCGGCTTCGGCGCGCAGCTCCTCTTCGCCGACGAACCTGATCACGGCCAGCAGCCTCTCACCACCCCTCGCGAACTGCATTTCGGGTTCCTCGTACCTGCTCTGGCCCGGGCGAAGTTTGGCTAGCGCGAGGAGGTAGCTTTTGAAGTTCCTCAGGAGGTAGCTCATGAAGTCTGCGGTGAAGCTCCTCAGGACAGCCCGGTCATTCCTATTGTCCATCGAGAACTCGTTAGCCTCTAGGACCTCCCGCTCCAGCGCCTCAGCGATCAAGTTGAGGAGCTCCGCTCCCCTGATCACCCTCCCCTTCCCGTCCACTCCGACGACCTCGCTGTAAACCACCGCGCCGTCCCTGAGCCTGATGGAAACCTCGTAGATGCGCACCTCGCGCCCTTCCTCCCCCCTTGCGATCACGTAGACGGGGGTCCTCGATCGTCCCTCCCTTGCTAGGAAGGCTGAGAGGGCTTCCCAAGTCCTCGAGATCGGCACCGGGGTCCCGCTTAAGGACCTGACGGAGGGTTGGCCGCCGATCGACGCCACTGCGTCCGTGCGCCCCTCGAGCGCTCTGAGGAGCCTGGCTACGGCCTCCCTAGCCTCCCCGGCTGAGGCGAAGCCGACGGCTTTCCGCATGAACTGCTCGACCTCCCCCCTGCTCGGCCTCGAGGAACCGCCTACTTTCTCAAGGGCCTCCTGCAGTTGCTGGATGGTCTGCACGATCGAGTTCACGAGCTTGTCGAGCGCCTCCCTCCCTCCGGCGAGGTACTTGTGCCTCAGCATATACTCAGATACTCTCGATAGCTTCTCGTCCCTCCTCACCAAGATCGGAGGCATCTGGGAGCGCTGCAACAGGTCGAGGACCAGCGCCTCCTCGCCTACGGGCAGCTTCTCCAGCTTGCCGAGGGCCCTCCCCATCGCGACCAGCTTCGCGTATAGGACGTCCAGCACGTCCTTGTCGCTCTCCACCGCCAGGAACACCGTGTAGACCTTGACATCCCGCCTCTGCCCCAGCCTCCACACCCTCCCTATCCTCTGCTCCAGCTTCACGGGGGACCAGGGCGGCTCGTAGTTCACCAGAATATTCGCCACCTGCAGGTTCAGCCCCTCCGACGCCACGTCCGTTGCCACGAGAACCCTGCCGCCCTC
>JBEULI010000013.1:0-95136 GCA_041287395.1 Desulfurococcaceae archaeon
AATTACTTATTGCGGAGAGCACGGCCCGGCTCACGGCGTACGAGTACTTGCCGGTTGAGTTTCCGAGGGACTTGTTGAAGTTCTCCATTTCATTGGAAAAGCCCTTCGAAGTGTAGTTGCTCACACAGTCGCCGGGGCATAGGAAGTCGTTGAAGTTGTAGAGGATCCAGGACGGCGGGCTCGCTCCATAGCATTTGTCACAACTGTAATTAGACCAGAGCGGATTCACTTTACTCTCATCCAGCCTCATGGCTAGTTTGTCGACTTTGAGGTAGTCCCCGTACGTGCTGTTGAACGTCGAAAGGAAAGCCTGGGAGGCGCTCGGGGAGGCCCCGGCAATCGCCGCGAGAATGACCGAGTCGAGCTGGTCCTCCAGCGCCTTCCACTCGCTGGCGTTGCCAGTCGATATCCTGGCGCTGGCGAGCCTCAGCGAGGCGTAGGCCATGGACGCCATTATTATGCCCGCGACGAGCGCGACGGCTATGAGGACCGGGATCTGGCCCCTCATCACGTGCCCACCTCGACGTAGTAGAGCCTCAGGTACCCCTCCCTGGTCTCCCTGGCATATGCGTAGCTCCTGACGTACGGGCTGGTGGCCCCAATCGCTGTGAAGTTGAAGGTGTCGATCGAGATCGTGGCCCCGGCGATGACATCGATCGTTGTGATGTTCACGAACACGTACCTTGCCCCCGTGGCGTTCACTATTGCCATGCCGAGCCCCGCAGCGCTCCACTCGGGCCTCGACATGATCAGCAGGAGGACGTCGGCCTGTTGCGAGTGCGCGAAGCGGCCCGAGGTTGCCGAGAACACCTGGACGAAGAAGTAGAGGAGGACGAACGACATTATGGCGAGGGCAGCGTAGGCCGCCAGGACCTGGACCTGGCCCCTCATCTCCTCCACACCGTCACCCTCACTAGGTAGTCGAAGGAGCCCAGCCTGACGTAAAATGTCGAGCTCGCGGCGGCCGCGCCAGGCGGCGCCCGATCGCCGTAGCTCAGCCCGGCGAAGTACGTGGGAGCAACGGCGCGATAGCCGGTGGCGTTGACGTAGAGGAGCACTAGGTTGGCCACCGGATACCCGATTTCGAAGCTATACGCGTAGCTCCCCACCCTTGAACGTTTCGAGCAAATGTAGTCGTTCAAGGCATTGCTCCACGTGCAACTGGAGTTGGCGTACATCGTGTCCAACCTGTTCATGCGAACTAGGTAGTAGCTGTGTGTCGAGTTGTATGGGCGGCCGGTTCCGACCGCGCTGTACCGGACGTCAGAGACGTTGTAATAGATCGACTGCACGAATGTGGGCCCCCCGAGGGTGGCGTTGACGAGGGCCACGTATGAGAGGCTGGAATAGTTGCCGTAGCCGGGGGCGCCGCCGCTGTAGTAGAACAGCGTGGCGTTCATGGCGGGCGCGCTCGAGCCGCAGAGGAGTCCCATCGTGCCGTTGATGGAGAGCGGGGCGCAGAGGCCCGTGCCCTCGGGCAAGTAGTAGTACAGGTAGCGGGCGGCGCCACTCTCGAGCACCAGGACGGCCGCGGCCAACCCGCTCGCATTTGCGACGTCGAATTTGAATGCGTAGTACCCTGAGGGGGCCGGAGATCCGGTGGCGCTCGACGCGCTCGAGCTGCCGTCGGAGTACACCAGCAGGGCCCTCATAGTCCCATTCTCTGCGGCCAGCGCGGTGAGGGCGCTACCATTTAGCGTGGCGCCCACGATCGGCGTGTAGACGCTGACGTATAGCCCGTAGCCCGGCGGGAGCGAGGAGCCGGCCAGCGAATACGTGAGGTTCCTCAGATAGTCGATCCCCCACGGGAGGAGGGGGCTAAGATTGCCGGCGACGTACGCGGCCGCGAGCGCCCTGCCCACGGCCTCCTGGACTGAGGCCAGCACGTTGGGGTCGACGCCCCCAGCCCCCTGCGGGGGGCCGGCCAGCGATGAAACGATCGCGTTGTATATGGGTATCGCGGAGATTATCACCAGCGCGGCCAACACGTACTCCACGAGCTCCTTCACCGCGCCCTCACCCCGCCGAAGATCGCCACCACGACGAGCGAGCCATCGTCCCGCACCAGGATCGCGAGGTCTACTAGGAGCTTGCTCGAGAAGACGACGAAGGGCTTGAGGGAATAGCTCAGCGACGGCTGGCTGGGGATTGCAGCGCTCTCCGTGGAGTTGCCCACGATCCGCACCTCGGGCTCGGGGTAAACGAAGGGCCTCGCCCTTATCCAGGAGTAGAAGGCCGTGACGTTATCGCTCCCGCTGCTCGAGGTCGTGAACTCGCTTGAGATCCCCCAGACTATCGCGAGTTGCCCCGGTTCGCCGTAGGGAGCCGATGAATTGTACAGGGGCGAATACGAGGGCGACCACAGGAAGTAGTACGCGGAGCCTTTGAAGAAGCCCACCCCGGCAAGTGTATAGTTATTGGCCGAGGCTCCGACGCCTGTGGAGTTCCAGATTTTGATGGTTCCGTTGTTAAGGTACCAAGTCCAGAACCCTTTGAAGCTCCTGTCAGGCCCATTGAAGGATGCCCTGATTCCGGCTCCAGTAGCCGCAGCCGGGTCCCCGAGCTGGGGGGCGAAGCTGAGGATCGTCCCGCCGCTGATCGTTTGGTTAAGCACCACGTCGAACGCCGTGGTTCCATCGCTGGTCGAGATCGTTATTTCGATGGGACCCAATACGCCCAGTATTGGGTTCGTTCCAACGTCGATGAGCGCCACCCCGCTCTCGTTCGCCGTTCCGCTGAACGACTCGCCATTGTAGTACATGGTCACGGTCCAGTTGGGCGCCAAGTTGATCACGTAGATGTACCTAGGATCTACTTGGGCCAGGCTCGTGGGTAAGTTGTCGGGGTAGTACCTCCCCGATATCAGGTCGTTGAAGGAGCCCGTGGAATTGTTGGTCCCCAGCACTATGGGCCCGACGTAGTTGGGCTGCAACGTCGCGACTGCGCCGCTGGCGGAGGGCTCGTAGCTGAGGACCACGTTCCCGTTCTCATCGTAGACGTAGATCTGGCCAACGTGAATCGAGTTGCCGGGGCCCTGGACGTAGGCCACGTCCAGGTAGAACCACGTCGGCTCATTTAACGCCACGCTTGTCCTGTTGAGCCGGCTGAGCTTCACGTTGCCGTTGCCAATGCTCCCGAGCCAGAGCTCCAGCGACGTTTCCGAGCCATTCAGCGCGAAGAAGACGTTGTTGCTCGACTTCGTAATGTCGCTGACGTCATTGGCAACGATTATGCCCCTCAGCACGCCGTCGGGTTCCACGAGGACCTTGTAGAGCGTGAAGTATTTTTCTTGCCCCAGGGACTGCCCGCCAGGTGCCTGGGGGGCCGGGTTCTGCCTGAGCGCGACCGCGACGTAGTAGCCCCAAAGCCAGCTCGTGTTGAAGGCGTAGAGGTATGGGCCCTGATCGCCCTGCTGCACCGTGAAGTTGCCGTACACGATCGTGTAGTTGGTGAAGTTCGTGTACGCGTCGACAACGGCGGGCACGAACGCGAAGTTGAAGGGCACGAAGCCGGATCCGAGGTCGAAGAGTTCCAGCCTCCAGTCCTGGTCGTAGCTGCTCAGCGGCGCTCCCCCGGCCTCGACCACCATCCCCTGGCCGCCGGAGGGGGAGGCATTCAACGTCTTGTAGAAGTTGATGTAGGCGGGCCTATACTTTGTCAAGCTCGCATTCACGGCCACCCCGCTGACGTTGCCGAGCACATAGCTCCGCGCGTTTACGCTGGATACGTTGCCCGTCCTGAGGCCCCAATCCGCCAGCACGTCGCTGAGACCCCCGTAAGCGCTCATGTTGTAGTACAGCGCGAAGACCTTCGAGGGATCGCTGTATGAGGTCGCTTGTGGGTTGCCCCAGTACATGTAAATGTACTTGGTGGAGTTAGCCGACACGCTTGGCACGAGGACCCACACCACTGCGCTGAGGTTAGTCCAGCTCTCCACGTAGTATGGCAGCGGGGTGTGCCCGTCGGAGTCCGTGAACCTGACGTCGTTCGGAGTGGGCGAGAAGGTCAGCTGGCCGTAGGAGCAGTTGAGCCCTGAGGGGTTGAACTGCAGCCTCACAGCGTAGTTGCTCAAGTTGGTCCCCGACCTCTCCTGGATCGCCACGAGCGCTCTGCAGACCCATGGGATGCCCCCCTCGCTGTAGCCGAGGGCGGCGTTGAAGCCGACGGTCTCGAAAGCCTGCGTCCAGTTGCCTATTGCAAAGTATACCTGCGAGCCGAGGACGCTCGGGGAGGCCACCTTGCTCCAGGCGTAAATTCTGCCGTCGGGCGTCGAGACTACCACGTACACTGCCGAGGGATCGAAGTCGGGCGACGAGCGCAGCCCTGGGAACGCGAGGGAGAGCACGGACCCATTCCCGAGGTAAACGTTGTAGGAGGTCCCTCCATACAGCTCGACGGGCAGCTGGAGCCCCAGCCTCGTCATGTTCGACCTGGCCGCCAGCGACGCCATGAGGGCATTTGCAAGGGAGTCGGCTATGCCCTGCTCGACTGCCCTCACGTTCTGCGCGACCACGTAGTTCGTGGAAATGACGACGTAGTAGCCGACTGCCACGAGGAGGGCTATCATCGTGGTCGCCCCTATCACGTGGGTCAACAGGCTCGAGGGCATCACGCGATCACCGCCCTAACGTTGACCACCTTCACCGTCACGGTGATGGGCCCCCCGCTGTAGCTTGGATAGATATCCATCGGTCCCAGCGCCCTCGCGCCCGCGGGGCCGGTCGCCACGATCGTGAGGTTGAGCACGCCGGCATATGTATATATCGCTGGCGCTCCGGCTGGCTCCAGACGGATGTAGCCCCCGGCACCGCCGGCTAGCACAGGGGTGAGGTTGACCACGAGGAGGTTGAAGTAGAAGAAGGAGCCCCTCCTATCCTTCGTGACCTCCACTGAGGCCTGGACCCTGCAGGCATCCAGCGCGACGACCGCCCTCCCCCCCTCCTGCCTCGCCAGGACCTCGGCCAGGAGCCTCGTGTCGTTCACGATGGTCGTCCGCGAGCCGTAGACCACGCCCTCAGCGACCAGCTGGCCCGGCACCTGCGCATATATCGATGCGCAGGGGACGGAGAGCGCCGCGCTCCCGTTGACGTAGATGGTCAAAGCGCCGACCACTTCGTAGCCGAAGGCGAGGGCGCGGCTGGGGTAGGAGATCTCGTAGTTGCCCCCCTGGATCACGGAGTCCAGGTTCTGCGCTATTGCCAACAGGGCGTCCCTCGCGTACTCGAGCCTGGAGCTCGACGACAGGGCCCAGGTGGACTGCATGGCGTAGAAGTACGCGATCGCGAGCAAGGCCATGGCCACGCCGGCCATGATCAGCGTCGGCAGGAGCTCGCTGAGGCCCTTCATCCGATCACGACCTCCACCTGGTAAATGTATACCCTGAGGGTCACGGCCCCCCAGTTGAGTTGCGGCGCCGTCGTTCCGTCGAGGCGGGCCAGCCCTCCGGGAGTAACGATCACGACCTTGCTGACGTTTTCGAGATACTTGAGCAGCGCGACGTCCCTCGATGGATCCAGGCTGGCGCGCAGGACCCCCTGGCCGTAGGCGAGCGGCGATCCTCCCCCCGGCCCGCTGAAGTTAAAGACGATTATGTCGACGAACTGCTGCAGGACGCCGCTGTAGTTGAGCGAGTAGGCCCTGTAGTACGCCCTGGCCGTCTCGAGGACCGCGTACGTCCAGCCATCCGAGTAGTTCTCCCAGACGCAGGGAACGCCCGCGGGGTTGTCGACGGCCGGCGGACCGCACCCGAAGACGATGTGCTGCCCCGGGGGCACCAGGTTCCCCCTGACCCTTGCCACCAGCGCGGTTGTTCGCAGGGTGAGGCTGGTCGTAGATCCGTTCGAAAACGTGACATCGATCGTGATCGTGCCGTATTGTTGGAAGCCAATGGAGGCGAGCGAGTGGAGGTAGGAGTACTGGAGCGAGCCGCCCGCCGCCAGTTGCGGTAGCCTGGCCGCCAGGTCCACGAGCACGTTCTTCGCCTCGCCGTACTCGGCGGAGGCCACGGACGTCTCGCTGTAGCGCAGCGAGGCAAGGTATATGGCCAGCGAGGCTGCGAGTATCGCGGCGAATATCACGACCACGCTTAAGATCTCGCCGAGCCCCCTCACGCGGCCCCACCCACGCCTAGGATTGGCATGAACATCATCGAGGCGAGGGCTGCGATGGTGAGGATTACGGCGTGCTTGAAGCCCGAGGCCGTGATGCCCGAGGATATCTTGCCGGCCACGAGCCCCATGATGTACGTGTTCAGGACCACGCTCGGCAGCACTGCCTCGGCCGCGGCTCTGTACGCTGCTACGCTGACCGGCAACTGTCCCACGTAGGCGGCCATTAATATCACGGTAATCGACGATAGGACTGCGCCCATGTAGGGCACTACCATGAGGGTCCTGAGGCTCCTCCTCTTCTCCTCCTCTACGGCCTCCATTCTTTCGGCGAAGGAGGCGAGCTCCTCGAGGACTTCAACGGTGCCTCCCCCCATCTCGATGGCGTCGATCAACATCTGCATGAGCACCCTCCCCCTCCAGCTCTTGATTTGGTCCCTGGCCCACGTCGAGAGCCTGACGAGGGGTAGCCCCGCGCTGAGGCCCATCGCCACCTTCCTGAGGGTCCTGCTGAACCTCCCGTAGTCCCTCCTGGAGAGCTCGATGATGCTCTTCTCGGGGGATAGGCCGGTCTTGCGCACCTCGACGAGATCCCTGAGGAACCTGGTTATCTCGCTGGCGACCCTGTACTCCCGGCTCCTGGCCTCGTAATATATAACGGCAGGCAGGGACGCGTATATCAGTGCCATCGAGAGGGCGACGGAACTCCACGTGTAATCCGGCAGGTTGGCCACGAGCGCCGGCCACGTGAGGGCTCTGTAGAGGCCGAGGAGCAGCGGGTTTTCCTTGAGGGGGCTGTACGGCGGGAGCGACGTGTAGAGCAGCCAGCCCAGGGAGAGCGTGAGCACGAAGATCGGGAGGAAGGTGCCGGAGGCCACGACGTAGGGCATCCAGTCCGTGTAGGGCTCCTTGAATTGGAGGAGGTCGGCGACGTATATGATGGCGAAGGAGAGCAGCGGCAACAATATGTACATCAGGAGGAAGAAGCTCCCCCCTCCCATGCCGAACGGAATCACGGAGGCGAAGCTGTTCGTGACGAAGTACATGACCGCGAACGTGATCATGGTTAATAGCACGACGGCTAGGTACGACTCCAGGACCCCCCCTAGCCTGTCAGCGACTATCCTGACCTTGCTCACGAGATCCGTCAGGAGCGCCCTGGCCTTCTCGTTCATGTAGTGGATCACGTCTCCTCCCGACCTCGCCACCGAGACGTAGCCGAGGAGGGTCTCCCTCGCTATGGGGCTCGGCGTGGCCTCAGCTATCGCCGAGAAGGCGCTGAGGGGGTCCTTGCCGAGGACCCTGGTGAGTAGGTAGAACCTCTGGCCGAGCGTCGCGAGGTTCTTGAAGGTTAACGAGGCTAGCGAGAGACGCTCGAAGGCCGCGTAGGGGCTGAGGCCGCTCTCCACTAGCATCGAGAGGTAGCTGGCGCCGTAGGGGAACTCGGAGTCGATTGCTGATGCGGCGTTGGAGGCCATGACCTTGGGAACCGCGAGCATGAGGCCCAGCGCCGCCAGGGGGACGGCCAACAGGAGGGGCCCGACGAGTGGAGGCAGTTTGGGAAGCAGGGCCAAGTAGAGGGCGCCGGCTCCGGCGGCAGAGGCCGCTAGCACCAGCACGACGTAGGATGCGTAGACCTCTGGGTGCAGCCCCAGGCCGCTCCTCTTGACGTCCCTCTCCAGAAACCTGAAAATCTTGAGCAGGCGCGCTCCGAGGGGCCCAAGCGCCCGGTAGACGTTGTCGCTCAGCGTTGCCCGCATATCCCTTTTAGCCCATTTCCTGGAGGTTACAAGTTTACAAGTCACATTGACAAGCTATTTAATGTTTTTAAGTTCCGGACGAACGCCGTGTGGCGCGCCCCGCGCCGTCTGGAGAGCAACGACGTGTTTTTATAACATTCCAAGCGCAAATACTCCTACGGATGCCATGCAGGAGCTCCTGGCATTGAAGCTGAGGCTATGGCCGCTGCTTCGCAGGTCCGCTGGGAAGGGCAAGAGGGGGGGCATTGCCGGCGAGGAGCGGCAGGCACCAGCGGGAACGACATTCGTGAGGCTCGAGCCTAGGGATCCGAGCGCCAGGGTCCTCGAATCCTACTACGTCTACAGGCCCTATGCAAAGGTGACGATCGCGGAGACGCAGGAGGGGCCCACGTACTTCATCGAGGAGATCCCGCTCTCCCCCGATGAGGAGGCGGCACTCGCCAAGCTGACCGACATAGTGCTCAACGAGATGAGGCCCCCGAGGACCCCCGAGGAGATCAAGGACCTGAGGGCCTACGCGCTGGCCGAGATAAAGAGGATAGCTGAGAAGTACAGGAAGTCGCTGGGGCTCGTCGGCGCGCGAAGGCTCAAGCTCCTGTATTACGTGGAGAGGAACCTCATGGGATATGGCCCCCTGGACCCCCTGCTCAGGGATCCGAACATAGAGGACGTGTCGTGCGACGGCGTCGGAGTCCCTGTCTTCGTGTGGCACAGGAAGTACGAGAGCATACCGACCAACATAACCTTCCTCAGCGAGGAATACCTCAACGAGATCGTCATGAAGCTCGCGCACATGGCGGGCAAGCACATAAGCCTAGCCCAGCCGATAGTCGACGCGATGCTCCCCGAGAGGCACAGGCTCGCGGCTACTTACGCGAGGGAGGTATCGGTCAAGGGGCCCTCGTTCACGATAAGGAAGTTCAGGGAGAAGCCGTTCAGTGTGGTCGAGCTCGTATCCAGCGGGGTGCTGAGCGCCGAGCTCGCAGCCTACCTCTGGATATTGCTCGAACACGGCAAGACGGTGATGGTGGCAGGGGGCACTGGGACCGGCAAGACCACGCTGCTCAACGCAATATCCATGTTCATAAAGCCGGGCATGAAGATCGTGACCATCGAGGACACGCCCGAGCTTAACCTGCCCCACGTGAACTGGGTGCAGCTGACGAGCCGCGAGCTATTCTTTGCGGGCGCGGGGGGTTTGGGGAGGAGCGTGACGCTCTACGACCTGGTGAAGCTGAGCCTCAGGTACAGGCCGGACTACATAGTGGTGGGCGAGGTGAGGGGCGAGGAGGCATTCGTGCTATTCCAGGCAATGGCCACCGGGCACGGGGGCCTCAGCACGATCCACGCCGAGACCCTGGACTACGCAGTGAAGAGGCTAACGAGCCCGCCGATGAACATCCCACCCACCTACATGAAGCTGATGAACGTGTTCCTACACATACAGAGGGTCATAGCCAGGGTGGAGAAGGGCAAGGTGATCGTGAGGAGGAGGGTGACGGTGGCACAGGAGGTGAGGGACTACGAGGACTACATAACTGTCGCTAGGTGGGACCCGGCCAGGGACTCCTTCGCACACTCGTTCGAGGAAAGCATGCACCTGAGGGACGTGGCCGAGAAGAGGGGTTGGGACTTCGAGGACGTACTCGACGAGCTCAGGAGGAGGGCAGAGGTGCTGAGGTGGATGGAGCTGAAGGGCCTCACCGATCCGTGGGACGTCTCGAGAATAATATTCAACTACTACTACGACCCTGCGCTGGTCTACGCGAGGGCGGTCGAGGAGATGAAAGCGCTAGCCCCGGCCGCGCAGGTTGAGGAAGTAGCGACGGTCGAGCGGTCAGAGAGGACGGTGCCGCTCGGGGATAAGCGGGCAATGGAGCATCCCGGGGGAAGCGGCGCGCGCTAGGCACCAGGTTTATTGGCGGCCTCGCTAAAGATCTCCTCACGGTGATATGCCCTGGGCGAGGAGTGGGACTACTGGAGGAGGCGGAGGAGGTTCTTCGACGACGTCTCGAGGATGGTTGACGACATGCTGAGGGAAATGGAGGAGTTCATGGATCACGTGTTGAGGGAGTTTGCCGCCGGGCCCGAGGAGCTCAGGAGGAGGGGGTACAAGGTATATGGCCCCTACATCTACGGCTACAAGATAACGATGGGGCCCGACGGCAGGCCGATAATAGAGGAGTTCGGAAACGTGAGAAGGTCGCGCGGCAGGCCGATGATCTCCGAGGAGAGGGAGCCGCTAGTGGACGTCTTCGAGACGGATGAGGAGGTCAAGGTGGTGGTCGAGATGCCAGGCGTGGAGAAGGACAAGATCAACGTCTCCGTGGGCGAGGACAAGAGAACCCTAATAATAAGGGCCAGCGACACCGACAGGAAGTACTACAAGGAGGTCGAGCTGCCCGCCGAGGTGGACCCCTCATCTGCCAAGGCCTCCTACAGGAACGGCGTCCTCGAGGTAGTGCTCAGGAAGTCCAGGAAGGAGGGCAAGGGCTACGTGCTCAAGGTCGAGTGACAGCAGGAACCCTAGGCCCCCCGGAAGCCCGGCTGCGCGGCCTGGGTCCCCGGCTAGGAGGCCTCCTTTTTAGCGGTCACATACTTCCGGTAGAGCCCCCCGGTCATCATTGAGACGCACGCAATAGAAAGCGACGCGCTCACCGGGTCCAGCCTTATGCCCCAGGGCGTGTAGTTCAGTGCTAGCCCGATGAGCGGGACCAGCGCGAGGCTTAGGCCTATGGAAAGCGCGAGCTCCTCGAGGGGCGACAGCTCGTCCCTGGGGTACAGGAGCCTGACCAGCGAGTAGCCGGGCATGAACAGAACGAAGATCGTGCCTAGCACGTACCTTGCCGGCATTAGGATCGGCACGGCGGAGCTGGCGTAGACCGCGGCCATGGCCAGGACCACGATGGCCATCCCTGTCCAGTACCACAGCGAGTAGTCCAGCCTCACGAGGCACTCAGCGAAGGTGGTCGGGGGGCTGGGATCCTCCAGGGCTATCTCGCCCCTGAGCCACCTCCTGTATGCATCGAGCGCCGCGCCCATCCTCCTCCAGGCTGTGCCCTCCTCGGGCACCAGGTCCTCGAGCCTTCTAGCCAATTTGCGCCGCCCCAGTCACGTTGAGCCTCAGGAAGCAGTAGCGCCCCGTGTAGGACCAGGTCCCGTTTTCCTCGAGCACGTAGAGCTCGAAGACAAGGGTCTGATTGATGAAGGGCCTGTCGAAGGTCACAGTGACGGGCAGCGTCGCGTTGGCGCCGTTGCACAACGCAACGTAGCCCTTCCACACGGGCGTGACGTTCAGCGGCTCGCTCTCCGAGGGTATGCTCCCGTTGCCGACCTTGGCCACCACCTCGAACAGCGCGGCCCTGCCCAGGCTGTTGTACACGAACGCGTAGAGCCGCACCGGCTCGCCAACGCTCACGCTCGTGGGATAGTCGCCTATCTTGCCCTCGCTGTTCAGGATCCCCAGGGCCGTGAACGGCTCGGGATTCCTGGGGACGATCGTGGCCACTGAGATCGCGGATGCCACGACGGAGATCGCAACGATCACGGCGAACGTCTCTTCGTCGAGCCTCAAGGGCCCTCCACCAGCGCCTTGACCGCCCGTGGGCCGACTACGTCGTAGCCCCTCTTCCTCAGCGCAATCCTAAGGAACTCGTACTTAAAGCTTGTGGCCCCTCCGTGGACGAGGACAAATGCACGCGCAGGCGCGAGCGTTTCGATGCCCTCGAGCAAGTCCTCTGCCCACTCCTCGAAGAACTTCGCAAGCTCGCCGAGCTTTCCCGCTGGGCCCGCGCCGGAGGCCAGGGCCTCGGCGTCGGCAGACTTCGAGGGGAACGGTGCACTGTAGCTTGCATACGGCCGGACCCCCTCCCGGACGACGTCCACGAGCTCGGAGAGCACCTCCAAGCCCGTGCCGGCCATGATCAGCTCGCGCCCGTCCGGGAGCCTGAGGTACATGGCGAGCCTCCTATCCTCTGCCAGCATTGCGAGGCTGAGGGAGTCGGCCACAAGCGAGTCGAGCTCCTCCGGGTTCCTCGCGATCCAGTCGGCAACGACGTTGAACGGGCGCAAGGCCCTGCCGGACCCCTCGCCGGCCGCTGAGTATTCCTTCACAACGAGCCTCTGCCTGCTCGCGCTCTTCTTCCAGTGTATGTCCCTGGGCTCGTCGCCGGGCGCGTAGTCCCTGGCCCCGGCGAAGGCGCCGCGCGCTCCCCTGACTAGCCCCGCCTCAGACTCGCTCGGGAGCTTGACCAGTTGCCACCCCCGAAGGGGGCCAGGGGGACCCCGCTCACTGCCCCGAGCTGGGGTTGCAAGCGCGCCGGCGGCCCTGGCCATGACAACCGGCCTAGGCCTTGTCTGGAGCCTAGACAGCAGTGCCTCGGCCTGGCCGAGAATCCTATGATGGGTCGGCAGTCCCCTCACCTCCACGGTCACGGGCCCCCTCGAGGCCTTGAACAGGAGGCGCTCATCGAGTAGCTCGACCCTGATCGTCCTCTCTGCCGAGCCTATTACGTCGTACCCCACGCGCGCCCTCAGCTCCCTTGGCGCGCCAACGAGTTCCTCCTGAACGAGCGCGCCGTCGACGAGGAGCCTCACCAACATCCGCGAGCCCCGAGGGGGCGAGACCTTGACCACGACGTAGGCGTCCTCGCCCACGTAGCCCTCGAGGACCCTGGGCCCCATGTCAACTGTGGCCCGGCTGGTGTTGAGCGCGGCCCTGAACACCTCGGCGGCCAGGCACGCCTCGAACGAAGCCAGCGCTAGGAGGGACCACGGGTTGGCGACGTACGAGGGGGCGAACGCCAGGGGGAGAAGGGCTAGCAGCCCGCCCCGCGGCCTGGCCCAACTCCCTATGCTCCTTCTCACGGCCACCTCAGCAGCCAGCGCGCCCGAGGCGGCCGAAGCGAGCATCGCCAGCGGCGAGGGAGAGCCGGCCAGCGCTCCAAGCAGGAGCGCGGAGACGAACGTGCCTGAGCTGCCGAAGAGCGGCGCGAACGAAAGGGCGATGCCGACGAGCGCGGCCACGCGGTTGCCCCCGGCGTAGCAGAGGAGCGCCAACGCCAGGAGCAGCGGCACGGCCGCGAGGTCAACGCCTCGAGGACGCATAGGCCACCACCGCCCCTGCGGCTAGGGCATCCACGACCAGGATCGCGTACCTGGCCGGCCCCAATGAGAGGGCCTTGAGCACCTCAACGGGGCTACCCCTCAGGAAGCCCTGGTATATGTACACGCTCCTGTTGCCGGCCAGCTTGGCGAGGAACTCGAGGTTGGCGCTCGCCAGGGCGTTCTCGAGTAGCCCGGGGCCCGAGGCCACCAATATCTTCCCCAGGCCCGCTTGCCTGGACACGGCAACGCAGAAGGGGCCGAGAGGCTCGCCGACCTCGTAGAGCCCGTCCCCGTTGATGTCGGCGTACGAGAACGGGCCGCTCCTGAGCGCGCACTCCCACCCGTCAGCGGAGAGCTGACGCGGGGAGTCCAGGAAGACTACGTCCGAGCCAGCGAAGGCCATGGGAAGCGAAGGATCGCCGTAGTTGTTGACCGCGTCCATGATCGTCGAGTTCCCGGCGTACACTCCCAGGGCCCTCGCGCTGTCGCCTATGTCCAACACAACGACGAGCCCCCCCGCCTCAGCGAAGGAGGCCAACGCCTCGGCGTCTGGAGCGCTGAGGGGCTCAGCGGCGACGAAGATCACGAACGAGCTCTCGGGCCTAAGGGACGAGAGGAAGCCCACGTCGTAGAAAGCAGTTGCGCCGAGCCTCTCGAAGGCGGCGCTTGCCCCCTTGTCCCCGGCGTTAGCGATGGAGAGGGGGGCAGCGCTGGGGCTCAAGGCCAGCGCCGTCACCGCGAGGAGGGCCGTCACTACGACGACCGATAGGGCCAGGCCCCTCCTACTCAATCCTCTCGACCTCCCTCGAGAGCCTCTTCGCCCTCTCGATGGGCGGTGCCCTGGGGGAATACAGCTCCTCCTCAACCATTTCCATCAGCTCCCCGAGCAGGGACTTCCTCCTTCCCCCTATGCCAAGGGAGGAGAGGTGCTCGCGCAGGGTCTCGGGAGGGCTCGGCAGCCTGAGGCCGAGCCTCCTGAGCAATGAATAGTAAATCGAGGCCACGGGCCTATCGAGCGACAGCGTGGTGGCCTGAGCCTGCCCGGCCTTTGTGGGCCTGGTGGCCCTAAGCGCCAGCCTCCTGAGCGCCGCGGCGCCCAACCTCATGGTGCGCTCGAACTCCCCGCCAGCCAGCGCAGAGGACGCGAGGAGTGCTGCGGCGCTCGCCAGTATCAAGTTCAATGGGTTCACGTAGGTCACGCTGACGCTGTAGGAGGCCTCGCGGTAGCCCTGCGCTGACGCCACCAGGCTTATCCTGACGACGTCGAATAGCCCGAGGCCCAGCGGCACATCCAGCCTGGCGCTCCCGATGACCGTGAGGTTGCCCAGGGGGCGGCCGTTGACGCTTGCACACACCGTCAGGGGCTCGTTGGCCGGCTCCAGCGCCACGATCTCTACCTCGACGCTCCTCGAGAGCCCGACCACCATCTCGGGCGCCCTCACCTCGAGCACCGGCGCCGGGCGCACGACGACCAGGGTCGCCGATACCGTAGCTCCGGGAGTCCTCTCGGTCGGCTCCACGCTTACCGAGATCGTGAGGATCCCGGGTGTCCCGGTCGCCCTCTCGGCCGACAGCGTCACGTTGTTCCACCCGGGGGAGAGGGCCAGCGAGAACAGGGCGGTGCCGTTTGCGTAGACCGTCGCGTTGTAGGCGCCATCGGAATATATCGCGATGTCGAGGTCCCTCCCCTCTGCAACCTCCTGCGGGACGTAGAGCCTTACATCTGGCCTCGGCGCCCTCAGCTCGACGACTGCTATGCCCACCCGCGGCGTTCCCCCGCACGTGGCATTGACGATTACGGCGAGCTCGCTCGGCAGCCCGCCGAGGACCTCGGCGAGCTCGGGAACCCCGGGCACTAGCAGCTCCACGGATGCCCTCCCGGCGAACTCGAGCTCAGCTGAGCCGAGGGCTGGCGAGGCGCTGGGCCAGGGGACTAGCACAGCCGTGCCTGCGCAGGGGATGCCCGGCTCCGCCTCGACGAGGGCCCTCACGGCATCGCCGGGCGCGGCGGTGCTGTTGGCCAGGCTAACGTTCAGCCCGACCATGACATTGGCTAGCTCGAGCAGCTCGGCGGACCTCTTGTTCGCCCTGCCGATCGCCTCCTCGACAAGGGTCGAGGCCCGGGCCGACAGGGTGCTGGCCGTCGAGGAGTCGACCGAGCATGCCCTGAGCATAGCAACGAGGCCGCTAACGGACTTCGAGAGCGACTGAGCCAGCGCCGTCAGGTTCCTCGCCAGCTCCAGGGCCTCCTCGCGGCCCGCCGGGGCTCGTGAGAGGGCCTCGGCGAGGGACGACGAGTAGCCGGCGAACCTGCTCAGCGGCCCCCGGAGGTCGAGGGTGACGTTTGCGAGCCCGAGCAGGGAGGCCATTTGCTGCGCACCCTCGTAGTTGCCGGCCGCAAGAGCCTCGAGCACCCTGTCCACGGCCATGAGTAGTGACTGGCAGTCGATCCGTTGAGGCTCCGCGCCCTGCGGCTGGGCCAGCGCAACGGTCGCGAGCGCAAGCAGCGCCAGGAGGACTTCCGCCCTCATCCCGCCAGCACCGCGTAGATCTTCAACGCAGCAGCAACTGCAAATGACGAGAGCATCAGGGCGTGGAGTAGCAGTGTCGCCCTCCCGCGCAGGCCGGGGTTGGCCAGGGCGTAAGCGATGTAGAAGGACAGGACCGTCACGGCCACGTATGCCCCCGGGTCGGCCTCGCCCAGGGCCGCTATGGCGGCGTCGAGCGAGGAGGCGAGCGCGACGAAGGCCAGCAGGAACAGCCTCCAGGGCGCCACCTCAGGACACCCGCAGCACCATCTCGACGATGTCGTCCCTCCGCCTCAGCTCGAGGAGCTCCACGGGCCTTCCGCTGGCGAGCCCGGATGCCACGGCCAGGGTCGCGATGGCCAGTGGGTTTATGGGGCGGCCAACGGACTCGAGCAGCCTCGCTGGCACGCCGCGCAGGACGACCCTGGCGAGCTCCCCCTCCTCCCGTGCCAGGGCGTCGCTGCAGACCCCGTAGCTCCTGCAGAGCAGCTCGTTCAGGGCGCCCTCGAGCGAGGACCCGGCGACCCGTGCGACGTCGGCCAGCCCGCTCGCGTCGAGTGCCACGTAGGGCCCTCCCCTGAACCCCAGCCCGACCTCAGCGTCGCTCGCCGGACCGCCCCTCGAGAAGATCACCTTCCCATCCACGGCAATCGGCCTCGCGCCCGCCACGTCGGCGTCCTCCAGGACTCGCACGAGGTTGCGCTCCAGGACGCCGGCGTAAGCGGCGAGGAACTCGTCGAGGGGCTCGCCCGCCGAGAGCCCAACCACTAGCGCAACTGCCCCCGCCAGCGCCGCCGACAGCGAGGCGCCGACTACGCTCGGCATTCCGTTCAGCGCTCCGTAGGCCAGGAATCCCGCGGCGACTGCGAGTATGTTGGCGCCCGCCACGACGAGCCTAAAGTCCAACGAGCCCACCCAGGAACGCCAGCAGGGGCCTCGCTGCCACGTCAGCCGACACCAGGCTAGCCCTTAGCCCTCCATCCCCAGCCAGCTTGAGTGGTGCGATGACTGCCGAGTACGCAATTAGCAGGGGCCTGGGGCCGGCCAACAGCAGGCACACGCCGGGGCCAACCATGGATGCGACAGCGAGCCTCCACCTCCCCTCGAGCCCTTGGGCCAGGTCGCCTGCCACGGCGGCGTCGAGCAGGCCGCTCGCTGCCAAGGCCAGGGGGGAGCCCAGCCTGGCCGCGAGCCCCACGGCGATCGAGAGCGCGTAGGCCAGCGGCACGGCAACGCGCTGGAACCCGGGGCCCCACTCCGCGAGGAGCACGGCGAGGGAGGCGATTAAGGCCGACGCGAGCTCCCCCAACAGCGATGGCGTAACTGGGGGGATGGGCAGGGATCCCAGCAGGGGAGGGACGAACGCCAGTGCAGTGAGAGCGCCCCTCCCACCCCTCGTGCTGGCCAGCAGGCCGAGGTCTAGTGCCACGACGAGGCCCAGCAGGGCCACCGGCCAGCTGCGGCCAGCGATCGTGAACGCGAGGCCGAGGGAGAGGACGAGGGAGGCGTAGGCGAGCTCCAGGCGCAAGGCGCCGTAACCTCGCCTCACTTCGGCACCGACGTCCTCGAGAGGATCTCCGCGGCCAGCTTGGCCGACGTCATGCCCCCGGCAACTCTCTCGCCCCTCAGGAAGGTCCTGTGGGCAACAACGTTGACGAAGAGGGCCTTGACGTCGTCGGGCAACACAAAGTCCCTCCCCTCGAGCGCGGCCAACGTCCTCGAGAGCCTGTAGAGGTGTATGGAGGCTCTGTGGCTCGGCCCGTAGAGGACGGCCTCGTGAGCCCTCAGCGCCGATACCAGGTCCACGACGTACTTCCTGACCTCTGGGGCCACGTGAACCCCCCCGGCTATTGCCTTGTTACACTCGATCACGGCCTCCGGCGTTGCGACGGCCTCCACGGGCAGCTCGGCTATCTCGTCGCTCCTCGACAACATCTCGTCCTCCTCCTCGGGATCGCTGTAGGGGCTGTCGACGGAGGCCCAGAACCTGTCGGCCAACGTCTCCGCGACGTTGAACGTGCCTCCAATGGTAAGGTGGGCCGGAATCATGGTGGCTATGACCATGAACGGCCTCGGGAGCGGGTAAGGGACCCCGTCTATCGTTGCCTGCCCCTCCTCCATTGCCTCGAGCAGCGCCGCCTGGCTCCTCGTGGGCGTCCTGTTGAGCTCGTCGTAGAGCAACACGTTCGAGAACACGGGCCCCCTGACGAGGCTGGAGGTTCCATCGGGCCTGTAGACGTTGAAGCCCACTATGTCCGAGGGCAACACGTCAGGGTGGCCCTGGACCCTTCTGAAGGTCCCCCCCATCGCCTTGGCCAGCGCCTTCGCCAGCAGGGTCTTGCCCGTCCCCGGGGGCCCCTGTATCAGCAGGTGGCCCATGCTGAACAGGGTCACGACGGATAGCTTGACCAACCACTCCTTGCCCACGTAGACCCTGCTCACCTCGCTGAGGAGAGCCCTCATCAACGACCTAACGTCGTCGAGGTCGATCATTTCCTCCTCGCCTCCCTAACGATCCACCTCCTGTGTGCCAGGTACCACGCATATGCCCACAGCCTGGGCAAAAATATGTAGACGAGCAGCGGCAACGCGATCGCGCCAGCGATCTCGAGGCCCAGCGCCAGGTTGCGCGCGAAGACGAACGAGCCCTCCTGGGCCTCAAGGGACGAGAGCTCGGCGAGGGCGAGCGAGAGGTTGCCCTCCACCCAGGCCCTCTCCTGGTCCCCCAGGCTAGCGCAACTAGTGGAATTGATTAGGGCTAACGCGCCGTTCAGGCGGTCGATCACGCCTGAGACGTCCATGCCGACCTCGCTGAGCCTGCCGGCCCTGAGCGCTATGTTCTCGGCCGTCCTGAGGTAGTCCTGACACGTCGACTGGGCCTGAGCAAGAGCTGGCGCGAGGGCCAGCGCGAGCAGGAGTGCGAGCGCAGCTGCGATCGTTCCCAACGCCCAGACCGCGCTCACTTCTTGTAGCCGATCTTTCTCAGGAACTCGTGCCTCTCGCGCTTGTCCTGCTCCGCCTCAACACCCAGGGGCGCGTATCCGTCGACGACGCCGACGACGGCCCTGCCCTGCTCGGTCTCGGCCACGATCACCTGGACTGGGTTGCCGGTCGCCGCGTATATGTCCACGACCTCGTCCACGTTCCTCAGCTTGGCCAGGACGTTTATGGGATAGGCGTTCCTTATGTACAGCACGAAGACGTGTCCAGCGCCTATGTTCATCGCTGCCTCGATCGCCTCCCTCACGAGCTCCTCGTCATTTCCCTCGTACCTCACCAGCCTCTTCCCGCTCGCCTCGTTGAAGGCCAGGCCGAACTTTATGCCCGGGACGCTCGTCACAAGCGCCTCGTAGACGTCTTCCACGGTCTTGATGAAGTGGCTACGCCCTATTATCACGTTCGAGCCCTCTGGAATCCTAAGGCTAACCACGTGGAGCTTGACGCTCAACGCCCTGTCCCCCACGGCTTAGACCGTGCTGGCGGTATTTAATTGTCAAAAGGCATTGCCAGCCGTCGCCGCCGTCATTGAATATGAAGGTACGACCACAGTAGTACCAAACGTAATTAGCCCCCGCCCCCAAATGGCATGCGCGGTTGGGCGCAGTGGACGGAGAGGCAGTTGTGAGGCTGGCCGACCTCGTGCCGTTCGACGCCAGCGACGGCAGGGCCTCGCTCAGGCTCTACAGGAGGGAGGAGGGGCAGTGGTTCAAGGAGGTAGCGGAGCGAACCATAGAGGACCTCCTCGAGCTGGCTGGCAACGCGCTGACGACGTCGCCCCCCGTTAGCGGCTCCTACAGGATCGCCGAGGCCGAGGTGCCCGGGCTAAGGGTCTTCGTCGGCGAGGGCGAGGTCGGCGCAGTGGAGACCGTGCTGTTCCCCCTCCCCGCGCCCCTTCTCTCGATCAAGTTCTACAAGTGCGAGGGTGGATCCTGCGAGCAGGTGCACGAGTTCAGGCCGGGAAGCGAGGCCTACGTGTACGACGGCTACCTGCGGCTCGAGGGGGTGGACTTCGACGTCGCGGTCGTCGAGACCACCGTTGGCGAGAGGCTGATCCTGAGGGGCGACCTCTTCCTTCCCCCGGTGAAGCCCTCGAGGGGCGCGGAGCGCCCGAGGAGGGCCAGGAGGCGCTCCACGAGGAGATCGAAAAGCTCAAAAACCAGGTCGCGCGCTAAGGCGAGGAGGAAGAGGGCCAAGGGGAGGTCTAGGAAGGGTGGGCGGTAGTTGAGCCTTCCCCACATAAAGGCTAGAGAGGGCGACGTGGCGCGCAACGTCATAGTCGTTGGGGATCCCGCCCGCGTCGACCTGATCTCCAGGCTGCTCGAGGTCCCCCGCGTCGTCAACGAGCATAGGGGCTTCAAGGTCGTGACCGGCTCCTACAGGGGGATGCCAGTGACGGTTGCCACCCACGGCATAGGGTGCCCCTCGGCGTCAATAGTTTTCGAGGAGCTTGCCAAGCTGGGCGGGAGGAGGTTCGTGAGGATAGGGACGACGGGTGGCCTCAGGCCCGGGATGTCAGTTGGCGACGTCGTGGTCGCCACGGGGGCCGGCTACACCGCGGGAGGTTGCTCGCTCGGACAGTACATGCCCGGGGTTTGCGGGGCAACGTCGCCGCACCCGATCTTGACGGCTCGCATAGTGGAGGAGCTCAACAGGAGGGGGATCAAGCACTGGCTCGGGCCCGTCTTCAGCAGCGATGCCTTCTACGCCGAGGAGGAGGGATTCGCGGAGAGGATGTCCAAGCTGGGCTTCGTGTCCGTGGAGATGGAGTGCGCAGCGCTATTCGCCCTGGGCTGGATGAGGGGCTGGGAGACGTCGGCCGTCCTCGTGGTCAGCGATGTGCTGGTTGGCCCCAGCAAGGGCGTGTTCCTGACGACGGCCGAGCTAGCCGATAAGTTCACGGCCGTGGCGAGCGCGGTCCTCGAGGCGATGAGGGGCCTGGCGGGTGAATAGCAATTGTGTTGCCCGAGATCAGGATCTACGACACGCTCGACAGGGACCTGAGGCCCCTCAGGCCCAGGGAGCCGGGAACGGTCAAAATCTACGTCTGCGGTCCAACGGTCTACGACTACAGCCACTTAGGGCATGGCAGGACGTACGTGGTCTACGACGCGCTCAAGAGATACCTGAAGATTAGGGGCTACCACGTAGTTCACGTGATGAACATCACGGACATAGACGACAAGATAATAAACAGGGCCAGGGACGAGGGGAGGGACTGGAGGGAGATCGCCGAGACCTACACGAGGGACTACCTAGAGGTCCTCGCAAGGCTCGGAGTGGCCGTCGACCACCATCCCAGGGTGACTGATCACATAGGCGAGATCATCAAGTTCATAGAGGTCCTAATAGACCGCGGCTACGCCTACGTCGCGCCCAGCGGCAGCGTGTACTTCGAGGTGGACAAGTACGAGCGCTATGGCCAGCTGTCGAACAGGACGGAGAGGGCGTTGTGGAGCCAGGAGCCCGAGTTCGTGAGCGAGAAGAAGGCTCCCTACGACTTCGCCCTCTGGAAGGCGGCTAAGCCAGGCGAGCCCTATTGGGAGAGCCCCTGGGGAAAGGGCAGGCCCGGCTGGCACATAGAGTGCAGCGTTATGAGCTCCCGCTACCTGGGCGGGGCCTTCGACATTCACGGGGGCGGCACGGACCTGATCTTCCCCCACCACGAGAACGAGAGGGCACAGAGCGAGGCGGCGCTGGGACTGGATCGTTGGGTCGGCATATGGATGCACACGGGCATGGTGACCGTGGGGAAGGACAAGATGAGCAAGAGCCTCGGCAACATAGTGCCTTTGAGGGAGGCCCTCTCGAAGTGGAGGCCGGGGACCCTGAGGCTGTGGTACCTCGCAACGCACTATAGGAAGCCGCTGGACTTCAGCGAGGAATCGATCCAGCAGGCCGACGTGCTGAGGGAGAGAGTGGAGAGGGCGGCAGATCTGTTGGCCAGGCTGGAGAGGGAGGCGAGGGACCTGCACTACCTCAAGGACGAGGACCTCGAAGTCCTCGGGAAGTTGCTAGCCATAAGGAGGAAGTTCCACGACGAGATGAGCAACGACGTGAACACGCCCGGCGCCCTAGCGGCCCTAAACGAGCTATTGGCACTGACGTTCAGGGAAATCCAGTATAATCCCAAGTACATGCTCGTTACGACTGCGCGCAAGCTCCTCGCAGAGTTCGACCAAGTATTCGGAGTCATCCCAGAAGGGCCGGCAATAGTTCCCGAGGCGGGGCCTGCATACGATAGGCTCGTTGACCTGTTGGTCTCGGTGAGGAGGGAGTTAAGGGCCCGGGGGCTCTACGAGCTGGCGGATCGCATAAGGGGCGAGCTGGCCAAGGAGGGCATAATCCTGCTCGACAAGGGCCTCGAAACCACGTGGCTGAGGGCCAAGAAGGAGGCCAACGCCTAGGCCTTTTCGCCTTCGCCCCTCGCGTCCTGCTGGGCCCCTGGAGCGTTTAAAAGGCGAGCCGGCGTCCACGTACCCTTGGTGTTGGACGAAATGTCCAAGCTAGTCGTGTTCGCGGCCCTGCTGCTCGTGGCGTTGGCGGCCCTCGCGCAGCCCACGTCGGCAATCACGGTAACGGACGCCCTCGGCAGGAGCGTCTCGGTGCCAGCCAATCCGTCGAGGATAGTCGCGCTCTCGCCATCAATAACTGAGATCCTGGCCGCCCTCGGCCTCTCCGACAGGATAATCGGCTGCGATTCGTACTCGCTTAAGGACTGGTACATGGGGCTCAATGGCACCCTTTCCTCCATTGGCGCAAAGGACCTCGGGGGCTACTGGTGGAGCACGCTGAAGGTCGAGGAAATAATTGCGTTGCACCCGGACCTGGTGCTGGCGGACAAGGGCGCCCAGGCGCCGCTGGCCCAGACGTTCTCTGAGTACAACCTCACGGTAGTATACCTCAACGGCGGCTCCTCGAGCAGCCTGAACGACGTCTTTAACGACATATACGTCGTCGGGAGGATATTCAATTCCACCTCGCAGGCGATGGCGCTAGTGGACAAGATCGAGGGGGAGTTTAGGCAGTATAGGGAGGCCCTGGCCAGGTACCAGGGCACAAGGGTCCTGGTCGTGATCGGCGTCTACCAGGGAATTTGGGTGGCGGGCAAGGCGACATTCATAGATGACGCGCTAGCCAGGCTGGGCATCACCAACGCGGCCACGGTGTTTGGATGGGGGGTCATGAGCTACGAGGACCTAGTTAACGCAAGGCCGGACGTGATAATCGTGGCATCGATGGGCATCTCGGAGAACGACCTCAAGAGTGCCGGCATATATAACGTTGGCGCTAGGGTCGTGGTGCTTAACTCGACCGAGACCGACATATTCGTGAGGCCCGGACCCCTGTTGCAGTACTTCCCCGAGGTTCTCTACGTGGCGCTGTCCAAGGCCGTGGCCAACGCCACGCTCACCTCGCCGGCCAAGGGCGCCGAGCAGACGTCGCCGTCCGCGAGCACCGCCCAATCGCCCGCTCCCGCGTCGCCGGCAGCGCTTAGCTGGACGCAGGCCGCGGCCTACGTCGGCGTTCCAGCACTATTGGTCGGCGCTGCGCTGGGCTACGCCCTCTCCAGGGCGAGGAGGCGCTAGGGCTTGGACGCAGGGGGCCTTAGGACCAGGTTTTTTACGACGGCCCTCCTCTCCCTCGCCCTCTCGTTCGCGCCACTCGCGATCACGTCCATCGCTGACGCGCTTTCGCACGTGTCGGGGCCCCTCCACGTTTACAGGATGTACCGCGCCCTCTACGCGTCCGCCTCGGGTGCGACCCTCTCCATGGCAGGCGCGATCATGCAGGCATCGCTCAGGAACCCGCTCGTCGATCACTACGTGCTCGGCATAGGGAGTGGTGCGCTCCTGGCCTCCTACTCGATCGTCATTGCGATGGGGTATGACGCGGCGATGGTGGTGGCGGCGGCGGTGCTTGGGGGGCTCGCGGCCCTCGCGCTGACGTCGTTCATTGCGGGCAGGCTCTCTGGCACTGACGTGGCTTTCGTCCTCTCCGGCATAGCCGTCAACAGCCTCCTCTCCGGCCTGTCGATAGCGCTCTCGTACTACGCCGTCGTTAAGTATTCCTATGCCTCGCTCCTGTTGCTCGGCACATTCGCAGCGGCGAGGCCGAGCCTGCTGCCCTACTCATCGATTCCGCTGGCCCTCCTAGTGGCGGGCTACGCGCTGTTTGCTAGGAGGCTCAACGCCCTCATGGTCGGCGACGACTTCTCAGCCCAGTTGGGCGTAAATCCAAGGGCCACGAGGCTCGCGGCGGTACTCCTAGCGGGCTCGGCTGCCAGCGTGGTGGTAGGCCTCTTCGGGATCATAGGGTTCCTCGGCCTAGTGGTTCCTCACCTTGCTAGGCTGGTGCTGGGCATCAGCGATAACAGGCTCGTGATACCCCTGGCTGGGGGCATCGGCGCCCTCGCCTCTTGGTCTGCGGACGCCGTGGGCAGGCTCATAGCGTCTCCAACGGTGGGGGAGCTGCCAGCGGGTGCCCTGATCTCGGCCGTTGGCGCGCCGATCTTCGTCGCGCTGCTGCTAAGGAGGTTCAGGGGGGCGGCGCGTTGATAGTGATCAGGGGGCTGAGGGTCAGGTACCGAGGTGGCGTGGAGGCGCTCTCGGGGATATCAATCGAGCTCCCGGACAGAGGGGTTGTTTGCGTCGTGGGGCCCAACGCCTCGGGGAAGACGACGCTCCTCAGGGCGCTCGCGGGCCTAATCGATTACGAGGGCGAAATCCTATACGATGGCAACGATGCCAGGGCGCTCGGCAGGCGGGCCCTGAGCAAGCTCCTGGCGCTAGTCAGGGCTGAGGAGCTGGCGGGGGCCAGCGGGGTGACGGTGCTCGACCTGCTGCTGACATCGAGGTACCCCGTCTCCAGGGGCTTCTTCCTCGAGACCGAGGAGGACCTAGAGGCGGCGAGGCTGGCCGCTAGGAGCGTTGGAATCGCACACCTCCTCCGGAGGAGGCTCGGGGAGCTGAGCTCGGGGGAGCTCCAGAGGGTCGCGATCGCGGCGGCGCTAGCGAGGAGGCCGAGGTACCTGTTGCTGGACGAGCCCGACGCCCACCTCGACGCTGGCGCGAAGTCCGAGGCCTCAGCGCTGCTGAGGCGAGTTGGCGGGGAGTCCCTCGTCGTGGCCGCAACCCACGACACAGTCTTCGCGTTCAACACCTGTGATCATTTCGTGGTGCTGAGGCGCGGTCGCATGGCCTTCTGGGGTACCAAGGAGGAGGCGATCTCGAGGCCCGAGGCATTCGAGGAGGCGTTCGGCATATCGTTTGCGGTGCTCGATGTCGGCCCCTCGAGCGTGTTGGTCCCTGTTTATGGCGTCCCGCTCCTCGAGCAAAAGGCCGCCAGGGCCTCTACGACGGCGGCGTCGTCAGAGACCCCTCGGTAGCGCCTCCACACCACGACCAGGCCCTCCCCCTCGACCCTTCCGACGCTCTCAGCGTAGGAGGCCGACAGTTCCTCGGGCATCCCCGGGAAGGCGATCGCCCCTCCCTCGACTATGCCGAGGGCTTCGAAGGCCCAAGGGCCCTTGACAGCTATTACGAGCTCGTCTCGAAAGCTCACGATGTTCCTCCTAATGGCTTCGAGAAGCTCCAAGCGCAACCCCCTATAGATCGTCACGGTGACATCCCTCGCCTGCCGCCTTTCGACGTCGACGATCTTGGCGAGCGTTGGCAGGATGCGCGAGACCTTGGGATCGCTTTTCAGCGCTTCCAGGATCCTCCGCACCCTCCTCTCCGTGCTATTGAGCGCCCTTGCCATTGCCACCCTTCCGATTCCCTCGGCTGCCAATTTCGCTATACCGTAGGCGGCCCCCAACCCAATTCCGCGCCTGGCTACAACCCTGGCGAGCTCGGCCAACTCGTCGCATCCTATCGGTGGATCGCCGGCCGACAAGCCCGCCACGCCCTTCACCACACATCGTGGAGGCTAGCGGGCTAAATAGTTGGATTGGGAATGGGATTGCGGCCAGGTCGTGGGAAGCGGCATGCCTGGCCTGACAAGCTCAAAACCCTCCTCTGACATTATACCCACACGCCACCCGGCTTCTGCGGTGGTATCGCGTGAGCGACGAGCTCCCCGAGGAGCTCAGGACGAAGCTGATGAAGAAGTTGATGGCCGAGGCCGCCAGGAGAGCAAGGGCCACGTCGGAGCAACAGGAAGATCCCGAGAAGGTCGTGAGGAGCAGGCTGGCGGACGAGAGGGCCGAGGAGCTGCACGACAAGGTCAGGGCGCTATATCCCAGCTTCTACGAGCCGATCGTGAGGGCCCTCTACGACCTGCTCAAGCGCGGCGCAATAGAGGAAGTCGACGGACTCCTCGTGCTTTCCATAGTCAGGAGGCTGGGGCTAAGGGTGACGCCAGATCTCAAGCTCAGGTTCGTCAAGCATGGAAAGGAGGTGGACTTCAAGGACTACGTCGAGTGAGCCAGGAGGACGGAGCAAGTGAGGAAAAAGCCTTTTTAACGAAATAGATTGCGCGGAACACTTCAGGCCTTCACTTAACTCCGTACATCGTCAGCGCTAGCACAGCCATCTTGGTCCACAGGCCGTTCTCAGCCTGCTCGTATATTATCGACCTCTTGGGATCGTCTATCACTTCGTCGTCGGCCTCGAAGCCTCTGAATATTGGTAGCACGTGCATCAGGACCCCCTGCTTGTCCATGAGGTCCATGAGCTCGCGCGTGACCTTCCAGTCCTTATACTTCTCGTAAATCTTCAGCTCCTCGTCCTTGAACTTGCTGTAGCCCAGCTCGACCAGCTTCGGCGAGGCCCAGTTCCTCGGGAACACAGCATGCGCCCCGCTCAGCGCCTCCTTCAGATCGCTCGTGAACTCGAGGGAGGCGCCGTGCTCCTTGGCCAGCTGCTTCGCCCTCTCGACGAGCTTAGGGTCGAGCTCGAAGCCCGGCGGCCTGGCGACGACCACGTCCACGCCGAACCTCGGGAACAGTATCATGTCCTCCTGGACGCTGCACCACCCCCTGATCTCTGGGCTGTAGGCCCACATTATGACGTACTTCTTGCCTTGCGGGTTCCCGAACCTCTCGATGAACGAGAAGATGTCGGCGAGGCCCTGGGTGGGGTGGAACATGTCGTCGGCCATGTTTATTACTGGAATGTTGGCGGCGTTGGCCACCTCCCTTATGTACGCGTTGCCCCTTCCGTAGACGTAGTCGATGGCCTTGTCCAAGATCCTTATGCCGATGCCGTGCCCGTAGGCGTCGTACATCGCCGCTACGTCCTTGAGCGCCTCCCCGGCCCTCTCCTCCTTGCCGAAGGCGAGCCTAGTCGTTGTTGCATCTATGAAGGCGGCATGGCCGCCGAGAAACACCATTGCGCTCTCGAAGGCAGCCCTGGTCCTCGTGGAGGGGGCGAAGAACAACATGTAGAATACTTTCCTTTCGAGGATCTTCGGTATGGCCTCCACTCCATAGTAGTTGGCTATCTCCTTGAATTCCTTGGCCAGCTTTAGCGAGAGATCGAGCTCCTCATCGCTCCAGTCTAAGGTCGATATGAGATCCCTGCCGCTGAGATCCCTGGAGAGGTGCCTCAGCGACGGCATCCCCACCACCTAGCCCGCACTTGAGCACGAGGAGGAATTAAAAAGTGTTCTCGGCCGGCAAGCTTAAAGTGTCGTCGGGCCTTAACGGCTGGGAGAGGAACCGAGTTGGATGGGCCCCTCTACCTCGCGGGCCGCCAATACTCAATGGCCAGGGAGCTAGTTCTCCGCGGCGAGCTCGAGCTAGCCGACCTCGCCTCGAGGCTCGGCGCTAGGCAGGAGGATCTCATGAGGGATCTCGCCGAGCTCGAGCGGCTTGGCCTTGTGACGACGGCGAGGGAGGAAAGGGCCGAGGAGGTGCTGACCGAGGAGGGCAGGAGGTACGCGGAGGTGGGATTGCCTGAGGAGAGGCTAGCCGAACGCGCCCGCGAATGCCTCGGCAGGCCCGTCCAGGACTTCCTGAAATGCGTTGAGGCCGCGGGGATGACGGCTGAGGAGGCGAGGATAGCGGTCCAGCACATGTTTGCCAGCGGCTGCCTGAGGAGCGATGGAGGGCTCGTAGTCGCGGGTAGGCCCAGCGCCTGCCAAGAAGCCGTCGAGAGGGCCTCGCGTTATAGGCAGGCCCTCCAGATGATCGGCAGGGGCGAGCGAGTCGATGACGAGATCCTGAGGCAGCTCAGGCGCAGGAGGCTGGTGGAGGAGAGGAAGAGGACGATCGTGCGCGTGAGGGCCACCCAGAGGCTGGTCGATGCGTGGTCCAGGGGGCTCGTGCTCGAGCGCGAGGTTGTCACGGTGGTGACTCCAGCGATCTACAGGGGAAGGGAAAAGTACGTGATAAAGGAGTTCGACCTCGAGGTGGAGATCCCCTCGGCTAGGGCATCGATGAAGCACCCATTCATGGACGTGATAAGGCAGCTGCGCGAGCTGCTGATCTCGATGGGCTTCGAGGAGGTGAGGGGGCCCCCGGTTGAACTCGAGTTCTGGAATTTCGACGCGCTGTTCCAGGCGCAGGACCATCCGGCTAGGGAAATCCACGACACCTTCTTCGTGAAGGGCGAGGCGAGGGGCAAGGTGCCCGAGGAACTGCTGGCGCGGGCGCGCCTAGTACACGAGAGCAAGTGGGGCCCCGGTTGGAGCCCGGAGAGGGCGCTCAGGCTGGTCCTAAGGACGCAGTGCACCGCAGTGTCGGCCAGGACGATCTACGAAAGGGGGCCGGGCGAGTACAGGGCTTTCACGATAGACAGGGTCTTCAGGCCCGAGAACCTCGACGCCAAGCACAGCATGGAGTTCTACCAGCTGGACGGGATAATCGTGGGCAGGGACGTGAACTTCAAACACCTCCTTTACTTCTTCAAGGAGTTCGCTGCTGCGCTCGGGATTAGGGAGGTCTGGTTCAAGCCGGCGTACTTCCCCTTCACTGAGCCAAGCGTCGAGGGGTTCGTGAGGCACGAGAAGCTCGGCTGGATGGAGGTCTTCCCTGGGGGCGTGTTCAGGCCGGAGGTCATGGAAATACTTGGGGCCAATGGCGTGAGGGCAATAGCGTGGGGCATAGGCGTTGACAGGCTGGCAATGCACATGCTGGGCATCGATGACATACGCCTGCTCTTTGCGAAGGAGCTCGAGGTCCTGAGATCCATGAAGCGTGGGATGTTGCCATTCATGCTGAGGAGGACGGACGGGCGAGACGTGAGGGTCGTCGAGGTCCCCAGCAACAGCGCGTGAGCGGGCTGTGCCGGGGATCTCGCCCAGGAAGGCATCCTTCGTGCTCCTGAGGACGCTTAAATCCGTCCTACGCGGGGGGAGCTTCGAGGGCTCGTTCAGGCGAGTCGTGAGGTCCCAGGGACTGAGGGGCGAGGGGGCGAGGAGGCTCTTCAGGCTTGCCTACTTCCTCATCACGTATTATGAGGGCCTCCGAAGGCTCGCGAGCGCCGGGGGGCTCCGCGGGGTCGAGGGAGTGGTCAAGTTTGCTGCGCTGCACGGGTTCTCCGAGAGATCCATGCTCGACGAGCTCGAGGAGCTCGCCAAGGAGGTGGGGGGCCTCAGGGGGCTCTCGCTCAGACACGGCTTTCCCCACGACGTCACGGAAAGGCTGTCGAGGTTCCTCAGGCCAAATGAGATAGACGCGATCTATGGATCCCTTAATGAGAGGAAGCGGTGGTTGAGGGTCGTGAGGGCCAGGGCCACGCCGCTTGAGGCCGCCAAGTGCCTGGAGTCCGAGGGAATCGGGGCCACGCGCTCGCCCTTCGCCGAGGAGGCGCTCAAGCTCAGCGACCCTTGGATCCCCGTGGGCAGGCTCTCGTGCGTTAGGCGCGGCCTAGTGGTACCGCAGGACGTGTCGAGCTACCTTGCGGCAAGCCTTGCGAAGCCGCCCGGCGACCTGCTCGTCGACATGTGCTCGGCGCCGGGGATCAAGCTCGCCCAGGTCCTGGAGGGGGCCGATGCTCTGGCGCTCGCGCTCGACGCAAACCACAAGCGGCTCAGCGCCCTGCAGGGGGTGCTGGCCAGAACCGGCATCCCCCCCTGGCGCGTCATAGCGATCGCGGCTGACTCCACGGAGATCGTGTTAAATGGCCCCATCGAGCTGGCGCTCCTGGACGCCCCCTGCACGGGCACGGGAGCCGTCTACGGCGATCCAACGTCGAAGCTCAGGTACTCGCCCGAGCTATTGCGCAGGTTCTCCGAGCTCCAGAGGAGGCTGCTGGCGAGAGCGCTCGCTAATGCCAGGAGGGTGTTGTTCATGACTTGTAGCATCCTCCCCGAGGAGGGCGAGGAGATCGTCGACTGGGCGCTCGCGGCAGGGCTAGCGGAGCCTGAGGAGCTTCCCAGGAGGCAGTGGGCCTCGAGGCCCTATCGCGGCTATGCCTCCGAGTCCTTTGCCATTAGGCTTGCGCCGAACATCGTTGACGGGCAGGGTTTTTTCGTGGCAATGCTCAAGAGCAAGAGGGCTTGAGGCTTGAGGCTAACGTGCATCTACGGGCCCCACCAGAGCTCATGCCACGGGCTCTCGCTCGGCCTAGACCCCCTCCTGCCCCCCAAGAGGTGCCCGCTCGACTGCGCTCTTTGCCCTCTATCAACTCCTCCGAAGTTCGCGCGCCCGCTCGCCGCCTGCAGGCTTGAGGACGAGCTTTCGGAGAACTCGCAAGCGCTCGAGGCCGTCCAGGCGCTCTACGTCTGGGGCTCTGGCGATCCTCTGTCGTCGCCTGCCCTAGAGGAGGCCCTGGCCAAGGCCCGGGAGGCCCTCGAGGGGCTCGCCAGGAGGCCGAGACTGGTCCTCAGGACCCCGATGTTGTTGGCGGGGAGGCTATCGGGCCAGCTGGCTGGCGAGTTGGACGAGGTGGTTGTGCCGCTGTTCGGGGGCGTCCTGGAGTGGAGTTCCATGCACAGGCCTCCGCGCGGCTTCGACCAGGCCCTCTACAGGGCTGCATTGAAGAAGTGGAACAGCGAGCATGGGAAGCTCAAGTTTAAGGTCGTGTTGGCGAGGACCACGGGAGGAGGGAACTACGACGACGAGTCCCTCAGGGACCTCGTGGCGTTCGTCAGGGGGATCGCCGAGGAGATCTACCTTGACACGATCAACAGGCCTGTGGCCGACAGGGGGGCGAGGCCCGTGAGCCAGGGAGTGCTGAAGCGCGCAGCGGAGCTATTCGAGTCTGAGGGGATCAGGGCGAGGATCTGTCAGCCCCAGCGCGCGCCGGTGCGCCTGAGGCTCACCAGGCTGGAGGAAAGGCTGTGGAACCACGCGCTCAGGAAGCCCATCTCAACGGAGGAGGTCATGGAGATTTACGGGGACATGGGCCCCCTTGCGCTAAACAACCTGAGGGAGCGCGGCCTCGTGGAGCAGAGGCCTTGGGAGGGCAAGCTATTCTTCTTCTCCCTCCCGGCGCCTCGCGCTCCTCGCCAGGTCTAGGAGCGCTAGCGCCAGGGCCAGGAGGCCCAAGGCCGCGCCCAGGATTGCTAGCTCGAGGGGATAGGAGCCTAGGGCGGAGGCCAGGGTCGAGGCGAGATCAGTGAGGCCCGTGAATTCATCCCCTCGCGGTCATCCCTTCCAAGCCTCATCCTCGTGAGTACGCTTTAGCGGAGCAGGGGTAATATTCTGTCGACCACGAGCTCAGCCACTGCCACGGGCTTGCTGAGGCCCACCCTCTCGAGCGCCAAGGGATGTACCTCGCCGGCGAAGCCCACCTGGCGCCCCTCGACGATTATCAGCGCGCCGCGCTCCTCCAACATGCCGGCCACCCGCGCCCTCTCGAACTTGGGCCTCAGGCCGAACTGCTCGAGGAGCCCCCTGATCACGGCCAGCGCGTCCGTGATGGTGGCCTTCTCGTGGCTGATCGCTATGCCGACCCTGCGCTCGACGCACACCTGGGCCTCCTCGCATGGGATCGCCACGTCCCCCACCTCGAAGATCCTCACGACTGCCTCCCTCTCGGCATTCTCCTTGACGACCTCCAGCAGCCCTGGCGTGAGCCAGGTCCTCAGCCCCGTATACCTCGCGCTCCTAGGGTTGCTGACCTCGAACATCCTGCCCTCTACGTTGAACAGCTCGAACTGCCACTCCCTATTGCTCATCATGTACGTCGCGACTTCCGTGAAGCCTAGGCCTACCAGGGAGTCGGCCAGCCTGTTGGAGAGCTCGTTGATCCCGAGGGGGATGCCGCGGGACCTCGAGGAAGGCAGGGAGAGCGCCTCGGCGCCAAGCCTGTGGTATCCGTACGACATGGCCACGTCCTCAGCCACGTCGACCCACTCCTTCACGTCGAACCTGAAGGGCGGCGACCTCAGCAACACGACGTCCCCGTTCCTCGACACGGCCTCGTAGCCGTGGAGCTCGGCTAGCCTGACCATCTCATCCCCGGAGATCTCCGTGCCCAACAGGGCATTGACTTCCTTGACGTTGACCGCGATTACGCGCCCAGCGGTCCTAGGGGCCTTCAGCGACGTGCCGTTCCAATACTTGGTCTCCACTACGCCCAGCGTCCCCTCGCTCGCCGTCTCGAGCGCGTTGTAGGCGATCAAGGTGACGGCGTTGACGACCCATTCCTGATCGAGCCCCGTGGAATCTATCAGGAGGGCCCTGGTCCTCTCCGTGACCCTCGTCTCCTCGCTATTGACTATGGGCGGGAAGCCCACGACGCGGCCCTCGGCATCGACTATCACCGGGTAGAGGCCGTGCCCGGCCACGAGGTGGCCGTACTTGCGTCCCTGCTCGGTCTTCTCCAGCACCTCGGCGAGGCTCATCTCCCTCTCGTGATCCAGCGGCACGAACTTGATCTCGTCAGGCCTGGCCAGCCTATAGGTCACGGGCAACTTGATCTTGTCTAGGTCGTAGAAGCCTATGCTGATCTTCCTGCGATCTCTCCCGTACGTCGAGTGGAACTTCTCCTGGAGCTGCGTCAGCTGCCTGATCGACTCGTCGTCTAGCTTGATCTCGCTCACTACCCCGAAGGCGACGTACGGCCTATAGGGAACCTCCTCGGCTCTCGCCAGGGCCCCCAGGTCGACCACCTTAGCCCTCTTGGTGTATCTTCCGAGGAGCATGAGCATCGAGCGCGCCAATCCCTCGGCGCTGAAGAGGTCAGGCCTGTCGTGGCTTGCCTCGTACTCTAGCTCGTCGCCCTCGAGCCTCTCGATTTCGCACTTTAGCGTTGGCAGGAGCCTCATGAGGATCTCAGCGTCGAGCCCGAGGCCCGTAAGCCTCTTCAGGTAGCTCACTGAGGCCTTTATGGTCGGCACGCCGGAACACCTAGCCCAGCGCCCTGGACGCCTCGTCTATGAGGGCCTTCTCCTTTGCGCCGTACTTAATAAGTTGCTCAGCCTCGAACGCCTTCAGCGGCTCCTCGAGTCCCACTTCTTCCGCGAGCGGGCGGTAGACGGCCACGTAGGCCAGCCCTCCCCTGACCTCCTTAAGCTCGTTGTAGAGCTTCCACCCAAGCGCCCTTGCCAGCGCCCTCGAAGACGGCACAGCCCTCCTCGTGTCGTAAGGGGGCACGGTTCCTCTCCCCAGGATTTTCGAGAGCGGGCTCGTATCGACCCCAGCGCTCATGGCCTTAGCTGAGTACCAGGATCTGAGGTACTCCAAGTACACCTCGCGCGCCCTCTCAAGCGTTTCCTTCGCAACTAACACGAGGGCGGCGGTGGCCGAGGCGAGCGCCGTCGCAACCAGCGCCCTGGACGAAATGGTCTCCGGCGAGTCCAGGTCGGTGTGGTAGTACTTGCTGGGCCACTCGTTGAGCATGGACGCGTCGACGCCCCACACGATCATCACGTCGTGATCGCTGCCAAGCGAGTAGGGCGACACGTCGTACCTAATGGAGGGCGCCCTCGCGCCCGAGAACGTTTCAATGGAGTCCAGGACGTGCTTGGCTCCGACGAAGAGGGCCGCTGGGGCGGAGAGCTCGTAGAAGGCGGGGGGGTTGACGATGGCGAGGGCAGATCCGGTGATCCACTGCCTGGAACCAACCATGTCCAAGTTTATGGAGTATGAGGGCCCCCTGAGCGCCGAGTCCATGTATGCCGTGCCCGTGTACTCGGGCACCCACGCGTGGCAGACCGCGCCCCCCTCGCCGCCGAGGGCCTTGCTAATTGCGACGGCTGCCAGGAGGTTTGCGACGGAGCCGCTGGCGTTGTCGTGTGCGCCGGGCCTCGGGTGGCAGACGTGGCTAACGTACAGCACTTCCTCGCCCCCCTCGCACGTGTGCACCACGTCCATGGAGCCTGCAGAGCTCCACGAGACCTTAGCCTCCCAGCACGCCTCGATTCTCCTGCCGCGGGCAATCGCCTCGATCAGCTTCAGCGCGAGGGCCCCGGGCAGGTTCATGACGACCTTATTGGGCACGAGTTCGTTGCTCCTCAGGAATAGCCCCGTGTACGGCACGCCGGAGGGATGCCTGTGCAGGTTGTAGTGGACGATCAGTGGCGCGTTCAGCTCCCTGTACGCCTGGTAGGGATTGGCGCTGGTGATCACGGCCAGGCCCTCCTTGTCAGTTGCCAGTGACAGCTCCGCGCAGCCCTCGCCAGGGGGCGAGTGGGCAGCCAGCAACGTGGGATGCCTGTCCAGCGACAGGGAGGCGAGGATCCTATCGCCCTCCCTCAGGGTCAGGCGCGCGCTCAGCGGGCTCCAGGCTATCGGCGTCTCAACCCAGCCCTTGGCAGTGTCCAGCGGGACCTCCAGCTTCCTGGCCCCGAGGCCCAGGGAGTCGAGGAGCTCCGAGAGCCGCCTGGCGGCTTCGTTGATTCCTGGGGAGCCCTGGATCCTGTGGTACTTGACTAGCTCGGCTAACAGCTCCTGCGCGTTTAGGCCCTCGAGTGCCTTCGAGAGCTCCCTTGGATCAGGTAGCGTGCCCCTCATGCTCTTAGGCCCAAGATGTACAAGCATCGGCCCAGTTAAATCGTGCGTTGCGAAACGCGCTTATTTTCGTGCGGAACCAGTGCTCCCTGGGTGACTTAGGGCTTGGTAGTAGTCAGCATCACTCCCGAGATAGCGATAGAGGGCCTCAGGACTTATGCCGGCGGCCTCGGCGTGCTCGAGGCCGACAAGTTCTATGCTGCGGGCGACATGCTCCTCGACTACTTGGTCCTGACGCTGTTCTACAGACACGGCTACGTCTCCCTTGCGTTCAACGGCGACAAGGTCCTTGTTGGGCCGGAGAGGCACGAGAGGTCGTCCCTCGAGTCGCTGACGATCGAGGACGAGCTGAAGGTGACGCTGAGGGGCGAGGACGTGTACGTGAGGCCCCTTGTGTACAGGCGCGGGACCGCCAAGGCAGTGTTCTTCGATGTCACGTGCCCCAAGTGGGCGAGGGAGATCGTCGACAAGGTATACCAGGAGAGGACGTTCGAGGAAACCTTCCTGGCGTATGCCCTCTTGGCGAAGGCCTCGGCCAACTACATAAGGGACTTCGTCGGCGTCGAGAACGTGGTGAGGGTCGACCTCGAGGAATCGTTCACGTCCCTGTTCCTATTGGCAATGCCGGAGCTTAGGGACAGGGCCAGGCTGGTTATCCACACGCCGGGGCCCTGGGGCCACCCGGTGTTCCCGTCCAGCTTCATAGCCAGGGAGTTCGGCATCTTCTTAGATCACGACGTCAACCTCACCGAGTACGCCCTCTCCCAGGTCGGCGAGGCGATTGTGGTCTCACAGAAGCAGAGGGACGTCCTGTCTAAGGTTTTCCCTGCGCACGCGCAGAAGCTGAGGCCGATAACCAACGGGATTCACCTGGGCAGATGGATGAACGAGCGCCTGAGGGCTGCCGTGGAGAGGGGAGGGCCCAGCCTCGAGGAGCTCAAGGCCGCCAGGCAGGAGGCGCGCTCGCGGCTCCTCTCCATGTTGAGGTCGTACAAGGAGGTGGCGGCGGAAGACCTGCCGATCGTCTCGTGGACGCGGAGGCTGGCCAGGTACAAGAGGCCCTACTTCCTCGTGAGGTTCATAGAGGAGAACCCTGACGTTAACGCGATATTCGTCCTCGGCGGCAAGCCGCACCCCAACGATGCGGACGGCATGGACTACGCCAGGAGCTTCAGGAGGCTCCACACGACGTTCAACAAGGTGATCTTCGTCCACGACTACGACGTGGAGAGGGCCAAGCTCATACACGCCGGCTCGGACATCGAGCTGTTCACGCCCTTCAGCGGCTGGGAGGCGTGCGGCACCAGCTACATGAAGGCCATGGCAAATGGAGTGCCCGTGATCTCCTCCAGGGATGGCGGGGCGATCGAGCTAATAGAGGACTGGAAGAACGGCTGGCTCTTCGGGGAGGACATAAGGGACTTCATAAATATCTACACGGACCCGAGGGCGAAGCAAGTGGATGAGCGGGATTACGCGGAGTTCAAGGACAAGCTCCTCAAGGTGCTCGAGCTATATGAGGCCGATAGGGAGAGGTACTGGCAGATATCGCTCGAGGCCCTGAGGAGCTCGGTGGGCAGGGTCGACTCTAAGAGGATGATGAGGGAATATTACCTGGAGATGGTGGCGAGGAAATGAAAATCCTGGTCATAGGAGCGGGCACGCTGGGCTCCTCAATAGCCAAGTGCTTGGCGAGGAAGGGGCACGAGCTCTTGGTGTTCAACAGGACGCACGAACGCGCCGAGCGCCTGTGCTCGACGATCGGCTGCAAGGTCATAGGAGGTCCCGACGGGGCGAGGGACGCGGAGGCCGCAATAGTGTCCCTCTTCGACGATGTTGCCAATTTCGAGGTCCTAATCGCTGGCAGGTTCTTGGAATCGCTCTCGGGAAGGGTGGTTTTGAACACGTCCACGATCTCGCCCGAGGCCAGCCTGGCGATCTCGAGGGCCTCTAGCGAGCGCGGGGTCAAGTACTACGAGTGCACCGTTTACGGAAGCGTCGACGAAGCCGAGGCATGCGGCCTCGTGTCCATGATAGCCGGGCAGGAGCCCCTCGACGAGGCCGAGAAGATCGCCCGCGAGTTCTCCTCCAGCGTGCACAGGATAGGACCCATACCAAGTGCAACGGTGCTCAAGCTCGCGCTGAACAACGTGGGCCTATCGATCCCCGCGTTGGTTGGCGAGTCCCTCATGTTGCTAGAGGGCTACGGCGTCCCCCTCGAGAAGTTCGAGGAAGTGGCCAGCAGGCTTTGGTTCGGGGAGTTTGTGAGGCGTTACATCGAGAGATCGCGCTCAGGCAAGAGGAGGTTCACGGTGCGGGGGGCGGCCAAGGACTACGGCCTCATCTCGGGCGCGCTCAGGAGCGTGGGGCGTAACGCTGTGATCTCGAGCGCCCTGGCATCGTTCTACGCCGGCCTCATCGAGGACGTTGGGGACGAGGATTACTCGGCCGCGATCAGAGGATATCTGAGGGCCCTCAGGCGATAGCGCCTTAGCACGCAGGTAGCGTTTTTCTTATGGTAGCCTTGGGGTCATATGCATAGCAATGGTAAGGAAGCCTTTTTACTTTCAGTAGCGTCACGTACTACACCGGTGGGAATGTTTGGTGAGCCTCGAGGTCGAGATAGCGGGGCTGAAGCTGAAGAACCCGCTGATGAACGCAGCATGTCCCGTGTCACGTGATGCCGAGAGCATGAAGCAGCTGGTGGACGCCGGCGTTGGGGCAGTCGTCGCCAAGACGATCAGCGTTAAGCCGGCAATAGTTCCGAGGCCCAGCATGGCCGTCGTAGACAGGGGGCTGGGGAGGGCCCAGGTGCTGAAGACCCTGAAGCCTGGCGACGTGAGGATAGCCAACACCGAACTCGGGAACTACAGATTTATCTTCGGCCTGCTGAACGCCGAGCTCTGGAGCGACATCCCCGCCGAACACTACCTCGAGAGGGAGTACCCAATAATTAAGAAGTACACTGCCGAGCGCGGCGTGGCCTTCATAGTGAGCATCGGGTACACGCCCGAGGAACTTTCGAACCTCGGCCCCAAGGTCGAGAGGGCGGGGGCACAGGCGATAGAGTTCTCAACGCACTACATAGGCAAGGACTACAGGCCGGTGATCGAGGCCGCCAAGGCGTTGAGGGAGAGCGTCAGCGTTCCCATATTCCCAAAGCTCAGCCCATTCACGCCGAACATCCCAGAGCTCGTCAGGGAGCTCGAGAAGGTGGGCGTGGACGGAATAGTGGCCACGAACACGATAGGGCCGGCGCTCAGCATAGACGTCGAGACGGGGCTCCCAATAGTTGGCGGCCCCTACGGCTACGGCTGGCTCAGCGGATCCGCGCTCAAGCCCCTCGCGTTGGCCATAGTCGCCGAGGCGGCGAGGAACACGAAGCTCCCGATCATAGGCGTTGGCGGCATAATGAGGGGTGTCGACGTAATCGAGTACTTCATGGCCGGCGCCTCGGCGGTCCAGGTGTGCACGGCAGCCCTCATAGAGGGGCCTGGGGCATTCACGAGGATACTCAGGGAGGTGGAGAGCTGGCTCAGGAGCCACGGGTACTCCAGCATACTCGACATCAAGGGCAAGGCGTTGAAGTATCTGACGCCCGAGCCCAGGAGGGTGTGGGCAGAGCCGCCAATAGTTGATCCTAAGAAGTGCATAGGCTGCGGGTACTGCGAGCAGGTGTGTAGCTACGATGCCGTCCACGTAGTGGAACAGAGCGGAAAAAGGGTTGCCCAGGTCGACATCAACAAGTGCTACGGCTGCGGCCTATGCACCAGCGTCTGCCCAACGAGGGCGATATACTTCAAGGAATCGCTGTCTGCCCGGTGATGCACACGGCTTTCGCATCCGGCTCGTCATTTTTCCTTTTTCGACTTCTCCTTCCTCATGTTACGTGCTGATCAGCTCCGAGAGGCGAGGGACGCGAAGTCAGGAGTGCTCGGCCCGTTACAATACGTGCCGGCGATCTGCAGCGAGTTCCCATACAAGTTTTCATGTTACCGCGGTCGCCATTCCCGAGGCTGTAGGCTAACAGAAACTCCTTCGTGGGTGTAAAAGCCGTGGGCCATGGACATGAACTGTTTCAAGGAAGCGATTTTCCCCATGCCGGTCGAAGAAAAAACGCTCCATGGAATACGGGGACTCCTACGCCTTAGCCACAGATGGGATACTGGTCAGCTACCTTCTTCCTGAAGAATCTGCCGGTGTCCGGGTCCTGGAAGAGCCCGACCTTTACGCCGCGCCTGCCCCTCGGGTTCAGCTGCCAGACCTTCTTGGGCACCAGCTCGAGCTCCTTGCCGCTCGGCGTCGTCACCTTGACCTTCTCCTTGCAGGGTTGCGTGGCCATGCTGTCACCACCTATTCTTATTGGTTGTGTTATGAGGCTTTTATACTTTTCCATCTATTTACTTTTCCCTGGCATTCCAAGTAATACTCGCGCTGGAGACAAGTGACCAGTAGTAGCTCATATTTCAAGCTTTAAAAGGCTATTGGACAGCAGAAATTTCCCACGGAGCAGCAGGAGGCGGACATCCAAAAAGAGCACTTACGAAAAGGGGCGAGTCGCGTTCAGCGATGTTTTAACACGTCCAGCTGGTACTTGCCCTCAGCGAGGAGTTTGTCCCAGAACCTCTCAACGATCTTGTGCACTCTCTCCACGGCCCTCTCCTCGTCGAGCGTGAGCACCTTCCCGTCCCTCATCACGATCCTGCCGTCCACTATGACCGTGTCAACGTCGTTGCCGCTGAAGCTGTTGACCAGGTGCCCGTAGACCGTTTGCTCGTTGACTGGCGTCGGCACGCGCCTTGGCTTGATTACGACCACGTCGGCCTTCTTGCCCGGCTCTATGCTGCCCAGGGATCTCTCGACGCCGAACATCCTCGCGACGTTTCTAGTTACCATGTCGAAGACTGTGGCCGGATCCATGAGCCTCGGATCTCTGTTCCACACCTTGTGGAGGAGGTAGGCGCCCCTCATGTTCTCGAATATGTCGAAGATGTATCCGTCGTCGCCTATCCCCACGTTTATTCCCAGCTTCAGCATCAGCGGGACGTTGGCCACGCCCACGGCATTGAGCATGTTGCTGAGGGGGTTGTGGGCCACGTGGGCTCCTGTTTGCCTAACGATTTCGAGCTCGTCCTGCGTCGCGTTGACCACGTGGACCAATATCGTGCGATCGTCCAGGAAGCCGAGCCTCTTCATCCTCTCCACGGGCCTCTCGCCGTACCACTCGATGTCGTGCATGACGTCGATCATGCCCTCCTCTGTGTGAATTGCGACGAGGGCGCCGTGCTTCCTAGCGAGCTCCTTGGCCTTAACGAACAGCTCGTCGGTCACCGTGAAGCTTGCGTGCAAGTATATGGCGCCCTTGACCAGCCTGCTCTCGTCGTAGTTGTTCTTCTTTATGAACCTCTCGTTCTCCGCCAGCCCCCGATAGCCCTCCTCGAGGCTCCTGCGCTGCGTTGCCTCGAACGATAGGATGCCCCTTATGCCGACCTCGTTGACGCCCCTCTCTATGTCGTCGAGCACGCCGTCTATCGTATTGGGGCTGCTAATGTTGTCGAAGAAGTTGGTCACGCCGGATCTAACGTACATGAGCGCGCCTATGAGCCCCGCAGCATATGCCTCGTCGTGGCCGAGGAGGACATCCATGGCCCACCATATCCTCTGGAGGTTCTGCTGGAAGTCCGTGGGAGGCTCTATCTTGGCGAACCATGGCGAGGCCCTCAACAGGGCGCCATAGAAGTGAGTGTGAGCGTTCATGAGGCCCGGGGTCACGACGCCTTTCCTGGCATCGATTATCTCCTCGGCAGCGTACTTCGTGGTGCCGTCGCCCTTGCCGACGTCCACTATGGTGTTGCCCCTTATGGCAACGTATCCCCCGGCGACAACGCTCCTCCTGGCGTCAGACGTGACTATCAGCCCGTTGTTTACCAGGACGTCGATCTTCTCCCTCAAATTTCCCACACCAGGCCCAGTAATCGTTGTCGTGAATAATAAGGGTTAGAGCAGCGGCACGCGATGGGAGGGGCTCACGCTGGTGAAAACGCGCAGAGGAGGAGAAGGGGAAAGAAAAAAGGAAAAGTACGGAGGCCTCGAAAGGGCTTATGCGACACACGGGCTAGCGGGCTTTCTCCAGCCCAGCCAGGCCCCTCATGATCTCGTTGTACTGTTCCTGGCTGGCAAAGATGGCCTCGATCTCGTTGCCCTTGACCTTCAGCACCAGGCCCTCGACCAGGCTTCTTGGGGGGTCTGGAAGGGAGGGATCGGGCTTAGCCTTCCCCAGGTATATCCACCTTATCCTCCCGCCGTCCCTCTCGAGCTTATACCAGTACCTGCCGTAGTAGTAGTACTTCGACTTGCTCCCGTCCTTCTCTGTCCTCACGGTTATGTGGACGGGCTTCAGGTAATAGCTCCGCTGCTTGGCGATGTTGTTGTACTCATATATCTGTTTAGTGTACTCGTTTATTATCAGTTGTAACTTCGTAAATAGCTCGGGGGGCTCGACCACCCTTATCTTCTTTTTTGCTGCTTCGGCCACTTGCGTTTGCACCACCTTTTTGTTTCGAGAAGAGGCCTGGGCCTCTTTTTTAAGTTTGCGTCTGGCCTTTCGTAAAGTTTTTATGGAGAAGTGCCCGATTACGCGAGTCCACGCGAAGGGGCTGCCCTTGGAGACCTGTTCGCTGGCACCGGCAAAGGTGATACTGTTCGGCGAGCACTTCGTGGTCAGGGGGCTGCCGGCGCTCGGGATGGCCATCAATTTGTATGCAGAGGCCTGCACGGGTGCGGGCTCCGGCGAGGTCTGGTCGAGGGAGCTGGGCCTCGTCCACGGCAAGGACAAGAGATCCCCGCAATTTGCGGCGCTCATGGGGTCGCTAGGCCCTGGCGCGAACAACATCACGATCAGGATATCGTCAGCCATACCGGTGGGGGCCGGGCTTGGCTCCAGCGCAGCTATCGCGGTCGCGTCAGCCCACTCCGCCCTCACTTACCTCAGGGGAGTCGAACCCCCGAAGGACGAGGTAAACGCGGTGGCGCTTGCGGCCGAGCGCGCAGTACACGTCAGGCCGAGCGGCATAGACAACACGATCTCGACGTATGGAGGGATCATCATGTACAGGGCCGGCGTTTTCAGGAGGATCGAAGCTAAGTGGCCCGAGGAGATCAAGATCCTGATCGCCGACACGGGGGTCAGGAGGAGCACGGGTTCCGCGGTCGCGGGGGTCCTCGAGCGCTACGAGAGGCGTAGGGCAATCGCAGAGAAGATCTACCAGGCAGCCGAGGAGCTGGTGCTCGAGGCCGCGGAAAGGCTGGCCGCTGGCGACTTCGCCACCCTAGGGGAGCTCATGGAGATGAACCAGGGCCTCCTCTACGCGATGGGGGCGTCAAGTCCCGAGATCGAGGCGATCGCGTGGCGCCTCAGGACGGCGGGGGCGCTGGGCGCCAAGCTCAGCGGGGCGGGGAGGGGCGGCGTCGTCATAGCGCTGGTCGAGGCCGACAAGGCCGCCCGGGTGGCCAAGGCGCTCGAGGGCCTCGGGGTGAAGCACTTCTTCTGCTCCGGCGACTCGACCGGCGTGAGGGCGAAGGGCTAGCCTCTCTTGATCCTCCCCGAAGAGACTTTCACAAGCACTACATTTCTCGGCGGGGTCTCCGAGCGCGGAAGGGCATCAGCAGCCGTCTAGGCGCGTGGGACCCTCCTGTCCCCATCCATTTAAATGCGCCGGAGGACTTTTCCACGCGATCGGTGGCAGGCCGTGGCGGCCCGCAAGCCAACGTCTCCCTTCAGGCTGTTCAGCGAGGCCGAGTCGAGGCTGAAGGGGTACAAGTACAAGATCATGGTACTGAGCGGCAAGGGCGGCGTCGGGAAGACTTTCGTGTCGTCGATGCTCGCGCTCGCGCTCGCGGAGCTCGGCTATAGGGTGGGCCTGCTCGACGCCGACCTCCACGGCTCCTCGGTCCCATCCATGTACGGGCTGCGCGATGCCCGGCACCATGCGGACGAGGACGGGATAATTCCGATAGAGGGCCCGCTCGGCGTCAAGGTGGTCTCTGTGAACTTCATGCTGGAGTCGCCGGAGCTCCCGCTCATATGGAGGGGCCCGATAAAGTCGAGAGCCATCGCGGAGCTCCTTTCCAAGGTCAAGTGGGGCGAGGGCGACTTCTTCATAGTCGACATGCCTCCGGGCACGGGGGATGAAGCGATAACTGTCGTGCAGACGTTGAAGGAGTTGACGGGGGCCGTAGTGGTCACGGCACCCAACGTGCTCTCCGAGACCGTCGTGGCAAAGGCCTTGCACTTCGTCAACAGGACCGGCGTGAGGCTCCTCGGGATCGTGGAGAACATGAGCTACTTCAGGTGTCCCGACACCGGGAAGGAATACCAGTTGCTTGGGAAGAGCACTGGGGAGGAGCTGGCCAGGAAGTTCGGCACAAAGCTGCTTGCTAGGATACCCCTGGACCCATACATCGGGGAGGCAATAGATAAGGGCGTTCCCTACCTGCTTTACGTGCCCGAAGGGGATGCTGCAAAGTCTATAAGGGACCTAGCAACTAGGCTAGTTCATGAGCTAGGGATGGCTGGAAATCAATGAGCAGCGAACATGAGAAGAAGCCCAATTGGCAACTGATCAAGGAGGCGGCAATGGAGCTCTACAATTCGGGCAAGGTGACGTTCACCAGGAAGCAGCTCGTGGGGCTCGCCCACTCGAAGGATCCGACGAGGTCCGAGATGAGCCTGGACTTCGAGGTTGACCTCGTCACGGTCAATAGCAGTAGCAAGGACAGGTACAAGGATCCTGACAAGCTCTTCCTCTTCAGGATAGACAGGGGCCACTACACGTTGTACGACCCCGAGACGCACGGACCGCTGGAGAAGTACGTTGGGCTCCAGAGGATAACGGTGACGAGAAAGGATCTGGTCAGCCAGATCGCGAGGGAGCTCGAGGAGAAGGGCTACGAGGTCTACGAGGAGAGATCCCAGAAGCCCTTGGTTCCGGACCTCGTGGCCTCGAGTGGCGAGAAGGACGTGGCCGTTTGGATAGTTGACCCCGGATCGGACGTGTCATCGCAGCTCAGATCCCTCGCGCTTGCAGTGGGTTCGAGCGTTCTCGACGTTACTTACTCCGAGCACCTGATCATAGTTCCCCAAGATCTCCTGGACAGGCTGAGCAAGGACAAGAAGGACCTCCTGTCCAACATGGGGGTAAGGCTCGCGGCGCTCAAGGAGGAGCGAAGATATACGTTGATTCTCTAGCCCCCTGCAGGGGGGGATTGCGATTCGAGCTTGGCCCTCAGGATGGCTCTGGCCTCCTCGAGGACCTTTGCGGCGCCCTCGTCCAGGGCCCCTCCTCGGTAATCCACGTCGGGCACCGTGTACTCGGACGAGGCCAGCTCCCTTATTGCGGCGTCGAACTCTGCCAGGTAGACGCCGATGTCCGGCACGTTTGCCTCGGGCAACTTCCTCAACTCGCTGGCGATCTCAGCGATCATCTTGGCGGCCTCCCTGAACTCCTTCATGCTTATCGCCATGTCCAACGCGAGCGACACCTTCTCGAGGACCAGCCTAAGCGTTGAAAGCCTCGATCTGATGCCGTCGAGCTTGGCGACCTCGCTCGCGTATTTCTTGGCAAGGTAGGTCTCGCCCCTCGCCTGGAGCTCCACCACCATGTCCATGAGCTTGTTCCGCCGCGACTCCACCCTGTCTATTAGCTCGTCTAGCCTTTGCATGCTGGCCCTGACGTTGTACAACGCCACTAGAGCGGTCCTGAGCGGGTCGACCTTCCTGCGGCGGAACAACTCCGCGCCCCTTGAGCTATGGTTTAGTTGCACGCATTTAAAGTAAGGGGCCAACGGACTAGCTGCTGGGGAATACGACCTTGTAAATAGCTATGACTTCGTAGAGGTACGCGCCGCCGACCATCACGGGCTGCCCGTTCCTGTCGACGTATGGCTCAGCGACCACGTGGTACGGAATGAAGTACGTGTTGTTGGCCAGGGGCCTCATGCCGTAGTCGAGGGTAACCGTGGTCGTGACTTGGATGTACCCGGTTATTCCCATGTTGCTGGCTGCCTCGTAGAGGCTGGGCTGCGTGTATTGGAGCGCGTTGATGGGCTGTAGGGAGCCCGAGTACCACGTGAACGTCACGGTAGCGTTCCACTCCTTGTTGAGGTACAGGACGGCGTCGACGAGCATTCTGTAGAGCAGCGGTGCGCCCGCGAGGTCGTCGAACCTGGGCGATATGAGGACGCCGTTCTGGAATAGGTACAGGTAGAAGGCGTTGCCGACGTCGACTCCGCTGGCGTTGGGCACCACCTTCCTAACGTCGCTCAGCACCGAGTCGCCGATCCTTATCATCCAGATGCTCTTGGGGATGTCGTCAATGCCGACCATTGAGCCCATGACTATTGGCATGACGTCGTAGGACCCGTTCCCCGTGGGCCTGAACGTGAACGTGTCGAACACCAGCACGTAGGTGTCGTTCGGAGGGGCCCTCAACGCCCTGAGGAGCTCGACGGCCTGCGTATCGTTGGTTGCTGTCAAGATCAGGCCGAGCATCCCGATCTGCGTGGTGTTCAACGTGGAGCCGTCGGCTAGCGTGGCTCTGCCTCCGAGCACCGATATGGGGTAGCCGTAGTCCCACCACGAGACGACGAGGGCGTTCGGGCTCATGTTCCTTATAATGTCTATGGCCTTCATCCACGCCTGTGTCTTGTACGGGAGCGATGCGTAGCCGGCGTAGATCGACGGGACGACGTGGTTCATCTGGTCGTACGAGGCATCGGCCACCAGTGCCACGTTGGCCACGAACAAGAGCGAGAGGGCGAGCACGACGTAGTAGCTTCCGCCGCCCCCCCTCCTTATGCGCCTCCTCCTGGCCCTTTCGTACTCCTCGCGCGATGGCACGAGCTGGCTAAGCAGCCAGCCCGCGAAGGCGCCAGCGGCTATGAGCCCGGTGGAAATCGCTGTGACCTCCATGTAGGCAGCGTTCATGTAGGCGTAGATCGCCAGCAGGGATGCCACTCCCACGAAGATCCTCTCGGGGCCGCCCCTGTAGAACAGGTAGAGGGAGCCCAGTAGCGCGAAGACGAAGGGCGAGACGAAGAACAGCGCGTCATTGTATGTGCCCCAGTCCCTTAGGATACCGCTTATGCCCAGCGTGGTCAAGGCCGGCTGGTGCTCCTCGACGCTGGCAAATATCGGGTTGGATGCCAGCTCCCTCAGCCCGAGGATCCATGCGAAGCGGCCGGCTATGTCCACCACGCCGGCAAGGGTCAAGGCCACGCCGCCCGCGACTAAGGCGAGGAGGACTAGGACGTAGGTGCCGCGCCCAACGGGCGGCCTCCTCAGCCCGAGGAATTTGTACTCGTTGTACACGAGCGAGAACCCAAGCGGGATGACCAGGGCTCCGGCGCTGATGATCCCTATGGAGGTGAGCCTAGCCGGGAGCAGGCCCAAGTTGGCCCATACGGCCGGCGAGCCGGCACATAGCGCCAGGGACGCCACGGCTATCGCGGCGCTCGACGCAACGAGCGCCGGCTTGGCCTCCTTGGGCGCGAGTATCGGCAGCAACACGACGAACGCGACGAATGCTCCGTAGATGTAGACGAAGCCGCCCCAGGAATAGCCCACGGCGCTCAACGACAGCGCGGAGGCCGTGGCTAGGGCCGCCTGTTTCCACGCGGGGGAGCCGGCCCTGTGGGAGCGGATAAACCTGGCATAGAAGTACACGAAGAGCACTATGAACATTATTCCAAGCCCGTACTTAGTCGAGAAGCCGACTATGGTCCTCCCGGTGGCCCCCGGCACCACGGCGTAGAGGAACGCTGCGGCCAGCCCCGCTACCCTGCTGTTCGTGATCTCCTTGGCAGCCATGTACATGAACACTATCGTGAGCGCAGCCACAGGCAGCGTCTGGAGGGCTGCCCAGCGCAGCAGGTCGAAGCCCAGGGCCCTCCCGACGGCGATATAGGAGATCGCCTCCCACATGGCCATCGCCGGATACTCGGAGTGCACGAAGTCCCTGCCCCACGGGTACCAGAAGATGTGGGTAGCCGGGTTGTCCTGGGTGAGCGTGTACCAGGAAAGTATTCCGTGCTCGACCATGTACTTGGCCTGCCAGTACACCACGAAGGGGTCGGCCTCGTACAGCATCAGCCCGTAGTTGATCGCGGGGAGTGCCCTGAGGTATACTCCGAGGGCTACGGCAACTGCCAACAGTGCCGGTGCTATAGCCTTCCAGAGGAGCGGTTGCCTGTCCTCTAGCCCGTATAGCGCGGATCCGATCCTGTATCGCAAGGCTGACAAGGTTTTCACGCTCAGCTCCGGGAAAGCTAGCGCCCAGGCCTTTAAACGCTTAAGCCGTAGAGGTCGCGGTGCCCCCGGGAATGCCGGTCAAGTACGCGTCGGGCTCCAAGGGAGTCGCAGCAGATCATCCGCTCGCGGTTCTGGCTGGCGTGGAGGTGCTCGAGAAGGGGGGCAACGCGTTCGACGCGGCCATAGCCGTCAGCTCGGTCCTCTCGGTGGTCCAGCCGCACATGGGAGGACCCGGCGGCGACGCCTTCTTGCTGGGGTTCGTTGGCGACGAGGTGGTGGCGCTGGCCTCCTCGGGCTTCGCCCCCCGAGGCTTCGACGCTGAAAAGTTTCTAGCTGAGCGGCCGAGGAGGGGGCCGCTCACCGTGACAGTGCCAGGGCTCGTCAAGCTGTGGGCAAGGATATACGAGGAGTTCGGCACGATGCCGCTCGACGCGTTGCTGAAGCGCGCAATAGACTTGGCCTACTCGGGCTTCAACGCCGGCTGGATGCTCGCCAGGGCATCGGCTGAGAGCGAGCGCGAGCTCTCCACGTACCCCAGGTGGCGGAGGCTCTTCGCGGGGATCGCGCCGGGCCAGAGGGTCGTGAACCGCGACGCTGCCAGGGCCCTGCGCGTCCTGGCCACGCGGGGGCTCGACGAGTTCTATTACGGCGAGCTGGCCGAGGAGCTCGTGTCCGAGCTCGAGGCACAGGGCGTGGGGATTGACTTAGACGACCTGATGGAGCATGAGTGCGCCAGGGTCGAGCCGCTGAAGCTGGAGGTCGACGGGAGGGCGATCTACGAGCTGCCTCCCAACACGCAGGGCATCACAACTTTGAACCTCGTGAGCGCCCTCCACGAGCTGGGCCTGGGGGCGCTCCCCTTCGACGACCCCAGGCGCATCGAGGCGTGGTACGAGCCGACAGCAACGGTGTATGCCTTCAGGGATGCGCACGTGGCAGATCCATCGCACATGACCTTGGACGTGCGAGGGTACATCAGGTACTCAAGCCTCAAGCAGGCGCCGGGGCTCGCCGAGCCGCGCGGGGGCGAGGGCGACACTACGTTCTTCGTGGTCTCCGACGGCACCTCCACCATAGGCTTCATCCAGAGCCTCTATCATCCCTTCGGATCGGGGATCGTCGCGCTCGGCTTCCCGTTCCAGAACAGGGCCCTGGGCTTCGCGAGTGCCAGGGGACTGCCGAACAGCCCCGCGCCGCGCAAGCGCCCCCTGCACACGCTGTCGGTGATGGCCGTCGAGGACGGCGGGAACAAGTACGTGATAGGATGCGTGGGGGCGGATCTGAGGCCCCAGCTGCACCTGAGGACTTACGAGAACCTGTTCGTGTACGGCATGCACGTGGCCCAATCTGTCAAGGCGCCGAGGTTCTACTTCGAGAGGACCGAGAAGGGGTGGACAGCGGTGGTCGAGAAGCCCCTTTCCCTGCCGCGGGGAGGACCCTTCGGCGTGAGGGACGCCGACTTCCAGGGGTCCCACGGCCACGTGCACGTGGGGCTCGTGGACAGGCGTGGCGCCCTGCACCTGGCAACGGATCCGAGGACCGAAGGCCTGGCCATGGCCATTTAGTGCAATCCCACGCGCTCTCCACCAGCTGGCGCGGAGCCGGAGGCGAGTGGGCCCGCGGGGACTCGAACCCCGGACCTCCGCCGTGTCAGGGCGGCGTCCTAACCAGGCTAGACGACGGGCCCCGCGACTCCATATCCTGGCATGGTTTTAAACCTGTTGCGGGCGCCTATTCCGTTGCGAGCCTATCGTAGGCGTCTGTAGCTATGATGTCCAGGAGCGCCACGAGGAGGAGCTCCTCTTCGAAGGTCCTTCTCTCCTTCTTCAACAGCTCGATCGCCATCCCTATGATTCTTGTCGCCGTCTCGCTCTTCGGATCCAGGAGAGCCTCGAGGAACTTCGACTTGGCCACGTTGTAAACGTCGTCGGCCAGGTCGTAGAGGTCCTCTAGCTCGTCGCCGCCCAGCTCGCCGTACTTTCCGAGGAGCGCCACGAGCCTCTCGAGTGCCGCGCTCTCCAAGGCAGGCCCCAGTGGCAAGACCGAGTGCTAATTTAAAAAGGGGATGTGGCCGGGAGCGACCCGCCCCGCGCTCATGCCATCCCCGGTACTCGGGGGCGTTGCGCGGGCCCGGGGTCCAATAGAAACATGGATGGGGCCTTTAAAAAGGCTATTCACTTGACGTCCAGGGACCTCGCGCTCATGGCCTTCAGGTTCAGCGTGGTCTCAGCGATGCCGTTCGAGTACCTCGCGATCCTCCTCAGGCTGTCGTATATCATGACGAAGGCCATGAGCTCGGCATCGCTGGCCCTCGCCGTGATCTTGCCCTTGAGGGATTCCTCCAGCCTCCTCAGGAGTTCCTTGTGGGCGGAGATCACGGTTTCAGCCCCCTGCCTGGACAGCTTGTAGAAGGCATCCATGGACTTCTCGAAGAGCCCGTGCACATCGTTACCGAGGTCAGCGAGCCCTTCGGCGGCAGGGGTGGCCCTCTCGAGCAACAGCGAGGCCCTCGCGATGTTCACCGCGTGATCCGCGATCCTCTCGAGGTTCCTCGCGACGATCCTGTAGCTGAGCACCTCCGTCGAGTTTGATAGGCCTAGGTCGTGCATCACCCTAATGTCCAGGAGGGCCATGGCAAGCTCCCTGGTGATCATGAAGTGGAACCTATCGGCCTCGTCGTCCCTCTGGATCACGGCCTCGGCCAGCTCGGCGTTCCTAGTCCTCAGCGCCTGAATGGAGTCCTTGAGCATGTTGCTGACGATCGTGTGGAGCCTTTTCACGGCATTTATGAGCGGGAGCTCCTTGAGGTCGAGCAGTATCTTGAACGTCACGTTGTTCGACGTCTCCTCCACGACCTCGATCCCCGGCAGCTTGGACCTGGCCATGGCCTTGAGCTCGCTGATCCTCCTGGCCACGTTGGGCAGCGACGGATCGAACGTGACCCTGATGTTCGTGCTGCCGGACAGATAGTACGAGACCAGGGTCCTGAATACCTCCTCGTCCCTCACGTCGCCCTCGACCCTTATTTCGGCAGGGAGCTGCAGCGCCTCCGCGGTCGTCGGCGTAACTATTAGCTTGTTCTCGTACATGTAGACGTATACGTAGTCGCCGCTTTTCAGGCCTATTGCGTCGACCCACTCCTTCGGTATCGTTATAATGAATGAGGATGAACCGGTCCTTTGGACTTTCCTCCTCTCTACAGCTGCCATTACGATCCTCACCCGCATGGCATGCGTATATTCTGTGTGTTATTAATGGGGTGGTACAGGCCCTTTTATATCTTGCTGTATTGCTATTCGTCCGTATGGTCGCGCACTGAGCTCCCTTACTGCCCTCTAAACGCCGGATGTCCCGCGGACGTTTTTTAGGGCCCCAGGTAAAAGGGATTCCCCGGCGCCGGGGTGGCCGAGCGGTTAAGGCGGCGGGCTGCAGGGCCAAAGCAGTTAGCAGGGGTTCGACGGACACCCGCTATCCCGCGGGTTCGAATCCCGCCCCCGGCTCTCCTTATTACTTTCCCTCGGCGGATCCTTCCTGGGTGGGCCCTTGCCCGCGTGCGCGCTCCTAGTAATTGACATGCTCAAGGACTTCGCCAGGTGGCCCGGCCTCTCCGAAAGGGTGGCGCGCGTGGTGCCGAGGATCAGGGAGCTCGCCGACTTCGCGAGGTCGCTGGGGGTGCCCGTCATATACGCCAACGACTCGCACTTCCCCAACGTCGATAGGGAATTCAGGCTCTGGGGCCCGCACGCCGTCAAGGGGACCGAGGGCGCCGAGGTCCTCGACGAGCTCAGGCCGCGCCCGGGCGACTTCGTCGTCGAGAAGAGGAGGTACAGCGCGTTCTTCGAGACCACCCTCGACACGCTGCTCAGGGAGCTCGGCGCCTCCGCGCTGGTCCTCACGGGCATATACACGAACGTCTGCGTGCTCCACACGGCGGCTGACGCGTACTACAGGGGCTACGATATCGTTGTGGTGAGGGACGCAGTGGAGGCCACTAGCGACGGCGAGCAGGAGTGGGCCCTTAACTACATGAAAAAAGTCTACGGGGCCCAGGTAATGGGGCTGGGGGAGGCCGAGGAGTTCCTCAGGGCCAGGTGCGGGAGCTCGCGCGGCTGAGGCCCTCACCACAGGTATTTTTCGGCCTCCTTAGCCATTTCCTCTTTGCGTTGCACGAACTTTGTCCACTCGCCCGCCACGTCGAGGTCCCCTCCGCGCGCCTTGCCAGCAGCCTTGTCAATCTTCACGAGGGCTGGCAACGGCGTCATCATGCCCAGCAGCACCGCCTCGCCCACGTCGAGGCTCGGCAATAGGTCCAGGAGCTCATCGCTCAGGGTCTCGCTCGCGGCCTGGACATACCTCTGGTCGCTGGGCTCGACAAGCCTGAGGATTATCTTGTTGTTCGTCTGGCTAAGCGCGTCCTCGTCGACGTTCTTCGGCCTCTGGCTGACTAGGCACAGCCCCACGCCGAACTTCCTGCCCTCCCGCGCGACCCTGCCCACGATTGACTTCGAGAGGGTTGACCTGAGACGGGGCACGAGCACGTGGGCCTCCTCTATGACCGCGAGCGCAGGGACCGGGTAGCCGTTGCCCTCGAGAACGTGCCTCTTCCTCTCCCTCAGAAGCCAGTCGAGGTAGTGGTAGACTATGACGTCCGCTACCTCCTCCCCGAGGCTGCCGAGCATGAACACGTTGGCCATGCCAGGCCTAACTGCGTCTGTGAGCTTCAGGGGGGCCTCCGGCGAGAGGACCGTGTCCCCGTATTCCTCCATGAGCTCCTCAAGCTTGTTGGCCAAGTCCTCTATGCTTCCCCGATCCTTCCTCGCTCTATCACTATTCTCAAAACTCCTCACCTTGCCCAGCAGATTCTCGAGGAACCTGTGGGGCTCCCTTTGCCTGGCCCCGCTCGCAGAAAGCTCCCTGTAGGCCTTCCTCAGGTACATCCTCTGCTTCGAGGCCTTCTCGTCGAGGCCCAAGAGCCTGTAGAGCTCGGACAGCGTGAGCTGCGACGGGTTTATCCTCGCCTCCACGGCCCGGGTCCTCTCGCCGGCCACGTCGCCGTACTCGTTGTGCATGTCAAAGATTAGAACGGTGCCCCCCAGCTCCTCGACGATCCTCGAGACGAGCACCCCCACAGCGTTCGACTTGCCGGCGCCCGTCACGGCGAGTATGGCCAGGTGCCTCGAAATTATGGAGTTCACGTCGACGTGCACTGGGACCTCCGGATGGTTCACCAACACGCCTAGCCTGACGCCTCTTCTAGGCCTCGCAAAGATCTTGCCCAAGACCTCGGGGCTCGGTTCGAAGACGCCCGCGCCTGGCCTCGGGGGCTCCTTGGGAGACCTGGCCGTGCCTTGCTTGAGCAACGGCTCCAGCCAGCTCAGGAGCCTCGCGACGCCGAACGAGTAGTCCATCCTATGATACCCATATCTCGAGGCCACGTCGAAGTACTCGGGCCTGAGAGTCTTGGAGTCCAACATCGGGTTGCCCGTTTTAGAGAGCTCGACCATGCCCAGCGCGTATGTAATCCCCCCTCCGTCGCCCTCATACTCGACTAACACGTATTGCCCAACCCTTGGAGGCCTCTCGGCGATGAACGTGACGCGCAGGTGCGTGGTCTCGCCGACGACGTTTCCTATGCGCCTTAATGCTAGGCCCCTTCCGGCATCCTCAGCCATTCCCCGAGCACCTCCCGACCGGTCATGGGCACGACGGAGCCGAGGCTCCATGCAAGCCTCAAGAGAGCGTCCCTCTCCACCCTAGCTTTTCTGTCAGCAACTATTAGGGGGTATGGGTAGCCCTCGTACGAGCTCCCGGCAAGTACGTCCATGAGCGCTTCAATCGATCTTGCCACGTCCTTCGGTCCGCCTCCGCGGACAGCGAGCTCGAGCCTCAGCACAGGCCCATCGTCGATGAGCCTGACGTATGAGGCGTAGATGCCGACCTCCTCGAAGAAGTCCCTCACGAGCTCCCCCAGCGCTCCTTCCCTCGGCATCGCCTTGATCACCCCTTCCTCGGGCACCCTCACCGGACTCGAATAGCCGCTGCGCCTCGTGGCCAGCTCGAAGACGGTCGAATCGCTGAGGAGGGGGTGAGCCCTGCACGCGTCGATCCTTTCACAGTACTGCCTCCCCCGGCTACTCTTGGACAGGAACGCTACTCCTGGGACGTCACCGGCCTCTGTCCCCGCCTCCTCGAGCAACATCCTGAGGGCAAGGAGCCTTTCCACGAGCAGGAGAAAGGGGAAGACCACGTCAGCACCCTCTCGGGTGTTCCTCACGAGCGCCCTGGCGATGAACGGCTCGCCGAGAAACCTGGCGCTATCCCTCAGCCGGCGCCTCTGCTCCTGGAGCCCCCTCCAAACCTCGTCCACGGCCTCCTCGCCTAGGACCTTGGCAGTGATCTTAAAGGCCTCGGCCAAGGTGGCGCGCCGCGCGAGTGGCGAGGGATCCACTAGCAACGGCGTGACGCTCCCGTCGATGATGATTGGCCTGGCTCTCAGAGAGAGGGCAGCCTTCAGCTCGCAAATCTCCCTCAACGTTCTCACGAAGTCAGCCACGTCCTGCACGCTGAGGAGGCCGACGTCGCCTATCCAGTGCTCGCGGGCGCCGTCTCCCTCCATCCCGTAGCCAACGACCGCGTATAGGGCCTGCCACTTCAGTTCCAGGAAGTTGCTCCCGCCGTCGACCGCTGAGACGCCATGCGGCCCGGGGGCCTTCGGCGTCCGGGCAGCCCACAGGCCTTCAACGAGCTCCTTCAGGGACTCGGCGATCGATCGTGCCGCCTCCAGATCCTTTGCGAGCTGGTCGGCCCTGGATAGGAAGAGCTCCAGGAGGTATTCGCTTAGGGCCACGCGGCCTCCGCCTCAACCCTCGAGTATGGGCCCTCCTTCCTCACCCTGTACACCACGTCGGCTGCATCCCTCACCTCCTCATCATGCGTTACCACGATCAGCTGCTGGACGCCGACGCCACCCCTGAACCTCTTCAGGACCTCCACGAGCCCCCTCCTCCTCTCCTCGTCCAAGTACTCGGTGGGCTCGTCGAGCACTAGGAACCCTATTCTCCCGTGGGTCACCAGCCTGTGTATGGCTAACAAGATAGCGAGGCCCGCGGAGACCTTCTCGCCCCCGCTCAGCCGGGCGTACTCGATGCAGTATCCCCTCTCAGCACACAGCTTCACGTTGTACTCCTCATCGATTTCAACCCTGGAGAAGCCAAGCCCCATGTCGTCAACGAACTCCTCGGCCAGGCGCGAGAGCACGCCCACGTAGTACTTTCTCAGCCTGGCTGGGAACTTCTCGCGCTGCAGAACGTTCTCCCGGATCCAGGCGAGCACAGCGACCTTCGCCGCGGCGGTCTCGGTCTCCTCGGCCCTCCTCCTAAGCTCCCTCACTTCGCCCTCGAGCTTCTCCCACTCCTCGGCCCTGGCCCTCTTCTCGCCCTCCAGTCCCTCGATCTCTGCCTTGAGCCTGTCTAACTGTTCCTTGGCAGCCTTCAGATCCTTCACCTCGCCCTCCAGTCCCTCGATCCTCTTGCTCAGTTCGCGTAGCTCGCCCTCCACCACCTTCGCCTCGCCCTCCACCACTGCCATTCTCCTCCGCTTTTCCTCGATCTCTGCCCTCAGCCTCTCCAGCCTCTCCCTGAGGCGCTCAGCTTCCAGCGCCGCCCCCTCAGCCTCCTCCAGCCTCCTGCGGACAGCTACAAGCACCTCGGCGGGGCTGCCCGTGGCGCCGACGAGCTCCCCGAGCCTGGCCGCTAGCTCCTTGGCGCTGGCCTCGGCGTTCTTCAGCTGCTCCTCGTATTCCCTCGCCAGCCTTTCCAGCTCGTTAATGTTGCTGTTGCGGAGGACCGCAAGGGCCGTGTCCCACTTCTGCAGGGCGCTCTCCACTTCGCTGATCTCTGCCCTCAGCCTCTCGCGATATTCCTCGATCTTCCTGACCCTCGCATCGATCGTGTCGAGCGCCGCCCTCGCCTTCTCGTATTCGTTCCTGAGCCTCTCCAGCTCGACAAGCTCTTCGGCAGCCTTGGCGAGCAAGTCCTTGGAGTCCCTGAGCCTCCTCACCTCCTCCTCCAGTCCCGGGAGGAACCTCAGCAGCTCGTTCCTCCTTGTCCTCAGCACGCCCAGCTTGCCCTCCAGCTCCGCGACTATTTCCTCCTTCCTGGCAGCATCGAGCGGCCTCCTGCAGAGGGGACACACGGGCTCGGCGCTGGTCCTAAGTATTTCGAGCTCCTTCTCGACGTGGTCGATCTCGCCCTCGAGCCTTGCCAGCTCCCTCCTGAGCCTCTCCAGCTCCCTCTCCCGTCCCTCCAGCTCCTCATTGGCTCGCTCCAGGCGCGCCGCGACCTCCTTTTGTGACGGGACGTGCTGGGGCCCGCCGAAGGCCCTTGCGAGCTGGTGCTCGATCTCGCCGATCCTCTCCAGGAAAGCTCTTAGCCTGCCCTCGAGCGTCGCCCGTCCCTCACGCTCGTTCTGCAACTCGCTCTCGACGGCCTCGAGCTGCCTCGAGAGGTCCTCGCGCCTGCTGGCAAGCGCCTCGCGGGAACCGTAGCGCGCCTCGAGCTCCCTCACTGCCGCGGACGCTTGCTGCAGGCCTTCGAGCCTCTTGTGCATTTCCTCCACGAGCTTCCTCAGGCTCGAAGCCGTCTCCAGGAGCCTGCTCAGCTCGTTGGCCGGCTCCCTAGCGCTCCTCCACACGCCAGCCAGGGGCTCGAGCTCCCTCAGGCGCCTCTCAGCTTCAGCGGCCTCCTCCCCGAGCCTTGCCAGCTCCCTCTCGAGCTCTTCGCGCTCCTTCCTATGCCTCGAGGCCGCTTCACCAAGCGCCGCGGCGCGCGCCCTCAGCCCCTCGAGCTCCTTGGCCACTTCCTCGAGCCTCTTGGCCTTCCCCTCGAGTCCCGCGTCCTCTATGAGCTTTCTCCTCGCTACAACCTCGGCGTCCAGCTCCTTGAGCCTCTTAGCGAGCTCCTCCCTTCTCCTCTCCTGCCTTGCCAGCTCCCCCGAGATCGTGCTCCTCAGCTCGGCGATCCTCCTCTCGAAACCCCTCTCGGGGCAGAGCTCGCCCAGCCCTGGCACGTTGGCGCACACCTCGCGAAGCGCCTCGTAGGCCCTCTCGAACTTCTCGAGCCCTAGGAGGCCGTCGAGCAGGCTCATTCTCTCCTTGGGCTTCAGATCTGCGAAGATCCTCGTTATGCCGCCCTGTGGCACTAGCACGACGCCATCGAGCGAGAAGGGGCTCATTCCCAGGAGCCTCTTGAGCTCCTCGCCAACGCGTGTGCCCTCGGCGAGCTTCCTGCCCCCCCTGAACAGAAACGCCGAGCTCCCGCCTCCTCTGCTCACCCCCCTCTCCACGGTGTACTCTTCGCCGTTGAGCGCGAACTTGAGCGTCACCCTGGCTTCCTGGGCTCTCTCGTTGATGAGCCCCCTCGTGCTACTACCGGTCCTCCAGCCCTCGCCCGTGAAGGCGAAGTAAATGGCCTCCACTATGCTCGACTTGCCGGAGCCGTTGCGCCCCACGAACACCGTGACGCCGCTCTCCGGGAACTCCACCACGGAGCTCCTGTGGCTCAGGAAGTTTTCCAGCTCAACGCTCTTAACTACAAGCTGGCCCGCCATTCAACATCACCCAAGCCACCTGGCGAGGCCGTCCTTCCCGCTGGCCCTGCGCGGAGACTCCGGTCTGCTGCCTGCCGCGCTAGCCGCGCGGGAGGCCTGGGCGGAGCTCAACACGCCAACGAGCCTGGAGTACAGCTGCCTGTTCCTCCTCAATTCATCGGCAACCTTGAGGGCCTCCTCTGCTCTTTCCTCGAGAACGAGGTCCACCAGGTGGAGCACATCCCTGGCTATTCTCCTTCTTTCTTCGTCGCTAGCGCCGGGCAGAAGCCCTGCGAGGTGGTCGGCCAGCAGCTCGACCTCGTCGCTGGCCTCGCTGCGCTGCGGCACTAAGGAAGTTATTCCATCGGCCAAACGCTCTTTCTCCATTTTCACTTTCGTTTTTATATGAAGGTAACTTGCGGCCTCGCCCAGTACCTCCCTGGCAATCCTCTCGACTCTTCTGCTAAGCTCTGCGTCAGGGGCCAGTAGCGCTCCGGGCTCTAGGTGCAGCTCGACAAGTAGTATTCCCCGCGAGCCCTCGCCCAGCAGCCCCCTCATCCTGGCGAGGGAGCCCCTCACATGCCTCTCCAGCTCTTCCCTGCCCGAGGGCATCCTCGTCGACACGGCCTCAAACGGCGTGACTCGGACGTCAACCTTCTGCAGGGATGGCTCGTCGCCGGAGAGATCCACGAGGTAGAAGCCCTTCCCATTCTTCCTGAACTCCTCGAGCTCTGCGGCGTCGAGAATTTCGAGGCTACCGGGGTACGCAATTACCTGGACACCGCCCTTAGCATGCCTCCTGTGCACGATCCTCATGTGGAGGTGCCCCATCGCGACGTACTTGGGGGTCGTGGGGATGTCGGCGAGGGAGATCCCCCTCTCAAGGTTGAAGAACTCGACGATGTTCTGGTGCATGATCAGGACCGAGTCCCTCGGAGCGCCCTCGAGGGCCCTCCTCAGGTGCCTGACGAAGGCCTCCCTCCCGCTCTCGTGATGTCTGAGCCTGGCGTGGGCCAGGCCGACGAAGAAGTACTCCCTTCCATCCGCCTGCACCCTGTCAACGAAGAAATGCTCGCCGGGCTGCGGCGCAATCGCGTCGCGAAGGAGCGCAGTGGGGGGCACATCAACGCTCTTTGGCGTGTCGTGGTCACCAGTGGTTATGTAGACCCTGATTCCCTTGGAGGACGCTGAGCGTATGATGTCGGAGGCCCTCTTGAGGACCCTGTTGGGAGGCCTGGCCTCGTCGAATAGGTCGCCGCTTATGACAAGCGCGTCAACGTGTTCCCTGATAGCCGCGTCCACGGCTTCCTCGAAGTGCTTCATGAGTTGTTCTTCGTACCACTCGAGCCCGTAGAGCCTCTTACCTAGGTGCACGTCAGCCATGTGCGCTATGAGCATTGGCGCTGGCCCAGCAGTAATATTTCGCTGGCTTGTAGATTAAAATCGGGAGGCCGAGGCGCTATCGCGAGCCGCCGGTCCCAGGACGATCGCGGGTAAGAAATTCAGTCGACCCTCTCCTCGTATTCGCGCGTTAGCACGGGACAGTACTTCTCGGGGTTCTCGACTCCGCCGGGACATCCAGGGCCGTGCCTCGGGGGGCTCTCGACCCTGCTGAGCAGGACTATCCTGCTGGGAATGCTCTCGCTCAGCACCCTGTACCCGGTGAGCTCTGCCAGCTTCCTCGCAAACGCTCTGACCTCCTCATGCTCTGGCATGTTATGGAGCGTCAGCCTCTCCTTGCTCCCGCCCAGGTACATGTACGCCTTCACCTCGACGTGCATGGGGTTGCCGAGCTCTATCAGCTTGGCGAAGCCCCTGAGAGCGTCCTCGCCGTCGTTGAAGCCCCTGACCAACGTTATCCTGAACACGGTCGGCGAGCTGAAGCTCCTCACGAGCTCGACGCTCTCGAGGAACAGCTCCCAGGCCCTTGGCACGAGCGGCCTGTTGAACTTCTCGTAGTGCTCCTTGTCCCACGCCTCCATGCTTATGTAGAGCTGCGAGGGCTCCTCCTCCAGGTTCGCCAGCACGTCTGGCCTGGTCCCGTGCGTCACGAGGAACGTGGTTATCCCGCGCTTGTGGTATTCCTTTATCAGCTCGCCCAGCCTCGGATACAGCAACGGCTCCCCAGTGAGGCTTATCGCGGCGTGCCTCGGCTGGAGAGCCTCCTCGACGAGCTTCTGGTCGGCCTTCGGGTTGCCCTTGAAGCCTGCCATGAGCTCCCTGTGCGCCCTAATGCTCTCCTCAACCAGTACCTCGGGGTCGTCGACGATGGGAACCCTCGTCTCGTCCCAGTGCAGCCCTATGTCCTCGGGCTGCACCCTCCAGCAGTGCAGGCACCTGTTCCAGCACCACGCGGCCACCGGCGTCATCTGTATGCACCTGTGGCTCGAGATGCCGTACCAGAGGCACTTGTAGCAGAACCTGTGCCTCAGGACAGCCTCCTTGCTCCAGTGGCACCTCTTGACCGCGCCTATGGTTCCTATGAACCTGTACCCCTGCTTCACCATCCTGTCGTATATCGCCCTGTACGCCGGGTTGGAGTTCCAGAATTCCTCGCGCTTCTTCCTGACCTCTTCCCAGTCGATTGCGAGGGTCCTCGCCAAGCGTCAGGCACCCCTAACGCCTTTTCGCTTCCCTGCTATTAATCCTGCGCGGGAGGTAAGGGTTAATTATTTGTCAGGGCATGAATTTCCTCGCTGGGACGCGCGGATGATGACCGAACCCGTGACGGACGCGATGAGGACGGTCGGCGTTTCTGACGGTTTGTCGGGCGTGGAACCATGGCCAGGGCAATAATAATGGCCGGAGGCGAGGGGGTGCGCCTCAGGCCACTGACGGTGACGAAGCCGAAGCCCATGTTGCCCTTCGTCAACAGGCCATTGCTCGAGCACATCGTCGAGCTCCTAAAGCTGAGCGGCATCAATGAGATAGGCATGACCTTGCACTACCTCCCCTCGACGATCATGGACCACTTCCGCGACGGCGTCGACCATGGGGTCAAGATCTACTACTCCGTGGAGGAGCGCCCGCTGGGCACGGCTGGAGGAGTCCTCAGGTTCGTCGAGGAACGTGGGTGGTGGGACGAGCCCCTGCTGATCGTCAGCGGCGACCTGATCACGGACGTCGACCTGAGGAGGCTCGTCAAGTACCACGAGGAGTCGTCGGCGGACTTCACGATGGCACTCAGGCGCGAGAGGGACGTCCTGAGGTTCGGCATAGCGCAACTCGATGCCTCCGGCAGGGTCGCCAGGTTCAAGGAGAAGCCGTCCCCCACCGAGGCGTTCAGCGATCTAATCAACATGGGCATATACGTGGTCGAGCCGGAGGTGCTGAGAAGGCTGCCCAGGGGGCGCGAGCTCGACTTCGGGAACGACGTAATACCGTGGCTGCTCTCGGGCGGGTTCGACGTCTACGGCTTCATCGCTGGGGACTACTACTGGAACGACGTCGGCGACGTGGAGCAGTACAGGGAAGCCCACGTCGACGCGTTGGAGGGCCGCGTTAGGTTGCCAGCGTTCAAGTGCCACGATGTGCCGCGAAGGGGGATCTGCCTGGGCAGGGGGGCCAAGGTCGACGACCTCGACCTCCTGAGGCCCCCCGTGATCGTTGGCGATGGCGCTGTGGTTGAGAGGGCTGAGGTGGGCCCCTACGTGGTGATCGGGGACAACGTTAGAATTTCCGAGGGAACGAGGGTGGAGAGGTCAATAGTAATGGAGAGCACCATAGTTGGCTCCTCGTGCAATGTCGAGGGGGCAATAATAGGGAGCAACGTGTCCATCGGAGATCACGTGGCGATCCTGGAGGGCGTAGTGGTCGGCGACGGCACTGTCATCGGCAAGGGCACGGTACTGATGCCCAACGTCAGGGTGTGGCCCCACAAGCACGTCGAGCCATACGCGACCGTCAACACGAACCTCAGGTGGGGTATAAGGTGGCACAGAAGTCTCGTGGAGCCCTGGGGGATAACCGGCTACGTTAACGTGGACTTGACCCCCGAGATCTCCGCGAAGATAGGTGCCGCCCTGGGCTCGTTGCTCGACAGGGGCTCCTTCGCAGTGCTCGGCAACGACTCCACGCCCGAGGCCAGGCTGGTAAGGAGCGCCCTGGAGGCCGGCATATTATCAGCAGGCGCCGGCATAAGGGACATGGGCGTGTGCCCACTGCCTGTGTTGACGTTCTACATGAAGAGGACTGAGGCGAGGCTCGGCGCATACGTCTCGGCTTTCTCCAGCGAGCCCATGAGAGCCAGGATCAAGGTGTTCGGCGAGCGCGGGAAGTTCGCGGACAGAAAGCTCGCTAAGAGGCTCGAGGAAACTTTCTTCAGGGAGACCTACAGGAGGAACCTGGACCTGGGGCATTCGTACCCCATCGAGGTATTGGGCGAGCTCGAGGAATACGTCGTGGGAGTCCTCTCGGCCGTGGGCGACGTCCCCAGCGGGACAAGGGCGGTGGTGGAGTGTAGCTGGGGCACGATCTCGAGGCTCCTGCCGATGGCCGTGAGGTACATGGGCGTCGAATTACACGCGTCCAACTGCAGCGAGCTAAGGCCCCCCAGGACCTCGTCGGATCCGATGATGGCGGCCCGCAGGCTCGCCTCGGCGCTAGCCGGCGTAGATGCGCCGATCGGCTTCGTCTTCGACAGCGACGCGGACAAGCTCATGGCGGTCATGCACGATGGAACGGTCATAGCAGGCGATCGCCTGGTGGCGCTAGTGGCGACGTTGCTCCTCGAGAACGGCGGGGGCAAGATAATCCTGCCACACAGCGCGCCGATGTACCTAGTCGAGGCCGTAAGGTCCAGGGGCGGGAGGGTGGTGTTTGCCGAGCAGGGGCTCGTGGGGGTCTCCATGGCAATTGACGACGACACGCTCATGGCCGCCGACGAGAGGGGCTCGATAATTTATCCGTGGTTCCACTACGGCCCCGACGCGTTCTTCACAATGGTGCTCCTTCTCAAGAGGCTCGGGGACCTAAAGTCGGTGCTATCATCGTTGCCGGAGTCGCACGTCGCTAGGAGGAAGGTCAACGTCAACCCTTCCAGGTTAGCTGCAATAGCGTCGTCGATGGTGGAGGAGCTGAGGGGCATGGAGGTTGAGACCATGGACGGCATAAAGGTGTACGACGAGGACAGGGGTTGGGCATACATAAGGTTCCTCGGCCACGAGTCGTCGGTGGAGGTCGTGGCCGAGGCCGAGGACAGGGAGAGGGCCGAGAAATTCGCAGATTTCCTGGCCAAACTCGTGTCCAAGCTCGCCGAGGAAAGTTGAGGGCCGACAACACTCCTTTTAGGGGAGCTCTGGCTTCTTGATTTTCTCACGGTGTCCCGCCATGTCGACGGTAAGGATTCTGATGGTGGATGCCTCGCCGAGGGGATACGGGGGCACGTCCAAGCTGTTAGACGTGGCGGAGGCAGGGGTGAGGGACGCCGGCGGTGAGCCCATCAAGGTCAACCTCCGCGAGCACAGGATCGAGCCCTGCTGGGGATGCGTCTCGGATGACGTGGGGCTGTGCAAGTTCCCGTGCCTCAGGGCCGACGACGACTTCAACAAGCTCGCCGAGGAGGTGTTGCGCTCCGACGGGTTCATAGTGGCTACCCCGGTGTACTGGTACTCGGTCCCTGGCCCCCTCAAGAACTTCATAGACAGAATGACGAGCCTCGAGAACATGATATACCACGAGGGCAGGAGCCTCCTCGACGGCAAGGTGGCGGGGTTCGTAGTCGTCGGCGCCGACAGCGGCGTCATGAACGTGGTTTCGTACTTGATGGTCACCTTTAACAGCATGGGCGTCCTCATCCCGCCCTGGTCCATGGCCTATAGTCACATGGCAGATAAGCCGGAGTCCGACGAGCAGGCCCTCAGGGACGCGTATAACGTTGGCCTCATAGTGACTGAGGCCTGCAAGGTCGTCAGGGGAAGGGGTCCGTGGTACAGGCCCAACGTGAACGTGGCGCGGCTCGCCAAGATCGCGAGCGAGCGCGAGGCGAAGTACTCCGCGCTAAGGGCCCTCAGGCTGGGGAGATTCAAGGAACTGCTCGGCAAGCAAACATCTCGGCAATTCTCTTGATTATCTTGCTGGTGCTGTAGTACTGGCCCTCTAGCTTGTTCTCGAGCCTCAGCACCTTCACCCCCCCGAGGCCCCTCCTCCCAAGGGCCTCCTCGAGCTCTGAGGGGCTTGTCCATTGATCGGGCCCCAAAACGATCACATCCGGCCTCAGCTCCTCGACCGGCCTGAGGAGGTCAACCTCGTCGCCGAGTCGCGCGCTCCCGACGTATTTGACCGAGCTAACGACCTCGAGCCTCTGGCGCTCCGGGATCGCCGGCTCCCTCCCCTTGAACCTGGCGAAGTTGGCGTCCCTGGACACGACGACGTGGACGTTCCCGATCTCCCACGCCTTCCTGAGTAGATAAATGTGCCCTGGATGCAATATTTCGAAGGAGCCTGCTACCATGACCTTTGGCCGGGCCAGGAGCTTCGAGAGGGGCTCCCACTCGAGCTTGGCGAGCCCAAGCCTCTTGAGCGCGTCGAGCAATCCCTCGGCGTACGCTATGCAAGCTAGGCTGGTCTCGCGGTCGCCCTTCTCGAGGTAGTACTTCGCGTCGCTCAGATACGAGCGAGCCAGTTCGACGAGCTCCCTGCCCCTTTCGTCCAGGAGCACGAGCCTCTCGAGGGCCCTTTCGACGTTGAGCACGTATGCCTCAAGCCTGTCGTCCAACGTCCCTCCCTTGGCGCAGTTTTCGCGATCATAAGTTTAAAGTGCAATGCCGTTTGGAAGTCCTTGGAGCCGAACGGCAACAGCTGTAGCGGCATGTCAACAGGATAAATATATTGGGATATCACCTCAACGATCGACGCGCCGGTGCTCGTGAGCTGGCGCAAGGCTTATAAACGACGCTAATGTACGTTGCGCACGAGGTCGCCCATCGGGGGAGGGTAACAGAGGGGAAATGAGTAGAGACCCGAGCTGGGACAAGGAGCTCTCTAGGAAGCTTTATGGGCTGGAGAACGGCGTAAGGGGCGAGTTCTTCGACATAAGCGACGAGGGGGAGCTCGTCGTAAGGTTCAACGACCACGTTATATCAATTCCGAGGCTCATGAGGGACCTTGGGCTAGATAACGCCTACGTGAGGTTCCTGCCGCTCATTGGGAAGATGCTCTCAAGGGTGGTGCGCGCATTCCGTGAGGCAGCCGAGCGCCACGGCTACGCGGGGGCCTTCGCGCCGGTGTACCCGCTCAAGGTCACGGCCAACGACCTCGTGTTGAGGGAGATAGCGAGGTTCGGCGAAGGGGCCAGGTGGGGCTTCGAGGTCGGCACCCTGGGGGAGCTGGAGGCCCTGGCCAAGACATTCGACGGCGAGGACGGCGGGGACAGGCTGCTGGTGGTGGACGGCTTCAAGGGCGCTAGGGAGATCGAGCTGATGCACAAGATGCGCTCAAACGGCTGGCACGTCGTGGCCAGCGTGGAGGGGGAGTCAGATCTGAAGCTCCTCGCTGACGACGACATGCCGCTGGCCATAAGGCTCAAGCCCATGGGCCACGCTGTGAGCCGCTGGAGCGGATCGGGAGGGCTCTCGTCCAAGTTCGGGCTTACGCTGAACGGGCTCGAGAGGCTGGCGAAGGACTATCCGTGGATCAGGGACAGGGCGGTTATGTTGCACATGCACGCCGGCTCGCAGATCTCTGACGCGAGATCGTTGAGGAAGTACTTCAGGGAGGCCTCGAGAACGTTCGCCGGCCTCGTAGAGCTCGGCTACTCGTCGCTCTCGTACATAGATCTCGGGGGCGGCCTGGCGTATCCCTACCTCGACACTCGCGACGGCTCAGAGGACTCGCCCAACTACACCGTCGAGGACTACTTCGACATGGCGATCGAGGAGCTCAGGAGCGCTGGCATTTCCCCGGCGCTCGTTTTTGAGGGAGGACGTTACATAGTGGCGGCGCATAGGCTCGTGGTAGCCAAGGTGCTCGAGGTCAGGCCGTTCGACGCAGAGGCTGGGCCCGAGCCAGCGTCAAGCAAGCTGGCCGAGGCACTAGACCTACGCGTCAGGAGCCTCGAGGAGCTCGAGGCAAAGGCGCGCGAGGCTAAACATGTGATCGGGAAGCTCGAGGAGAAGCCGAACTGGAGCGCCAGGGACAGGATGATCATCGAGGACCTGAGGCACTACTTGGTCCAGTGGGTGGTCGAGGAGTTCGGGAGGCTGTACGAGGACGACCCAAGAGCGCTAGAGGAGGTCATCAAGTACCCATCTGTGTGCAAGCTTCTCGTGAGCCCCAGCAAGAGGTTCGTGCTCTCCATGAGCGTCTTCGCCGACGTCCCAGATCGGGCCCTTGTCCACCAGTACTTCCAGGTGGTACCCGCCCAGAGGCTGAACGAGAGGCCGGAGGTGCTCGCCACGCTGAGCGACATAACGTGCGACAGCATGGGCGAGATCAGGGAGTTCTACGCGAAGCTCGACGACAGCCGTGTTAGCCCGTTCACGGCGCTCGACCGCAGGCTAATGTTCATACCCGGCATGAAGGTGAGGTTGTACGGAACCCCCCTCCACATGCCCAGGCCCCTCGAGGACTACTACGTGGTGTTCCTGGACTCGGGCGCCTACCAGGACATGCTCACCATGAGGCACAACCTCGTGGGGGACGCGCCCGAGGTAATCATATACGAGGAGGGCGGCGAGCTCAGGGTGGCTTGTAGGGGCTGCAACAAGAAGGGCTACGTGGCGTAAGCCCAGCTTTTAAGCCCCCCGGCTCCTCTCTTTTAGGGGCTCGGGTTGTCCGAGTTCTCGAGCAGGTTGCCCGGCTTCTACAAGCTCAGCGTTGCCGAGAGGCGGGCAAGGGTAGCCGAGCTTCGCGGGCTCTCGGAAGCCGAAGTTGAGCTGCTCTCGAGGTTTGGCAACCTCGATGAGAAGGTGGCCGATTCCATGATCGAGAACGTGATAGGAGCCATGTCATTTCCCTTTGCGATTGCCACGAACTTCAGGGTGAACGGGAGGGACGTCCTGGTTCCCATGGTGATCGAGGAGCCGAGCGTCGTGGCAGCGGCGAGCAATGCGGCGCGCATGCTGAGGCACGGCGACGGAATAATCGCCAGGGCAGGGCCGCAGGAGATGATCGGCCAGATCCACGTGGTAGGGGTGGGGGCCCCGCAACATAAGGCGTTCGAGCTGCTCCGGCACAAGGAGGAAATACTGGAAATGGCCAAGCATACGAACCCCACCCTGCTGAAGCTGGGAGGGGGCCCGAGGGATCTCGAGGTCCGCGTCCTGGAGACCCGCAGGGGCCCCGTGCTGGCGGTCCACCTGATCGTGGATGTAGTCGACGCGATGGGGGCCAACACCGTCAACACCATGGTCGAGGCGATCGCCCCCTTCGTGGAGAAGGTGACGGGGGGCAAGGCTAGGCTCAGGATACTGAGCAACTACGCCGTCAGGAGGATAGCCAGGGCGTGGGCCAAGACCCCCGTCGAAGAGGTGGGAGGAACGGAGGTGGCGGAGGCCATCGCCGAGGCGAGCGCCATCGCCGAGGCAGATCCGTATAGGGCCGTCACACACAACAAGGGCATCATGAATGGAATAATAGCGGTCGCGCTCGCGACCGCCCAAGATCACAGGGCAATAGAGGCGGGTGCCCATGCCTATGCTGCCAGGAGCGGCACCTACAAGCCCCTAAGCTCCTGGGAGGTTGATGGGGGCTACCTAGTCGGGACCCTCGAGGTCCCCCTGCAGGTCGGGACTGTGGGCGGGGTCGTCACGGTCCACCCCGTTGCCAAGCTGGCGCTGAAGATAATGGGCGTTAGGAGGGCCTCGGAGCTGGCGGAGATAATGGCAGCCGTGGGGCTTGCACAAAACCTCGCGGCGCTGAGGGCCCTCGTCACCACTGGAATCCAGGCGGGGCACATGAGGCTACACGCGCGGAGCCTCGCGATTTCCGCGGGGGCTACAGGCGATATGATCGACGTCGTCGCCGAGGCGATGGTTAGGGAGGGCAAAATAAGCTTCGAAAGGGCTAAGGAGCTGGTCGAGGAGCTAAGGAAGAGGGGTAGCTGACATGGTGCACGAGTGGTCCTTGGCCGAGTCCATAGTGGCGTACGTCAAGAACACGGGCAGGACCAAGGTCTCCAGGCTCGTGGTGGAGGTCGGAGCGCTTCAGGGCATAGACGTGGAAGTGCTGGAGTTCTCGTTGAGGGAGCTGGCGGGGCTCGAGGGCCTCGAGATCGACGAGCTCAAGATCGTCGAAAGGGGGGTGGTGCTCAAGTGCAATGCGTGCGGGTACGAGTGGTCGCCGGACCTCGGCTCGCTGGACCCAGCGGCCAGGGAGGCCATACACTTCCTTCCCGAGGCCTCCCTGGCTTTCATGAAATGCCCCAGGTGCGGCTCGAGGGACTTCACGATAATAGCCGGTAGGGGGGTGTCGATCCTTGAAATTAGCTGAGCGAATAGATCCGAGGCTCAGCGTCCTCGGAAGGAGGCTGGCCAGCGTAAGGGCAGTGCTGCCCATCATGAGCCACAAGGGCGGCGTCGGGAAGACCGTCATATCGACCGCCCTCGCCTTCGCCCTGGCCGCAGATGGGAGGCGCGTCGGCCTCTTCGACGCTGACCTGGCCAATCCAACAATCCACGTCGTGCTAGGCCTACCGCTCGACGTCAAGCCGGCCGAGGAGCGAGGCGTGCTACCCGTCGACGTGGAGGGCATAAAGTTCATGAGCGCGGCGTTCTACACCATGGACAGCCCGATGCCCTTCAGGGGCTTCCACGCCACGGACGCCCTTAAGGAGCTGTTCGCCATAACGAGGTGGGAAGGCGTCGAGTACTTGATCATAGACATGCCGCCCGGCGCCGGCGACGAGCAGATGGACCTGCTGGAGTGGTTAAGGGAGAAAGCCCGCGTCCTCGTCGTGGCCACCCCGAGCGCCCTGGCGATGAGGGGGGCCCTCAAGACGCTGGCCCTCGTGAGAGAGCACGGAGTGGAGGTGCTGGGGCTCGTGGTGAACATGTACCGAGGCGAGCGGCTGGACGCAATGGAGGGGCTGAGACAGCTGGCGGTATATAGGGTCCCATACGTTGAGGGGCTAGAGAGCTACATGGGCTCCCCTCAGAGCTGGTCCCGCTCACCCATCGTGCACGGCCTCTCGGATCTGGCCAGGGCCATAGCCTCTGGTTGATGCGTGGGGCGTGCTCGAGTGGCCGTGGCAACGGCGACGCGAGAACCGAGGAGTTTACCGGCCTCCACTAGACCGGTCTTACGCCCAGCGCTTCCTGGGGCGTGGCCCTTCTATGCCATCCCATCGGTTGCCGGGGATCCGTCGTACAAGGTCACGAAGTCCGCGGAGAGGCTCCTCTCGCCTGCGTCGCCTATGCCCGGGAGGACGAAATAGCTCCTGTCGTCAAGTATCGGGTCTATGCCCACCACGAACACGTCCACGTCGGGGTGCATCTCCGCATACCTCTCGAGGCCTCGCCTGGACGCAACAATGGTCGCGGCGATCAGGATCCTACAGCCGCGAGCCATCACCCTCCTCGTGACTTCCGCCATGGTCGCCCCCGTGGCCAATATCGGGTCAACTACTATGGTGTTGTATAGGGAGAGGTCGTCGGGGAGCCTCTCGTAGAACACCTCGACCTTCACCGCCCCTCCCTCGACGCGCCTCCTCGCGCCTATGAGCCCCAGCCCGGCCCACGGCATTGCGTCCCAGACCCCGTGCATGAACGGCACCGATGCGCCCAGGACGCCAACTATTAGCAGGGGCCTTGCGGGGTAGAGGCCCTCGGCCCTCCCGAGCCCGGTGTCGACGAACGCCCTCGTCCACTTGAGCCTCCTGGATATCTCATACCCCATTATGAAGCCGAGCTTCCGCAGGGCATCCCTGTACGACTTCGGCGTCGTCCTCCTATCGCGTAGGACGGAGAGGTAGTATTGGGCGAGCGGGTTATCGATCACGGTCAGAGGCACTGCGCCCTTTGCTAAACCAATAACCTCGCACGACTATTTATTCTTCCTGAGCTAGCCCCTCACTAGGCCCATGGCCTTCAGCTGTTCCCACAGCTTTTCGACCACCTTTGGCCCGAAGCCGGGCAAGCGCGCTACCTCGGAGGGCGGGGTCGACGCCAGATCCCTCAGGGTCCTTATCCCGTTCCTTATCAGGGTCCTGGCCCTGACGCGCCCTATGCCCTCGAGCCTCACCAACTCCAGCGCGTCCTCCTTGACGCCGTGCTCGAGCCTCTCCGACAGGATCGAGAGCGCCCTCCACTGGGGCACGTTCCCCAGCCGTCCCTCTATTCTGCTCAGCGCGTGCGCGATCCAGGACGCGGTCTCCCTCATGTTGTAGAGGTCGCCGGGCCCTATTCCGAAGTCCTCGATTATGTCGTCCTCCTCGTCCTCGTTGATCCACCTGGCGAGGGCCTCGGCGTGGGCCACGGAGACTAGCCACTCATAATAGTCGACCTCGTCGTCTGGGGGCTCCGGCACTAGCCCCTCTTTCGAGTACCCGAGTGCTACCTGCTCAACCTCGTCGAGGGCGTCCTCTGGGATCCTGGGCCTGCTCCTCGCGTAGTCCGGGGTCGAAGTGATGGCGAACAGCAACGAGATCTCGTTGGCCGTGCTGGGCCTCGAGGCCAGGTACCTGTCAACGGTCAGGGGATCAAGGTACGTGTAGGCTGTGAGCTTTCCGAGCGCGGTGGCAACGTAATCGTTTCCCCTTCTCTCGACCATCCTCATCCTCTCCAATACCTCAAGCGTGCTCGCCACGAGGCTTCCTATGTACGAGCTGTCGAGGGACTCCATCCTCCAGAGCGTCGCCTCGAAGACTTCTGCGAGCTCGCGGGCGCCGCTTCCGCTGGCTACCAGGGCCAGCGTGTGAATTCTGAGGCTCCTCTCGTTCGCCAGCTTGCTGTGCACGGGCTCCGGTTGCCCGAGCATGTACTTCTGCGCCTCGGACTTGTTAGTTGCGTCAACTATTATGGACTCGCCCACGTCGTCGAACTGGGGCCTTCCCGCCCTTCCGGCCATCTGCTTGTACTCGAATACATTCACCTTGCTCATGCCGTGCCCCGGCTCATACCTCTTGATCGACACCAGCACCCTCCTGGCCGGTAAGTTGACCCCCGCGGCTAGGGTCGGTGTGGCGAACAACAGCTTCACGGCCCTGGACCTGAACGCCTCCTCCACGACCCTCCTGGCGATCCAGCTGAGGCCGGCGTGGTGGTAGGCGACGCCGTGGGATATGAGGCGCGACAGCCTCTCCCTCTCCACCGAGCTCGGGCTCTCCCTTAGCTCCTCTATTAGCGGGCCCACTTCCTCTGCCCTCGTGCGCCATAGCCTTCTGGCCAGCTCCACAGACGCCTCCGCCAGCTCCTCCACCTTCCTCCTGTTGTGCACGAAGGCGAGCGTCTGGTGTCCCTTGGAGAGGCTGGACCAAGCTAGGTCGAGGAACCTGTCGCCGAAGCCCTCCTCGACCTCCTCGGTCCTCCCGTCAACGAACTCCACCCTGGACCTCCTCTTGTCGTAGAAGCCCTCCACGAGCTTCACGGGCCTCCACGGGGTCTCGACCAGCTTGGCCCCAAGCCAGCTGGCCAACGTGTGCGGGTTCCCCACCGTGGCCGAGAGCCCCAGGATCCTCGCCCTGCCGTCCCTGAGTAGCCTCGACGCGATGACCTCGACTATTGGGCCCCTCTCGGGCTCGCCGACCATGTGGAGCTCGTCGATCACCACTGCCCCTATCCTCCTAAGCCACGAAGGCCTGAGCCTGAGGAGGCTGTCGAACCTCTCGTACGTGGCCACCACGACGTCGTGCTGGCCGAGGTGTTCTGCCGGCGAGTCGTAGTCCCCCGTCGTGATCCCCACGGAGACGCCGATCTGCTTGAGCGACGAGAACTCCCTGTACTTCTCGTTGGCAAGCGCCCTGAGGGGGACCAGGTAGACCCCCATGTTCCCCTTGGCCCACTCGCTCACCAGGAGCAATTCGCCGAGCAAGGTTTTGCCGCTGGCCGTTGGCGCAACGACGACGAAGTTCCCTCCCCTGAGCAGCCCAGCTTCGAGGGCGGCCCTCTGAAGCGGGTTGAGGACCCTTATGCCCCTGGCCCTCAGGACTTCGATGTAATTGCTCGGCAGCCCCAGCTCCGCGAGCTTCTCGACCTCCAAGTGCCCCACTCAGAGCATTACAACACAACCATATACTCCGGCCCACGACTATAAGTTGGGGCACGCCCCATGGAGAGGAAGATCTTTCACAGGCTGGCGAGCGTCGAGGAGGCGCTTGCCATTCTCGAGGAACATGTGGAGCTCGCGCCGCGCGGCGTGGAGGTGGTGGGCCTAGATGAGGCGCTGGGGAGGGTTCTCGCGGAGGACGTCGTTGCCCCCATCGACTATCCGCCGTTCGACAGGAGCGAGGTCGACGGCTACGCGGTCAAGGTCGGCGACGTCGCGTGGGCCGACGAGCTGAGCCCCGCCTCGCTGGAGGTCGTCGGGGCTTCGCGCGTCGGCTCCATGCCGTCCATCGAGGTCGGCGCGAGGCAGGCGGTCGAGGTGCAGACGGGCGCCCCCATTCCCAGGGGGGCCGAGGCAGTGCTGATGGAGGAGTACGTCGAGAGGGAGGGCAACGCGCTCAGGGCATACAGGAGCGTCCACCCCCTCGAGAACGTCGCAGTCGCCGGCGGCGACATAGCGCGCGGCGATCCAGTGCTCTTCAGGGGCGTCCTCCTCACGCCGGAGAGCATAGGGGTGTTGGCTGGCCTCGGAATTAGGGAGGTCAGGGTATACGTGAGGCCGCGTGTGGCCATCTTCTCGACTGGCGACGAGATCGCCGAGCCCGGCCGGCAGCTCCCCGAGGGGAAGGTGTACGACTCGAATGGGCCGATGCTCGTCGCGCTTGCGAGATCCATGGGCGCCAGCGCCGACTACCTGGGCATACTCCCCGACGACGAGGACGCAGTGGCCAACGCGCTTGGGAAAGCCCTCGAGCACTATGACCTGGTCCTGACGAGCGGGGGGACCAGCGCGGGCGAGAGGGACGTCGTCTACAGGGCATTCGAGAGGCTAGGCCCCCCGGGAATAGTCGTCCACGGCCTTAGGGTGAGGCCGGGGAAGCCGACAGTAGTCGCGGTCGCGCGCGGGAAGCCGCTCATAGGCCTTCCCGGCTTCCCGTTCAGCAGCTACTCGATCTTCGCCATGTTGGTTGCGCCGATTTTGGCAAGGCTGGCCGGCCTCAGGGCGGAGATGGCTGGGAGGAGGGTGAGGGCGAGGCTAGCGCTCTCGGTGAAGAAGGAGGTGGGCAAGGAGCACTTCCTCCCCGTGATGCTCCGCGAGTCCGAGGGGGAGGTCGTGGCCTATCCCCTTCACGTGTCGAGCGGCAGCCTGAGCGTCCACCTGTACGCGGACGGCGTGGCCGTGCTGCCGGCCAACGTCGAGCTAGTCGGCGAGGGGTCGGAGGTCGAGGTGCGGGTCCTCGGCAGCGGCAGGGCAGCGCCCGCCTTGAACGTCGTCGGCAGCAACGACCCGCTGCTGTACTTCTACCTGGAGGACTTGGGCCTCCTGAGCGTCGCGAGGGTTGTGCCCGTCGGAAGCCTCGGGGGGTGGATCGCGGTGGCCAGGGGATTCGCCGACGTAGCGCCCACTCACATTCTCGACGAGGCAACGCTCACTTACAACAGGCACATGTTGAGGGAGCTCGGCCTCGTCGGCAGGGCGGTCCTGGTCAAGGGGTACAGGCGCCTCGTCGGTATATTGGTGAGGAGGGGGAACCCCAAGGGGGTGAGGGGGATCGAGGATTTCCTGAGGGGGGACGTGAGAATTGTCAACAGGCCGAGGGGGACGGGCATAAGGGCATTGGTCGACATGTTGCTCAGGAAGGCAGCGCGCGAGAGGGGCCTGGGGGAGGATCTCGGGAAGATCGTCAACGGGTACTACTACGAGATGAAGACGCACAACGGCGTTGCGATGGCCATAATCCAGGGGAGGGCCGACGCCGGCGTTGCCGTGGCATACTACGCAAGGCTCTACGGCCTCGATCTCGTACCGCTTGCCTGGGAGGAGTTCGACTTCGCCGTGCCAAGGGATAGGCTTGCCAAGCGGGGGGTGAGGAAATTCGTCGAGGGGCTGAAGGAGGAGCTCGCCGAGACGATCAAGAGGAGGGGGCTGGAGGACGTGTACTCGGTCCACGAAGCGACGGGAGAGGTTTTTGAGTGAGGGTACGGCGCTCTCGCGAACCTTTGAGGCTCCCAAGTAATACCCCCGGGGGGGATACCTTTATAAGACCCCGGGGGGCAACCCGAGAAAGGGGTGGTACCTGTGCTCGCCTCCGTGGCCGCCAAGAAGGTCATCGGCAGGCACGTTTACGGCGAGCTTTACGAATGCGACAGCAGGATCTTGAGCGACGAGAAGGAGCTAGTCGAGATCGTTAGGGGGGCGGCGGCCGCGGGGGAGTTAACGCTCCTGGACGTGAGGGCGTGGAAAATAGGTCCCGGCGTCAGTGTCGTTGGCATAGTGCTCGAGAGCCACATATCAATACATACCTGGCCCGAGCACGGCTTCGCAACGGTGGACGTGTACACGTGCGGCACCAGGGGAGATCCCAGGAGGGCCTTCGTATACATAGCCAGGAGGCTCGGCGCGGCCAGGTATACGTTGAAGGAGGTCTCCAGGGACTACGAGGAGTGACTTAGTGCGCGTTGCGATAATTGGCGGAGGCCCCGCGGGGCTAGCCCTGGCCGCGCAGCTCAGGAACCACGACGTAGAGGTCTTCGAGGAGCACCCAAGGCTCGGGCTTCCGAGGCATTGCACGAGCGTCGTGAGCCCCGGGACCTGGGAGAAGCTGAGGGGCTTGGCCGGAAACGTGGGGCACAGGGCCTTTAGGACTCTCGTGGTCGGCGGATCGGGCCGGCCGCTGGAGGTGGTTTTCCCCGAGCCCTTCGCATATTACGTGGAAAGGCCATCGCTCGAGGAGAGGCTGGCGCAGAGGGCTGAGTCCCTCGGCCACACGGTAAGGCTCAGCACCAGGGCACAGATCGTCGGGGAACGCGTGATCAAGGCCGGCGAAACCTCCTCTCGCTACGACTACGTCGTGGTTGCGGAGGGGGCCAGCGGAAGCCACAGGGAGCTATTCTATGGGAGGAGAGCTAAGTTCGTGGCCGGCATCCAGTGGATCGCCAGGATCGGCGGCATTGAGGACAATACCATGTACATCTCGTACGCGTGTAGGCCGTTTTGCCTCTTCGGCTGGGCTTTCGCGGTGGACGACGGCTTGGGTATAGCCGGGTTCATCGTGCGCCGCACGACGGGGAGCTCGAGGGCCCTGCTGAGAAGGACTGTCGAGGCCTTGGGGCTATCAATCCGCGAGCTGCTCGAGCCCTTCGGAGGTCCCATACCGGTCGAAGCCCCCCCGAGCAGTCCTGTGCCGGCGCGGTGGGTGGCGTTCATAGGCGACGCGTTGCCGGCGTCGAAGCCCTACACGGGGGGAGGCCTGGCGAGCGTAGTCGCCATGGCTGGCTGCTTAGCGAAGGCCATCGACATGGGGAATCCAGGCCTCTACGCGAGGGCATACGCGGCCCTGAGGGCGAGGCTGGTCGTCGAGCATGCCCTCGTCAAGCTCTTGGGGAGGGGGCACTGGATCCCGCTCAAGCTCTTGGGACACGTGGCTAGGCGCTTCCCTACGGTGGTCGACTACGACAACCACCTCGTGTCGGGGCTTCGCTCGGCGGCCCTGCTCCCTCTGGCGGGCTTGGACGCGTTAGCGAGGCTCATAGCTGGAGCTGGTCCGTGAAGGCCGAGGAGGCGAAGGACAGGAAGGATGAAAAAGAGATGTGAGGCCAAAACGGCCGGCCAAGGGGACTAGCCGGGAACGACCCTGGTGCCCGCAGTTCCCTTAAACACTTCGTACGCCTTCTCCATGTGGCCTATCATAGCTAGCGAGCCGCCGTTCTTCACGAACCTTATGCACGCCTCGACCTTTGGCCCCATGCTGCCGGGCTTGAAGTGGCCCTCCTTCAGGTACTTCTCGGCCTCGCTGACGGTCAGCACGTCCATGGGCTTGGCGTTCGGCGTGCCGAAGTTTATGTAGACCTTGTCTATGTCGGTTAAGATCATGAGGACGCTGGCGCCCAGCGCCGTGGCCATTCTCTCGGCTCCCAAGTCCTTGTCGATGACGCCCTCCACTCCGTGCAGGAAGCCCTTCTCGTCGGCGTAGACAGGAATTCCTCCGCCTCCGTCGGCTATGACCACGAAGCCGGCGTCGGCGAGCGCCCTAATGGCCTCGATCTCGATCTGCCCGACGGGATCCGGCGAGGGCACGACCCTCCTGTAGCCTCCCCTGGGATCCGGCTTCATGACCCAGCCCTGTTCCTTCGCGAGCTTCTCGGCCTCCTCCTTCTCGTACCAGGGCCCTATGTACTTGGTTGGGTCCTTGAACGCTGGGTCGTTCTTGTTCACGAGCGTCTGCGTGATCACGGTCACGACGCCCTTCACCCTCGTGCCCAGCAACCCCTTCTCCTTGAGCTTGTTGTAGAGCGCCTGGCCGAGGACGTAGCCGAGCCATCCCTGGCTCATCGCGCCGGCTATGTCGAGGGTCATCATAGGCAGGCCCTTGGCCTTGGCGCCGGCGGCCATCCACTCGGCAATTACGCCGACCTGAGGCCCGTTGCCGTGGGTGACGACGACCTTGTAGCCCTCCTCTATTATCTTGACTATGGCCTCAGCTGCCTTGGCAGCGTTCCTCCAGTACTCCTCGGGAGTTCCCTTGTCTCCCTTGCTCTGGAACGCGTTGCCCCCAAACGCTATTACCACGTACTTGTCGTTCCTCATGTCCCTCACCTAGCCTGGAGGCTGAGAATCGTTCGTGGGATTTTTAAGCGAGCAGCTGCCAACAGCTCACGGCGCGTGAAGCTCTTGGAGGCCCTCGTCGAGCTCAGCGCAGTGGAGTGCACCTTCGTGCGGAGGCTCTCGAGGTTCACGGCGTTGGTCAGGGTTGGCGGCCGCGAGGAGATCGCGCACCTGAACAACACCGGAAGGCTGGAGGGCCTGCTGATCCCAGGCGCGCGGGCCCTCTGCGTGCCCACCAGGGGCCCCAGGGCCGGGCTGAGGGTGGCAGTAGTGGAGGACGCGGAGGGGCCTGCCGTGATCGACACGTCGCTTCAGGAGAGGGCATTCGTAGAGGCAGTCGCGAGGGGCAAGATACCCTGGTTGCCCCTGCAGCCGACTGCGCTTAAGAGGAACGTCAGGCTCGGGGACAGCACGTATGACCTGGCGATAACGTATGGAGGCTCGACGATTGTCGTCGAGCTGAAGAGCGCCGTCATGCGCGTTGGCGATTGTGCTGGCTATCCCGACGCCCCCACCGAGAGGGGGGCAAGGCACCTGCTCGGCCTAGCAGGGCTCGCCAGGAGTGGATACAGGGCAGCAGCGGTCTTCGTGGCGGCCCTGCCGGGCGTGAGGGCCGCGTGCGTGAACGGCGAGCTAGATCAGGGGGTTGCAGCGGCGGCGGAGAAGGCGCTGGAGGCAGGCGTCGAGCTAAGGGGGGTACAGCTCGTGTACAGGGATGGGCGCGTGTTGTTGGGAAATCCATCGCTTCCTGTCGTGCTCGGGTGCTCCCGATGCGCCTCAGCGGTCTCGCGGGTCACGTAGGCTGCGCAGCGAGCTCCACTCTCCACCTCTCCGAGGACTGCTTGAGCGCTGGGATCGCGCTCCTGGCCCTCTCCACCTCGCCGAGGTCCAGCTCGACCTCGAAGTACTTTTCCCCGGGCCCAGCGTCATAGGTCTTCAGGCCGAATGGGCTGAAGATCCCGCTCCTTCCAGTGAACTGCGGGCCGCTCTGGTTTGCGACGGCGAGGAAGATCGTGTTCTCGTGCGCCCTCGCCGTGGCCAGCACGTCGAGCAGGTGCTCCTTGAGAGGGCCAGCGACCCACCCGGCCTGGACTACCACCAGCGAAGCTCCCGCTAGGGCGTAGCGCCTGAAGAGCTCGGGGAACCTGAGGTCGTAGCACACGGCCACAGCAAGCCTCGCGCCTCCGATCTCGAACACCTCGCCGGGGCCGTCGCCCCGCTCGAAGTAGCTGGACTCCGAGTAGCCGTAGGCGTCGAAGAGGTGCATCTTCCTGTAGACGACCCTCACGTGGTCTGCCTGCACGAGGACCGACGCGCTGTATGGCTTCCCGCGCCCTGCCTCAACTACGTGCGCTAAGATCGGCGCGCCGATCTCGGCCGATAGCGACGAGAGCTCCCTGGCGAATGGGCCCCCGAGGGGATCCTCTGCGAGCTTCCAGAAATCCTCGGGCCTCCCGAGCGCCAGGGGATTAGCCATGCTGTACTCCGGGAGGACCACCAGGTCCGCGGATCCGTGGCCACGGATCACGAGTTCCCTTATCTTCCTCAGGTTCTCGTCCTTCGATGCTCCGAAGTAGGCCTGGACCATGCCAAGCCTAAGGCCGCGCAACGCTAGGACAGCCCCAGGGCCCTCTTCGCGTCCTCAGTGAGCGTGGTCGAAAGGGTCTCGTCCAGTATGTAGACCTCGACCTTCATCCCCTTAATCTTCAGCTTGCCCTCCTCGACCTCGTAATCGAGGGCTATGTTGACTATGGCATCCTTCGGGATCACGTACTTTTCGACGAAGAGGGAGTACAGCTTGGCGTTGACGTCGCTCAACAGCGCGTTGACCTCCTTTTGGTTCAATGTGCCCTCCTTGAAGTACTTGTAGAGCGAGGCGTTAACCACCCTCCTGAGCTTTATGCCGTAGCTACTTAGCCTTATGGGGCCAGTTCTTACTTCCACCAAGAGCTAGACCACCGACATTCCCGTTTCTTAGTTATCACCAGGGGTATAGGACTTATATTTTTTCCCTTACCGTACGTATTTCGTGTGCGACACGAGGCCCTGTCCTTTGAGCGGGAGGGGGGCGCGTAGCCCTGTGGGTTGAGCGCCAATTTACCCCCCTTCCAGTGGAAGTTCATGGTCGCGAATATTAGCCTTGGTCGGCCAGGAACTCAACGGCCTCGGATGGGTTCAAATGGAGTCCTCCAGGGGGCACGCCGATAAGGAGCTGGTGAGGGCGGCCAAGCTGTTGGGTGCGGTGACTCTTGGGGGAGTGGGTGAAAGGTTCGCTGCCGCCTCTTCGACGATCCTCGGCTCGTTCCTCGTGCTGAAGTTGTTGTCCTCGGCCCTCGACCCGCTGAGGATACTCAACGACGTGGGCATGCTCTCGGTCATAGGCCTCGTGGGCGTAGCGCTCACGGCGGCATGCGTGGTGAAGGCCCTGAGGCAGGTGGCAAGGCTAGAGAGGGCGATAGCGGCCTTCGAGCTCGCCCTTAGTGGCAGTGCAATCGCCAGGGGGATGACGCCGTCGATTGCGTGGTATCCAGCGGCGCTCCTGCCAGCGCTAATAGCGTTGATGCCCGAGACCGACGCCCCGGCCGCGCTGGCGCTATTTGCCTCCTTCGGGGCCCTGAGCACGTTCTTCCTCCTGGTGCTGATCACGTCCCTCGACAACTCGTTATCGCTCCTCGCTAGATCCCTCGAGGCCATGGGCGTGGATCCCCCCCGCCCGATCGGGGAAGGGCTTGGGGGGCTGGCCATGTTCTCGGCGCTCTCGTTGGGCATAGCTACGCCCCTGCTGGCCTACAGGGTCAGCCGCGAGGCGGAACTCCTCGCGGCCAAGTCCAGGCGGGCGCTGACGACGGTCAAGTCGAGGCTGGCCGGGGGGCTCAGGCTTAACAGCGTTCTCCCGAAGTAAATGCAATTGGTGAGCCCAGTGAAGCTCTTCGGCACCGCCGGGATAAGGATGAAGTATCCCAGCGAGCTGGGCCCACTGCTCGCGTATAGGATCGGCCTCGCGGTGGCGTCGCTCGAGCTCTCGGGGAGGGCGGTCCTGGTCAAGGACTCGAGGCTCTCGTCCGACGTACTCTCCCTGGCCCTTGCCGCTGGCATGGCGGCCGGTGGCTGCGACGTCCTCATGGCCGGCCTCGCGCCAACGCCCGTGGCGGGCTACGCGGCCGAGAAGCTCAGGGCGATTGGGGTCAGCGTGACAGCGAGCCACAACCCGCCCGAATACAACGGCTTCAAGTTCTACGACCCGGAGGGCTTCGAGTTCGTGAGGGACCTCGAGGAAAGGGTGGAGGCACTCGTAGAGGGCCAGCTGCGCGAGAGGCAGTGGAACGAGGCAGGGCGCCTCGGGATGGTCGACGTCCTGGAGGACTACATCGACGACCTCGTCGAGTTCGTAGGCTCCCCACGGCAAAAGCACTCCCCCACGATAGTCGTCGACCTGGCTAACGGCAGCGGCGCGGTGGCCACGCCGGCGGTCCTCGCCAGGCTCGGCGCGAGGCCCGTGACCGTCAATGGCAACGTCGACGGAACCTTCCCCGGAAGGCCCCCGGAGCCCAGAAAGGACGTTCTCGAGGGCCTCATGGACGTCTACTCAAGCCTCGCCCCCCTCGCAATATTCTCCCACGACGGCGATGCCGACAGGCTCGCCGTCCTCGACCCGGTGGACGGGTTCGTGAGGCAGGACAGGCTCATAGCGTTGCTAGCTGACGCCGTGCTGGCGAGGAGGAGGGGCGAGGTCGTGGTGTCGATCGATACCGGAAAGGTCGTCGATCTCGTGGCCGAGAGGCACGGCGCCCGGGTGACCAGGTACAAGCTGGGCAAGACGCACGAGCTGGTCAAGTCCCTGGGCAGGGGCGCCGTAGCCATGGCCGCTGAGCCGTGGAAGTTCATAGACACGGCATGGGGACCCTGGGTGGACGGGGTGCTCCAGGCAGCAGTTGTAGCCAAAATACTGGTCGAGGAGGGCAGGAGGCTGTCGAAGATCCTCGAGGAGCGGGGGATTCCCGACTATCCATGGGATAGGCGGAGCTACTCGTTCGATCCGCCGGACGTGAGGGGAGCGGTCTACGAGGCGTTGATTGAGGAGCTGAAGGGAGCTCTCGGGGAGCCCGCCGAGGTCACCGAGATCGATGGCACGAGATACGACTACGACGACGGCTCGTGGATCTTGGTGAGGCTCAGCGGCACCGAGCCCAAGCTAAGGATCTACGCAGAGGCAATGGACAGGGAGAGGCTGTCCAGCATCGTTAGCATCGTCGAGAACATTGTCAGGGCGGCAGCGAACAGGGCTGGAGGGCGCATCGCCGAAGTGACCGTGGGCTGAGTCAGCTCTGCCTATCTTCCCCTTCGCCCTGCTTCAAAACTTTCCTGGCCTGCTCCCTGACCTGTGGGGCCAGATCCTTCAGCGACGATTCCATTAGCTCCTTCTTGCTAGGCTTCGTGGGCTTGTACACGCTCACCCCGACCCCCGATCTTCGTTTTCGGCAGGAGCCCTTATATTGGGGTAGCAGGAACTCCCGCCCAGCTCGCGGAAGCTTAATTAGGGGCATACAAACCTATCCCAATCCCCCTGCGGCGGTGGTGAGGGTGTCACAGCAGAGGACGGTTATCCTCGACTTGCTGGACCTCAGGGCGCCGGAGCCGCTTGTGGTAATCAACGAGGAGGACGTGTTGAGGCTGGGCGTGGCAGGCTCCGAGAAGGTCCTAGTGGGGCTCGGGGACAAGTACGCGGTGGCGAGGCTCCTCACCACGAAGACCATGACGCCTCCCGGCAAGATCTTGGCCTCCGAGGACGTGGCCAGGTCCCTGAGGGCGTCGCGCGGCCAGGAGCTCTACGTGTTGCCGTTGCAGCTGCCGAAGAGCTATCCGGCCCTCATCAAGAGGATCAGGGGCGAGAGGCTGAGCCAGGAGGAGTTCGTGGAGCTCATCAGTGACGTTGTGAAAGGCTCCTATGGGGAGGCGGAAATAGCTGCATTCCTCCTCAGCCAGCTCTACCTGACCATGAACGATGACGAGCTCACGAGCCTCATAAAGGCGATGGTCGAGACGGGAGAGAAGGTGAAGTTCGACGAGGTCGTCTACGACGAGCACAGCATAGGAGGGGTCCCGGGGAACAGCAAGGTAGCGATGATAGTCGTCCCCACCGTCGCGGCCTTCGGGCTCCTGATACCCAAGACCAGCAGTAGGGCGATAACGAGCCCCGCCGGCACGGCGGATACGATGGAGGTGTTGGCGAGGGTGGACCTCACGGCCGAGGAGATAAAGGAGGTGGCCACGAAGACCAGGGGCACCCTCGCCTGGGGCGGGAAGCTCAACCTGGCCCCGGCCGACGACATCTTCGTAAACGTGGAGCGAAGGCTCTCGATAGATCCGTGGCACCAGATGGTTGCCAGCATACTATCGAAGAAGCTGGCGATGGGCGTCCAGAGGCTCGTACTGGACATACCGGTCGGCAGGAAGGCCAAGGTCGAGGACGTGGAGACTGCCCACCAGCTGGCGGGCCTTTTCATAAGGCAGGCCTCGAGGCTAGGCGTCGTGGTTCGCGTGGCCCTCACCTTCGGCGGCCAGCCCATAGGGACCAGCGTCGGGCCGGCCCTCGAGGCCAGGGAGGCGCTGGAGAGCCTAATGAACGGCAGGGGGTCCAGGAGCCTCGTCGACAAGGCGATGCTCATAGCAGCTATGTTGATAGAGATGAGCGGCAAGGTTCCGCCGGGCGGCGGCGAGGAGGTGGCGAGGAAGATATTCGAGGGGGGCAAGTCGTACGAGAAGTTCAAACAGATAGTGGAGGCCCAGGGCGGTAACCCGAACGTGAAGCCGGAGGAGATCCCGCTGGGGAAGCACTCGTACACCATTAGATCGCACATGGAGGGGGCCGTGACCCACATAGACAACGCAGCCATAACGATGATCGCCAGGGCAGCCGGCGCGCCGGGGGACAAGGGCGCCGGCGTGCAACTGCACGCGAAGGTGGGCTACAGGGTGAATAAGGGAGATCCGCTGATCACCATTTATAGCAACAGCTACCCGAGGCTGGAGGACGCGCTATCCCTCATCGAGAAGTACCCGCCAATGATTGTGGAGGGGATGTTGCTGAAGGTCCTGCCCTAGGGGAGTCTTGCGTGGGCGCAGCCGCCGGAGGCCCCGAGGCGGCCAAGGCCAACGCGGCGCGGGGGGCCCTGGAGCTCGTCAAGAGGTACAGCCTAGTGGGCGTGGGCACAGGCTCCACGGTGGAGAAGTTCGTGGAGCTCCTCGCCGGCGATGACGAGATGAGGTCCAAGCTCTACGTGGCCTCATCGGTGGACACTGCGCTCAAGTTGGCCGAGAAGGGCCTGAGGGTTCTCGAGCCCTCGTCAATGACATCGCTCGAGGTATACGTCGACGGGGCGGATGAGGTGGACCCGAGTGGCTACATGATAAAGGGCGGAGGAGGGGCACACACGTTGGAGAAGGTGCTATACCACTACGCCGACACGAAGGTGATAATCGTCGACTACAGCAAGCTCGCTAGGAGGCTGGGCGAGAGGCACCCGATCCCGGTCGACGTCCTTCCCCAGGCCCTCGGCATGGTCGTCCACCGGCTTGAGTCCATGGGAATGAAGTGCAGGCCACGGAGGGCCCCAGGCAAGTACGGTCCCCTGACCTCGGACGTTGGGGCGGTGATCGTCGACGTCGTTCCCCCGGCCGGCTTCTCGCCGGCCGAGCTCTCCTCTCTCCTCGATTCCATGCCCGGGGTCGTCTCGCACGGCCTCTTCCTCGAGAGGGCTGACTATTACGTGATCGGCTACGAGGAAGGCTACGCGATTTATCGGCGCGACGAGATCCGGAGGGCCTTCGAAAGGGGGTGAGGATTGGGATACGCGGTCGTCACCCACACGGACGCTGATGGCGTAGCATCGCTCGGCCTCGTGGCATACCTGGCCGGCGAGTGGCCGTCGCAGGTCGAGTTCGCAGAGCCGTACGCGCTCCACGAGGCGCTGGGCAAGGTGGACCGCTCGGGCGCCGAGGTCGTCGTGATCGCAGATCTCGGCGTGAACCCGGAGAGCTTCCCGAAAACCCTACAGAGGCTCAGGGAGCTAAGGGAGGCGGGCGCCAGGGTGGAGTGGTACGACCACCACGTGTGGGAGCGGGAATGGATTAGGGCGGCAGAGGACGCGGGCGCCAGGGTGGTGGTGGACAGGAGCACGTGCGCCGCCGGCGTCATAGCGAGATACTTCCCGCGCAGGAGGGGCGACGTAGATGGCACCTTCGTCGAGGAGCTGGCATCAGCTGTGTGCGGCGGGGACCTTTGGAAGTTCGACCACTGGCTATCGCCCTGGTACCTGAGGCTCGTGAGGCGGAGGGATAGGGATCGGTGGAGGCTGGAGGTGGCGCTCGAGATCAGCAGGGGGAAGCTGTGGACCGACAGGTTCACGAGGAAGGTTGAGGAGAGGTTCGACGAGGAGCTCAGGGCCTATTCCTCGATTAGGGGCGATCTCGTGGCCGCGCTCGACGCCGTTAGGGTAGTAATAGCCAAGGAGAGCAAGGCCCTCGAGAACAGCTTCCTCGCATCGTATCTCATGGCCAGGCGCGGGGCAAGCGTTGCGGTCATAGTGGGGGACGGCGGCAAGCTGAGCCTGAGGAGCAGGGGGGTCGACGTGAGGAACCTCGCGATCCTTCTCGGGGGAGGAGGCCATCCGAATGCCGCGGGAGCCAGGATAAGGATCCCCGCGCACATAAAGGTCTTGTCAAAGCTTTTCCCCAGCGTCGAGCTGCGCTATGTCCTCTCGAGGCTCAGGGACGCCTACTCGCGCCTCCCGGCGCCGCAGATCCCCGGCAGCAATACTATGGCTCCGTCGGCTGAGCTCACGACCTCGTAGAGTCCTCTGGCATAGTAGAAGGCCGTCAAGGCGGCGATTGCTGCGTCGAGCTCGTCCTTGGTGGAGTACGGGCTCGCGGCTATCCCCAGCGCCGAGAACAGCTCGGCGGCGCTACTGCATCTGCTGGACTTGAGCGAGCTCAGGGGGTGCGTCTCCACGACGACGTACCCCTCCCTGGCCAGCTCGCTGGCAATGTAAATGGCCCTCTCAACGAGCACGCGCATCCCCTTCCACCCCGGTGGCAGGACCCTGTAGCCCCTCCTGATCATTTCCCTATCGACGAGCCTGTAGCCGGAAGCCATCGACAGGGGAGCGTCTATGGCCACGGCGACTGGGCTGAGGTCTCGCACGAAGCCGAGGATCTCCTCGTCGGAGAACGCGACCCTGGTCCTCAGGAGGCGGCCGTCGAACGAGGCAAGGCCAGTCGGCCTCCTCCGGCTCCCCCTCAGGTCTATGCCTACGGCTAGCGCCAACTTACCTCCTGCCCTAGCCTGTATCCTATGCGCTCGGCGAACTCCCTGAACAGTGCATCCGCCCTCCTCTGCCACTCGCCCAGCCCATCGGGCGTCCGGGGGTACTCGTCGAGGTATAACGATCGGGCGGCCTCCATGTAGTCCCTGACCATCCTAAGCCTCGAGAGCATCGAGGGCCTCGCGAGCAGCCTCAGCGTGCCCGAGATCTTCCTCAACAGCGCCTCGCCCAGCTTCCCGGCCGAGCTCACCTCGTAGAGGGAGGCGCCGTCCACTATGCCGCTGCTGACGATCCACTCGAGGTCGTCGTTCGCGAGCATTTGGAGGAACATCCTGAGCACGTCGAGGCCCGCCTGCTTGGCTCCGTAGACCTCCATGTACTCCTTGTTGGCCGGCCACGTGGCCCTCTCATCGATCTTCCCCTCCTCGAAGGCCTTGACGATCCACCTGGAGACAATTGATGCTGCCTCGAGGGTCGACCCTATCCCTCCGCCGTGTACCGGGTTCACGGTGTACGCCGCGTCGCCGACCACGGCGACGTTCCTCCAGACCAGCGTGGGCAGGGGCCTCCTCGTCGGCACGAGGCCTCCGCCGGTGTGGAGAACGCGTCCCCTGAACAGCGGCCTGAGGCTCTCCTCGAACCTCGTCCTGGGGTTTATTCCGCTCGTCCACACGACCCCCAGCCCGACGTTCACCACCCTGCCCTCCGCGTCCTTCGGGAACGCCCACCAGTAGCCCCCTGGAGCGACGGCGGCGTCGACGTGGATCACGGCGTAGTCCACGTCCTCCATCGGCTTCTCGAGCTCGACCACCTCTCTATATGCCACGTTGTAGTCCGACGTGAGCGGCCTCTCCGAGATCGGCCAGGAGCGGGGCAGCCGGCTCCTGAGCGCTGGGACGGCGCCCGACGCGTCGACGAAGAACCCGGCCTCCAGCTCTAACCTCCGCCCGTCAATGCACGCGACCTCGACGGAGCTCACGAAATCGCCCGAGAGCCTCGGCTCCCTGGCGGCACAGCCTGCGAACAGCTCGGCGCCAGCGCCTACGGCGCTGTCGACGAGCCACTTGCCGAACGCGATCCTGTCGACGCTGACCCCTTCGCCTAAGACCTCGATCGAGTGCTTTCCGCTGGGCGAGTAAACCTTGACGCCCCTGTACCTGTGGACCACCGCCTCCTTTGGGAGCGCCAGCCCAAGGCTCTCGAGGTGGTGCTTCCCGATCGCATCCCCGCAGGGCTTGTCTCCGATCTTCCCCTTGGGCTTGCTCTCCACTAGCGCGACCCTCAGGCCAGCCCTTGCAAGCGATAGGGAGGTGTAGGCCCCTCCGGCGCCGGCTCCGATCACGACGACATCGTACTTCAAGGCGATCCCTCAGGCCGTTTTCTTTTTGATGTTCTGGGGAAATATTTATAAGGCTTATGAGTACCGTTTATGAGCTCGTCCAGGTGATGGGAGCAGTGCTCCAAGCCTGGACGGGCTCTCCGTGGATGGGAGCCCCATGCCGTTGGGCTCGACGGCCGCCCATGAACCCACGCAGATCGCGCGTGAAGCGTGGGCGAGGTGGAAGTCCCTGGATACGAGAGAATGTCAATGAATGTCCAGGGACAAACGGTGGAGGAATATAAGCATGGGAGGACAACCGCTTAAAAGGTCGCTTTCCACATACTTCAGGCTTGAGAGAACTGGGAATAAAAGAGAGCGCCATGAAAGTCGTCGAGCTCGCCCTGGTTGGCGTGGTCGCGCTTTCAACGCTCGCGCTGGCGTTAGCGTTCAACGATCTTGTGAGTAGCCTGTTGCATCCCAAGGTGCTGCCGTCGATCAGCGACGTGGGAATCGAGCTCGACGGCGCCAATAACCTGTGGATCGTCCGGATCAAGATCCGCAACACGTCGCCCTTCGACGCCTACGTGGAGCACATCCTAGTGGACGACTCCCCCTCGGGCTTCAAGGTGATGCCGAGCCCGCCGATAACCTTGCGCCCTGGCGAGAGCACGACGCTGGTGATAGAGCTCAACGCGAGCCTCTACGTCCAGGGCAAGGTGATCAAGATAACGTTCGTGGGCTCGCAGGGCGCGGTCACTATTTACAGGGTTTTGATGCCCGGCTGAAGTGGGCCAAGGCAAGTTTTTAAGCTCCCCCCAGCCGAACAAGTGGTGGCGTGGGAATTTTGAGGGCCCTAGCCATATTTGCGGTAATACTACTTGCAACCCTCTTAGTGGTTGCACCGTCGGCCGGGGCCCGAGGGATCTCAAGGCCCCTGCTGAAGGATGTCGCGCTCTCGGGCGTTGCGCTGGAGCAGGCATACGCCAACCCCCTCCTCCCGTTCAGCTATCCCTACGTCGGAGGGCTCGACAGGAGGCCGGGCGTGGCGAGCAACGGATATTGGAGCTGGCAGGACGTCATGGCGCCGATACCGAGCGCCCAGCCCCTCGCTGTATCCGTCTTCGTTAATGCGCCGTCCAACAACGTTAGCGATCCCTCGTTCCCGCCGATCGACAACGTCGTATCCCTGCAACTGCCGAGCGGAAGCTTCTCGAGGATAGTGCTCAGGCTCGACGTGGCGCTGGAGAGCGCCGTCCCGGGAAGGCCGGGCGCTAACTATGACAGGCCGCTCTGGATCTTCGTCGATGGCGTTCCGCTGCTAATAGGCACGACCGCCCAGAGGTTCAACTGGACGGTCTCGTACGACGTCACCTACCTCTACCCGTTGCTGGTCGGCGGCACGCACACGTTCGTGCTCAGGGTCCCCAACTGGGTGATACCGAGGCTGGGCCTCGTGGGATACTTCGTCGTCAACGCCACGCTCCTGTACTACCCGGGACAGCCGCCCCCTGACGCGCCCGATGCGATAGTGCCGCTGTGGACCTGGGTCGCCCTCAGCAGGAGCACGCCCTACGCCATCGCCAACGCCACGGTGCCCTCCAATGCCGTGAGGGCCCTGCTCTACGTGTTCACGGAGGGGGCTTCGTACGACGAGTTCTGGTGGGCCGACATACCCACCGATAGGCTCCTGATCGTCAGCGCCGGCCAGAAGGTCATAGCCGTGACGCAGCCCTTCCCATACATATACACCGGCGGCATAATGCCGTTCATGTGGAGGCCCGTGCCCGCCATAGGCACCTACGCATTCGACCCCCTGGTCGTCGACGTCACCCCGTACCTGCCGTTCATGGTGGGCAGCACGACGTTCAACATCACGATCACTAACAACGCCAACTACTGGCTAGTTGGCGGGTTCCTGGCCCTCAAGCTCTCCCAGTCCCCCGTCTCCTACGCGTTCATAGGCGACTCGCCCTCGCTGTCGAGGACCGAGTCCACTACTCCGACGCCGACCGGGGCCGTGTACAGGGTATCGGTCAAGTACGACAACAGGGCATCCCTCAACATAACTGTCTCGGGCACCACGTACACCTACACCGTGGCTTACTCGCTCTCCTTCGTCTCGGTGCAGGCCTACAACGACGTCTGGTGGAACTCTACCGTACAGGAGTCGTGGGCCTACACGGCGTCGGCCCCAGGCTTCGGCGAGAGCAGGCACTCCAGCGCGTCCACGGTAATGCTGTACAGGGAGGTCGTGGTGCCGCAGGGGGACATATCCAAGGCCACGGTCTCCAACCCGGTGCCGGCCAGCGACGTGCTGAGCGTGGTCCTCCAGCAGAGCTACCACACGAGGGTCCACAGGAGCGCGCAGGGGATCGCCAGCACCCTCGAAACCAATCAACAGCTGTATTCCAACGGCTACATGAACGTCGGCCTGCTCTTCGTCAGCCCCACGGGGGCGGTGATAACCAGCATAAACGCCGTCTTCGCCAGGACCGTCAAGACCGCCTACGTTAGCTACCGCGTAGGCCCGTCAGAGCTCTTCAGGTTCACCAGGTACACCGCGGGCGGCACGAACTACCCGCCCTTGGCATACCTATTGATCAGGGACGTCGTGGGGACGTACTCAGCCATGTAGTTTTTCCCCATTCGTCATCCAAGTCGTCCTCTTTCTGCTGCCCCTCCGACCCGCCGTGGAGGCCCTCGGACGGCTTTTTGCCTTCGATCGCACAGCGGTTTTAGGCGCGCCAGGCGCACATGTGTCGGGGCGCCCCAGATGTCGAGCACGGCCAGCGCGAGGAAGCGGGCGGGCTACATGGAGGGCGCGGTCTCAATGATCGTCAACACGCTCCTGTTCGTGGTGAAATACTACTACGGAATGATCTTCAACTCCATCGCGGTGATCGCCGACTCGGTTCACACGCTCTCGGACTCGCTGACCTCGGCAGTCGTGGTCATGGGCTTCTGGGTAGCCTATAAGCCGCCCGACGAGGAGCACCCCCTCGGGCACGGGAGGGCTGAGGCAGTGGCGTCGGCGGTGATCGGGGCGATGCTCGTCATGGTCGGCGTAGACTTCCTCCAGCGGAGCTACTCGAAGCTAGTAGCTCGCGAGGGGCTGATCCCGAGCATGGCGCTCGTTTGGGTGCTGGCCGCGTCGGCCGCGATCAAGGAGGCCCTGGCATCGTGGGCCATGGCCCTCGGCAGGAGGTACAGGGCGCAGTCGCTGGTGGCCGACGCGTGGCACCACAGGAGCGACGCAATAGCATCTGCCCTCCTGGCCCTGGCAATAGCCTTTGGCGGCAGCCTCTGGTGGCTGGACGGCGCGCTCGGCATCGCGATGTCGGCGATGATCGTGTACGTGGCAGCGCAACTAGTCGTCGAATCCGGTAGGGAGCTCATGGGCAGGGGCCCCACGCGCGAGGAGCTGAGGAGGCTGGAGGAGGTGGTCCGCGGAGCTTCCAGGAGGGTCAGCGACCTCCACCACGTCCACGTCCACAGGTACGGCGAGCACGTCGAGGCGACGCTCCACGTCAGGATGGAGCCCTCGGCGACCCTGGAGGAGGCTCACGCGGAGGCCACGAGGATCGAGGAGGCGATCAGGAGGGAGCTCGGCTGGGAGGCCACGGTGCACGTCGAGCCGCGTAGGAGGGACGAGGAGCGAGGAAATCGGTAGTCCCCAGCCGCGCACCAAGCGGCACCTGCCCATGGGGCCTTCACTTCCTCCACCAAACGGAATCAGCGCACTTCCTAGGTCCTCGCGGGACCTGCTAGCCACCGAAGCGGAGCAGCAACGGCCTCAGTGCTTGTCTCGGAGGCGTGGGCCAGTAGCTCAAGGGCTAGGTCGTGGTCCATGCCCCCGCATCCCCGACTAGGCCCGAGGCCCTGAACCTCTCAGCCCTGTCCATGCTCGGGCGCTGGAAGAACTCGTTGAAGCCATATTCGTCCCTGACAGCCCCAGGGCCCTCCTGACTCCATCGCTCATCGCGTCCACGTCAACCCTCCCACACAATTAAGGAGTTCCCGCGAATTTCGGCCCTCTCATGGCTTTGGAGCTCCAGGGAGCGATGATAGGAATCGTGCCGTCCAGGAGTGCGACCCGATGCGGCGGCCGGGATTTGAACCCGGGATTTCCGGCGTGGCAGGCCGGCGTCCTGAACCAGGCTAGACGACCGCCGCTCCAGTGGCTAATTTCCTCGGCGAGCGCCTTAAAAGGCTGACGCCAGGGCTACATTGCTCTAAAAGCCCCCTGGGCCGACGATCTACGGGGGAACCCGTTGGGGAGGGCGGGGGCTGGACCCGCGGACGCCATCAGGGGATGCGCCGACGCCCTCTCGGAGCTCAGGAGGTGCGCTAAGGCCCTTCCGGGCGCCAGGCTCTCGCTCTCTGGCACGGCGTGCGAGGAGCTCCTGGACAGGTTCCAGGAGTGCGTGGCCCTCTCCATCGTCCCCCGCGAGGAGCTCGAGAGGGCCAGGTCAGCGGTTGAGGCCCTCGGACGCCTCCTCGAGCGCGCGGTGCCGGCGATCGGGGCGAGGGGCTGGCTGTTGCCGCGCGAGACGGCGGACTTCGCCAAGGACCCCCTGGAGCACGTCAAGAAGAAGCTGTTCCTGTACACCCTCGACCTGCTCAGGAGGAGGATCGGGATCGAGGCCTATGCCTCCAAGGCCAGGGCGGCCGCCTCGTCCAGCATGAGATCCAACATGAGGACGATCTACGAGGCGTGGGTGCTGGCCTCGATGGTCGCGAGGGCGGCCGAGCTTTCGGCGAGGCTCGTCTACCCGGAGCACGGGCTAGTGCACTTCGACAGGCAGGGGAAGCAGGTGGCGGGGACCATGCCCCCCAACCTGGTTCTGGAGATCCCCGGCAGGGGCATGTTGAGCATTTACCTGGAGGCCCCGAGGCCCCTCGGCTGGAGGGACTTCAAGGACCTCAGGAGGGTCTGGAGGTTCTACACGAGCCTGAGGCCCGACATAATGGCCTACCCAGGCCTCGTGCTCGACATAGTCGACATGGGATCGGACGGCGTCCCGATCCTCAGGCCTGGAGCAATCATCGAGTGCAAGGAGCTCGATGACTGGTTCGAGAGGCACAGGGAGCTGAAGGGGCCGGCCAACCCCTCGCTCTCCTTCGACGAGTGGTTCAAGAGGTGGCTCTCCGGCCTCTGGACGGGGCTCGCCGACGTCGTGGGGGTGGACTCGAGCGCGATCAGGGAGGCAGTGGAGGGCAGGAGGAGGGGGCTGAGGGTCAGCGAGGTCCAGCTGGTCAAGCTCTACATGGCCGTCTACAGGCCGAGGCACATGTTCCTCGTCTCGTCGCCGAGGCTTCCCGGGCCGATCAGGTCGGAGCTCGAGTCCGAGGGCATCGCGGTGTACGACGGGGTGAGGATGGGGGACGAGGGGGCACTCGTCGACCTGGCAGATGAGGTGCTGGCCATGGCCTCCCCAGCGCCCCAGGGGGGAATGGCCGTGCTCTCGGAGCTCTCGAGGCAGCTGGCGAGGAGGGGCCTGGCAGCCGACGGCCCATCGATAGTCAGGCTCGCGCTCCAGTTCGCGCTGAGCAGGCTGGACGAGTTCTCCGAGTTCGTGGCCAGCTCGTAGGCTGTCGCCCGATCGGAGGCGGGCTTGGGGATCTGCGAACGGCTGCGAGCTGTGCCCCGCGGCGAGGGCCGGGCGCCCCTCCGCGGGCGAGGCAGGCGAACTGTGCAGGGGGTCCGGGCCCCGCCAGAGCTAGTGCTTCGCGGGCACGATCGAACGCCGCGGCTGGGCTTGACGAGGTCAAGGGATGGCGCTCGACTTCGACGTCTGCGGCGGCGCGTCGTCCGGGCGCCTAACGCGCTGCCTCCTCGCTGAGCTCCAAGAACGCGGTGCCGGCGAGTGCCATGAAGGCGCCTGCCAACGGCATCAGGATGGCGGGATACGCGTCGATCACGTAGCCGGCAATCGCGGTGGCCGGGAGCGCCGCGATCCTCAGAGTTAAGCCGGCAACGGCTGGCGTCGTGGCCTCGCTGCCCGTTGCCGAGGCCCCCGAGACGTACGAGGACCTCGCAGTGCCGCCTATTGCGACGGTGGCGTTGTACAGGAGGTAGACGATCGCGAGGGGGACGGCAGATCTGACGAACGACATCGAGGCCAATAGGGCGGCGGAGGCGAACCTGCTGAGCGCGGAGGTCCTCACGAGGCCAAGCCTCCTCACGGCCAAGGGGGAGGCGAGCGATGAAACGGCGAAGGCAGCGTTGCCAGCAGCGAATATCGCGCCGATGGTCGGCTCTGGAAGCGAGCAGTAGACGTGCATCCACAGGGACAACAAAGGCATGGAGAGGCCCACCCCCACTCCTGCGGCCATCTGGCTCGCCGAGTACCAGGCCACGGTCCTTGCCCTCTTGGCGACTCCCGCGAAGGGGTTCGTCCTCCTGATCGCCTCCTCCCTGCCCAACGTCAGCGCGAGGAGGGCAGAGGAGGCCAGGCTGGTGGCGGCGAACGCGACAGTGGCCGGTTCGATGGCGAGCAACCCGGCCATGGAGGAGCCGAGGATCCCTCCCGAGGTCGAGATGGCGTTGATCAGCCCGAGCTCCGCCGTCCTCCCCACCGGATCCCTCGACTTCCTCCTAATTATTGCCATGACCTGGGGCACGAAAGATCCGCGCGTTGCCCCGGGGCCCAGCATGCCAACCCCTCCGATGCCCAGGGCTGCGGCAATGGCCCAGGGGCTCCTGATGGTTGACAGGAGCGCGAGGGCGAAAGCGAACGCGGCCTCCGAGAGGGCGAGGCCCCTCGCGTGGCCCACTACGTCGCTGATCGCGGAATAGGCTATTGAGGATCCTAGGGAGATTAGGCCCGCGAGCGTTAGCGCGAGGCCAGCTACGGCGGGGCTCCCGGCCAGCCTCGCGACGTAGATGGGTATCGCCACTGCCAGGTAGCCTGTCGCAACGCTCCTAAGGAAGCGCTCGATCCCCAGGACGGCCAGGTGGGAGCGCATGGAGCTCCCGCGGGCGCTGGCGGACAACAATTGGCTAGTGCCCATTTAAGCTTGGCCGCCTGCGCGGCCTGCTGCCCGCCTCTATCCCTCGTCTCGGCGTCCTCCTCCGCGCGCAACTCCCAGCGCCCGTGCCAGCCTCCTGGACCAATAGAGGAGGATCCTGCCCTCGAGCCTCGAGGGCGCGGACCTGAACAGGACCCGCCTGATCACGGCGTCGCAGCGGGCAGCCTTCTCGGGGGCTCCCACGACCTTCCCGGTGATCGCCTGGAGGACCGATGCCACCTCCTCGAGCTCCTCCCTGCTGGCCCTGGGGGGCACGTTGGTTGCCACGGCGCCCCTCCTCTTCCACGCCTCCCAGAGGAATATCGCCACGGACTGGGCCACGTTGAGCACGGGGTACTCGGGGTTCGCGGGTATGGTGACCAGGAAGTCAGCGGCCTCCAGCTCCTCCCTCGTCAGGCCCGTGCTCTCCCTCCCGAACACGAGGGCAATGCTCCTTGCCCTAGCTAGTATCTTGTCCGCGAACTCCTCGAGCGGCATAGCCTGCCTGAGCACGTCCCCCCTCGCGTGGCCTATGGCGCTCGTCGCAGCCGAGAGCTCGACTCCCTCCAGGGCCTCCCTGAGGCTCCGCACCACCCTGGCCCTCCTGAGGAGCACGTCCCCGTGGGCAGCATACCTCAGCGCCTCCTCGACGCTGGCGACGGGGTTGACCAGGTACAGCTCGTCGACGCCGAAGTTCAGGCAGGTCCTCGCTATGAGCCCCAGGTTAGCAGGGCCCTCTATCCCCACGAGGACGACCCTTACCCTAGCCGCCATGGGTGCGCCCCCTGGGGCAGGATCGATCATCGCCCAGCGCGAAGGGGCGGGGGCTGGCGCCGTTGCCCCTGGAACCGTCGCCGGACACACCAACGGCGTCTGCGAAGCCGCGGGCAGGCCCTGCGCCCGCGCCGGCGTTCCGGCCATCGATGCCAGGCGCCGGCGAGCGAGCGCCGTTATCGCTCAGCCCTGCGCCAGGGCGGCCAGCCCCGCGCGGAAGGCCGCTGGACGGCTGCGCATCGCGCGCGGCTTCCTCGGGGAAAACGTCGATCGTCATATACAGGCCGGGGACGAGGGCGCTGGGAACGGCGCTCGCGGCCGGCGAAGAGGTCGGAGGGGCGGGCGGAGCCAGCGGAATTCGGCGGGCTCTGCGCCTGGGAGGGGGCTCAGCCAATTGTGCGACTGCCTGTGGATGGGCTGGGGCGCGCACGCCTCCGCAACCGCGCTCGTGCACGTTTCACAGTATCCACTGGCTGCGAGATTTAAAGCCCAGCTAGCGCGCGGATCCTTCGAGCCCGCAACCAGAGCTCGGGGTCCCCGGCAGCGCTACCGCACTCCGCTAACTTTCACCTTAGCATTATATTCCTAGCCATGGCATAGATCTATGTGCCCGCTTTCCATGAACCTCTATTAAAGCCCAAAGAGCACCTTTATGGCCCATCCACACGGTTTCAGGGCTGCCGGGCTCGCCTACGGTCACGTAATTTGGCCTATCTCTAGGGAGGCGAACGTAGGACGAGCGTCACTTTCTTGCGAATCACGACCGTGCAACCGCTGTTCATGCAGAATACAAGGTCCATCGCTAGACTAGCCTCCGACCCCGGCTGGCTGAACTGCGCCTTAACCCATATGTAGTTCCCCCCGCCGCTTAGGAGTATGGTGCTCGTGGAGTTGGAGGGGACGCTTCCGCCGGACACGACTATCGGCGTTGAGGGATAGCCCGTGGAGTTGACGAGATAGACCTCTGCGCTCAGAGTGGAGGGAATGGAGCTCTCGCCGTAGCTGAGGGCCAGGTAGGCGGGTATGGGCGCGTCGGCGTTGACGGTTATGTTCATCGCGGAGAAAAACGTGGTGTTAGATCCGTAGCCGACGTAGGCCTGGACCAGGCGTGCGCTAACATCGACGCTAACATATTCCCACGAGAGGTAGTAGACGTCCCCTACCGCTATCCGGGCGCTGGTGTTCGTGTTCAGACAGGGCCACGCGTTGGGGTATCTGACCACGAATGCCCCGCCGTTCAGAACGGGAGCTCCCCGCGGCGCTAGATAGACGGTGCCAGTAGAACTGGTCCCGGAAGCGACTAGGGCACCCGTGGAGTCGTAAAGTTCGACGGCATAGCCCGTGGGGACGTTCACCACCCGGATAGCAGCAGCGGTGAAGTCGTCGAAGGCGAAGTCCACGTACACCAGCGTGGATGAGTAGGATCCCAGCCCCACGTAGTAGGGCTTGAAAGAGGAGTCGCTGGCCGACGCGTTGGCGAGGAGGTTCCAGGAGGCGTCATATAGATACGCGTATATGACGTTGGCGCCGCTCGAAGTGTCCAGGGTCACGTAGAGGTTATACCAGGCCCCACTGGTATAGCTCGAGAGAGGAGCGCTCGCGAGGGAAACCCATTTGGAGCCGGAGTTCTTGTATATGTTGAGGTAGCCGGTGGTGTTCAGGGCTATGAAATAGTAGTTTCTGAGGCCGCTGTCGACGAGGATCAAGCCGCCCTCGCCAACGCCGCTGAGGGGCTCGACTCTCACACTGAAGCTCAGAGCCGGATAGCCTGTCAGCACGAGACTCCTAGCGTAGACGGCCGTGAAGCCTGGGAAGCCGAAGTCCAGGTAACCGTAGTCTCCATAGGTGCCGTTTCTCTCCATCACCACGGCGTAGCTGTTGTATGGGAAGGTGAAGTTGTATATGGTTTGACCAGAAGTCTCGTTCAACAGTATGTAGAAGACGTCTATATAGACCGACTGTAGTATCCAATGATCTTCCAACACGTACGAGAACGTGACGTAGGGGCCGTAGCCCGGGAGCGACGTCGTATTCACAATGTCAAAAGATCGTACACCGCTAGTAGACATATACACCGTGTAGATCCGTTGGTAAGTGTACTGGTTGTACTCCCAGGGGGGAGAGGCCGAGTTGTAGGTTGTGAACAGATTATCATCAGCTCTGTTGACGGCCATGTTGACGATGTCTATAACCCCAATAACGCGGGTTGCATAAGGGTAAGAGAAGTACGCATCAAATCTGTTTCTCATGACGGTGTTGTTTATCAGGTCTACCGGCAGCACTGCGAATAGGTACCCGTTACCTATAGGACTGAAGCCCGCGACATAGCTGTCTATTCTAAGAGCATTCGTTGATTGGGGGATGAACCTGATATCTGGATTATATTTTTTATATGTCTTCTGCTCCCTCAGCTGCCAATTTATGGGAAACCCCCTCAACCCGTTCCCGCTGTAGCCTTGGACGAGGCTCCAGTAGCCTGTCATGCCTACCAGTCCTCGAGGGGATCCAGTCCCGTTGATCATGATCCAATCGCTCGCTATGTTCGAGAAGTCATCGTAGTACAGGGTTTCCCTTCCCAGCAGGCTCAGGCCAACGCACGTTATTTTGTATAAAGGTTCTTCCAGATAGTAGACCCTATACGGGCTCACGTCGACGCTCCCGCCGAGGGACC
>JBEULI010000014.1:0-75206 GCA_041287395.1 Desulfurococcaceae archaeon
GAGGGAGTGACCGAGGCGGAGCTCGCCGGGATCTTCGAGGCGTCCGCGAGGAAGGCGGGCATCGATGAGTTCGCGTTCCAGTCAATAGTGGCCTCGAAGCCTTCCAACAGCTTTCCTCACGTATATCCGGGGCTGAAGAGGGTCGGGGCTAGGGATTTAGTGCTATTCGACGTGGGCGTTAAGGTGGGGGGAAGGTGTAGCGATGTCACTAGAATGGTGGTTCTAGGGAGGCCGGAGGACGAGGAGGAGCGAGCGCTAAGGGCGGTCGAGGAGGCGTTAGACGCAGCTTTGGAGCGCCTCGCGCCTGGGGCCAAGGCCAGGGACGTCCACGATGTCGCGGTAAAGGTCCTCGAGAAGCATGGGCTCGAGCGGCACTTCATCCATGGGCTCGGACACGGCGTAGGCCTGGCAGTGCACGAACCCCCCTATATTAGAGAGGGATCCGAGGACGTACTGGAGCCGGGAATGGTCGTGACGATCGAGCCGGGCGTGTACTTCCCGAACAGGTTCGGCGTGAGGATCGAGGAAGACGTGCTAATAACTGAGAGAGGCCACGAAGTCATTACGGGCAGCCTCCAGAGGATATTTCGTGTCTAGCCTTCCTGTGAGCCCCTCGGGAACGCCGACTGGAAATACGGCGGGACGATCCACAGCTCCTCTATGACGCGCGGAGGTCCCACGGATATTTCAATGGGTCCGGGTCTCATTACTATCCTAAGTCCCATGGCCTTCGCCATCGCCACCCCGACGGCTATGTCGTTCACCCTTAGACCCCCCGTGTCGTACACCAACAGCTCAGCCGAGCCTATTGCAACGTAGACCGTTTCGAGGGCCAGGGAGCCGAGAACCCTGAACTTAGGCCTGAGTCCCCTGTCGTTAGCGAATCTCCTCAACTTCGTCAATAGCTCCGGGCTGTGGGTGTGCACTATGAAGATCCCGGCGCCTTCGGAGCCCCTTGAGACAAGCCTCCCGTTCCAATAGACTTCCCTCCCCATTATCTCGTACACATCGTTGCTGAAGACGCTTGCCACTATTCCGTAAACCGGCTCAAACACCCTCGGCCTTTCGAACTCGTAAACGGCTATCGATATGGCGGCCAGGGGAATGCCCAACGAGTAGTTCAGGCTTCCGTCCAGCGGATCGGCCACGACGAGGTACTTGGGCGCCTCGTGAATTCTATAGAGGCCGCGCTCCTCGCTTATGACGTAGGCCGGTAGCCCAGCATCCTTCAATTCCTTCACGAGGAGCTCCTCGGCGATTAGGTCGATTTTCCTAGTTACGTCACCGGTCACGTTCAGCCCCACGACCTCGGCGTACTCCTTTTTGCCGTAATGGTCCAAGAGCGCGTCCCTGAGCGTCTTCACAACGTTGGCCAGGGTCTTCCTGAGCATGGGGTCCCCTGCCAGCTTTCTCACATTTCGACCCCTCGCTCACAAAAACCTTAAGCTTCCTCACTAAAGCTATAGGGTAATGAGTGAGCAGGATGTCCAAGAGCGGGCATGGAACATCGGTGTTCCTAAGGCTTGAAACCAGCCCATACCTCAAGGGCCCATTCAAGTGGTTTCTCGACGGCGTGGGCCCATTCACAATAGGGAGGGACCTATCGAATGACGTAGTGGTGTTGGACCCATACGCGTCCAGACAGCATGCGAGGATCTTTGTGAAAGACGACGAGTGGTTCGTGGAAGACCTAGGAAGCACGAACGGAACGTACCTCGACGAGGAGAGGCTAGCTCCCCACGAGCCCAGGAGGCTCGAGCGCGGCAAGGAGCATAGGCTGAGGATAGGCTTCACCCAGCTCGTGGTGAAGGTGAGCTGATGGTGTCGGGGGTTGTTAGGCCTGCGGACATTCGACGGCATTGACAGGGCCAGCCTGTTGCTGGCCGACCCTCTGGTGGTCTCTGAGCTGTTGATGAAAGTTAAGGTGGAAAGGGTCCTAAGGAGGACGACCCTCAGGGAGGCATTAGAGGATCTGGTGAGGGCCTCCGAGGAATTAGCTCGTCAGGGGCGTTGCGCGTACTTTACGGCAAAGACCAAGGCCGGGCCGATCCTGAGGGGTATAGTAGCTGGAGGGCAGGTGGTCTCCATAGCGCTTGAGGCCGAAGGAGTTATGCGTGCTGGGGCAGAGGCCCTTAGGGAGCTCGACAGACTCTGGTCCGACGAGGTAATGGCAAGCCATGGGAGCATAGCTATCGACGAGTTGCCAGCCCAGCTTCGTGAGGTGGTGCGCGAGGCACTGCGGTCGAAGGAACCTCCGGGAGCCTGGCTAGGAAAAGTTCTATATGGGACGTATTCAATAGAGAGCCTGTTGACGGAGAAGGGCGGCTATGCATTTGTATTGATCGCCAACGATGGAAGGGCGCGGTTCGTTGTAAAGGTGCCCAAGAAGAATGTGGTGAATGACAAGCGAGCGCTCGACGATTATGTGAGGAGCTCGCTTAGCCCGATGTTCGTGGCAAGGGCCACCGAGGCTGACTTGCTGCCAGGGCTAAGGACTCTCGGCATCAATGAGGGTATTGCCCGATCGCTGGCCAAATATTCCAAGTACGTTTCAGCCCCGGTCATGGTGTCGCTACCAGTTAACAGGTTCGACGACTTGGCATATGTCGAGAGGCCCCCGGTGATCGTCGAGCCGTACGCGGATCGTGGGGACCTCGCGTCGATGGTGTCGAGGGCTTCGCTGGACCTGGACAATTTAATATATATTGGCATCAGGATCTCCGGCGCCCTTGCGCTTGCCCACGTGCTCGGAGTGCTTCACATGGATGTGAAGCCTAGCAACATACTATTGGCAAGCGATCCCTCGGAGGTCCTCGGTTATAGGCCCGTGTTGACGGATTTCGCGGGAGGCCCATCGCTAGGGGCTAGGGCTAGGATATCCAAGGTCACGCCGGAGTATGCGGACCCTTTGTCCTTGCTGGAGGGCTATGCAGGGCCGGACTACGACGTGTACTCGCTCGGCATGACGCTCGCGCGTGCGGCAGTGCCGAGGATCTTCGAGCACAGGGTCCTGGCCAACCTGGTGATAATGGCCACGTTATATGGACATGAGGCCAGGGTCGAGCAATACGCTCGCGGCAACGCCAAGCTCTCGCGTCTAGCCGAGAGGTTGAAGGCGCTGTTTAGGGAGTTCGCGTCTAGGCGCATTACGCTGGACGAGGTCGCTGGGAGCATGGCGTCCGAGCTCGGAGAGCTCGACGAGGAGGACTACAAGGTCCTAGAGGAGTCCGTCGGGAAGGAGGTCTCGTCGCTCATAAGGAGCTCGACATTGCTCGACAGGAAGAGGAGGCTTTCCAACGCCGTCCTACAGTGGAACTCTTTTGTGGAGACAGCAAGAAGGCTTGGGAGGGCAAGGCTCGTAGTGGAGTGAGGTTTATTCGACGGCGAGGGAAAAGGAGAGCTATGGAGCCGGGGTGCCCGAGCGGCCTAAGGGGCTGGCCTTGAGAGCCAGTGGGCCCACGCCCGCGCGGGTTCGAATCCCGCCCCCGGCGCAGTTGTCTGCATTTATTGGCGACCCCTGAACCCCTGAAAGGTTCCTAAGTCTCTACTCTCCATCCTACGTCGGTTGGCCGCAGGCTCAGGCGCGAGGGGGAAGAGCCCGTCGCAGCTCCCCAGGCGCGCCCTCGAGGCGTGGACGGTGGATAGACCAGGTATCAGCCAACGCTAAAACCTGTGAACTGACACTTGCCAGGAAGCCGCACGGCGGGATAGAGATCAGCCGGCAGTATTTCATTCACCTTCCGATCATCTCCGCCAGAACTCATCATCCGGTGGCGGAAGAATTGGTTTTCGGCCTTAAAATGACGTGGTTAAGCCCCTCCAGCAAAGGAAGGAACGATTATGTTCGTGTCACTTTAAAGCTCGTTGAAAGGTTGAAATGGCTGGTTCCCTCTCCGAACACGGCGTCCGTGCGTGATGACGACGCCATCGGCTGAGCCCTTGATGATAGGCGACCGGCTGATGGCAACGCGCGATCACGCCTCCCGGCCACATTCTGCAGTAGCGCCAGCGCGTGGAGCTGTTAAAAGGAGGGCACGGATTATTTAATATTGGCCCCGGTCCGCGAGGGCCCCGCGCGCCCCGGGGCGACGATGAAACGGATCCCCGTTGGGCGCCCAACAACCTTCTCCGAAGCTCTCAGCGTGTCTGGGGCTGGCCTAGGATCACGCTCACTGCTGCTTAGCCTGGCCTTCGGGCTCCGGCGGTCCCTGTCCTCCCTGGGAGGCCCTCCTCTCGATTACCTCCTGGAAGACGACCTTAGTAACGCCATCGCTCAGGTGCTGCATTACGTCGGTTGCCAACGCCAGCTTGGAGTAGCCCAGGTCGCGCCTCGTCATGTACTTCGTCGGGATCGACAGCACCAGGGCTTTCTCGGCCTCATTGTAGGAGATCGCGAGCTCTCCCTCCGGTATCCTGAGGTGTCTCACGGCGAGCTTCCTGGCCTTTTCCAGCAAGTTATCTAGCTTTCCGACGACCTTGACCTTGTAAACTAATGTTTTGCCGGCCAGCGGGTGGTTGAGGTCAACAATGACCCTGCCGCCCTCGATCCCCTTCACTATTCCCTGGCCTTCTGACAGCTCGACGACGTCCCCCACCCTGACTTCCACTCCCCTCCGCTTGAACTCCCTGAGGCTGAGGATCTTGATCTTCTTCGGGTCCCTCTCTCCGAAGGCCTTCTCCGGCGGTACCTCGATCACCCTTTCCTCGCCTACCTCCATTTTGGCTATCTCATCCTCGACGTAACCGTTGATCCAATTCCTGCCTATGATCAGGAGCGTGGGGCCGTAGATCTTGCCCTCCTCGTAGGCGTTCTCGCGTTTTGCTAGCTCCTCGTCGGTCGTGTCAACCAGGTTGCCCGTTTCCTTAACTCTCACGGTGTATTCCACGAGCACGAAGTCGCCCTTGTTGAACAAGGCCATCCCCTCAACAGCTTAAGCCTTCCTCCTCTAAGTCGGTTGAACGCTTATAAATCCAATAGTCCTTAGGAATGTCCGTGACATTGCTGGAGGGATACGTTTTGAGCGAGACGGCTCATAAGATGTTGGAAGAGAACTTGGGAAACGTCGTGTTGATAAAAATTAGAGGGGACATAGCGCTGAGAGGCAGGCTCAAGAGTTACGATCAACATCTCAACGTGGTGCTCGAGGAGGCGGAGGAGATAAGGAACGACGGGAGCGTCCGCAAGCTCGGCACCATCGTGATAAGGGGCGACACGGTCGTCCTGATATCGCCGATCGAGGGCTGAGGCGAGGGCCATGGTCAAGGGCACGACCAGCATGGGCAAGCACGGGAGGAGCAAGACCCACATAAGGTGCCGAAGGTGCGGGAGGCACAGTTTCAATGTCGCAAAGGGCTATTGCGCGGCATGTGGATTTGGACGTAGTAAGAGGATAAGGAGGTATAGTTGGGCAAACAAGAAAGTCAACAGGGTCAGGATCGTTTAGGCGCTGGCCGCCGGGGACCTCACGGGGACCCCCTCCTAGCGCAGACCCAAATTGGGGCTTTCATGGAATGCCTCTGGTGGGGGGACATTGGTCAAGTACATGATCAAGGCTAAAATAGAAGTAGACGGTATCGTGGAGAAGCATGACATAATAGGGGCAATATTTGGGCAGACCGAGGGACTCTTCGGAGAGCAGCTTGACCTTAGGCTGCTACAGGATCGCGGGAGGATCGGGAGGATCCAGGTCAACGTGAGGGTGCAAGGGAACAAAACAGTTGGCGAGGTGTTGATACCGAGTAACCTTGACAGGATAGAGACGGCCCTTCTGGCGGCCATGGTCGAGAGCGTGGACAGGGTGGGTCCCTACGACGCCGTCCTCACCGTCACGGAGATCGTCGACCTGAGGCTCGAGAAGATAAACAAGATCGTTGAGAGGGCGGCCGAGATCCTCAGGAAGTGGGGAAGGGAGAAGGTACCGGATCTCAAGGAGGTCCTGGGCGAGGTCCAGGAACTCCTGAGGGCCCCAGAGCCGATCGCGTACGGCAAGGATAAGCTGCCAGCAGGCCCGGGCGTCGACCAGTCTGATACCGTGATAGTCGTCGAGGGGCGAGCCGATGTGATAAACCTGCTGAGGTACGGCCACACGAACGTCATAGCGATAGGCGGGGCGAGGAGGATCCCCGAGACTGTCAAGGAGCTCTCCAAGAAGAAAAAGGTGATATTGTTCGTTGACGGCGATCACGTTGGCGATCTGATAACCCGCGAGGTGCTCAGGACGATCAAGGTCGACGCGATAGCCCGAGCTCCCCAGGGCAAGGAAGTCGAGGAACTGACCGGAAAGGAAATAGAGGAGGCCCTTAGCTCGGCAGTGCCTGTCAAGGACTACCTCGCCGAGCAGTTGCAGAAGGGCAACAAAGAGGCACAGCTGCTAATGGAGATACAGGAGAGGCTCGCCAAGGGACTTGAGGCCGAGGTCAAGAAGCCCGAAGAGCTTGCTGAGGTCGAGAGCATCGTCCTACCCATTGCGATCTCGGAGGACGCCAAGAGCCTTTACGGAACGCTGGAAGCGATCATATATGACAGGAACTGGGGCAAGGTCAAGAGGCTACCGACGAGGGACTTGGTGGCGGAGCTCGAGGGGGCCGAACCTGGAAACTTCCACGCGATCCTGGTGGACGGCATAATAACCCAGAGGCTGGTTGACAAGGCACGAGAAAAGGGCGTGAAGATGATAGTTGGAGCCAGGCTTGGAAAGGTGACCTTCAAGCCCGACGAAATGGTAATCCTTACATTCAACGAGATCTAGCTTCGCTGGGGAGCCCTTTTAGAGAGGAAGTCAGCGAGGCTTCTCTGTCCCCCAGCAGCTTTTTTCAGCTGGGCCTCCGTGACTCCGAAGTACTCCAACAGCCGCAGCGCGGCCGGCAGGACCTGGTGGTCAATGTAGTAATCGGCGTCGACCAGGGATGCGTCCTTCACCGTTATGTACGGCTCGGCACGCTCCGATATCTTGCCCCTCCCCTTGACGACCACATACCCGATCTTATCGCCTACGTCGACCTTATAGCCCATCCTGGATAGCTTTCTGGCAGCGCTTACGTGTGGGGCATCGACGTCATATTCCTCGGGCTTCTTGGTCAGGGTCTTCCAGATCACGAGCTTGCTTATCGGGATCCTCCCGCTTCTCAGGTCTTGCACAACGCCCCTCACGTACGTTATCGCCTTGTTGAGGTCGCCCTCCCTGAGCAGGATCTCGGTGACGGCCTCCTGCACTTCCTTGGCCAGTTCGGACCAGTCCCCTCTGACGGCTTCGAAGCCCACGATATCGACGCGGCCATCTGAGGTTATGCCTGCATACCTCTTCTTTGCCTCGGTGAAGAAGACCCTCCTGTACAGCTTATCGATTTTTATGTCGAAGCCCAGCTCGTGTTCGACGAACTCGATGAGCTTGTTGACCAGGGCCTCGTCATATTTAACGAAGAGGGAGTCGGTGTCGCCGTAGATCACCTTCACTCCCAACTCCCTCTCGGCCTTCCTTATAGTGGTCAATATCATGTTGCGCCCCCACGCGGTGACGGCTTCAGCGCACTCCCTGCAGTACCACCTCGCCCCCACCCAGCCCATGTAGCCATAGGTGGCGTTGGCCAGCACCTTCAGGGCCCTCTGCCTCTCGTCAAGTAACCTGTACTCGTAGCTCTCTACGGGGTACTTCTTCATCTCCTCCCTGACGCGCTTCCTCAGGTGCAGGAGGGTGGTGAGCACGTTCTTGAAGAAGCCCGGCGGCTCCTTCCTGAAGCAGTGCCCGACCTCGGGGGCTATGTAGTGCGTCGCCTCGTCGCACGTCCCCTTTGATATGGTATCAGGGCCCACGTTGTACTTTATCATTATGCTCGGGTACATGCTCGTGAAGTCCAGGACCGCAACGTTCTCGTGGATTCCCTTGAGGGGCTCCAGCACCACGGCGCCCTTGTAGGTTTCCGCTGCCTTCTCGATGCGGTTCGGTACAAGCTCGCTGTACCTCGCAGCCTCCCTCATCAGGAACCACTCTAGCCTGTTGCCGACGCTCGCAGCCCCCACCTGGTCCAGCGGGAGGCCAGTTATGCTTGAGAGCTGCATCGCGAAGGGGAGGATCTTCTCGGCTATCCCCATGGTCGATCTAACGTCGTCGGAGTTGTACCTGATCACCAGGTGCCTGGAGCTGGGGTCGTCCCAGAGCTTGGGTAGCTCAGTGTAGTCTATGTTCACCCTCTCGCTGCGCTTCATCACGCCGAGGTACTCGGCAACGTTGTCGAGCGTCTTGACCTTGACTTCCTGGATCTCCTCGGCGAACCTGTAGAGGTCGACGTTGAGTCTGCCGGCGACCGACACGTGCCCATAGGTGCTGGTCTGCGGGGCACTGTCGATGACCCTGCCCACGTCGAGCTTTATGCCGAGCGCTTTGCCCCTTTCCAGGAGGTAAGGCCAGTCGAAGTTGTCGCTGTTGTAGCCGACGATCACGTCGGGGTCGAAGCTGAGCACCTCCTCTACGAATTCCCTCAGCACCTGCCTATCGTCTAGCCCGTTGGCCACTAACGACTTGACGTCCCTGTCCCCCGATCTCATGAGCCCCACGATGATCACGGGATCCCTCTCGGGCCTTGGGGCGCCGGACTTGGAGTACACCTCGATGTCGAACGCCATTATCCTGATGTCCCTTGGCGGCGCATAGTCGTCGAGGGCCCTTATTTCCCCCTCGACCAGGTACTCGGCATCGATCCTGTAGCGCTCGTGCTTCTGCACCTCCCTGGCCTTGACCACGTGCCACGCGCATGGCCTGAGGCCCTTGTCCAGCACGTAGCGGAGGCTGAACCTTATGTCGGCCTCCACGACCTCCTTCACCCCCTCAACTTTGGCCACGGCCTCCCTGTACTCCCTGACGTACTCGGGGATGGCGGTTACGATCTTCAGGACCTCGACCGGCACCCCGAAATACTTCTTCGTCATATGCTCCACTGAGAGTATGGGCGATGATGCCTTGGAGAGCGCTGCTACCCTACGTGCCACGACCTCAGGGCGTGCGGATCTCTCGAGGATCGCGTAGAAGTACGGCCTGAAGCTCGTGTCGCGCAGGAGAACGCGCCGCCCGTCCCTCGTGATCCCCCATAGGATCACGTGGGGCTCGCGCGCGACGACCTCGTAACTTACGTCGAGGAGGTAGAACTCAAGCTCAGCGGCTCCTCCCACGGACCTCTCCGCCTCCTCAGAGATTTCCTATGATTCCGAGCTCATATCTGCTTGTTCCCGTTGGCTGCCGTAGTGTTTGGCTGGGGTTGACGCCCGCACACGTGCTGGGGCCCTGAACTGCCTGGAACTGCTCGGACGTTCCGCGGTATTCCTGGAACTGAGCGTTAAAATTCCTGTTCGGTCCCTGCCCCACGAGGGGGACGACTTGAAGGCCCCTAGGTACGTGTTATTAACTAACGCAAGGCTGTTTGACGTCAATAAAAAGAGCCTCATTGAGAACGCGTCGGTGCTGATCGACGGATCCGCGGGGACCATTCTGCAGGCGGGGAAGGCAGGCGAGGTGGAGGGAGGGCACGAAGCCGAGGTCATCGACTGCAAGGGCAACGTGGTGCTGCCCGGCCTAATCGACGCGCACCTCCACCTCTCGGGCACAAGGACCGGGGACTTCCTGAAGGAGACACTCCTGACGCCCTACGAGACGCTGGTAGCCCGCGTGGTCCAGGACCTCAGGGCCCTGATAAACGCTGGCTTCACAACTGTGGTTGACGCGGGGGGGCTGATAGCGCTCGGCATAAAGCAGGCCGTGGAGGAGGGCACCATCGAGGGGCCTAGGATAGTAGCCGCGGGAGCGCCGCTGAGCCAGACCTTCGGCCATGGCGATGCCCACTACTTCCCGATCGAAATGGTTGACATCAGGACCAGCAAGTTCTCCAGGCCCCTCGGGTCCTTGATCTGCGACGGCGTTGATGAGTGCAGGAAGGCGGCCAGGTACGCCCTGAGGATGGGATCGGACTTCATAAAGATATTCACGACCGGAGGGGTCCTCTCGTGGAAGGACAGGCCCGAGTACACGCAGTTCACCTTGGAAGAAATAAGGGCAATTGTCGAGGAGGCAGCCGCAGCTGGCAGGTTCGTCCACGCACACGCCGAGGGGGCCCGTGGAATCGTGAACGCCCTTCTGGGGGGCGTGAAGGTGATAGCGCACGCTGACATGATCGACGAAAGGGGCGTAGAGCTCGCGCTGGAGAAAAACGCCGTCGTGGTTCCAACGCTCTCTGTCTCTGACCACATAATCAGGTACGGCAGGGAGGTGGGAATTCCCGAGTGGGGAATAGAGAAGGAGACGGAACTCTCCAAGTACCACGCCGAGAACGCCAGGAGGGCCTACAAGGCCGGAGTTAAGCTTGCGACCGGCACCGACTTTGCCGGGGGAACCAAGGCCTTCAGACACGGCGATAACGCGCTTGAGATATCGCTGTTCGTTAAGTGGCTCCAGATGCCTCCAGAGGACGCGCTCGTGGCAGCGACGAAGCACGCAGCAGAGGCTGCTGGGCTCGAGAAACAAACCGGCGCGGTGGAACCGGGCAAGTGGGCAGACCTCGTGGTGGTGCGGGGCAACCCGCTAATGGACGTGGATCTGCTGCTCGACAGCAACAACGTCCTGCTCGTAATGAAGAAGGGCAAGATCTTGAAGAACTTACTGTAGGAGGCCGTGCACGGGCTAGCCTCCCCCCTGTAACGCGTTTTTGCGCTTTCTCATGGAAACGGCGAGGCGTCCCCTACTTCTCACCTCCAACAGCCTCTCGCCGTCTATCCCCTGGGCCAGCGGCCCGTACTCCCTCCAGAGGTCCTCCTCGAGATCCAGCTCGGTGTATATGCCGGCCTCGTTGAGCTTGGTCCTCGCCTCCTCCAGGGACGTGGTCGAGCGCAGTAGCTCAGCGGAGGTACCTGCCGATATCACGGAGCGGGGATCCAGGACGAAGGTGACGATGCTTAGCGGCGAGACCTCGGCGCTCCTGGAGCCCATTCTCATGGGCACTTCCCCGTAGAAGCCCTCGAAGGCCAGCAGAGATATCCTGCTCGCCTCGCTCCTCACGTGTTCCAAGATCTTCCTCAGCGAGGCGGCGTCGTTCGCGTTCATCACCCTCCCTCCCAGCAGCCCTCCAGCGGAGGCGACCTTGGAGATCCTCTCGAGGAGGTAGCGTTGGCTGAGCTCTCCATCGCTACCCAGGGAGTGGACCGCCAGGAAGCTGGACTTGACCTGGCTCAGGGCGGCCAACCCCACGAAATCGGCTAGAGGGCTCCACAGGTCTTCCTCGTGCCCCTCGGCGAGCACGTCGCCTCCAACGTCGACACCCACCACTGCCTCGGCTCCCCACCACGACATCAATTCATCGATTCCCTTCCTCATCCCCTCGGCACCTTCCCACAGATCGATGACGCCAACCGGCTCCCCGAGCGCTATTGACGCGTTGGCGGCCTGGAACAGCACCTTCCTGCCGCCACGTACGGCATATGAGCTCTCGCCAACCACTGCTGAGTGTTCGAACACCTTCGATAGGTTTACCATCTCATTCATCCTCACTGGTCCAGGAAGGGGGTCGTAGACGAATCGCTCCCACACGATGGTGGCCACGGTAGATTTCATGCCTAGCCTCCTGAGCGCCAGGGCCAACATGGCAGCAGAGGCAACGTCGCCCCCTCCGCCTATAGCCACCACGAGCACGTCCTTGACGCCCTGTTCCAGCAGAACGTCCAACCCTCGGCCCCCACGTCAGCTCAATAGGAACTCAGCCATTCTCCGTAGCCCTTCGCGTATGTCGTCTTCGTTGTTAGTGGCGAACGTTATGCGCACGTGCCCCTTGCCGCTAGGTCCGAACGCGCTTCCCGGCAGGACGACCACGCCGGCCTTCTCGATCAGTTCAAGAGCAAATCCGACGTCGTCGAGCCCCTTCCTCCTGAGATATGGCGAGAGGTCGGGGAAGAGGTAAATGCCGGCCGTGGGCTTCATGACGCGTGCTTCGGGCAGGAGCCTGGTGAGGAAGTCGTACGCCACGTCCCTTCTTTTCCTGTAGACTTCCAGCGCATGCCTGAGGTACTCGTCCTTGTACTTGGTGAGGGCGATGTACGCAAGCCATTGGGAGGGCGTGGGCGCGCCTATGCTGATGACGCTCCTGACCTTGACCACGTGCTCAACTATTTCCCTGTCGAAGGCGTACGCGTAGCCGAGCCTGCCGCCGGGAATGGCTATGTCCTTCGAGAAGCTACCGACAACGATGATCCTGCTGGGATCGCTGGCAACCTTTTCCAGCCACACGTGCTTTGCCTCGTAGGTGACGTGCTTGTAGGCCACATCGTAGACGACCCACAGGTCGTGGTCCTCGGAAAGGTCTGCTATTGCCTTGGCAATATCCTCCGAGATGACCCTCGACGTAGGATTGTCGGGGCTCGCCAACATGATTGCCCTGGCCCTGGGAGCCTTGGCCTTGAGGCACTCGACATCCGGCTGGAAGCCGTGCTCGAGCCTCTGCGGGCATGTCTCGGCCCTGGCGCCCAGCATGCCGAGGGCCTCGAAGTACATGCTGTAGCAGGGCTCGGGCAGCAGGACGGTATCCCCCTCGTCGGTCGTGGCATACAGAATTGCCACCAGCGCCTCGAGGCCGCCGGTCGTTATGACTATGTTGGAGGGATCCACGTCAACGCCGCCGTACTTCCTCAGGTCCGCTGAGAGGGCCTCCCTAAGCGCCAGGAGCCCCTGGGACGGGGGGTACCTGTAGAGCTCGAAGGGGTTCTCGCGTATGAGTTCCACGAAATCCTTGAGCGCGCCTTCGTGCGGCGGAAGGCCAGGCTGCCCGATCGAGAAGTCTATGAGCTTCGCGCCCCTGGCCCTCATCTCGCTGGCCTTCTCGGCAATGATCCTATGCATTGAGTGTGCGAGCCCGAGGCTCCTCTTCGAGGGTCTGGCCATTGTGGATTCCGAGGCACATATAAAATGAGGCAGGGCACAAAAACGTGAACTCGCCACGTAAAGGGGCGGACAGCGAAGCGCTAAAACTTCACGTTGTAGTATTCTTCGGCGGCCTTGAAGAATTCCTCCGGCGAGGGCGATATTAAGGGCGCGTCGCCCGCGGTGCTCCTCACGACGTCTGGATCCTTCAGCCCATGGCCAGTTACCAGGACGACGATGGTCTCATCCCTCGAGACGAGGCCCTCGTCAAGGGCCTTGATGAGGCCTGCCAGTCCGGCCGCCCCGCTGGGCTCAGCGAATATGCCTTCGAGGCTAGCCAGCAACTTCATGGCATTCACTATTTCGTTGTCGCTCACGACCACGCCGTAGCCCCTGGTCTCGTAAAGGGCCCTTAGGCCTGCATCCCCATCCCACGGGAAGGTGTCCTCGAGCCCGGTAGCTATGGTCTTAGGAGGCTGCTCCCACGGCCTTATCCTGTCGGGGTCGGCGCGCTCCATCCAGGCGCGGACGAAGGGGTGATTTCCCTCGGGCTGTACGGCGACCAGCCTGGGGTATCCGTTGGCCATGCCGACCTCGTTGAAGTCCCTGAACCCCCTGTAAACGCCGGTCAGGAGGCTGGCGGCGCCCGTGGGGACGAAGACCTGATCCGGGACCCTCCAGCCGAGCTGCTCCACTATCTCCATCGAAATGGTCTTCGGGCCCTCTATTTGGTATGGGTTGAACACGCCGAAGCTTGGACTCGGGTAGAAGCCGAAGCGCTCGCTGAGGATCCTCATCATTTTCACAGTTGGGTCCTCGGCCTCCGTCCACCTGACCTTGAACACCTTAGCGCCGTAGTACAGCAGCTGGGCGATCTTGCCGTACCCAGCGAAGTCGGGCACGAACGCGTAGACCTCTATCCCGGCTCTTGCACCGTATGCCGCGAGCGCTGCCGCGGCGTTACCGCTGCTGGCTATCACTGCCCTCTTGAATCCAAAGTACTTGGCCATGGAGACTGAGACGCTCATGGCCCTGTCCTTGAAGCTTCCCGTCGGATTCCGCGTCTCGTCCTTGAGGTATAGTTCCCTCATGCCCAGCCTCTCGGCCAGCCTCGAGGCCTTTATCAGCGGGGTGCCGCCCTCCCCGAGGCTAACTATGTGCTTGGGGTCCGGCAGGGGCAGGAACTCCATGTACCTCCACATGGTGAAGGACCTGCGCGCCAGCGCGGAGGCGTCGAGCGCGTTCTTTATTGCCTCATAGTCATAGTATATGTCCAGTCTGCCTAGATCCTTGTTCACGCAGGTTACCGGCTTCTCCGACAGCTCATACCTCCTTCCGCACTTGCTGCAAGCCAAGTACTTGACGTACACGCGCTCCACCTTTCGCGACATTAAAGGTTAGTGTTACTTTAAAAACGGCTAAGAGGGATTTCGCGAACGCTGCCCCCTCTTATTGCCTCTTCCAGGCAATCACGTCGATTTCGACGCGCGCGCCCCTGGGCAGTTCCTTAACGAACACGGTCGTGCGCGCGGGATATGGTCCCCCTTCGAAGAACTTCGTATACACCTCGTTGAAGGCCTGGAAGTCAGCTGGGTCCACCAGGTACGCCGTGACCTTGACCACGTCCTTAAGGCTGGCGCCAGCGCTATTCAATATGGCGTTAACGTTCTCGAGCACCCTGATGGTCTGCTCCCTCACGTCGCCCCCCACTAGGGCGCCGGTCGCCGGATCAATCGGTATTTGTCCCGAGACGAAGATGAAGTTGCCGACCACTATCCCCTGGGAGTACGGGCCTATCGGCTTTGGGGCCCTCTCGGTGTACAACGCTTTCATTCCAGGATCCCTCGGGCATCTCCCATTCGAGGGCGCGGGAAATATTCAATGGCGGCGCTTCCTTTTTTAGTTCCTCGGAACTTATTGGCCGTGGCGACGAAATTGGGCCTCAGGCAGTTGCTGAAGCTCAGCAACGTCGTGAGGACTGGCTGGCTAGTGCGCGGGGTCCCGCCGTGCCTTGCCGAGAACTCCATGGAGCACTCGTACCTAGTGGCCCTGATGGCGCTGCTGATCTGCCGCAGGCTCAGGGACAAGGGCTTAAACGTCGACGTCGAAAGGGCGTTGCAGATGGCCCTAATCCACGACGTGCCCGAAGCGATCACGGGCGACGTGTTATCGTGGATTAAGGAGGGCCTCGACATGGATTCCCACGAGAGGCGAGCCCTTGAGGCCATGGGCCTCGGCGAATTCGTTGACCTATTGCACGAATTCAACGAGGGACAGAGCCTTGAGGCGAAAGTCGTGAGGGCAGCCGACGAGGTCGCCACGTTGCTGGTGGCAACGGAGTACGCCAGACGGGGCTACGAGGAAGTGAAGGAACTAGCTAAATCCATCCTGGGCAAGCTGAAAAGCCCCAGCGGCGTTCCGGAGCTCGACGAAACCGTTAGAGAGATCGTGAGGGAGCTCGGCGAGGATGGGCCTAGGTGAGGGAGGCCCTCACCCTCCTCTCCTCCTCCGGCCTTACTTTGATTATCCCGTAGTGGATGGCGCAGGATATGCAATAGCACTTGGTCACCGGGTACTTGGTGATGATTGCCCCCTTCTTCTCCAGTTCCTCGGCCAGCTGCGGGGCCACCGGGCTATACATCTTCGTTATACATATGGCCTTGTCAGCGGGGACGAGCCTCCCGCAGTTGTCGCACTGGATTAGCCCGGACTTTCCCTTGTCGCCCTTCCTCCTTCCCCTGCTCTCCCTCTTCTTTGGCAATCACAAGCACCTGAGCTCTTTAGCGGGGACAAGCACTTAAGTACTTTTCCCTAACCGCCTCTCGTGGACCCCCACAGCTCGGTGAGGGACATTCCAATCACGTCCTCCCACCTAATTCCGAGCGCGCCGAGGAACTGTTCGAACACGCTCCTGAGGAGTTCCACGTATTTGCCCGGATCGACTTCGCTGAGCTTCGCGAGCTGTAGCGCCTTATATCCTTCCTTTCCCTTGACCTTGACATAAAGTATTATGTCATTCTCCTCGACGCTGAAGCCGTACTTCATCAGCTGTAGGGCGGCCTTGACGTGAGGAGGCGTGGTCTTGGTGTATTCCCGGGGATCCTTGTTGAGTCCCACTCTGAAAGCCAGTTGATCCAACGTTACTTCCCTATTCCTCAGCTCCATGTAAACGTTCCTCATGCGCTCCCTGAGTAGATCCTCGAAGGCTATGAAGTCCTCGGGGCTGGAGATCTTGTCGAGGGCGCTTATGATCTCCTCGAAAAGCGCTTTCAGGAAGTCGGGGACGTTCCTCTTCTTCCCGAGCAGGCCCTTTATGTCCATCCCCCCTCCCTCCAGCCTGCCCAGGTAGTTCTTCTTCAAGCCTGTGAATACCACGTATGTGAACACCTTGTCCAGTTCTATTTCCAGGCCCAGGCTGTTCGCTGTCCACTCCTGTAGCCTAGACAACTGTTGGGGCTCCGGGGACCACAGGAATATTGAGTCGGTGTCGCCGTAGAGGATCTTCATGCCCAGCTCAGCGCTCTTGCTGACGATCATGTAAAATGACCTCCTCCCGAGAGCCGTGACGCTCTCGGCAACGGCGGGCGAGTAAAGCGGGAATGACTCGTCGCCAAAGACCCCGTAGCTTGCGTTTATGAAAACTTTAAGTGCCCGTTGGACGACGTCATACCAAGTCCTCTGCTCCTTACTCAATGACTTGTCCTTGGACCTCTTCTTGTATATGCCGACCCTAAAGTCCCTCAATATGCCGACGAGTTGGGACATCAGGCCCGGCTTATCGAGGCAGACCTCGTGTATTTTCCTGTTGAGCTCGTCCTCGATCGGCGCGCGCTTGGAGCACCACCTCGCGTCCACGGTCTCATAGCTTAGGTTGTACTTCTTTATTATGCTCGGGTACAGGGAGGCTATGTCGAGCACTGCTACCTTGAAGAACACGCCCTTTGGTGGCTCAACCACGAGGGCGCCAGCATATTTCTTGCCCTCTATCGTTGCGCGCGTTGCTGCGCTCACGCCCATCCTCGCTATATCGTCCTTTTCTGGAATCAGGTAACCTCGCCTCCTGTGCTCCCAGAACACCATGTTCTGGATCCAGTTCGAAATTTGCTTCCTACAAACATCGGTCAGGCCGGTCCTCGATATTCGTGCGAGCAGTATCATGAGCTTCCAGGTCAGTTCGTCGTCGAACGTCGTCAGGGCAAGCGTCAGGTAGGCGTCCCTGTAGTTGTAGGTTATTAACGTGGCCATGTCTAGCTCGCTGACGCTGGTGTCCAGCTGGATTTTCGATATACCCAGTAGTGCGGTGGCCACGCTGTCGAGGTTCTCCTCCTGGTACTTGCCGCCGAACGCGTAGTTCTTGATCGCCTTGTTGCTGAAGAACTTGTACAAGTCTATGTGGATGCCCGTCACTAGCCTGACGCCGTCCTCGGCGGGCCTGAGGGGCATTTCTCGCTGGCTCATCCCGAGCTTTAATGCCCTATTGTAAAGGTATTGTAGGTCGAACTCGTCGCCGTTGAATGTGACGACCACGGGATACTTCGATAGCTCTTCGAACACCTCGGCGATCAACGCCCGCTCGCTATCGAAGACCTCTATTCGTGCGTCCCTTGGATACTCGGCAGGCGCCTCGCCCCAGGGGACGTCCCTTGCAAGGACTAGGACCCTCTTGTTGCCATCCGTGCCGACCAGCGCCACCGATATTATTGGGTACTCGGCCAGCCTCGGATTGGGCACGCGTCCCCTGAAGGGGGTGTAGACCTCGATGTCAACGGCGACCCTCCTAACCTTTGGAGGGGGTTCCTCGAACACGTGAAGGTGCTCGCGGGCGAGCGCAGCGGTCTCAGGATCTTCCTTTGAGAACAGCTCCTCTAGGCTCTTGAGCACTTCGGGAGGTATCTCGGGCTTAACGATTTTTATTGTTCTGTTGACCACCACGTATCTCATGCCGGGAATCAGGCCATTATCATAGATGTAGTTGTTGTGATATTTGATCTTGGCCTCCCACGCCCTCGGGAACCTCTCCCTGAGCTTCCTGACGACTAGGGGGTCCTTGACGACAACCTTCGTGAGCCTGATCGTTTGCATGGTCAGCGGATCTGCCTTCCTCACCTCCTCAATCCCGATCACAGGCCTCTCATCGCCCACGGCCCCGACGACTTTCTCCACCTCCTCTGGGGGCATGTTGACTAGGAAGTATGGCCGGTGGCCAACGGGGTCTGGGACGTGGTACACCTCCTCGCCCTCCTCATCGACGAAGACTAGCACCGCTGAGCCTAGCTCGCCGTCGTAGTATACGTCCAAAAGGTAGGAGGGCTTCTCGAGCCTGTGAACTAGCCGAGGGCCTCCAGCCCTCCCCTGCGCGAGCCCCAAGGCTGCTGCCACCCCGCTCAGGAGCCCTTCAGCTTGAGCAGGGCTAGCGCTATGTCCCCGCCCGATTCCACGAGGGCCTTCAGGGCCTCCTCCCTGCTCACTCCTGCCTCCTTCATGACGAATTCCACGTCCTCCTCGCTGACGTTGATCCTGGGCTCGACCTGTGCAATGGCCCTTTGAACTTCCTTGGGTGTGCCAGCTACCTGGAAAACCGTGGTGCCCTGGGCCCTGAATGTGAGAACCTGTGGATTCTCGACGACTATTACCTTATCCTTGAGAGTTATCTCCACTTTCTCGACGTCCTTGAGCTCCTCCACCTCTATCCCAAGCCTCTTCAGCGCCCTCCTCAGATCTCTAGGGCCCATTGGCAGGACCAAGGCCTCGGTACCCCCATAAAGAATAGTGCTCGAAAGCTCATATTTAATAGGAGGTTGGCATTTGACTCACAGAGCTGCGCAATTGGGCGTGATAGTGTCTAATGCCGGTCCTCAGGGTGCTTGGAGGCGGAGGAGAGGTCGGGAGGGCAGCAGTGCTCTTATCAGACAAGGGCAACCTGTTGCTGGATTACGGCATAAACTTCGACGAGGCCGATAGGCCCAGGTTCCCGTTGCACGTCAGGCCGGTGGATCTGACCGCCGTCGCGATCTCGCACGCGCACCTCGACCACAGCGGAGCGGCCCCGCTACTCTTCACCACGTCCTCCGTCAGGGTCATTGCCACCCCTCCGACCATCGAGGCGATGGGACTCCTTGTGATGGACTTCCTGAAGCTCAACGGGCCATACGTCGATTACGAGCTGACGGATTTCGAGAAGCTGCGGAATAGCGCGATGACCATGAACTACGGGGAAAAGGCAGACCTGGAGGGCTTCGAGGTCACCCTAAGCAACGCCGGCCATCTCATTGGGAGCTCAATGATCTACGTCGAAACCCCCTCCGGCCTGAGGGTGTTGTACACGGGGGACGTCAACGACATCCAGACGTGGACCCTTAGTGGAGCCGACATATTGCCGGCTAAGGTCGATGTCCTGATAATGGAGTCCACTTATGGCGCGAGGAACCATCCCCCGAGGAATGCCGTGGAAAAGGCGTTCGTGGAGGCCGTGGACTCCGTGACCAGCGCTGGGGGGACTGTCCTCGTGCCGGCGTTCAGCATTGGCAGGGCCCAGGAGGTTGCTGCGATGATAGTGTCGCAGCTGCCGCACCTCGACGTATACGTCGATGGGATGGCCCGCAACTTCTTCCCAATGTACGCCAAGTACGACAAATATGTTAGGGACCCGTACTTAATCGATCACGTGTTCAAGAGCATCCGCTTCGTCCGGAGCCCTCGCGAGAGGAGGAAGGTATCGAGCGTCGAGAGGGGCTGCGTTATAATTTCGCCGGCCGGCATGTTAAAGGGCGGCCCCAGCGTGGAATACGTGAGGAGGCTTGGCGGCGATCCAAAGAATGCAGTACTTCTCGTGAGTTACCAGGCCCCCAATAGCCCCGGCCACAAACTGCTCGAGGAGGGCCTACTAGATCCGCAGGAGGGGGACAGGCTTAAGGCGAGGCTGGAGTGGTACGATCTCTCCAGCCACGCTGGCATGGAGGGCCTACTGAGGCTAGCCCACAGCTATAGGGGCACGCTGAAGTCGATAGTGCTGATACACGGCGACGATGATAACAGGTTGGCCCTGGCTAAGAAGTTGAGGGAGGAGCTCGGCAGCGACCTCGAGGTGCACGTTCCTCGTAGTGGTGACGAAATTAAGATCGAGGGGTAGAGGCGCCGGGGCGGGGACTCGAACCCCGGACCACCGGGTCCCTGCCAGGCTCCTCGGCTGCGGTTAACAGCCCGGCGCTCTACCAGGCTGAGCTACCCCGGCACAACTCCAGTGGGAGAAGGATTTGGGCCCTCTAATAAAGGTCTCGTTAGGGACCCAAGAAGTCCTCAGGCCTTGGCGGCTCCGGCTTAAGTCCCTTCCTTGTCCTGATCTTCGCTACTAGGTCGGCGAGCATTGAATCCGGGACGGGGCTCCACCTGCTGAATTCCTGTCCCCACAGTGCCCTACCCGAGCTAGCGCTCCTCAGGAGCTCCGCGATGTCGAAGGACTCGCTGACGGGCAGCTCCGCTATGATCCTGGAGAGGGCCCCGTACTGCTGGACCTCTATGAGCTTGCCGCGCTTCTTAGTTATGATGGTCGAGATGTTGCCGATGTATTCCATGGGCGTCCTTATGTCGAGCTTCATTATTGGCTCGAGCAGCGTGGGACGAGCGGTCAACATGCCCGCGAAGATCGCGTTCCTCACCGCCGGGAATATCTGGGCGGGCCCCCTGTGAGCTGGATCCTCGTGTATTATTGCGTCGTGAAGTATCACCTTCAGCCCCCTGACGGGCTCCATCGCCAGCGGACCTTCTCTCACGGCAAGCCTGAAGCCTTGGATGACCGTGTCGCGCACCTCCCTTAGGTGTTGCACTCCCGTCGTCCTATCGATCAGGAAGTTTATGTTCTCGTCTATCGCGATTATTCTCCTCGCATCGTCGGCATCCCACCCAGCCCTCTCCCTGAGTATCTTGGCTCTCTCCCTCGCGTCCATGTCCTCCATCACTATGCCCTCCTGCACCAGCTTTATCGTCTCCTCGTCAAGAGGTTCGACGCTAATGTAGAACCTGTTGTGCTTGTTGGGCGACTTGCCTTCGAAGACCTTGCTGGCCTCCCTCACGCTCTCCCTATAGACTATCAGCGGTTGCGTTGCCATGACGTCGAGTCCGTACTGTTCCTTGAGGAGCGTTAGAGCGATCTCTATGTGTAGCGTGCCGACCCCGCTGAGCAGGTACTCGCCTGTTTCCTCGTTGATCTTGACCAGCAGGCTCGGGTCTTCTATGCTCAGCTTGTGGAGGGCGTCCACTAGCTTGGGCAGTTGCGACGGATCCTTGGGCTCGAGCGCCACCGTGACAACGGATTCAGCGATCATCCTCAGCTTCTCGAATGGAGTCATGGAGTCCTTTAACGTCGGCGCGACGACGGTTTCGCCCGAGCGGGCCCTGTCGAGTCCCAGCACGGCTCCGATGTTGCCTGCGACGACCTCGTCGACGACCTCCCTGTACGGCCCCATGTATATGCTCGTCTGCAGGATCCTCTGCTTCGTCCTGGCGTTTATGAGCCACACCTCCTCGCCGGCCCTGAGGGTTCCGGAGTACACGCGTCCAGTGGCCACGAGGCCCGCGTGGGGATCGACCCTGACGTCGTTGACCAACATCACCAGGGGCCCGTTGGGATCTGAATTGATCATGCTCTTCGCGATGTCGCTGTCGAGATCGCCGTGCCAGATCTTCTTAATTCTATAGGACTGTGCCTCGCGCGGGTTCGGCACGTACCTCACGACCATGTCGAGGACAGCCTCGTGGAGCGGCGCCGCCTTCTGCAGCTCAGCTAGCGCGTCCCTTCCCTTTTCGTAGACGTCGACTATGTCGGAGAACTTTATTCCCTTTTGTTGTGCAAGCGGTATGGTCAGCCCCCACCTATCCCTGGCGCTACCGAAGGCCACCTGTCCCTTGGCCGGATCGAGTTGCCACGCAGTCCTGAACTCCTTATCAGCGTAGTTCGAGATCAACGTGTTGATGTCCTTTATTATTTGAACTAACCTCCTCTGCACCTCAGCTGGCGACAGCTTGAGCTCCTTGATGAGCCTGTCTATCTTGTTTATAAAGAGAACGGGCCTCACCATTTCCTCCAGCGCGACCCTCAGGTACATCTCGGTCTGGGTCATGACCCCCTCAACGGCGTCCACGACCACGATGGCTCCGTCTATCACCCTCAGCGCTCGCGTGGTCTTCGCCTGGAAGTCGACGTGCCCAGGCGTGTCTATTAGGTTTATGACGAATGGCTTGCCCTTGTACTCGTGGTACAGGCTGATGTTGGCGGCCTTGACCGTCATCTGCCTCTTCTGCTCCACGTCGAGGTAGTCCAGCGCAAGGGCCTGGCCCGCGACCTTCTCCGATATTATTCCGGCAGCGCTCAGCAGCGAGTCGGAGAGTGTGGTCTTGCCGTGATCGACGTGCGCCGTTATGCCGATGTTCCTAACCTGTTCCAGGTTCTTCGAAATCTTGAGTATGTCCGATACTTGTTTGTACCTGACCATTGAGCATCACGCAGCTCCTTCTAAGCAAGCACGGGAAACTCCCCGTAAAAGCTTGTCGCGTCAGCCCTGCTTCTGCTGGCCGGCTCCCAATCCGTACTTGGTCAGCAAGCTCCTTATTTTGTTCTCCAGCTCGTTAATCTGGGAGCTGAGGATTTCTAGCTGTCTCCTGTATTTATCCCTCTTTATGCTGAGCAGCTCCTTTCTCTCGTTGAGCTCCTTAACTACTTCCTCCTTGGTCTTCCTGAAAAGAACGTGGCCCACCATCTTGTACAGCTCGACGTTGTCGGCTAGGCTCGCGACAGAGTCGAGGGTGTTCTCAACTTCGGCTAGCTCTGCTTCTATGAGCCTCAGCTCGTTATCCATCCTGGCGTAGCTCTCCCTCAGCGCTTGGTACTGGGCCAGTGCCTGTTGCACCTCAGGCGGTAGGCCCCTCTCCCCCATGTCCCAACTCCTCAACACTCCTGTCCAGTAGTTCCATGAGACCGAGTAAACTATTCACGGAAGCTCTTAAATCGCTAACCTTGCTGCACGCGATCGTTATTACGAGCCTGTCAGGCTCTTCGCGCATTCCATAGCGGCAGTCGCCAGGTCCTCCCATCGCGAGATCGGCTGCCAGGGACCTCCTGAGGGAATCCAAGAGCTTCGGATCCTTCGCGACTATCTCGAGCTCAGCTTCGAAGATCGTGGACGATCACCCTCTCGATCTTCGCCTCTGGCCCGACGCGGAGCCCGTTTCGGTTCACGGCGTAAAGCGTGACGAAGTCTCGCTTGTCCTCGAGGACGAGCACGACGTCGGCCCGCTCCCGTCCGACCAGGAGCTTCTGGCCTATAACGTCCATAATGACCTCGGCAACCCCCCTGCACAACTCGCTGTTGCAGGCGACTTCCACGAAGGCCCGAGACACGCCAGTGCCCCTCCCGATTCCTCCCGGCACCTCTCTGGCAAGCTTCACCCCCCTCAGCTTAAGGGCTGCCCTCCTCTCCAGGGAAGGCCTTCCGCGAAGCGCCGACGCCGCGTAGACGGTAATCAAGGACGGGTTGCCCCTTCGCTCGTTGACTACGACGGCCCTATCGGCAGTGCCTAGGAATGCCGCGAGGGCCAGGTCGTTGAGGCTCCTCTTGCCCCTCACAACGTAGAATGCCCTAGGCAGTATTGAGGCGAGGTCTCGCGCGAAGGACCTCGTCCTCTGGCTGGGCTCGCGGGAGGTTGTGACGAGGATTGCCAAGAGGGCTATACCTGTTGCCTCAAAATCCTCGGGAAGGTCTTGCTGAGCCCGGTGCGAGGAACGTAGGCGCCGCCGGCCCACGTGTTACCGCATTTCAGGCACTTCCACATCCCCACCGAGATCCTGACAACGGTTCCCCGGCTCGCGCAGAACGGGCACTCGTGTTCGGCATACCTCTTTTCGAGCACTTCCTTGGCGCGCTTCCTGATCGTCGACCCATACCTTGCGCCATACCTGCCCGCTATTCCGACGACCCTCGTCCTGCCCATCCCTTAAGCACCCATCACTGCGCCGAGGCCTGTGGTATGTTGCTGGGGACTATTAATAACCTTTCGAAGCCTTTCAAGCAGCTCCCCAGCCTTCTTGTAGGCGAGGTCAAGCGCGTTGTCGAGAATGCTGGGGGTGAGCCCCCTGTTGCCGCGCTTCTGGAAGCCGACCACGTTGCCGTCCTCGCTTATGGCAAAGGTGAGGTAGGCTTCGACAACTTGTTCCTCCTCGAGCGAGGGATCGACGAGGAGCAGGTCCTCGATCACTCCTATGGAGATGGTCACCGCTAGCGGGCCCATGGGCAACGGCGTCTCGCGCGTTGCCCTGTCTAGCACGAGACTTTCTTTCTCCCTGATCAACTTGGGAAGCTTTGTCGCTGAGAGCGCGGCGACCGACGCCAGCATGCTTGCGTCCACGATGTTTCCGTCGTGGTCGAGCAAGTATATGTCGTCGTGAATGGCCCACACAACCTTCCCAGGCTCTATGGCCAGCTGATCGAGCTTCACCACCTTGGGCTCCCTGAGGCTCCTGTCGACGATCCTGGCCACTTCGATGGCGTCCTCGTCTGGAGGGCCTGGCTCAAACGTCGGCGACGCCAGTGGAACGAACTCGGCATGTACTTGGAGCACGCCCTCGTTGGGCCTGTCCTCGAATGGCCTCTCGAGCTCGCACTTGACCCCCGCTATCACTTGCGTGTTCCCAAGCTTCACGTAGGCGCTGCCTTCTGCATTGGAAATGACGTTAAGGGCGATGGCGAGGGGTCGATATTCGTCGAGCTTCCTGCCGTCAACTCTCACGCCTTTCCTGAGGCCCCTCAGTATGTTCTCTGCCCTGAGCCTTGGTATGAGGGGTTCCTTTGGCTGAGTAGTCGACAAGCGGTCCTCACCCTAGGCTCCTGTGTTGCTAGCGACCTCAGCGTACTTTTGGTAGAGCGCTTCCTTCATTGCCTTATAAATGTGCTCGGCGCCGCGCCACCCGAGCTCTATGGCCTTCTTGAACTCCTCCCTGCTCAATACCCCATTTAGCTGTAGCAGGACGATCTTGCCGATTCCATAGGCCACGCCAATGGGCATGTCAGCGCTGCCGTTCTCATCCTCCACTTCGTTGATGTCCAGGACGAGGATGCCATCAACCTTGCCGACGGCCACCCCAGCCACCAGGTCCATCATTGGCACGCCGGCGTCGGCGAGGGCCAGTGAGGCAGCCGTGAGCCCAGCCGTCCGCGTCCCGCCATCCGCCTGCAGGACTTCTATGAACACGTCTATTGAAGTCCTCGGGAATTGTTCAACGAACACCACGGATTCGAGGGCCTCGCGAATGACTTTCGAGAGCTCTATCTCCCTCCTGGTGGGGGCCGGCGACTTGTGTTCCTTGGTAGAGAAGGACGCCATGTGATATCTCACCCTGAGAGTTGCCCTGTCGGGCAGGATCGGCACCCTGTAACTGGCTTCGCGGGGCCCGTAAACGGCGGCTACCACCTTCGTGTTGCCATACTCGACTAGCGCTGAGCCGTCGGCGTTCTTGATCACTCCAACTTTCATCGAGATCGGCCTGAGCTCGTCGGGCTTCCTCCCATCAACCCTTGTCCCATCATCCCTGATGAGCCTTTGCATCGCTCCTCGCACCCAACTCCCTTTCTAGGAAGGCCTTTATCTCCTCTGTAAGCCCCCTAATATGTGACTTGCTCTCTATGATTCTTATCGCCTTCACCAACGTCTCGATCGTCCTCTCATCATTGCACTTGAGCCTAACCAGCCCGTTCTGCGCGATCGTGATGTCGCAGCCCGTTGCCGACGTGAGGAGATTGTACATGCTGCCCTTCCTGCCGATCAACCTGGGCACCTTGCTGGCCCTGACCTTGACTACGGTTCCATCAATTATTTTGCCTAGCCCCTTTCCCCTAATTGTGAGGAGGGGATCCCGGGTCCTATCGAACTCGGCGACCTTTGCCAACACGTAGTCACCTAAATCCAGGTAGCCCCTTAGCTCGTGCACGGCCGGGTTGAAGCCCTCAACTACGTCCTCTCCGGGCAATACGGCCTTGTACGGCGAGTTGATGTCGAGGATCCATGCAGTAATGCCCACCCCGGTCACCACGCCGATCACTAGGTCGTCCTTCCTGGGGATGTAGGTTCCCTCCAGCGGGATGACCGACACGCTGCCCTCGCCGATAGAGGCGAGGCCCACGACGTCTGCGTAGACCTTGCTGTTCATTATGAACACGTGCTTGTCGGGGTACCTAGCGTACTTGACCTCTTCGTCCTCGACTACTGCGAGGACGTCCCCCGGCCTGACGATCTGCCTATCGGCGACTAACGTCTTAAGCTTCATCGATCAACCCACGCTCAAAATTTTGACCGTCGAACTACCCTTGGTCAGGCTATTAACCCTATCTATGAACTCCTGTTGCAGGCCTGCGGGCACCTCTATTTCAAGGTACAGGCTGCCATCCCTTTGCCACTCGGACTTCTTTATCTGGCCGTAGCCTGATAGCGCCTTGTAGGCCCTCGGTGCATATTCGGGCGGGATCCTAACACTTATGAGGGCCTTCGCGAGCTTGATCGGTATGACCTTTGCGATCCTAGAGACCGCTTCCTCGAGTTGTGCCTCGGCCGGCTTGAAGGGATCCACGGAGAAGCGTGCTTGCTCGAGGGCCAGCTCTATTCGCGTGGTCGGGATCGGGAGCTTCGTCTTGGGATCTATTGCGTTCCTGGCTATGAGGTTAATGAGCTGCCTCCTCCTCTCCTCCTGGAACCTCCTCCTCTGCTCAGCCGTGAGCTGGAGCTCCCCGTTCTTGATTATTTCGACGGCTATCGTCCTTACGTCCTCGGTACCGAAGGCCTCCCTGAGGCTCTCGGGCGAGGCCTTCAGCCCCTTCCTGGCGTCCTTATACACGAAATCCCCCACTAGGGCCTCGTCCACGCTGGCGCTCTTCCCCTCCCTGATCTTGAGCGCCACCTCAGGATCGACCAGGATCTCGAACCTATGGCCCTTCTTCTCCAGCCTGGCTATCACGTACTTGTCTGTCAAGAGGACCCCCGCGCTCCACAAGGATTACTCAAATGGTTTCGGCGTTTAAGTAGTACAGCTAGAGCTTTATCTTGCCCTCTGACGCTAGCTCGCTCAAGATCTTCGCTATTTCCTCGGCGGAGAGTATCCTGAACTTCCTCTCGTGCACATCAACGTATCCTGCCTCTATGAGCTCGGGACCGGGCTTTCCCTCTATGAAGGTCGCTATTGCCTGGACGCCCAGCTTGAGGCTCTCCTTGACGTCTAAATCATACTTGTAGTTGTTCTCGAGGAACTCGGTCACGTTATTGCCCTTCTCGCCTATGGCGACGGCGTAGTAGCTGGTATATCGGCCGCTGGGCTCGGTCATGAAGAGCTGCGTCCCCCCGTCGTCCACTCCCACGAATATGAGCGAGACGCCGAAGGGCCTCACGCCCGCATGTTGCGTGTAAGCCTGCTTGACGTCGCAGACCACCTTGGCTATGTACTCAACCGGGGCGGCCTCCTCGTAGTAGAACTTGTAGATCAGCGCCTGCCTCCTCGCGTAGTCTATCAAGACCCTGCCATCGCTGGCCACGCCGGCATAGCTCGCCCCGACGTGTTCGTCGATCTTGAAGACCTTCTGAACGAGCTTCTCGTCGGCCAGCGGCGAGGTCTTTTTCTTCTCCACCACGACGACTCCAGCGCTCCTAGTCTTCAAGCCGAGGGTTGTCCAGCCGCGCCTCACGGACTCGAATGCGTACTCGACCTGGTAAATCCTGCCGTCTGGCGAGAAGATCGTTATGGCCCTATCGTATGCGGCTGCCGCGCCGAATCCCATGGCCAAGGCTGATTACCCCTTCCCGCTACACGAGATTCGTGCGACGCTTTAAACATTTTATGTCCTTGGCCGAGTGCGGGGGGTGGGATTTGAACCCACGCAGGCCTGCGCCAGCGGATCTTAAGTCCGCCCCCTTTGGCCTGGCTCGGGCACCCCCGCCCAGTAATCATGATGTGGTTATGGGCTTAAGAGTATTACAGCGCGTCAGATCGTCGCGAGCTCTTCACCGTTCCTTCTGGAGCGGCATCATCATCCGTTGAAGCTAAGGGCACCGGAGTTATTAGGGATTGCCGCGCCTCTGGTCCAACGCCCTCTTCGAGGCCTTGAGCGTCCCGCTGGAGCCCACGGGGATTATTGCCACCCGGCTCCTCCCTGCCCTCCTGACCATTGAGATCGTTGCCAGCACCTCGTCCCTGTACTCAGCTGTGGTCCCCACGATGCCGTGTAGCCTAGCCGGGTCGAAGTAGACCAGTCTGAGGTTGGCGCGGGCCAAGGCCACCTCGCCGTAGAGGCGCTTGAAGGTCTCCTTCAAAGCCTCCTCAAGCTCTTGGGCGTTTGTGGGGCCCTCCGCGAAGACCAGGAAACTGATGTACCTCTTTGGCCTCTTCCGCGCTATTCGCTCGGATCTTCGCGGCCTTTCCTGGGCTCTCGCTGCGAGTTGCCTGGTGGCCAACACGAGGTAGGCCGAGATCGCGAGCGATGCAAGGCTTGCGACGAGGGCGACCACGTCAACGAGTTCCAAGGACTTCACCGAATGCCAATGATATGGCTCGGAGGGGGTTGGCCGAGACCGATTCGATTAGCGCTTCGGGCCCCGTGCCGACCAGCGACGAGACCAGCGCCACCATCGTCCAGGGGTGACTGTATTCGTATGGCTCGCTGGCGGCAGTGCTTATCACTAGCTTCAGGCCTCGCGAGAACGCCTCCTCGACGACTTTCGCCAGCCTAGCGAGCTCGGCCTCGTTTGCGTTGAATATGGAGGAGAAGGCGAGTTCCAACGGCTTGCCATAATGCTTCATCGCTCCCAGTTGCCCCCTGTCGAATATGTGAGCGTTTTCGTTAGTAAGCACTAAGGTGTCGATCCTGCCGTCATGTGCAGCCCATCTAGCAGTATTCTCGAGCAGGGGCACCACTGACACGAGCGCCGGGGATCTCTTCACGCCCCTTATCTTCTCCTTCAACTTTTCATCGCCAGCGAAGACGACCTTCCTATATATGCGAAGTCCAACGACCTCCTCGAGGGGCTTGTCGAGCCCTTCGGCGGCAACTGCCTTTACTCCGCATTCCTTGGCTATCATTAATAGTTCTTCCTCAGTCCTCCTGATCCACGCATCAACGAATATCACGTTCATGGCTTGCGCAGTCCACCTTCCTCGGGAGCTTTTGCGAGCATCGAGCTCAAGTACTCGAGCAGCTCTCCGCGCCTGAGGCCTCGAAACGTCACGACAACCTTGATCACGTCGTCTACGTCGTGTAGTTCCAGCCTCCCGTTGTAGGCAGCCTGCTTGTCGAACCTCAGGTAGAGCCTGCCGGCCTTCTCGTCGACGCGCAGGTTCAGTGAGGCCCTGAGGAGGAGTTTGTCCTCAGGTCTCATGGAAGCCATTAGGTAGGAGAGTTCCTCTTGGGCCTCCTTCAGCTGGGCCCTAAGTATTCTTATCTCGTTCCCGTAGTAGCCGGCCCCTACTTCCTCAGCTATTTCGATGGCGTTCCTCAGAGAGGGGCTGACGACGTTTAAAAGCGCCCTTCGAACCTTCTCGCAGTCCTCCGTCGAATGGCAAAACGTTTCGATCACTACCTGCTTCACTACTCCTCTCTGCTCCTTCTTAGCACGTCCCAAGGCTCCCTGGCACCACGGCTTGCCTCGTGGCGCTTCCTGAGCATCCTCTCCTTCTGCTTCTTCTTCCACTTATGTTTGACTGTGTGTTTGAGGCCCCTGCTCTTTCTGAGGCCCCTCATCTTCTTGCCAGCGCTTGTCAGGCCCCTGAAGACCCTCCCCCTGTTCTGCGGCTCGCAGATCCATTTGATCTCGTCGTCGTTGCAGATCGCCGGGTGGTGCGGATCTACGAGTATGACCTCGTACCACTTGTACTTCCCGTCCTCTGCGACGTAGTAGCTATTGAGCACCTCCAGGCCCGGGAACTTCCTGGCAGCCCTCTCCTCGGCTATGAGCCTCAGGCTCTTCGCTGGAGCGAAGCCGTAAACTCCCATTCTCTTCGGCCTTCTGCCGGAGCTGGGCCTTGGCTTCCTCCTACCCCCTTTCCTCACCCTCACTCTCACGATTATGAAGCCTTGCTTGGCCTTGTACCCGAGGCTCCTGGCCCTATCGAGCCTCGTGGGCCTATCGACTCTTGCCACGCTGGGCTGCCTACGCCACTCTATGAGCTTGCGCCTCAGCACGTCCCTTAGCTCGCCCTTCACTTCCTCCCTCCACGTGAGCATCATATAGCGGTACGCGCTTCTTGCCATCCTAAGTTGCCCTCGCACCGCAATTGAAGCCTCTCCGGACTTAAAAAAGCCCCAGTCTTCGCCTTATTATCGGCTCAGTCGCTAGATTCAACCAAAGGCCACAGGTGCGTTAATGCCGCCGCCCGAGAAGCTCGTCGGGGTGGTGGGCAAGACCAACGTGGGAAAGTCGACCCTTTTCTCAGCAATGACGCTGGTGCCCGTGAAGATAGCGAACCACCCCTTCACCACGATCGAGCCGAACGTCGGCGTCGGCTACGTTAGGAGGCAGTGCGCCCACGTTAAGCTAGGGCTTCCACGATGTAATCCGCGGAGCGGTTTCTGCGTCAGGGGGGATAGGTTCATTCCCGTCAAAATCATGGATGTGGCCGGGCTAATACCAGGGGCCAGCCAGGGCAGGGGGCTGGGCAATAAGTTCATGGATGACCTGCGCCAGGCCGACGTGCTCATACATGTCGTCGACGCCTCGGGCTCGACGGATCTCGAGGGCAACCCGGTGAGGCCTGGGACCGCGGATCCGGTGGAGGAGGCGGAGCTCATACAGCGCGAGATAGACGAGTGGTTTGTGGCTGTTGTAACAAGGGTGTGGGAGGGGCAGGTCGCGAGGAAGTTGCCCACAGCCCAAAACCCGGTCGACCTGGCTGCCAGGGCTCTCTCCGGCATAAGCATCACAAAGGCACAACTAGTTAGGGCCATAGAGGGTGCCGGCCTGGCGAGTAAGAGCCCGAGGGACTGGAACAAGGACGACCTGAGGGCACTGGCAATAGAGCTGAGGCGGATCAGCAAGCCCATACTGATCGCGGCCAACAAGGTCGACGTCCCCGAGGCAGCCGACAATCTCAAGAGGCTCAGGGACGTCTACGGCGACCTCGTGGTTCCCGTCAGTGCGCTTGCCGAGCTGATCTTGAGGCACGCCGCGAGGCAGGGGCTCATAGACTACCTTCCCGGCGACCCGAGCTTCTCCGTGGTTGACGAGCACAAGCTAGCGCGGGAGCAAAGGGCAGCGCTCGAACTCATAGAAAGGAGGGTGCTGAAGCCCTTTGGGTCCACGGGAGTCCAACAGCTGTTGAACAGGGCGGTGTTTGAGGTGCTCGGACTCATCACCGTGTACCCGGTGGAGGATGCGAACAAGTTCACGGATCACAGCGGCAACGTCCTGCCTGACGCGTTCCTGGTGCCCAAGGGTACGACGGCAAGGGAGCTAGCTTACATGGTCCATACAGACCTTGGTGAGGGCTTTCTCTACGCCATTAACGCGGCAACGAAGGAGAGGGTGGGAGAGGGCTACGTGTTAAACGACGGCGATGTGATCAAGGTGGTCTCGGCTAGGAGGAGGTGACGGCCTCCTCAGCCCGCGCTGTTGAGGGGGCCGAAGGGGCGGAGGGAACCGCGAGAACCTTGGTCTTATAGATCTCGACCCTGCGCACGGGGTAGATCTTCCTGGCGAGCTCGGCTATCTCGTTGGAGATCTTGTTCGTGACGATGGCATTGGCTATGTAATCGTTCAACGTCATGTTAGAGACGACATTCGTCAGGTGTTCGCTCATTATCTTCCTTATGGCTCTCCTCTGGCTCGTCTTGCACCTATAGCTCGTGAGCACAACGCCGGTGATGCGCATCTTGTAGCCGTCAGCCGTGGCAACGTCCACGATCGCCTGTATCTTGCTGCTCTTACGCCTTATCAGGCTCCTCATGTAGTCCCTGGCCAGCTCGTGCCCCTTGAACTTCGTCAGGGCCTTGCCCTCCTCCACGTCGACGATCTGGAACTTCAACTTCACGTGCACCTGCGAAATGTCGCCGGTCAAGTCGTAGAGGGTCGCTTCCACGGTCCTTCCGAGCAGCTTGCTTGGATCATCTGCCGGGATCTGCCCGAGGGGCACGTTCGAGAACACGTCGGGCGCTAGCACCTCGTACCACTTCTTGAGCTTCCACTTATCCTTGACCACGGCCTTCCTCTTGGATGACATGGTCCAACCTCGCTACTCCAAGTCCTCAGCGTCAGGGCGGTTTTTAAGCCTCTCCCGTAAGAGCCTTGCCCGCGCGCGCCAGTACTCGACGGCCTTCTTGTAGTAGTAGTCGGACTCCTTCCTTTTGCCGTAGTACTCGAGCCCTCGCTCCTCCACATTCCTCAGGATTTCCCTGGCCTCCTCCTCAGCGATCTCGCGCCTCCTGACCAGGTAGTCGAGCACCTCTCGCACCTCCTCCAAGCTCCTACATCTCCTCACGTAATCTATGGCGTTTGGGAGGTAGTTGTGCCAGGGATCAGAGAGGCCCCTATCCAGGGACAGCTCGAGTTGGGAACCTTCACCTTCTAACATTTCCTTAGCTAGGTTAGGGAACCTCCTCCTGAACTCGTCGATCGAGTAATCCGGCACGTTCACCACTCGCGCCGCTTGATGAGCCTCGCCGACTTTCTTATTGGCATGTCCTCTAATAATGCCTTCCCGTTCACGTTGCGCACGAACTTGCCCGGGGGAACGTCGTCATCTATCACGAGGCCAGCCGCTATGGCTGAGTGCGAGCCAACCTTGACTCCTGGCATGAAGGAGACGTTGACCCCGGTCTTGACGTGGGCGCCTATGACGGCGCCGAACTTCTTCCTCCCGGTGCTGATCCTGGCGTCCCTGATCTTCATGAATATCTCGCCCTCGTCGAGCCTCAGGTTTGCGGTTATGGTCCCGGCGCCGAGGTTCGCGTGCTCGCACACTATGCTGTCGCCAACGTATGCGAGGTGGTTGATCTTTGCGCCTTCAAATATCAAGCTCTCCTTGACTTCCACCGAGAATCCTATAGAAGCCCCATCGCATATGACGCTATATGGCCTTATCCTGGCGCTTGGGCCTATCGATGCGCGATCCCCGATGTACGCTGGCCCCTCCACGTACGTGAACGACCTTATGAGCGCGCCCTCGCCCACGTAAACTTTGCCCTTGATCTTCACCGGCTCCTCGATCGTGCCCAGCACTGTGCTCTCGATCAGCTCGAGCGCCATCTTGTTGGCCTCTATGAGGTTCCACGGATAGCCTATGTCGATCCACGAGCCCTTCTCCAGCTCTACGACCTGTAGGGGCTTCGCCGACGCTATTCTATTCACGATGTCCGTGAACTCGATCTCGCCCCTCGGGCTCACCCCCACATCCCTACTCGACTCGATGTCAGACACGGCCAACTTGTAAATCCCGGCGTTGATCACGTTTGAAGGAGGGCTATCCGGCTTCTCGACAATCTTCACGAGCTTGCCTCCAGAGATTTTGAGAACGCCGTACTTGGAAGGATCGTCGACTGGGACCGCGGCCATCGCGGGCCCTTCGGCCTCCGCCACGCGCCTGAACGCGTTCTCGAAGTTCTTGAGGAATATGTCCCCGTATACTATCAACACCTCGTCGTCCCTGACCGCGTGAAGTCCCTTTAGCACGGCGTCGCCGCTCCCGAGCTCCACCCCCTGGCTGACGACCTCGACCTCGGCCCCGCTGACTCCCCTCGCGAAATCCCTGATCTGGTCCTCCATGTAGCTCGCGACCACCACCATCCTCCTGATGCCGATCTTCTTCAGCGATTCGACGATCCAGCCGAGCAGCGGCCTGCACAAGATCGGAACGAGGGGCTTAGGCCTCGTCTCTGTGATGGGCCTCAGCCTTTCGCCCTTGCCGCCGGCGAGCACCAGGGCTTCCATGGGTCCTCCGTACACGTCTCCCGGCTTCGCATGTTTTTAATTTGACCTCGGACGATGGAGCCAAGGGGGAGGCGACGGTTACGTGAGCGACTTCGCGGCTAAAATTTAACGTAGCATAAGCACTCACGATCAGTGCATGGCCTTCGGGGATTAGCGTTGGCCGAGATCATCGGCGTGGGAGCCGAGGCGATCCTCTACAAGGCATGGCTGGGCCGCCTTCCAGTAGTGGTCAAGGTCAGGATTAGCAAGTCCTACAGGGACCCTCGTTATGATGAACTCTTCAGGCGTGCGCGGACTAGGACTGAGGCGAGGATCTTGGCCCAGCTGCGCCTGGCAGGCCTCAAAGTGCCGGCGCCCTTCCTCGTAGACCTCACGGCATGCGTAATTGTAATGGAGTACCTCGAGGGGCGCAGGCTCTCGGAGGAACTGGCGGCGCCCCGCAACGCCGAGGAACTGCGGAGGGCCATGAGGGATCTGGGAGCCCAGGTGGCCAAAATGCATAGCATGGGAATATATCACGGGGATCTGACGGCAACGAACGTGATCGTCAGGGAGCCGGGCGGGGAGCCGTACATAATCGACTTCGGCCTCGCCGGCTACAGCTGGGACGTGGAGGAGCACGCAATAGACGTGCACCTGTTCACCAGGAGCCTGGAGGTGTCGGCGACTGGGGCCGAGGCCCTCGTGCGCGAATTCCGCGCAGGCTATGAGGAGGTGTCGGAGGACAACGCTAGGGCGGTCTGGGAAAGGGTCGACGAGCTCAGGAGAAGGGGAAGATACATTAGCAGGGAGGTGCGTAGGGCGCTCGCGCGCGAAAGGTACAGAGCATGAAGTTGGCCCTGGTAACCTCCAACGTGAACAAGTACCGCGAGATGTCCGAGGTGGCCCTCGAGCTCGGCTTTGAACTGGAGATGGTGCCAGGGCTGAAGTTCGAGCTCCAGGCCGATAGCCTAGAGGACGTGGCCAGGATATCGGCGCTGTTCTCTTACGTGCTCCTCGGGAGGCCGGTGATCGTCGAGGACGCGGGCCTCTTTATTGACGCGCTCAACGGCTTCCCCGGCGTTTACAGCAACTATGCCTACAGGACGATCGGGATAAGGGGCGTCCTGAAGCTACTCGAGGGCGTCAGCGACAGGAGGGCCTGCTTCAGGTCTGCGGCATGCATAGTGGATGGCAGCAACGTGGTCTTAGGCCTCGGAGAAGTCTGTGGAGAGATCGTGGAGAGCCCTCGGGGCGACAAGGGCTTCGGCTTCGACCCGATCTTCAGGCCATTCGGCTCGGACAGGACGTTCGGCGAGATGGACGTGCGCGAGAAGAATGTATATTCCCATAGGGCCATGTCGACTAGGAAGGCCCTGTTAACGTTTAAAAAGCTCATAGAATCTTCCTAGACCAGGTCAAGGGTGCTCATCGTTATGAACAAGAGGAGGGACAAGGGCCAGTCGCACTCGACTAGGCCTGCCCGGGCCGGCCCGCCCAGGTGGCTGAAGCTCGACATGACTCCCAGCGACGTTGAGCTGTTAGTTGTCGAGCTCGCGAAAAGGGGTTATGGGCCGTCCATGATAGGGGTCATCCTGAGGGATCAGTACGGGATACCGCTGGTCAAGCAGGTCATCGGCAAGAGCGTGACCGAGATCCTGAGGAAGCATGGCATGGCGCCTAAGATCCCCGAGGACCTCTTCAACTTACTCAAGAAGGCTGTCAACCTGAGGAGGCACCTCGAAGAGCATCCAAAGGACTACCACAGCAAGAGGGGCCTCATAGAGGTGGAGTCGAAGATCCACAGGCTCGTGAAGTACTACAAGAGGACTGGGGTGTTGCCGCCGGACTGGGAGTACACGCCCGAGAGGGCCAAGCTCCTGGTCTCTGGGGCAGGCGCGTAGCGTTTTCGCCCCCTCCAGACTTTAAGAGACTGCCAATAAAGTATTCCTGGGCTTAGTGGCAGGTAGACATGATCCCTGCCATTCAAAGGCTAACGTCGTTCGAGTTCGTGCGCCTCGTCCCTCGTGCGGACCTTGACTCGTTGTTAGCGGCCGGCGTGTTACAGGCAACGCTCAGCGAGCACGAGATCGACGTGGCAATAAACCTGGATCCCAAGGCCGCATTGGACGCGCGCGACGAGCAGTCATTGCTGATAAATTTGCCTGCCCCCCGCGGCCGCGGGCTTGCGCAGATCGAGTCGCCCCAGGACTCGAGCGTCACCGCTAACGTGATCAGCTCCCTCGAGGAGTTCTTCGCGGTATCCACGTGGCATAAAATACTTGCCATGATCGCTGGACACTATGGAGGCCTGGACCTGGGAAAGGAGGGGTTCAGGGGGGTGGAGAAGGCGATTCTAAACGAGCTCCTGACCACCGGAAACATCCAACAACGCATGGGATTCAGGTTCTGGGGGCTCGAGAGGCTTCCCCTGGCCTCGGCGATGGCGAGGACGGCTATACCTTTCATGGCAGGGCTCACCGGGTCGCGCGATGCCTGCATGAAGGTGATCGCGCGAGTGGCCAGGGACAAGGATCCCGGAAAGGTTAGGGCGGAGGATATAGGCCTTGAGAGCGGCCAGGACGTCGCCAAAAAATTCGTGGACGCGCTAAACGATGCGATCAACCTGCCCGACGAACAGAGGAAACGTGCACTGTTGAGACTGATAGGGAGTAAGTATTCCTTCACCGTGGACGATAAACCCCTCGATTTGAGCGAGATGATGGGGGCATTAGTGACCTACGCGTCCATCGATGTGAGAGGTCCCACGAGGGTTCCACTCCTGGCCCTCGACAAGGCGCTGTCGTTTGTCGTGCTCCTGAAGTTTGAGGACGTCATAGATGAGGTGGCTGGGGACGTCGGGATGTTAACCAATTACTTGGCTGGGCAAGGGGTTCTGAGGCCAAAGGCGCTCAAGAGGCCCGAGTTGTTAATTGAAGCGCTGAAGAGCGTGGGGCTGGTGAACCCCAAGAGGCCAGTCGTCATAGAGGTTGACGGCAGGAATTTGACGAGCCTAGCAGAGCTCATAAGGACTGGGGTGGATCCCGAGACGGCGTATTCGAGCTGCGACGAAGTCCAGCTCTGCGAGGTCAGGGAGCATGGAGGTGTCGTTAAGGCTTAGGGCGAGGGGGGACGCGAGAGAGGTCATAGCGTTGTACAGGTCAGTGCGTCCCGACAACGTAGCAACCCCCTACCTCGAGATCAGGGACTCGCTCCGGCAGGAGGGCACTGGGGCGCTGATGGAGGTGGAGCTCAAGGCCTCGGGCATCCGCGGGATCAGGAGCGTGAGGAACGCTGCCAACGAGCTGTTAATGTTGATGGGGCTCATCCTCTCTGCCAGGGGCGAAGCCCTGCGAGGTCCCGCCGAGCCAAGGTAGTTGGACCTCGTCGACTCGCCATCTCTGCCTAACGAAGGCCTCCTCGGGCCTAGCCACGATGCCATAGGCGTAGCCGAGCGCGCCAGTGTACGCGATCATTACTCCATTATCGCCGGCGTACTCAGGCGGAGTCACGCCGAGCTCGGCGTTGTGCAGGCGAACCATCGACGCGAACTTCTCGTATAATAGCCTGTTTGCGGCAACTCCTCCTACGACCAGGACCTCGCGCTTCCCCGTGGCTAACATGACCCTTTCCGCGGCCTCCACGAGCATCGTGAAGGCCGTCTCCCTGAGGCTCGCGCATACGCTTCCCAGGCCCTGCCTATCGCGTTTAGCCTTCTTTGCGGCGCTGAGCGCGGCTGTTAGCAGCCCCGAGAAGCTGAGGTCGGTGCCCTTTATCGTGTATGGGAGTTCGACGAATTCGTTGGCCCACTCGGCGCAGACGTCAACGGCGTGCTTGCCCTCAACGACGTAGGGCGGCGCTATGCCGATCTCGCGCGCGAAGGTGTCGAGCAAGTTGCCCAACGGTATGTCTAGGGTCTCGCCGAAGACCCTGTAGCGGCCGTCCTTCTGGACCAAGAGCATGGTGTTGCCGCCAGATATATACACGATCAGCGGATCCCTCAGGCCGGTCACGAGCTTGCCAATCTCCACGTGGGCCACGGCATGGTTCACCGGGATGAGCGGCCTCTCGAGGTATGACGAAAGGAACCTCGCCAGGGTGGCACCAACCCTAATGCACGGGCCGAGCCCGGGGCCAAGCGCCACGGCGAGGGCATCGATCTCGTTGGGTCTCAGGCCGCTCTGCGCGAGGGCCTTCCCCAATACCTTTGGCGCTGCATTGACGTGGTGGTTTGCGGCCTCTCTTGGGTGAATCCCTCCCCTCTCTGGCCTATACTGCGAGCTTGCGGATGAGAGTACCCTGACGCGTCCCTCGCTTAGCTCGACTATGCCAACGCCGAAGGTGTGGCTAGTGGATTCCACCCCCAGGACGATGAGGCCCTCTGCGATCCCTCGAAGTTCTCCGTAGGGGAGTTCATAAACGCGGGGCTCACTTCTTGACGTATTCGACGTAGTTGCACTTGCCACAATGCCACCTGGGAACCGGGTTCCTGTGAAATGCCATGAAGCTGCCGCACTTCGGACACTTTTTGTTTCTTGGCTTTATCGTGTTCGTTTTGTAGTCGAACTCGTAGAGTTTGTGGACGTAAGCCACGGAGCGCACCCCACGGAGCCGATGAAGGCCGCAGGCCTTTTTAATTTACTTAGCCCTCGGCCTGTTGGCCGCCAGCGCCCTCCTCGTTCCTCTTTATGATGTATTCGGGTTCAAAGATCTTGACCCTTAATGGGTTGTCGTAAACGTGGACGTGTGCCTTGCTTACCGGTACTCCGTACTCAGTGAATATGTTCTTCACTATCACCTGCTCAATGGGGACCCCGTACAGCTGCGCTATGGCCTTCCTCAGCTCATACCTCTTGGGCGTGCCCTTTCCCAGATGGCTGATTTTCAGTATGATCTCCTTTCTCCTGATTAGGTGGTTGTAGCTCTCCTGCACCACCTCGGCCGTGGCTCCGTCGATGTTGATCGCCCTCAAGTTGCTCATCAAGCATCCCCAGGCTGATAGGGAGAACGAGGATGCACGGCTTATATATTTTGAGAAGCCTCCGCGCCCTGAGGGACGATGCCCTAAGGATCACGACGCCCGCCCCCGGCTGTCCGTAAGCGATCGTGGCCCCCTCGTTCTTCAGCGCCACCGGCAAGACCAGTAGGTCCTCTTCGCCCACGACCTCCAACACTCCCCGAACGCCAGCGAACGTGAAGGAGTTTATGGTGACGTGCCCACGGGGGTTGATCACCTTCAAGTTCGTGCCAGGGAGGGCCAGGGGCACGGGCTTCCTCAAGAGCTTGCGATCGATGACCTTCGAGGGCGACAGGACGGTCGACGAGACTAAATCTCCGACGGCGAAATCGGCGACGAGCCCACGGACTAGCCGTCCATCCCTGGAAATCACCAGCGTTCCCTGCGGAATTCTCGCCATGCTCCTAGCGATCCCAGGCGCCCTAAGCGCTGGGAGCCTGACCGCGTCACGTGTACTTGAGCGCGTACCTCCCAGCCCTCTTCACGTTCAGCGCTTGCGCGACGTATGACTTCTCTGCATCCAGGACGATCAGAACGCCCTCCCACTCGTTCACGAAGCTCGTTGAGCCGCAGACGGGGCACTGCTTGGCCTCCCGCTCAACCAGCGCGCCGCACTTGGCGCACGCCTTGAAGTACGCCCCGCGGGCTGGCAAGCTACTCGCCCTCGCTAGCGATGAGCCCTAGCCCCGGCTGCCTCATCGTGAGCTGTATCCTCAGCCCCTTCTCGGGCATTGGGGCAACGTTATATATCCTGGCCCTTACCTGGGCGCCCTTGCCTATCGTCTTCCTGCTCTCCCTCAGCATGAGGGCTTGCCTCGCCTGGTCGTACTCCGCGCGCTCGTCGGCAACCTGTCCTATGTAAACGAAGCCGTCGATGGGTCCGAGGTCCACGTAGAGGCCGCTTCGAGTGACGCCGACCACTTCGCCCTCCACGACCTCGCCCTGGAATGGGTCAAAGGTCACGGCGGAGAACTCGACGTTATGGTACGATGCGCCATCGCCGTGCAGTATCCTCCCATAGGGATCGACCTTGACGTCGAATATGGCGAGGATTATGCCGGCGTTCTGCGTGACCAGCCCCTCGTAGGCCTTCCTCAGCTCGAGGTACGCTGCCTCCTCTAATGGCTTGTCGAACATGTTGGGCGATATCCTCACGACGTCGCGAACCCGCACCAGCTTGAACAAGCCCCATCAGCCTCCAAAGGACATGTGCACTTTCAATAACTTGTTCCCGAGCTTTTAAGGGGCCTGGGCGCCCCCCTAGGGGACGAAGCCCGAGTACTCGAGCCTTCCGGACTCCTCGCGCAGGTAAACCTCGGGTATCCCGGACGCGCGCAATTTCCTCCTCAGCTCCTTGTCGTTGGTCGCGACGGCACAGCCGAGAATCTTGGCCTCCCTCAGGATGAGCTCGTCGACTTCGGGCGAGTCGGCATCGACCCTAACGATCGTACATCTCCTTAGGAGTGCTCCGAGCCCCGCGCGCACCTTCCGTTGTCGCTTCGACGGCAACGAGCGCAGTACGGCCTCGAGCTCGTCCATGACCTTGGACAGGACCACGGGTTCGATGCACGTGGCAAGGTCTTTCTCTAGATCCTCGAGGAGCTGGGGCCTCTCAGCTAGCAGGACGACGAAGTTGGTGTCGAGCAGGAGCTTCAGGCACCCCTTGTTGCTACGCGCTCCACTATGCCCCATCCGGCCAGCCTCCACCTTCCCACAATCCTCCTGCTTATGGCAATCCTAGACCCCATCCACGCGGCAGCGGGCTCCTTGAGCTCCAGGCTCAACGTATCGCCGCTGACGCTAGTCACCGTGGCCACCCTGGTGGCAGTGCCGATCGTGACTATCAGCTGCTCCTTCGCCTGGAGCGGGGGCATCCTGCTGGCCTCCCTGGCTCCGACGACGCGTTCGAGGAGACCGTACTTGACCTCGACGTGATCGACTGCCGGGGGGGTCCTGCCGGGCTTGCCGGCCACATTTCCCACGAGGGCGTCCGCCTTGGTCACCGAGGGGTCGAGGGACGTGCCAATTGCTACGAGCCCTCCGGGCCTCGCCTCCTTGAAGCTGTCGGCCCCGAACCTAAGCTCGACGACGTCGGTGATCAACGGCTCGTACTTATACCCGGCTTTGCCGTGGGGCACCCGAGCCCCGGGCACCATCTCGAGCTCGTCGCCAACCCTAATGACTCCCTGAACTATCGAGCCGCCGATTATGCCTCCGACGAGATCCTTCACGTCGGTTCCCGGGCGATTCACGTCGAAGCTCCTGGCTATGAGGAGCAACGGATCTTTTGAGGGATCCCTGTTGGGCGTCGGGATGAGTTCCTCTATGGCTTGTAGCACCAGGTCTATGTTGACCTTGTGCAGCGCGCTAACCGGTATTATGGGCACTCCCTCGTACCTCGTGCCCTCCAACAGCCTCCTGATCTGTTCGTAGTTCTTCTTCGCCTGTTCGCGGCTGACGACATCGACCTTGTTCTGCACCACGAACATGCGCTCGACCCCGACTATGTTGAGGGCGACGAAGTGTTCCAGCGTCTGCGGCTGTGGGCACGGCTCGTTGGCCGCCACGACCAGTATCGCACCATCCATGAGCGCCGCCCCGCTCAACATCGTGGCCATCAACATCTCGTGGCCTGGCGCGTCGACGAAGCTCACCCTCCTGAGGAGCCTGGAGGGGCTGCCGTCGGGGCAGCTCTCGGAAGTGGTGTAGCTCTCAGGCGGGCTGAGCGAGTCGCAGTAGGCTATGTTCGCATCGGCGTAGCCTAGCTTGATCGTCATCCCGCGCCGTAGCTCCTCGCTGTGCTTAGCCGTCCATATGCCAGTTATGGCCTGAACCAGCGTCGTCTTGCCGTGGTCAACGTGTCCGACGACTCCTATGTTGACCTCGGGCTGTCTCTTCTCCCACGTCAAGCTAGCGCACCGCCTGCTGGCCTTAGGCCTTTTGCGGGACCTCTATCACCACGTTGACCTGGGCAACGTCCGGCGGGACGACGTTCCCGCGCACCATTTTCTTCCTACGCTCGCCCCCTTTCTTTGGCCAAAAGCCGGGCGGGCCGCTGAGGATTACGGCCTTCTTCACCATGCCGGCAACGCTCGGCAGCATTGGGAAGCCGCTTATGTCGCTGCCGCCGGTGATCCTAAGCTTCACCCCCTTCAGCCCCACCAGTTCGCCGCCTATCACGTCGCCTATCTTGAGGCCAACTATGGACGGAGCGGCCTCGCCTTTAAGCCTCCTTTGCCACGCGCGGGCTCTCATTATTTCGCCCTCGATTTCGCTCGTGCCGGCGAGGTTCACTAACAGCTCGTCGCTGACCCTGACCTCGTCCGGCGGCACCGATTGATCGGCCACCAGCTCCCCGGTGATCTTGACCTTCTCGCCCGTGTCTGTCCTGCGCGCTCTTATGGTGGCAATTCCGTAAGCGGCGTTGAGCTTCGAGATCAGCTCGGGATTTGCTTTGATCTTCGGTAGCTCGTATTTGTCCTTCATCTCCCCGGTCAGTCGCATCTCAGCGTCCCCTACGACCTTTACCTTGGCCCTTCCGCCTTCCTTGGCTGCCAGCGGGTCGCTAACCACTATTACGAAGTCCGGCATGGAGCTCACCGTCAACACGTCGCGTTAATAGGGCCAAGGCCTTAAATATGTCGCGTAGAAGGGGGCGATAGCGTTGGAGCAGGCGAGGTGGATCAGGCAGCCAATAGTCGTCGTGCTAGGCCACGTTGACCACGGCAAGACGACGCTGCTGGACAAGATCCGCGGCACGAGCGTCGCGAAGAAGGAGCCCGGCGAGATAACGCAGCACGTGGGGGCAAGCGTAGTGCCCGCCAGCGTCCTCAGGAAGGTCTCGGAGCCCCTCAGGAAGTACTTCCCAAGGCTCGTTATAGAGATCCCCGGCCTACTGTTCATAGACACGCCTGGCCACGAGCTGTTCGCCAACCTCAGGAGGAGAGGAGGAAGCGTCGCTGACATAGCCATCCTCGTGGTCGATGTCATGGAGGGCTTCCAGCGGCAGACGTACGAATCGGTCGACATCCTCAGGCAACGGCGCGTGCCCTTCGTGGTGGCCGCTAACAAGATAGACAGAATACCTGGATGGAGGGCCATGCCAGAGGCACCCTTCATTGAATCGCTGAAGGCCCAGGGCGATAGGGTGAGGGAGGAGCTCGACAAGAGGGTATACAACATCGTCTCGGAGCTCTACAAGCTAGGCTTCGAGTCCGAGAGGTTCGACAGGGTGAGGGACTTCACTAGGACGATCGCAATAGTTCCGGTCTCGGCGAGGACCGGCGAGGGGCTACCGGAGCTCCTAGCGCTATTGGCGGGCCTAGCGCAGCAGTTCATGAAAAAGAAGCTCATCACCGGGGACGAGCCGGCGAAGGGCGTCGTCCTGGAGGTCAAGGAGGAGCCCGGCCTTGGCACGGCGATCGACGTGATAATATATGATGGCGTGCTCAGGAGGGGCGACCTCTTCGTTGTCGCCAGGGGCGAGGGGGTGGCGGCATCGAGGGTGAGGGCCCTCTTGATGCCGAGGCCCTTGCAGGACATGAGGATGCACGAGGGCAAGTTCGTGGCAGTCGAGTACGTCGCGGCCTCCACGGGCGTCAAGGTCGTGGCCCCAGGCCTCGAGGGGGCACTCGCCGGCTCGCCCTTCTACGTGGTGCCCTCCGAGGAGCTCCTCCAAGAATACTCCAGGAAGGTGATCGAGGAGGTGCAACAGGTCGTTGTGAGGGGCGCAGGGCTTGGCGTAGTGGTCAAGGCCGACGCGCTGGGCTCCCTCGAGGCATTGGTCGAGGCCCTGAAGAGGGCTGGGGTGCCGGTTAGGATAGCTGACGTGGGGCCCGTGTCTAAGAACGACGTGATTGAGGCCTCTATCGTTGGGAAGGAGAAGAAGGAGTACGGGGCAGTGTTGGCGTTCAACGTGGACCTCCTCCCCGGCGTCGAAGAGCTCGCTGCCCGCGAGGGGGTCAAGGTATTCAGGCACAACGTCATCTACCAGTTGCTGGAGCAGTTCGATAAGTGGCTTGAGGAGGTGAGGCTAGAGGAGAAGAGGAGGGAGCTGGATAACCTGGTGAGGCCGGCGAAGATAAGGCTGTTGCCCGGCTACGTCTTTAGGAGGAGCGAGCCGGCGATCGTCGGGGTTGAGGTCCTCGGAGGGGTTCTCAGGCCTGGGGCGCCGCTCATGAGGGAGGACGGCGCCGAGGTGGGGAGCGTCATGCAAATCCAGGACAGGGGCAACGCGCTAAGGGAGGCGAGGGCCGGCGCGCAGGTCGCGATAAGTATCAAGGGCAGGGTGATGGTGGGCCGTCACATCGACGAGGGCGACGTACTCTACACCGATGTGCCGAGCGAGCACGCGAGGCTGTGGCTGACCAAGTACTCGTCGGAGCTCAGCGACGACGAGAGGCTGGTCCTAAACGAGATCATAAGAATAAAGAGGAGGACCGACCCGCTCTACGGATACGTGTACACGCAGGCGGGCCCCAAAGGCGGCTAGGGAATCGGTTCGTCGCCGAAGATGACCCTGATCTCGTGCTCGGCGCTCTGGGCGCTATCGCTCGCGTGGACCACGTTCTCAGTGATCGAAAGCGCGAAGTCCCCTCTTATGGTTCCTGGAGGGGCCGTTCTGCCATCGGTCGGACCTATCATCGTCCTCACGACAGATATCGCGGACTCTCCCTCGACCACCATCGCCACCACTGGGCCTGACGTTATGAACTCTATTAGCGAATTGAAAAAGGGCTTGCCCCTGTGCACGCTATAAAATTCTTCGGCCCTCTCCCGCGTGAGACGGACCATTTTGAGGGCCTTGATCTCGAGGCCTTTCCTCTCGATCCTGGAAATTATTTCGCCCACTAGTTTGCGCCTAACTCCGTCAGGCTTTATCATGACGAGAGTCCTCTCAACGCCCAAGGCCGTCACCCGCGACATATTTTCATCGAACATGGGACTAAGCGTCCACGGTTTAACGGGCTGTTACGCAGCACGCCTCCTTGCCCACTTATATCTCCTCGGTTTCCTTCCCTTCAGGTAGCTCGTGAAGCACCTCCTGCTGCAGAACCATAAAATGGCTCCGCTGTTTCTAACGTACATCAAACCTGTTCCCGGCTCTATCTCGTGCCCGCAGAAAGCACACGTGGCCTGCCTTGGCATTTTCGACAGCCCTCTGAACGCATAAGGTTCGAACAAGCTTTAAAGTCCTTTTCATTTTTAACTGTTCTCCGAAGCGCGGAGGTGGACGATTTGTCAGATGAGGGAGCAAAGAAGATCGTGATGGAACAACCGGCAGTCAACGTGGTCGAGGAGATAGGGTTCCCAGCCGAGGTCATACAAATCATCGGGAGGACGGGCGCGACCGGGGAGATAACCCAAGTGCGAGTGAGGGTGCTAGAGGGAAGGGATCGGGGCCGTATAATAACGAGGAACGTCAGGGGGAGCGTGAGGATAGGCGACATATTGATACTGAGGGAGACTGAGAGGGAGGCAAGGAAGCTAACGATGAAGAGATAGGAGTTTTACTGCGGTAGGGAAGCCTCGCGGCAACGAACAAAAAGAACGGCTCACGAGGAAGTTCCTCCCTTAGTCCTAAGGGCGCTAACCTCTTTTACTAGGGCCTCGAGAATGTTAGCGGCGCCGCCTGGCTCGATTACCGCGGCAGCGGCCGCGGCCACCTCGATGCCTGCCGCCTCGCCGAGCTTCTTCTTGCTTGGCACGTATATGTAGGGCACCTTCCTCTCGTCGCACAGCAGCGGGAGGTGTGCCACTATCTCAGGGGGGTCCACGTCCTCCGCTATTAGGACTAGCTTGGCCTGCCCCCTCTCGACAGCCTTGGTCGTTTCGTTCGTGCCCTTCCTTATCTTCCCGCCGCTTTCCCTGACCTTCTTTAGGAGTTCGTAGGCCTTCTCGGCGAGCTCTGGCGGCACGTCGAACTTCACGTAAAACGGCTTCTTCTGGGACATGGTCATCCTCCTCCCTTTTGGTCGTCGCAGGTTGAGTGACCTCCTGCGGCATTTTTAAGGCTTCCTATTCGTGGGCAAAAATCAGGAGCGGCCTCCTCCCCGGGCTGTCCACCACGGCGAATCCCAGCCTGTACAGCTGGACTATCTGGCCCGCCCTCTCCGTGGCCAGCGAGTCCTCGACCAACAACCTCTTACGGATCAGGGCTAAGCCCTTGGGAACGATCATAATGGAGCTCACTGCATGCGCCTTCGGCACCCACTGGACGATCTGCATGCCGGCCTTCCGTGCCTCCTCCTGGTCTAGGCCCACGAGCCTGGCGGTGGCGCTCTCGCGTTCCACGACGAAGTTGCCGAGGCCCAGCAGCCTCAGTGGCGTGCTTCCCGCGCCCTCGACGTCCTTTTTCGAGACGAAGACCACGTCGCCTGGCCTCAGCCTGTAGGTGTGTCGCCTCGCCTCGGCGAAGCTCCTCGGTATTGCGGCCTCGATCTCCTCGTCAAAGCCCGTGAGCCTAAGCGCGACCGGCTTTTCGACGGCCATGTACCTTGGGGCCTTGGGATCTACTATGGTCCTGTTGACCGCAGAGACGTTGGCCCAGCTTATCTTGGCGTCCGTGGGCTTCACGCCCACTTCCTTCACGATCCTGTGAATTGTCTCAGGGACAATGCCTCTCCTCCTGAGGCCAGCGATCGTTCCGAACCTAGGATCGTCAAAGGATGACACCCCCTTCTCCGACATCAACGACCTCATCTTCGACTTGCTTAGTATGAACCCTTCGAGGCTGAGCCTTCCGAAGTGTATCGTGGTTGGGTAGCCCCACCCCATGTGATCGTAAACGTACTTCTGCTTCACAGTATTGCTCACGTGCTCCTTGGCCCTCAGCACGTGCGTGATCCCCATCAGGTGGTCATCCACAGCGACCGCGAAGTTGTACGTCGGCCATACGTGGTACTTGTCCCCTGTCACCGGATGGGGGGTCCTGCCCGTGTCTATTATCCTGAGCGCTACCCAATCCCTCACGCTCGGATCTTTATGTGTCAAGTCAGTCTTCACCCTCAGAACGGCCTCGCCCTCGCCGTAGTGTCCCTCCAGCATTTTGTCGAGCTCCTCCAGCTGTCTTTCGCGGGGGAGCTCGCGGTGGGGACAGGCCCTCCCCTCTGCCCTGTACTTCCTGAACTCCTCGACGCTGCATCTGTCGACGTACGCGCCGCCGCGCTCCACCAACTCCCTCGCGACTCCGTAGTAGATCTCCATTCTCAGGCTATCCACGTACTCCTCATGCCATTTGATGCCAAGCCAGCGCAGGTCCTCCCTTATCTGCTCGTAGGCCTCGGGATAGGGCGCCTTGATCCTGGGGTCGGTGTCCTCGAACCTCAATATCATCTTGCCGTCGTACATCTCGGCATACCAGTAGCTGAGGAGGGCAGGCCTCGCGTTGCCCAGGTGTATGGCGAAGTCCGGGTTGGGCGCGAACCTGGTGACGACCTTGCCCTTCTCGGCGTTCGGCAGGGGCGGCAGACCCCTTTCGGCCTCCCTCCGCTCCTCGAGCACGACCTCGGGGAACTCCTTCCTCAACAGGTTAAGCTGTTCGTCCAAGCTCAGCTTGTTCACTTCCTTGACTATCTCGTCGACGACCTTGACGACCTCCCTGGCGAGCTTTCTTGCCTCAGCTACCTCGCCCAGGACCTTTGAGACTACTGCCGAGGTCTCCGCCCTGCCGCCATGCTTCGCGGCGTTTATTAGCGCGTGCTTGAGGGCGGCCCTCTTAACGGCCTCCAATAGCGATCCTTCTAACGTCATTTGGCCCGACCGTCAGCAACAGTTGTCTTCGTGGCGTCTCCCAACTTAAATCGATGACTGCCAGCACAACGCCGGCGCAAGGGGATCTGTGCTTTCTCACGCGCCCGCTCCTGCTAACGGTGTAGGCGAAGACCTCGCCCTCGGAGATCACATCGCCTTCCCTGAACAGCACGTACGACTCATTGGCGCTCAACTCGGCCAAACATAGGGGCGTGTTGCCACGAGCCAGGAGGGCCCCTCTGCCCCCCGGAAGCACTATGACCAGGTCCTCGACCAGCCTTGAGGCCTCCAGGTCCACGAGGTCGAGGAGCCTCTCGAAGGGCACTTGGCAGAATTTCGTGCACACGTCCCCCTCGAGGGGTATACAAGCCTCTGGCTCCTCGCTGGGCCTGCACCTGCGCAGGGCCTTGGGAAACTCATACGAGCTCACGGGCTCCTGCCCCTTGACGCCCTGGAGTACTCGGAGGCGCTTATGCCCCTTTGCTCCAGGTAAGTCTTGAGGGGATCCAGTATGATTATGGGCTTCCTCGGGATCTCGGAGACCCTATCGGAGCCCGTGAGGAAGAGTGCCGTGCGGAGGACGTCCAGGTAGGTCCTCAGATACCTCCTCGCCTCCTCGAGTCCACCGATGAGCAAGGCCTTTAGAACAGGCTTGGCTATGCCAACGAGATCTGCGCCCAGGGCAAGCGACTTGGCGGCCTTGATGCCGTTCCACACGCCGCCGCTCGCTATCACGAAGGCGTCGGGCGCGGCTGTCCGGGCCTCCACGATCGAGGCCGGCGTGGGCGTGCCCCACGAAGCCAGGTGGAAGCCGATCGCGGCCCTCTGCGCGTCGTCGCCGCACCTGTAGGCCTCCACTAAGGCCCAGTTCGTGCCGCACGCGCCCGCTACATCGAAATGCGTTATGCCGAGTCCCCTGAACAGCCTAACGAATTCCTTGGTAAGGCCGTGGCCCACCTCCTTGAGCACGACGGGCTTGTCCAGCGCCTTAGACAGGCCAACTATCTTCTCGGCTATGGAAGCGCCGAAGTCCACGTCGCCCTCTGGTTGTACCACCTCCTGCGCCGGGTTGAAGTGGATCGCGATCGCGTCGGCACCTATCTCCTCAACGGCCCTCACCACGACGTCCAAGTCTAGCTTGGCCAACGTGTTCGCACCCAGGTTCCCTATGACTGGGACGTCCCTGGCCACGTTCCTAACCACCTTGTAGCTGGCGACGACCTTTTCCTCGAAGTTGCTCTCGATCATGGGCCTCTGGGAGCCCACGCCTATTGCAATGCCGAAGTCCGAGGCAAGCCTGGCCAGGGCCTCGTTTATGCGCGTTGCCTCGTCGGTTCCCCCCGTCATGCCCGTTATCATGAGGGGGGCGTTCAGGTCGTAGTCGAGGAACTTCACCGATAGATCGACGTCGGTTGCGCTGAGCCCGGGAAAGGGCTGGTGCACTAACATCACGGAGTTAAAGAAGGGTTCGCACCACGTGTGGTCCACGTCCTTCTCGACGGCTATCCTGATGTGCTCGGCCTTCCTCTTGCCCAGCGCCCCTTGCGTGCTCGAGCTACTGGTGGGCGAACTCACAAGCTCTCACTCCTTCCCGTAGAACCCTATCGACGCGTAGCCGACCACGGCGCTGTAGTCGCCGGTCACGTCGCCGCTGTTGGCGTACTTCAAAAGCTTTGCGACCCCCCCGCGCATCCTCGTGAGCTCCATCAACGTCATGATGCCGCCGGGGCCGCAGGCGCTCACGTTTTCCTCGAGCAACACCTTGTAGAAGCCGCTTACGTCAAGCTCCAAGACCTCCCTTATTAGGGCTTCGTCCTTTCTCCGCGTGACGTCGCCTGGCTCGTAGTGGTTCAGGTCGCTGCTGGCCAGCAGCGCCACGTCGCGTTTGAGGCCTTCGGAGGCAGCGGCAATCGCGGCCGCCAGGTCCCTGGAGACGTCTGGGTTGTGCAACCCCACGACCAGTGGCACCACCCTGAAGCCGGTGCCGAAGATGTACTGAAGGAACGGCAACTGGACCTCGACCGAGTGCTCCTCCACGTGCGCGAGCTCGTCGAGCTCAGCGTACGCGCTATTCTTCACGATGGCATTTGCGAGCTCCTCGTCGACCTCGACATCGCCCAGGGGCGTCTCCCAGGTCCCCCGGGGGTAGACGGAGACCAGCGAGCCCATGCCCGTGTGGTTGGTTCCCACGATCACGATCGTTTGGGGCTTGCCCCTCAGCGCGAGATCGTAATAGGCGTGGGCGGCCACCGGGCCGCTGTACATGTAGCCTGCGTGCGGGACAACGTATCCTATGAGGCGAGGATCCCGAGCTCCCGAGGGGCTGGGGAGCTTGCCGGGTCCCAGCGGATGGAGGAACGAGGCCTCTACCGACTTTCGGAGCTGCTCAGGGTTCCTCGGGTAGAAGTAGCCGGCCACGACGGCCCTTCGCTTGGCTGGCAAAAGCCTCACACCGTTGCCTCGAAGTCCGAGGGCTTCTCTGGGAGGTCTCCGTTGCTGGGCAACGCGCCCCGCTCCCTCAGTATTTGCCTGGTCAACAGCCAGTACAACAGCGCGATGCTCCTCCTTCCCTTGTTGTTGCCGGGTATGACTAAGTCCACGAACTCGGTCTTGTTGTCGGTGTCGGCGAAGGCCACTACGGGGATTCCGACCTCGGCAGCCTCCTTGATTGCCTGGGCATCGGCCCTGGGATCGGTCGCGAGGAGGACGTCGGCCTCGAAGTAGCTTTCGAGCGAGTAGTTGGTGAACGTGCCGGGGAGGAACCTGCCCACGAACGGCCTGCAGCCCAGGTAGTTGCACATCTTGATGGCTGGCCTGTGCCCGTACTGTCTCACGGAGACGACCGCGATCTTGGCCGGCTCGTACCTCGCTAGGAACCTGCCTGCTATTCTCAGGCGCTCGTCGATCTTCCTCACGTCGAGGATGTATATGCCATCGCTCCTGACCTTGAACACGAAGGGCTCCATGAACTTTGTACAGATGTATGTGCCTATGTGAACTCCCGCTGCCAGGTACTCCTCCAGCGGTATCAGGAGCTCTACGGCCTTCTCCTCGGGTTGAGTGATGGGCTTAATTTCATCAGGCGAGGACAAGCGCGCCACCTCACGAGATCCTCGGGAAGTGGAGTATTTCCCGGGCTATGTCGACGTGCGAGAGGAACATCCTCCTACAACAATACCTCTTCACGCCGAGGTCGTCCAGGACCTTAGCCGGATCCTCGCCGGCGCTGACCCTCCTTATGTATTCGTCCCACAGGTGCCCTATGGGAGCGCCGCACGTGAAACATCTAACCGGGAACAACATGCCCTCGATCACCTGTAGCTCTTCTGCCTCCTCCTCCTGGCGCTATACCTGCCCCATTTCTCCGGCTCGGTCCTCCTCGGGTCGCCGCTTAGCATGTACCTGTCGAACTCCTTGAAGAGCTTCTTGAGCTCTGAATCCTTGAAGTACTTAACGAGGCCGCGGGCTATTGCCATCCTGACCGCATCGGCCTGGCTCATGTAGCCGCCGCCCTTAACGTCGACCTCTATGTCCACTTCCTTTGCCAGCTTCCCCGCGAGCATGAGCGGCTCCGCCATCTTCAGCCTCGCCACCTCGTAGGGCCACATCTCGAGAGGCACGCCGTTGATCCAGACTCTTCCCATGCCAGGCCTCACTACGGCCCGCGCGACGCTGGTCTTCCTCTTGCCGGTGGAGATGATGTGTTCCCCCCCTCCGCTCACGATCTCCTTCGTGGCCTCCTCGCTGGCGCTCAAGCGCTCCACCCCAGCTCTCTTGCCACTTCTCCAACAGTTGTATACTTACCCTTAAGCCTACCGGCGTCGGCCTCCTCGAACTTGACGAGCTGCTTGTCCTTGAATGCGTCCGGGAGCCCGACATAGACCCTGAGCCTCCCGAACGCCTCCCTCCCCTTGGGCCTGTCCATTGGCAACATCCCCCTCACGGCCCTCCTCACGATGTTTATGGGGCTCCTGGGCCTCCTGATCCCGCTCTTCTCAGGGTTTCTGTGAGTTCTCACGCTTAGGAGGAGCTTGTACCCTTCCACGACCCTCCTCCTCGGGCCGCTGAGCACTGCCTTCTCGGCGTTGACGATGACCACCCTTCGCCCCTCTAACAGTAGCTTGGCGACCTTGCTAGCCATCCTCCCGAGGATTTGGCCATCGGCATCTACATATATCACGTCTCCGGCCTCACCCAATGACTTTCACCCCGGCGCCCTTCGGGTTTTCCTTGACCAACGCCTCGATGCTCATGGCCCTCCCGCCGGCCCTCCTGATCGTCTCTAGGGCGCTCTTACTGAACGAGAACGCAGCCACAGTTACTGCGTGATCGAGCACGCCGCTCCCAAGGACCTTGCCCGGCACCACTACCACGTCGCCGGGCTTCGTGTACCTGTTTATCCGGCTTATGTTCACGGCCCTCCTGCGCCTCCTGGGCTTGGCCAGTTCCTCGGCAACCTTTCCCCAGATCGGGGCGGAGTTTTCCCTTGCCGCCTTTAAGAGGCTGTCGACGAGCCGCCTCCTAAGCACGTTGGTCGCTCTGAGCTCCACCGCTCCCACCGATCTTGGCCAGTTGTTCCTCCAATTCCGAGAGCTTAGAGTCAAGGATTTTCACAGCTTCCCTTAAAATTCTAGCAGGGCTGAGCGCGCCGGTGGCCTCGATCGTGAGGACGTACTCATCCTCGCGCCAGGAGACCTTCAGGGCGCCCCGGGGACATGCGAGCTCGCACAGCCTGCACAGGCTGCAGTCGAGGATCTTGTCCTCGCGCACCACGACGGCCCCCTCCCTCAGCTCGAGGACGTTCTTAGGGCAGGCATCAACACACTTGGCGCAGTCCCTGGGATCGCAGAGCTGTGGGTCAATATAGATCTTGGCCACGTACTTGTGTGCTGCCACTGACACGGGGCTCCACTTCACGTGCTCCTTTCCCCTGCCGAGCCTGGCGTAGGCCTCGAGCTTTATGCTCTGGCCGCGTATCAGCTGGACTATGGGCGTCTCAGGGTAAACGGGCTTCACGCCCGGATCGCTGGTCACCAGGTCCTTTGCCCTGAGCGTCAGCACGCCGTCCTCCGGCCCCTGGCCGCTTAGCTCTAGCTTCACGAAGCAGTCCTCGGAGAATATCCCCTTCTCGCCAGCCTCGGCGCACTCCTCCGGGGGCTTGTACTTCTCCAGCGCGTCCTCGCTGTACAGCGGCATTAGGCCTAGCCTATGTGCTATATATTCGTCGTAGAAGACTGTGTTATTTTCCATGAACACGACGTAGTCGACGGCCATTGTGGGGACCTCAGCGATGGTCGCCCTCCTTATGCTGTTGACCACGTGAAGGGGAACGCCCCTTAGGTATAGCTTAATTCTCCGATCTCCGCGCTCCAATGGCGTGATTTCCAACGCGAAAGCACCCGCTAGACCCTGCGCCCGCGCCTTCCACCGGGCCTCCTCGTGGTGTCGTGCGGTATCGGCGTGACGTCCTCGATCCTCCCTATAATGAAGCCAGCCCTGGCGAGGGCCCTGATTGCTGCTTGCGCGCCTGGCCCGGGCGTCTTGGGGCCGTGGCCACCTGGCGCCCTAACCTTGATGTGTATGGCCGTTATGCCGCGATCCATTCCATCCTGTGCAACCCTACTTGCGGCTAGCATTGCAGCGTAGGGGCTGGGCTTCTCGCGGTCGGCCTTTACCACCATGCCGCCCGACCACCTGGAGATCGTTTCGGCGCCGCTGAGGTCGGTCAGGTGCACGAGCGTGTTGTTGGGACTGCTGTATATGTGAACGATGCCCCACCTAAGCTCCCTGGCTGGCAGGGACATGCCACTCACCCGCCCGCCGCGTGCTCAGCCTTCTTCAGGGGGCTGAGGGGATAGTAGTCGACGAGGGGCTCCTCGTCCCTCGACACGAGGTAGCCTGGCGACCTTATGCGTCGCCCTCCCACGGCTATGTGGCCATGGACGATCAGCTGTCTCGCATGATATATGGTCCTGGCAAGCCCCTTCCTGTACACGACCGTCTGCAACCTCCTCTCCAGCAAGTTTTCCACCTTCAGAGACAGGACGTCATCAAGCTTTGCCCCCCTATCTATGAGACCCAACTTGTAGAGCCTCTCTAGAAGTCCCTTCTCCTCCTCGGCCCTCACGTCAGGGGACATCGCCAGGAGCGCTCTCGCCCTATGCCTTATCTTCCTGACGATCGTTGCCGCCTTCCACAGCTCCCTCTTGTTTCTGAGCCCGTAGAGCCCCATCAGCTTTGCCTCCTGCTCCAGGACATCCTTTCTCCAGGGGTGCCGCGGCCCCTCCCACGTCCTTCGGGACTTCTTCGGATCTCCCATGCAAGCCCACCTAGCTTAGCTTACTTCTTCTGTTGTTGCTGTTCCGCCCTCCTCTTCCTCACTCCCACGGTTATGCCGGTCCTGCCAGTGGTCCTCGTCCTCTGGCCCCTGACCTTTAGTCCTAGGGCATGTCTAATGCCGCGCCAGCTCTTGATGCGCTTTTCGCGCTCTATGTCCTCCTTGACGTGGAAGATCAAGTCGGCCTCGACGAAGTGTACGTCCTCGCCCGTCACGGGGTCCTTGCGCCTGTTCACGGCCCAGGGCGGTATGCCGCTGGCCACCGGGTTCCTCAGCACCTTCTCAATCTCCTTGATCTCGTTCTCGGTCAGGAAGCCGGTTTTCATGTCTGGATCCAGGCCAAGCGTCCTGCAGATGGACAGCGCCAGGTTATAGCCGACGCCCTTGATCTCGGCCAGCCCGTGGACGAGCCTCAGCCGCCCCTCTACGTCCGTTCCAGCTATCCTCACTATGGGCCTGAACGCCCTACTCAAGCCCCCACTCCCTGCGTAAGCGTTCTAGCTCACGCATGCGCGAGGAGCCTTTTAAAACTTGAGCAATCAGCTGAGGGCAGCATTCTGGCTAAAGGAAACGTTTTAAGGGGCTGCTCAAAAGTTTAGTGGGAAAAAGAGTTTATGTGATACGGCCCGCGGTCCACAGCGTCGTTCCTCTCAAGGACTACTTCTTAGCAGCTTCCTTCTTCTCCTCCTTCTTCTCCTTCTTCTTCTTGCTCACGGGCTTCACCTCTCCAAGGTTCTCGGAGGGGGAATGCCCAAGTATTTAAACATTAACCATGCCTGAAGGACCCTCCCGAGGAAGTTCCGCTGAAGGTCGTCACAACAGGAGTCCGCGAGGGCCTTGAGCGCCGGGGGCGGGATTCGAACCCGCGCGCCCCAGAAGGGGCACTGGCTCTCCAGGCCAGCCCCTTAGGCCGCTCGGGCACCCCGGCACGACGTTCAGTTTACGGTCTTAGCGTCAGCAGGATATAACTCTTCTTCTTGAGCATTTCGACCGCTGAGTACGTCCTGGAGGCCTCGGCTGCTAACCTTTCTCCCCCTTTCGCTAGGACGAACTGGGCATGTCCTCCTGGGGCTAGGTAGTCCCTGGCCCCGAGCACTATGTCCCTCACTATTTCCATGCCCGCCGCAAGCGGCGGGTTCGAGAAAATGGCATCGAATTTCATGCCCTTGACAGGCTCATACCTGTCGCCCTGCATCACGAAGACCCTTTCCGATACCCCGTTGCGCTTTGCGTTTTGCCTAGCCGCTTCGACGGCGAGGGGATTCACGTCTGTCATGTAGACCTTCACGTTGGGAAAGGCCTTTGCGATGGAGATTCCTATTATTCCATAGCCGCAGCCAACGTCAAGAACAACCCCGGACTCGGGGACCACTGCGTGTTCAAGTAGGAGTTCGGTTCCGGCGTCAACTTCGTCGCGCGAGAAGAGGCCCTCGTAGGAGACGAACTCCAGCGCGTATCCCCTGTAGTTGAACGGCACCACGAACCTCCTCCTTGGCCCTTGCACCGGCTTATAGTAGTGGCCGCCCGCCCTGCTCACTTCTTCCACCGAGGCTTGTAGAGGCCAGGATCCATGCAGACCCTCGTGACCCGGGCCACGATGCCCTTCTCCATCCCAGCTATCTCCTCGGCATTCCTCACGGCCCTTCCGAGCGCCACTAGCTCGCCCTTCAGCGTGAGCAGCGCCACCGTGCCGCCCGCCCTCACATCCTCCGTGAGGCGAGCCACCCCCGGCGCGGCGAGGCTCGCGCCATGCGCGACGGCGCTCACGGCACCGTCGAGCATCACGATCTTCGGGAGGTGCACGATCGCGGTCTCGACCGGGAGGACCACCCTCCTCAGGTATCTCTCGTCCCCCTGCTCTCGCCAGAGGGCCAATGCCTCCTCGACCTCCTGGAAGGTCACAAGCGTCTCGTCCTCCTTGAAGGGGCCGGTCCTCGTCCTCCTCAGCTCGCGCATGTGGGCTCCAACTCCGAGCAGCAGGCCGAGGTCGTGGGCTAGCTTCCTCATGTAGGTGCCGGGATCGGAGAGCACCTTGAGAAGCAACAGCCTGCCGCTCCTCTCGACGAGCTCGATGGAATGTATCCTCCTCCTTCGGACGCTCCTCTTGACTCTCGACCTGAGCGGCGGCCGTTGATATATCTCGCCGATGAAATGCCTTACCGCCTTGTCCAGCGCCTCATCGCTCACGTCGCCGTGGAGCTGCACGACCATTACATACTCCTTGACGCTGTGTATGACGTTTCCTATGACCTTGGTGGCATTGCCCAGCCCTATCGGCAGGACGCCAGTTACCTTGGGGTCTCCCCGCCCCGGAGGGGCTCTAGGGTCCCCCCGTGGCCCGCCTTCTCAAGCCCGAAGAGCCTCTTCACCCACGCCACTACTTCGTGGCTTGTGGGCCCCGGCGGCTTGTCGATGTTGATGACGCCGTTCCTTATGTGGTCGTCGATCTTCCTTTTATATGGCAATGTGCCCTCGTCGGGCGAGGCGTCGGCGTCCCTGATCACGATCCACTTGTTCCTGTAGCCGGCCCTCTCGGTTATGTAGTCTATGAACGACATGCCGAGGCGTGCAAGGCTCATGGACTCCCTACCGCGAGCTTTATGGCTTCTTGCCCGATCCTCACCGGCGTTGCCATGAACTCCTTCAGGCCGGCCTCTTCGATTGCCCTGGCCACCTCCTCGTCGCTTGCGCCCTTCCTAATGTTGATGACCTTGTCCAGCGGCTCGATGTGCTTTATGTTGACCCTCCTCCTCTTGACCCCGCTGATGCCCTTGGGGCCCGTGATCAGCACGAAGTTGTTGTCCACTATGTCCACGATCACGCACTTCCTCCCGGCCTCCCTGCCGGCCACCTTTACACATATCCTGCCAACTTCTATTGCCGGCATCTCGAACCACCGCTGGCACCATGTCCGGTATCCCTGCGAGTCTTTAAAGCGTTGCTCACGAACGAAGCTGCGAGCGCCACCATGTCCTCCACGCCCAACACGGCGCTGTTTATGACCAGGTCGAATATCCTGAGGTCGTCCACGTCTATCCCGTAGAGCTCCATGTACCTGGCCTTCTGCGCCCTCTCCCTGACCAGCACCTCCCTCAGGGCGTCCTCGAAGGGCTTCCCATCCCTCTCAGCTATTCGCCTAACCCTCACGAGGAGCGGGGCGGTCACGAATATCTTGATGTCGACTAAGTCCTTCGCTATCCACGCGGTTAGGTGGCCGTCTAGCACCACGCAGTCCTGCGAAGCCAGCTCCAGGGTCCTCTTATCTATTTCGAGATCTATTGAAGGGTCCTCGACTGCGATCAGGCTGAGCTGTTCGAGCGACACGCCCCTCCTCGCCGCGACGTCCCTAAATACTTGGCCGGCGCTGAAGTACTTGAGGCCGAACCTCTCGGCGAGTGCCCTGGCGAGCGTCGTCTTCCCGCTGCCCGGAGGCCCGCTAACGGCTATCTTCAAGCTCCGCGAACCTCACGAGCTTTATTAAGCCCCCGAGCTCTAAGGCTTTTCGCAAGGTCGCGGTGTAGCGCCTTGCCAAGGCCCATGCATAGGTCCAGGAGCTGGAGGAGGGTCTACGTCAGGACGCCCGGAGGTAGGCTGGTGGTGCACTACGAGAAGAGGCGTCCCTCCGCCGCCAAGTGCGCAATCTGCGGCAGGCCGCTCAACGGCGTCCCAAGGCTCAGGCCATCGGATCTGAGGAAGCTGGCAAAGACTGAGAAGAGGCCGGAACGCTACTACGGGGGCGCCATCTGCCATAAATGCCTTTCCGAGCTCCTGAGGCGCGCGGCGCGGGGCGTGGCGGCCGGCCCCGCCGCCAGCTGAGGCGCCTTGGACCGGTGGGCGAAAGGCTGAAGCCGCGCTCGTCCATTGCTCATCCCTTGAGGTCAGCAACTACACAAATTTCGTCTCCACGCGATTCAGTTCATCAGTTCCACGTACTTCGAGAAATCTACTCGCCGAGGAACCTCTTCAGGGCTGGATAGGCCTCGAGGGCCCTCTCGTAGGCTATCAGCATGTAGTACTGCTGCACTATGCCTATGGCCAGTAGGAGTCCCATGCCGCCGCCGTAAACCCCCAACAGGTCGGCAAACCCGGCTATCACGCCTATTATCAGGCTGGAGAGCCCCGTCAGGGGGGTTATGTAGCGGTCTAACAGCTTCTCCAGGACCTTCGGATTGCTCCTCATTCCTGGCACGACCAGTCCGCTCCGCGCGAATTGATCGGCCTGGGCGGCAGCGTTTAGTCCTGCCACCTCGACCCAAAGGTAGCCGAAGACCACCGACAGGCCGACTAGGCTGAGGAAGTAGACGACGCTCCTCGTCGGCTCCGCGTAGACGCTGTAAACGCCGGTTGGAGGGCTCAGGTAATAGGCGAGGCCTCCCACGAGCCTGCCCTGGGCATCGTACGACGCCAGCCAGCTGGCAGCTCCCGCGAGCAGTCCGCTCGCGCCCCTGAGGAACGAGGCGAAGACGAGGATGTCGGCATATATTATGCCCACGAAGAGCACCGGGATGTTGGAGACGTAGAGGAACTGCAGCGGCACCTTGGACTTGAGGCTCCCTATCCTGGGATGGGTCACCGGCACCTCAACCCTCATGTTGTTCAAGTACACCAGGAGCAACGACACGGCTATCGTGGCCACGAGCCCCACGAGGTCGCGCCCCCCAGGCCTTATGACGAACAGCGCTGGGTTGAAGTTCACCTGGACCATGTAAGGCACTAGGCCTATGACCGTGCCCTGCACGTACAGTGGGCTGAATACGTCCCAGAAAATGGTCTGCGCGACCCCGGCCAGTATGAAGAGGGACACGCCGGACCCTATGCCCCACCCCTTCTGTATCATCTCGTCGAGCAATATCGCTATGTACGCGCCGAGGAAGATCTGAAGCGCCACGACGGCCCTCGTGGCAGCCGAGGCGGTGCAGCCGGTGATCGGGTTGCCGCCGACCACGTACCAATACCTGCACGACACGGCGTAAAGCGACGCCTCGAACGCGGCCAGGATCACTGCCAGGGACTTCTGGGCCGCGGTGAACTTCTTCCTATCCTCCGGGTCGGAGAGGTCGATCTCTATCATCTTTGCGCCTGCAAGTATTTGCATTATGAGGCCGGCTGTTACTATCGGCCCTATGCCAAGCTCCATGAGCGTGCCCCTGTTAGATGCGAAGATCACTTGGAGCAGGAGGATCTGCGGCGACGCCTGTATCCCCTGCGTTGGGATCCCGTAAAGGAATGTGTTGGCCATGACGATGTACGCGATGAGCGCTAGTGCAGTCCATCCGAGCCTCTCGTAGAGTGATGGCCTCATTCTCGGCCTCTCCACCGTTGGCAGGTAGCCCGCGATCTTCGCCAGCGCCTCTAGAGCGCCCATGAAATCCACTCTTCAATGCTCGGCTCTAGAAGTTGGGACTCTAGGGCTTTTAGCCTTTAGGGAACGCCCTTTGTGGATGGCGGCCAGGGAGCCCGTCAACAAGGAGGCCGTCTGCGGGGCGCGGGCCCAGACCTAGGTCGCGCTGGCGGGCATGTTGGCCTCCAGGACGCGGAGGGCGTTCTCGTACAGCAGCTTCCTGAGAACCCCGTCGCCTAACCCGAGCTCTGCAAGCACGCCGACTAAGTTCGCCAGGAGCCCTAAGTTCTCGAGGCCCCTGAGCCTCGGCAAACCCAGTAGCCCGTGGAAATCGCTTCCTATGGCCACTAGCTCTGGCCCGTAGTTCTGGACCACGTGGACGATGTGCCTGGCTAGGGCGCGGACGTCCACGTCTCCGCCAACGAACGTGGCGACGAACGAGAGCCCTATGACGCCGCCATTCCTGGCCAGGGCCTCAAGGACGTCATCGCCTACGTTGCGCCTGTGGTCGTTGAGCCTCCTGACGTTGGCGTGGCTGATCATGACCGGTTTCTTGGAGACTTCCATGGCCTCCAGCGCCGCCCTCGCGCTGGCGTGGGCCAGGTCGACTATCACGCCCAGCTCGTTTGCAACCTTCACCAGCTCCTCTCCCGCGTCCGTGAGGCCGTAGTCCCTGGCCGAGTAGCACGACGCCGCATACCTGTTGCCGTAGTTCCAAGTGAGGCCTAGCGAGCGGACTCCCAGGTCCCTCAGGAGCTCGAGATCCCAAGGATCCCTGAGCGCGTCGGCGCCCTCGAGGTGCACGACGAATCCCAGCGCGTAGTCGCGCGACGCCAGTATTTCCCTTGCCCTTGCCGCAGAGGTCAGCAGCTCTATGCCGTGCTGCCTCGCAATGCCTCGCAAGATCTTGAGCTGGTCAAGCACGCCGATCAGGTCATTGCTGGGCCTGAGGGTGGGGAGCGAGCGCCCGAGCTCCCTGTAGGAGGCCTCGAAGCGCCCCCGCTCGTAGATCTTGTAGTTCGGAAATATGGAGGCGAAGACTACCCTGACGTTGGCCCGCCTGTACTTGGGGAGGTCGGCGTCCCTCCCCTCGACGTCCATGTCGAGGGGGGCCAAAGCCTCCAGCGCGCCGTACTCGGCAACGTACAGCGGGACATCCTCGTGGAGATCCACCACAGGGTACGGCACGCCGTGCATGTGGGTCCCAGCTCGTCCATTGCGGGGACCCGCTAAAACGTGTTCCTCGGCGCGAATGCCGTTAGTAGGCGGGGGCGTTTAGGCGTTGAAGGGGAAACAGGAAGGTACGAGAGCCTCTGTGGCGAGTGCCGTTGCAACCTTTACTGGCCCAAAGCGCCCAGGACTACGGCCTCCCCACCGGCCTCCTCGATCTTCCTCTTGGCCTCCTCGGTGAAGGCCTTGGCTATGACCCTCATGGCCGTGGTGACCTTCCCGCTGCCAGTCACCTTCGCGTAGCCGAGCTCGACAACGTTTATCTCCACCTTTCCGTCAACGACCTTGGCAGCGCCGGAGCTAGCCAGCTTCCTGGCATACTCGTCGAGGAATCCCACGTTAACTTCGGGCGCCTCAGCCCTCTTGCCCCTGGGCAGGAAGCCTTCCTTGCCGTACCAGTTGCGAGCGTACTTCATGATCCACGACCACTTATGCTTGTGGAAGCCGACGGCCCCAACGCCGCCCCTGGAGCCGCTCTTCCTGTGCTGTCCCACCCTGCCCCATCCCATAGTCCTCGTCCTGCCCCTGAGCTTCCTCGACTTTTTCCTACGCCTGGCGGCCATGGAGCATCGACCTAGATCATTCTCAATATCAACTCGTTTATCGCCTGCCCCCTATATCCTAGCTCGCCGCCGTCGCTGTAAAGCCTCCTGGTACTCCTCCTGAACCCTCCGCGGGGCGGGTGCAGCCTCATGAACGGCTTCATTGGAAGGCTTCTCATGTCCACCTCGCCGCTGATCAGCCTCTTGGCCAGCTCCGCGAAACCCCCCTGGAAGCCCCACTGCCTGACGACGTCCTCCGTGAGCCTCTTATTCCCGGGCAGCCTTCCCCTCTTCTCCAGGAGCTTCGCCAGGACCTCGTCGTTGATCTCGCCCCACGTGATCCATCCGCTGGCCTTCCTGAGCATGTCCTCGAGGCCTGGGGCGTCCTTGCGGTAGAGCACCAAGGTATACTTGCGCCTGAGCCTCAACAAGTTCAGCGTGTGCTCCACTTCGTAGGGGACGTTGACGGTGCCACGGATCCTTATGATCGCGTAGAGCATGTGAACCCCCTCGCGCTAAGCGCGTAGCCAGTCGGTGGGTAGGACCAACTTATAGGTGTTTGCTAGGGCGTTGTGGGTGGCCTTTGCCAGGTTTATCGTTGTCCTGGTCTCGCCGAACGTCTCCGTCCACACGTCCCTTATGCCGGCGAGCCTCATGATCACTTTGACCGCGTCGGCGGCCACGAGGCCGGTTCCCTTGGGCGCCGGTTTGAGCACTATTCTCACGCTGCCGCTCTTCCCCTCCACGACGAATGGCACGCTGTGGGGCTCCCCACACCTGCACTCCCAGCTGCCGCATCCCCTCCTCACGGGCGTTATGTTGAGTTTCGCGTCCCTGAGGGCCTTCCTCAGGGCTTCCACGTACTGCTTTGCCTTGCCCGAGCCCACTCCCACGAAGCCGTTCTCGTCCCCGACTACCACGACCACCCTGAACTTCGTCCTCCTGCCGGCATCCGTCATCTTCTGCACGAGGCCGACGCCCAATCTCTCGTACTTTAGGTTCGGCAACAGGTAGTCAACTATCTCTGGCTCCAGCAACGGCAGGTTCCTATCGAAGATCTCCTTAAGGCTCGTTATCTTGCCCTCCATGACGAGCTTTCCCACCCTGGTCCTCGGCTTCCACGTCTCGAGCGCCTCCTTATCTATCGCGGGTAGGCTCACGATTCCACCCCGTAGGACTTGAGTATGGCCTTCCTCACCTCCTCGAAGTGCGAGGGTAGATCAACGGGGTTGAGGCCGTTCTTGATGTAGTTCGAGAAATACCTCTCGAGTAGTCCCCTTTCACCCAGGATTTTGGCCCAGGCTGCTATGTGCTCGCCCCTGATCCTTTCGGGGGCGGGAATTACTTCATCGCTAACCGGTATCTTCATGCCAGCGTCTAGCGCGCCCTTAAGGGCGGCGAAAACCATGCCCCCCTTCGTCGCCTTGTGGAGCCCTATGTCTGGGATCGCCTCGCCTATCCCTGCCTTGAGGGCCCTCAGGCCTGCGAGCAGGCCCGTGAGATATGCTGCCGGCGTATTAGCTGTCCCTGCCCTCCAACCATACCTCTTGGCCAGCTCGTGGGAGTTGGCTGCGGCCACCGTGTAATCGCCCTCGGGCCTCGGGACCACGAGCTGCACCCACACGCTATTAAGGGTCTTTCTCACCACTAACCTGGGCTTGCCCGAGAGCAACATCCGATATCTCTTGCGGTAGTTGGTCTTGCCCTCGCGCCGCCTCCTCCTCGGAACCTTGTACCTAGGGCCGCGCGCCATCCGGCTCACCTCCTCGCTTGGGGCTTCATGATCCCTTGCTCGACTAGGAAGGTCCTCAGGGAGGCGAGGCTGTGGAACCTCCCTCCTTTGGCCAACATGTAGAGCCGCCTGTACGTCCTCCTATCGATCATGCCATGTTCTCTGAGGTACTTCAGGTACCTCCTGATCTTCCTTATTCTGTTCATCCACGCCTCCTTTTCGTCCTGCCTGGCCCCCTTACTGCCCTTGCGAGAGCCCTGGCCCCTCCTCCTGCCCTTCTTCCTTTGTTGGCGCGCTTTCTTCGTTCTCTCGCTGGAGTTGCCCTTGGCTGGCTCAGCCCATATCGCGCCGTCTTTTATGAGCCTTCTTATGTCTTCCCTGGTCATGGCGTCCGCTATGTCGTCCACTCTGTTGACGTCGAACCTAACCCTCGAGACGCCCACGCCCAGCACTTCGGCCGCCAACCTCTTCTGAAGGCTTAGGTCGCTCATGTCAACCACCTGCCTTTGGCGGGTTGGCTATTTTGAAACCCTTTGACGTTGCGAGCTGGGCCAGCTCCAGGGCCTTCCTAAGGCCGACGTCGCCGCCTATATATATTATATGCTTCTTCGGATCGAGGCCCTCGAGCTCCTTGGGGTTGTGGACGACGACTGGCACGAGGCCGCTCGGGTGTAGGCCGCGGGCCTTCGCTGGTCCCCCGTAGCCTACAGTCGGCATGGGCGGGTATCCCTTGAGCTTTAGCCTGGCCTTGTTGTCGATGCCCTTCGGCTTCCGCCACGCTGGATCGTTCTTGAACTTGGCCTTCTTCCACCACTCGTAGCGCAGGAACTCGGGCTTACGCGCCTTGACCTTCTCCCTAAGCTCCACGAGCCTCCTCCCGTCCACTAGGCGATCACCTCCTTCTCGTAAATGTATATGCCATCGGAAAATACCCTGCGATCCTTGTCCTTGATCTTCGTCGCCATCTCTATGTTGGCTGCGGTCTGCCCGACCTCCTCGATATCCGGTCCCTCGACGATCACGTCCTCTCCTTCGACCCTAACCGTCGTTTGTTCGCCCACGATCTTCGCAACCCTCTCGGCCTTTTCCCCGAGGAAGTTCCTGATCCTCACGAGTCCCTTTTCCTTGTCGACCACGACGGTGACCGGGAAGTGCGAAAATATTATCTTGAGCTTGTACCTGTACCCCTTGGTCACGCCCACGATCATGTTCTTTAGGTGCGCCACGGCGCTGCCGACGAGGGCCCTCGCCCTCCTATTCGCGATGAACGCCTCGACGACGAACTTCCTGTTCGCCTCGTCAAATCTCAAGTCGACGCCCCTCATGTGCGAGAAATCTCGCGTCACGACCCCCTTGGGCCCTTTCATGGTTACCCTGGGACCCTCCACCTTGACCTCGACGCCCTCCGGAACTTCGACCTCACCATGTACGTGGAATGCCTTCACGTGCACCACCTCAGTAGGCGTAGGCCAACAGCACTCCGCCCGTTCTCTTCTCGATAGCCTCCTTGTGCGACATCACCCCCTTCGGGGTGGTAACTATTAGTATGCCTATGTTGTAGGCAGGCAGGAACCTCCTGAGCCATTCCGGCGGCTGCTCGAGCTCCCTGAGCTTGACGGGGTACCTCGGCTTGATCGCGCCGATGTCGTTTATCCTGCCCAGCAGCTGGACGCGTATCTTGCCCCAGCGGCCGTCGTCTATGTACTCAAGCTCGCCTATGTAGCCCTCCCTCTGGAGCGTCCTGAGGACGTTCAGCACCAGCTTGGAGGCTGGCATTAGGACCACCTCGGGCTTCGCGCGCATCTCGGCGTTCTTTATGGCCGAGAGCGCGTTTGCGAGGACGTCGACGCACACCATGGGCTTCCCCTCAGCTATATTTCTTGAACCCCATTGACGTCGCGAGCTCCCTGAAGCACTGCCTACACAGGTAAAGTCCGTAGGCCTGTATCACGGCGTCCCTGGCGCCGCACCTCGCGCAGGCCTTGGCCCCCTTTCCATGCTTGTAGGTGTTCGGAGGCTTGTACTTGCCCATGCGATCACCCCACCACTTCCACTCCCAGCTCCTTCTTGAGCAAGACCATGGCCTCCTCCCTGCTGACCCTATGTCTTTTGGGAACTCTCGCCCTTCTACAGCGTCTCCTCCTCATAATCCTATATCCGGGCCTCTCGGTCGTTATGCACACGTCCATGCCGAAGATCCCGATCTCGGGATCGTACTTGACGCCGGGCATGTGTATGTGCTCCTTTATCCCGAAGCATACATTCCCGTTGTCGTCGAAGCTAGAAGCCTTGAGCCTGTAACCCACGGCGTCGAGGGCCTTCCTGAGGAACTCCACGGCCTTGGCCCCCCTCAACGTCACCTTCGCTGCTATGTTCTCGCCCTTCCTAATGCCGAAGTCCCTTATTGTCTTCTTAGCCCGCCTTGGCACGGGCTTCATGCCCGTCAACTCCTCGAGGACCTTGATCGCCTTCGGCAACCGCTCGGTCTCGCTCCCGACGGATATGTTCACGGTGACCTTCGCTATCCTAGGCTTCAGCATGGGGTTGCTGTTCCACCTGTTGATTATTGCTTCCTCGTTGAGGGCTACTGCGGCCATCACCACGCACCCTCGGGCAGGGTTATTGAGGGCTTTTCATTGCCTAGCGGGAGTATATACGTCAGGGCCGTCTGGAACCTTGCCCCCTTGTTGTCCTCCAGCGTGACGATGCTCCTCCTTGGCCCCATTGCCCTGTGCACGGACGTTATTCTCCCAACGCGTCCCACGTTCCTGCCTCCCATGACTATTGCCACGGCTCCCTCCCTAAGCGGGAAGTAGTCGACGATCTTTTGATCTGGAATCGTTATCAGGAGGCCCCCATAAGTCTCGTAGACGTCCTCGGCGGGATTCTTGGGATCGGAAACCCTCACGAGGATGTTCCTGCCGTCATGTAGGTTGAGCTGGATGTGGCCTCCCTTGACCGTTACCTTGTTGTTTATCCTGCAGACCTTCAGCTTCGCCTCCTCCTCGCTGATCTTAACTAGGCCGAGGACCTTCGTCGGCACGGGCAGGACCCTGTAGAACTCCCTGGTGTCGACCACCTCGAGGACGTCCATGGGCCCCACTGGGAACTTGTAGTCCTTCCTGACCCTTCCGTCAACCTTGAAGTGGCCTTCGGCTATCAGCCTCCTGGCCTCCCTCCCGGTTTCAGCGTATTTGAGGACGTCCCTCACCAGTATTAGGAGCGGCATTGACGACTCGATCGGATGGGGGCCTGGCGAGGGCTTGACGGTCCACACATACGCCTTCGTTGAAGTGGGCCAGAACTCGGGCGCGGCCAGCCTCTTCAGGTGCCTGCTGCCGCCCATCCTAGCCACTCGACCTCACCTCGGCTGGCTTTTCCTCCGCCTTGCCCCTACGCCTCCTCTCGATGACCTCGAGCCGCCTTGCATCGCTGACGTCGAGCTTCGTGATCATGACCTTGCTCGGGTGTATCGGGTAGTAGACGGGCGTTCCGTCGGCCTTCCTTATCTGCACGCCCTCGACGAATATCCTCGCCCGCTTAAGATCCACGTCCACCACCTTGCCCTCATGCCCCTTCCAATCGCCCCTCAAGATCTTCACGGTGTCGCCGGCCCTCACGGGCAACCTCTTGATGCCGTACTTCTCCCTTAGCTCGTCGCTCAATGGCGCGGTGAGCAGCTTCCTCCTTAGGTGCAACGGCATGTTGAATAGGGCCTTCCTCTGCTTTCCCGGCTTCGACGACTTCGTAAACGTCACGCGCCACACCTACACGATCATCGTTGCGAGGTTCGCTATCTGGGGCCACCTCTCGGCGGCCTCCCTGGCTATTGGCCCCCTGATCTCCGTCCCCTTCGGGGTGCCCTCAGGCGCGAGCAGGACGACGGCGTTGTCCTCGAAGGCTATCCAGGTGCCGTCCGGCCTCCTGTGGGGCCTCCTCTGCCTGACGACTATTGCCTTGAATATCTGGCCGACCAGCTCCGGGGAGCCCTTCTTCACGCTGACCGTGACAAGGTCGCCTAGGCCGGCGCGCGGCACCCTCCTCAGCCTGCCCTTGTAGCCCGGGACGCCAATGATCATTGCCTCCTTTGCCCCGCTGTTGTCGGTAACGACGACGCGACTTGTCACCTGGAGCCCCGTCAGGACCTTCCTCCTCGAGAAGGCCGGCTTACCGGCAACGGCACGCTTTGCGCCCATCACTCACCACCCTGCCTCCTCTTGGTCACACCTAACACTACGAAGGCGACGGTCTTCGCCAGCGGCCTGGTTTCCCCGATCACCACCTCGTCGCCCTCCTGCACCTTTATGCATGGAGGCAGGTAAGCGTGTATGTGTTTGTGCCTCCTCTCGTACCTCCTGAACTTGGGCACGTAGTGAAGGTACTCGTGGCGGACCACGACCATCTTATGGGCCTTCGCGCTCTTCACGATCCCCCTAAGCACTACGCCTCTGACCTTGAGGTGGCCATGCCATGGGCACTTGGGATCATCGCAAGTGGCGCTGGGGGGCTCCACCCCTCTTATGCCCACGTTCCTGTGGATCGCGGCCACGCGCTTCACCTGGCGAGCCTCTTAAGCCTTTCAGCTGGTCTCCCTACTATTGCGTCACCCCTTATAACTACCCACTCGCCCCCTTCCGGTAGCTGGAACTCGAGCACGGCGTTGGCCTTCAAGATCCTGACCCTTCTCCTGGGACCCTCGAGGACGAGGGTCTTCAGAGTCTCCTCCACCACTAGGCCTTCGAAGCCGACCACACCGGGATCCGGGTATGATATTACCCTTGCCTGCAGCCCGACCAGCTCATGATATATTATGTTCCACTTCGTTACCTTCACCTTGCTTGGCCCCCTCGGAAGCGGCTTTTTCGGCGCCCTTGGAAGCCGCCAGTTCCTCTTCCCTCATGACGGTCAAGATCCTGGCGATATCGCGTCTCACGTTCCTGATCTTCGCCGTGTTCGTCAGCGTGCCGACCCTGGCCTGGTACCTCAGCTTGAGGAGCTCCATTCGCATTTCGTTAAGCCTGGCCAGCCTCTCCTCGGGGCCCATCCTCCTTATTTCACTGGCCTTCACTTTCCTCCACCTCGCCCTCCTCGGGCAGCTTGGCGGCTCCCGTCCCCTCAACTGGCTGCGGCGCCTGAGTGAGCCCGAGCTCCTCCACCTTGCTCTTCGCGGCCTCCCGCAGCCTCTCGAGCGTCGCAGGATCGGCCTTCCTGAACTCGACGTGGTCCGGGGGTCTGACGCCGGGCTTCACTATGAGCACCTCGACGCCGTAAACGCCCGGCTTGAGCAAGGCCTTAGCCACCGCCCTGTCGACCATGTATTCGACGTTCTCGCCAGCCTTGTAGATCTTGCCCGCCGATATCTTCTCGTACGTGGCCCTCTCGCCCCTTATCTTGCCACTCACGACTATTTCCACGCCCAGGGCGCCGGCATCCATGATCCTCTTGACCATTGCCATCATTACCCTCCTATGGGGGATCCCCTTCTCGAGGGCCCTCACGATCCTGAACGCAGTCACGCGGGCATCGGTCTCTGGGTCGGGCACCGGCGACACCGTTACGTTAACGTTCTCGAGGCCGAACCTGGCCTCGAGGATGTGGGTGAGCTTCCTGATCGTCGTGCCGCCCCTTCCTATGAACCTGCCCGGGTACTCTGAGTATATCACTAGGCGATGGCCCGTCGGCGTCTTGAACAGCTCAGAGCTAGAGTACCCGGCGTCCTTGAAGTAGTTGGCGAGGAATTCGTCGACCATGGCCTTCTTGAGTCCATAGCCGAGGAAGTAGGACTTGACCCTCGTGCCCACCATGTCGGCTACACCTCGGCCGCGATCACCTCGAGGTGCGACGTCCTCCTGTACTTGGGAGTGGCCCTACCAAAGGCCCTCGGCATATATCTCTTGAGCGTCGGCCCCTTGTGCGCGGCTATGTGAACGATCTTGAGCCTTTCCTTGTCGAGTCCCCTGTTCTCCGCCTGTGCCTCCAAGCTCTCGAGGACTTCGAGCACGTACCTCGCGGCCTTGACAGGGTACCTGCCGATAGGCCACCCGTGCTGATCTGCGAGGCCCCTCCTATGGCTCAGCTTCTTTTTGTACCTCCTGAAGGGTATGGGCCTCCTCAGCGCAATGACGTCCTCGAGGAGCTCCTTCGCCTTATCAAGCTTCAGGCCCTTCAGGGCAGCGGCGACCTCGCGCATGTACTTGATTGAGACGGGTATGTCGTACCTAACGGCCTTCACGACCTTGCTCTCGTCCTCGAACGTCACGGAGTAATGCCACGTTGGCATGGAGGACACCTCACTTCAGCGCAACGAACCTACTGCTCTTGGTGGCCTTTAGACCCGGCTCGCCGTGCACGACCCTCTTCGCAGTCGGGCTGAACTCGCCCAGCCTATGGCCTATCATCTCCGGCGTGATCTTCACCGGCACGAACTCCTTGCCGTTGTAGACCGCTATCGTGAGGCCCACCATCTCCGGCAAGATCACCATGTCCCTGACGTGCGTCTTTATCACTTTCTTGGCGGCCTCCCCGCTTTGCCTGACCTTCCTTATTTTGGCCAGGAGCCTGATCTGCTCCTTGGTCAGCCCACGCTTCAAGCTCCTCCTGGCCCTCGCCGGCAACAACTCTATGAGCTCGTCCATGGGCATGTTGAGCAGCTCCTCGAGGGTCTTCCCCCTGTACCTGAACTTCCTCCACTCGGGCGGCATCTCGAAGGCGCTCGCGGCGCTCATGATCTCACGCACGCGTGAGCTAGGGCTAGGAACTTACCTCCATACCTTAAATGCGTGAGTTGGGCGGCTTGCGAAGGCTCAGGCCTGGGCACCGCGCTTCCTCCCCGTCCTCTTCGCTGCGATGTGGCCCACCTTCCTGCCGGGCGGCGTGTTCCTGGCGACCGTGCTGGGCCTGCCCACGTGCTGGTGGCTTCCGCCGCCGTGCGGGTGAGACACGGGGTTCATGGCCACTCCCCTGACTTTTGGCCACTTATGCGCCTTAGCGCTCCACTTGTAGTAAGATGCGCCGGCCTTCATGAGGGGCTTCTCGAGCCTTCCTCCTCCGGCCACGACGCCCATCGTCGCCCTGGCCTCGTTCGAGACCTCGACGATGGCGCCGCTCGGCAGCTGAACCTGCGTCGTCTCAGCTCCGTGGCTGAGCACCACGGCGTACGCGCCGCTGCTCCTGGCATACCTGCCGCCGTCGCCGGGCCTCTTCTCGATGTTGGATACCTGGGTTCCTTCGGGGATCTTGCCGATCGGCAGCACGTTCCCGTTGGCGAGGGGGGCGCCGGGCCCTATCTCGATCGCCTGGCCCACGAACATGCCCTCGACGGCCGGCATGAAGAACTCCACGCCGTTCTCGAGCCTGACCTCTGCGAGCGGAACCCAGCGCCCTGGGTCGTGGTGTAGCGCGACCACCACGCCCCTTTGGGTCCCCTGCACCTTGCTGGGCTCGGGATACCTCGCTGGAGCGATCCTAAGGTGCCCCGGGCTCCTGAAGGTGGGCGACCCGCGCCCCATCCTCTGAACTAATATTCTCTTGCCCATCTCGCCCACCTCAGAGCATGCCGAGCTGCGCGGCCACGTCGCTTGCCTTGTACTCCTTGGACAGCCTCACGTATGCCTTTTTCTCCCCCTTCGGCGTTATCAGGGTCCTCACCTCATCTACTTTGACGTTGAAGAGGATCTCAACGGCCCTCTTTACGTCGTGCTTCGTTGCGTTCCTGTCCACTACGAAGGTGAGCGTATTTTGCCTATCTATCAAGTTCAGCGACTTCTCGCTGTGGACTGGCCTCTTCAATATCTTGGCGAGAGCCTCGACGTCCACCTTCTCCTCCTTCTCGCTCATAGGCTTAGCACCTCGAACTTCCTCCCCAAGGCCTCGAGGGCGCTCTTGGTGAAGATCGTGAGCCTTCCCGGCACGCCTCCTGGGGCTAAGTGGAGGATTCCCAGGTTGGCGGGCGTGGCCACGTCGACGCCCGGGAAGTTCCTGACGGCCCTAGCCAGCGGAACCGAGTAGCTGGAGATCACGAAGAGCGGTCCGCGCGGCTCCCGGTACCTCCTTCCCCGCATCTTCCCCTTTCCAGCCCTGATTTTCGTTCCCTCCTGGCACCTCGCCACGTCCTCCCAGACCTTCAACGACGAGAGGAGCGCTCTGGCATTGCTCGAGCTATCGACGGCTTTCTCGGCCTCGTCCACGAGCACTATGGGCAGGCTATCGACGCCGAACACGTGGCCCCTCGCCCTCACGAGCTCCACGCTTGCCGTGGCCGCTAACGCCGATGCTATTGCGAGCGCCCTCTCCCTCTTGTTCACCTCCTCCCTTAACCTCTCGTCAACCCTCGGCGGGAACGTTGCCCTCCCGCCCCGGGCGCTGGGGACGAAGCGGGCTCTCCCATTATACTGCCTAGGAACCCTCGCCAGCCCATGCCCAACTCCCCAACTCCTCGCGCTCGTCCTCTTCCCGGCCATGGGATCCCTGCCCTTGGGCTGTAGGCTGGCGGTGAAGGCGGCGAGGAAAGCCCTATTTATTATGTCCCTGCGCACCGGCATCGAGAACACAGGAGGAAGTCGTAGCTCACCGACGATCGTTCCGTCAACGTTGTATACCTTCGCAGTCCTCGGGGCCTCAACCAAGGTCGCAACTATTTCCCATGTCACTGCTCCTCACCTAGGCGCCCTGCTTGCTTTCGAGGCTCAGGTACGTCAGGGCAGGCGTTGATGTCGGTAGCCACCGGGACGGAGGCCTGATGGGATGTCTCAAGATCAGTAGCCTCTTGGGTGGTCCCATGACGCTGCCCTCTAGGACTATGTAGGGCCCATATATCAGGCCGTAGTTGACGAAGCCGCCCTTCGGAACCACCTCGACGCCGAAGCGCCCCATCCTAATGATCCTCTTGTTGTAGTCCGTCCTCCTGTGGAAGCCCATCTGGCCCGGCTGCGGGGGCTCGCTGAATGTGCCTATGCCCGGGCTCCTCGCGCCGATCTTCCTACTACCTTTCCTGTGCTTGTGCCACCTCGGGAGCTCCTTGGCGCCGAACCTCTTTATCACTCCCTGGAACCCCTTCCCCTTAGTAATGCCTATCACGTCGACGAGCTGGCCCTCCAGGAAAACGTCGAACGCGGTCACGGCGCTCCCGACGAGGCCTTCGACGTACTTGATCTGCTCATCGATCGATCCGCCCCCAACCCTTATTTCCACGATCTCGGGCTTCTTCTTTCCGAACCCCGAGAGCGGGGGCACAGTCGACGCTATGACGCTCACGTAGGCCACATCGCCGCTGAATGCCTCCTTGAACGCAGACTCCCAATCAGTCTCAATGAACGAATACCCGTACTCGCTGCCGGGGCTCGGCCTCACGAGTCCGTGGTTGACCTCCCTGAGCCCGTGGAGGTACTTCCTAACCACGTCCCTCGCGCTGAGCCCCTCCACGAACGGGTTGTCCTTGTACAGCTCCTCGTACACCTTCACGAGCCCATCAATGGGACTCCTCCACGCTTCGCCTACGCATTTGAGGGCGCCATCGGCCACCTTGTAGGAGCGGGCGGCGAGGATCAGCATTGGCGGGGCGTCTAAGACTGTGAGGGGCATGAAGACCTCCTTGCCCGAGGTCGGGGTCCTCGGCCTGTCGTCGATCGCTACGGCGTGGGTCATCCCGGCCTTGTAGGCCGCGAAGCCCAGGAGCATCGGCTTAGGCGCCACGCCCAGCTTGGAGGCCTCCTCGCCCAGCCTCTCGTACAGTAGCTCGATCCACGTCTTGGGGGGCCACGACCTCACCTTCGGCGTCATCTCGCTGGCGCGCTTCCTCGGCCTTACCCCCAGGCTACCCCTCCTTGGCGCTTCCTTCTTTCTATGGCCCACCGCTTGCACCCTACGTAAGCGTGAGTCGTCAGGCTAATTGGCTACTGGGCTTAAAAACGGCTAGCGCGAGCTGTCGGCGGCGTGCAGCGCATAGTTGATTATTCCGAGCGTTATGACGAGCGCCTCCTCGGTCCTGACTGTGGCCACCATCTGACCGGGCACGGTGTTCCACACAGCCCCGGCGTAGTCCTCGAGCTCCAGGCCCTCGGCCTTCGAGAGCTCGAAGAGGTCGTGTCTGGGCGAGCCGAACAGCACGAGTGCCGCCCCGCCAGATGACTTGAGGCGCGCCAGCGCGGCCTCGTCAGGCAGGGAGCCCTTCCTGTCAGTCGCTATTATGGGCCCTCGCGCCTTCCAGAGGTCCAGGAGCTCCCCGAGGCTGCTCGTGAAGTTGAGGAGGGGGCCCCTGTAGAGGGCTCCCTCCTCGAGGCATTGCGCAACGCCCTTCCTGGCGCTCACCACCTTAACCGGGACTATGCCCTCCCTGCACTTCCCGACCGCCCTGAAGGGCCTGGCAGCGCCCACGTCAGCCCTGGCCTCGCCTCCTACGACGGACACGTACGCGAACCTGAGCTCACCGTCCCTCGGGATCCTTGACACGTCGAAGGACGCCAGCCTAAGCGGCGGCAGGAGCCCGACGTGCCTGAGGACGTCGTCGAGGGGGACCAGCTTCCTCCTGAGGTAAGGGGGGGTGGTGAAGTACCTCCAGGCCTTTGATATCAGGTCCGCGTACTCGCCGTGCTCTGCAGGGCTGGTGAATGCGTCCTTGTAGAAGTAGACCCTCCCCACGCCGAATATGGAGCAGTACCTGAGGACTTGGTGCGTTCTGAGGAGCTTGAGAAAGGGGGCGTGCTCCACCCCGAGTATGCTGGTTGGTAGCCCCACGGCCACGCTTAACAGGCTCATCGCTCCTCCTTTCCGGTCTCTCCCTTTGATTCCCTCGCCTGCTGTCTCTCGGCCCTTCCCCTTTCCTTCGTCATGAACAGGCTCGTCCTCTGCCTGCCCCCCATCGGATCACCACAGGGAACTACCTCTCGTCGCTTAATTAAACCTGACCTCCTCCCCGCCCCGAGGGGCAAGGCTTTCAGCTGTAAATAGCCCAGGTGGCATTAGAAAGGTGCGACTCGTCGGGGCGCACGGCTTGAGGCTGGTGCTCGTCCTGGCCTCCAGGGGGGCATCCGCGTACACCAGGACCTACGGCTTCAAGATCCCCCCGCTGGCGGCCGCCTATCTCTCAGCGGTTGCGAGGGACGCAGGCTACGACGTAGCCTTCTTCGACGGCCTCGCGATGAACATTGGGCCCCGGAGGCTGGCCGAGGAGGTCTCGGCGTTTGATCCCGACGTCGTGGGACTTATAATGAACAGCTCTACGAGCCACGGAGCTAGCATTGAGCTGGCCAGGAGGCTGAAGGCCGAGTTAAACCCGGTCATCGTGGCCGGGGGCCACCACGCCACCTTTACATATCCCCTGCTGCTGAGGGCTGGGGTCATAGATTACGTTGTCCTCGGCGAGGGCGAGAGGACGTTCGGCGAGCTGTTGGGTGCGCTGAAGGAGGGCGATGACCCGAGGAAGATCAGGGGGCTTGCCTACTCGGAGGGGGGAGCAGCCAAGTCGAACCGCCCCAGGGAGTTCGTGAATGACCTCGACGAGCTGCCGATGCCGATGTACGAAGTGTATAGGAAGGACCTCTATAACATCGACATCCTGGAGCCGGGCGCTAGGGTGGCGCCGCTCGAGACCTCGCGCGGCTGCCCCTACTCCTGCGACTTCTGCTCCGTGACCAAGATGTGGGGGCCAGGTGGAGGTTCAAGAGTGCTTCCCGAGTGCTCGCTGAGCTGAGGAAGGTCTTCGAGCTGGGATACCGTTGGGTGTTCTTCGTTGATGACAACTTCATGGTGCCCACGAAGAAGGGCCTCGAGATCAAGCTCGAGCTCCTGAGGAAGATCAGGGAAATCTACGGCGGCGCTATGAGGTTCATAGTGCAGCTGAGGGCAGACTTCGTGGCCAGGAATGGGTGGGTGGCCAAGGAACTCGCTGACTCGGGCGTGAGGGTGGCGTTCCTAGGACTCGAGAGCGGTGATCCTGAAATCCTTAAGAGGATGAGGAAGGGCGACAGCCCCGACGTTGGGACAGCGGCGGTGGAGGCTCTCTCGAACGCGGGCATCATAGTGCATGCCGGCTTTATACTGGGGGCGCCCTACGAAGATTCCACATCGCTCCGGAGGACTGTGAGGTACGCCTACGGGCTCATCGATAGGGGCCTGGACTCGGTCCAGTTCTCCATATATACGCCGTTGCCTGGCACGGATGCGTTCACAAGGGCGCTCTCCTCGGGAAGCCTGCTAACCCTGGACTTTGACATGTACGACACGCTAACACCGGTAATGAGGACCCGCGTATCCGCCCTCGGCCTCTTCATAAGGCAGAGGCTCGCGAACTACCACTTCTACTTGAGGAAGGGCGTGAAGTACCTGCTCGGGTGGGCGAGGAGGAGTGGGGGTCCCAAGGACATTCTGTTAAGAAATGCCACGAAATTCGTGTTGCGCAACCTGCACAAGTATTTGTGGGGATACCTCACGATTCCCTTCAACGGG
>JBEULI010000015.1:0-11297 GCA_041287395.1 Desulfurococcaceae archaeon
CCCTCGAACCCCTCCCCCAGCGCGTAGACCCCCCTCTCCCCCCGCTTCACGATCACCAGCTCCGGGCCGAGGCCCTTTATCGCCTTGGCCGCCTCCCTGTACTCCTCGGGCTTCGTGCCGGCCAGCGCCGCTGCCTCGTGGGAGTTCAACGTGACCACGTCGACGGCCTTCACGACGTCCGCGAGCTCCGCGAGGCCCCTGCGCGAGAGGACCCGCCCGGGGTCCCACACGACCTTTGCGCCAGACCTCCTAGCGACCTCGGCCGCCCTGAGCGTGGTGTCCTTCCTGAGGCTGGCCACGTGCACGAACCTCGCGCCTGATATCAATGGCTCGCTGATCTCATCCGGCATGAGCTCCTCCGAGACCCCCTTGAATCCGTACATTACTATCTCGCCGCGCCTGTTTATCACGACGATCGTGAAGCCCGTTTGGCCGGTCGAGGAAACCCTCAGGCCCGAGATGTCCACCCCCTCCCTCAGGAGCTCGTCGACGACGATCCTCCCGAAGCTGTCGAACCCTATCTTGGCCATGATCGCCGTCCTCAGGCCAAGCCTGCTGCCGTCTATGGCCACGTTGACGGCAGACCCGCCGCCGCCCCACGTCTGCCTGATCACGGGCGCTTCCTCGTCGCTGCCCGGGAACTCGTCGACGACGATCCTTATGTCGACGAGCGCGTGGCCCACCGTGACGATGTCGTACTTGCGGGCCTCCAACGGCGATACCTCACTGCGCGAGGTGCGCTACCTCCTCGGGGCTCCTGCCCTCGTGCACTATGGCCATGATCGCCTTCACCATGCCGGCCGGGTTCCTGTGCTGGAACACGTTCCTGCCCACGACCACGCCGCTGGCCCCCGCCTGCATGACGTTCCAGACGTCGACCAGGAAGTCGAGCGGCCTGCTCCTCGCGGCCCCGCCGCTCATGAGCACGGGCACCCCAGCCGCGACCTTGACCACCTCGGCGAAGGTCTCGCGCGAGCCGGTGTAGTAGGTCTTTATCAAGTCGGCGCCGCTCTCGATGGCTGCCCTCACGCCATACCTCACGATCTCGACGTCGTGCCGGTTCTTGATCGTGGGTCCCCTCGGATAGGCCAGCTGGAGGCACGGAAGCCCGTACTCCTCGGCCCGCTCCCTCACGGCAAACCACTGCTCCAACATGGCGTCCTCGTAGGGGCTGCCCCAGTAGACCGTGGCCGCAACGGCCTCCGCCCCGAGCGCCACTGCGTCCTCCACGTAGCCGAAAACGCTCTGGAGGAGCCCCTGGTCCTCTGGCCTCAGGCTGGTCTTGCTCGTCACCTTCACTATCAGGGAGGCCCTGTTCGCCCAGACCTCGTGGGTCAGCGCCGCCATCCCGGGAAGCATCATGATCGCGTCCACCCCAGCCTCGACGACCTTGCCCAGTATCGCCCTCGGATCCACGTGCTCGGGAGGGAAGTCGCCCGGTCCGTGCTCGACGCCGTGGTCAAATGCGAAGACCACGGCCCTGCCGTCCTTCAGAATCCTGGACAGCCTGATCCTCTTGCCCACTTGCGCGAAGGGCGCAGGCATGCCGATCCCCGAGCCTACATATAAGGGGCTATCCGGTCAAATACCTCCCGCATCCCGCCGCAAGGCGATCTTGTAAATGCCGTGGGCGGGCCCCTCGGCCGGCCTCACGCTCCACGAGAGGATCCTGTAGTACTCGTTCAGGGCCCGATCCTTAACTACGACCTCGGGGCTCGCCGAGTCGTCGAGGAGCACCACCACCTCCGTGCCAACGACCCTGGCCCCCCTAACCCCCTTGATCCGGAAAATGTGCACGAGCGCCGTCGCTATGCAGCCCGGGCACCCCCTGCCCGCCACTCTCATGACGAGCTCCTTCATTCGCCGTCACCTGTCGATCTCCGGCAACTCCTTCTCCACCAGCCTCTCGATCTCGGCGTACGCCGAGGCCTCGTCCGGGCCGTCCACGTAGACCGTGATCTCGTCGTTGAAGTCCACCCCGAGCGCCAGCACCTGCAGGATGTTCTTAGCGTTTGCCCTCCTGCCCCCCTTTTCTATGATTATCTCCGACTTGAACTTCATGCACCTCTGGACGAAGACTGCGGCTGGACGCGCGTGGAGGCCGGACCTGTTCTTGAGCCTGAACCTCCCAGTGATCAAGGGGCTCACCGCCGGCCTTGGCCCCAGGTAACGCCTAGGAAGCCATAATATAGATGAGCGCTCGAGCGCTTTTTATGTGGGCTAGGGCTCGCCTCCCGGGGCGAGCGCAGTGGCGGAGGGCTTGCTAGCCAGGTACGTGGTCGGCGACGGGCATCCCGTTAGGATAATGGGAGTCGTGAACGTCTCGCCGGAGTCCTTCTACAAGGGCTCCGTGGCCAGAAGGCCCGAGGAGGCGGCGTCCGCGGCTGCCAGGATGGCCGAGGAGGGGGCCGACGTTATAGATGTGGGGGGCATGTCGACCGCGCCCTACCTGGACACCGCTGTGCCCGTAGACGTCGAGCTCGATAGGGTGGCGGCCGCGCTGAGGGCGATCAAGGGCTCCGTCGACGTGCCGATCTCAGTGGACACGTACAGGGCGAGGGTCGCAGAGGAGGCGCTGAGGCTCGGCGCCGAAGTCGTGAACGACGTAACGGGGCTCAAGGGGGATCCCGAGATGTTGAGGGTGGTCCTCGACTACTCCCCCTCGCTGGTGATCTGCGCCAAGGAGAGGGAGCCGAGGACTGGCCTGGATCCGGTCGCTAGAACCGTTGCAGCGCTCTCCGAGACCCTGGATCTGCTGGCCTCCCGCGGCTTTGACCTCCGCAAGGTGATCGTCGATCCGTGCATAGGGTTCCACAGGCACCCCGAGATCCCGTGGTACGTCTGGGATCTCGCGGTGCTCTCGAGGCTCGGCGAGCTCAAGGCGGCGTTGAAAAGGCCCGTAGCAATCGGCGTGTCGAGGAAGTCGTTCATAGGCGTCCTACTGGGCAGGGAGAGGCCGGAGGAGAGGCTGTACGGCACCATAGCGTTCACAACCATAGCCGTCCTGAGCGGGGCCCACGTCGTGAGGGCGCACGACGTGTCGGCCGCAAGGGACGCAGCCAGGGCAGTGGAGTCCTTCGCGAGGCATGGGATCAGGCTAAAAATTGAGTACCCTCCCTAGAGGATCTTCCTCAGTTCCTCGACTATCGCGGGCGCGACGCTGATCCTGCTGATCGGGCTCAGCACGGTGTTGGTCGCGACCAGCTCCTCGAGCCCAAGCCTCAGCAATTTCGCGTATGCGTTCCCGACGAGGATTGCGTGGACGACGCCAACGCCTATCCTCCTGGCGCCCAGCCCCCTCAGGGCCTTGACCGCCTCCACTATGGTTCCGCCGGTGCTTATTATGTCGTCGACGATCACCACGTCCTTGTCCTTCACGTCCACGCCCTTGGCCTCTATCACCACCTGCTCGGGCGAGAGCCTCCTCTTCTCCAGAACCCCATAGCCGACCCTCCCGAGCTCCTCGGCCATGACCTTCGCCCACTGCTCGGCCTCCTCGTCGGGCCCTATGACTGTTGGCCTCTCGAGCCACCTGGCCCCCCTGAAGTGCTTGGCGAGCTCCCTGACGCCAGTTATGTTGTGGAACGCGGCCCCGAAGAGCGCGTTGGGATCCGAGATCCTGTGCAGGTGCATGTCCACGGTTATTATGTGGTCGACGCTCACGGACCTGAAGAGCTTGGCCAGGACCTGGACGCTCACGCACTCGCCCGGGTTGAACCTGCTGTCCTGGCGGGCGTAGCTCATGTACGGGATCACCGCCACGACCCTGCGGGCGCCCAGATCCTTCAGCGTGTCCAGCGTGTAGAGGGTCTCGACCAGGGAGTCGTTCACGCCCCTCTGGAGGCTGTTCACGTAGACCACGTCCCGGCCAGAGACCTCGCTCATGACCCTTATGTAGAGCTCGTCGTCCGGGAACCTCTTGACCTCGACCGAGCCGAGCTCGTAGCCGGCTGCGGAGGCTATTTCGACGGCCAGGTGCTCGCCGTTGGTGCCCCCCAGCACGAGCGGCTTCCCGGACATGCGAATCCCAAGGGCCTTTGTCAGAGGATTGGTAGCCCTGATTTATAAACTGACCCGGGGCTGGCTCTCACGGTTTTAACGGCCCGCTGGCCTATTGACGTCCGGGGGACCCCTTGGACTTCACAGCAATAGCTGACGTCATGAGCGACTCCAACGTCGGCAGGGCAGTCTGCGTTAGGGGGTGGATCTACAGGAGGAGCGTGACCGGGGGCAAGGCCTTCGTGAGGGTCAGGGACTCCACCGGCGTCGTGCAGGTGGTGCTGGACGAGTCAGTAGTGGGGGGCGAGACCGTGGAGAAGATCAAGAGGATCGGGCTCGAGGCCAGCGTGGAGGCCTGCGGCACGGTGGTCAAGCAGGAGAGGGCGCCCGGAGGCTACGAGATCCACGCCAGCTACTTCAGGGTCGTCGGCGACAGCCGGGACTTCCCGATCAAGGGGGGCGAGGGCGTCGACTACCTCCTCGACGAGAGGCATCTCTGGCTCAGGAGCCCGAGGTTCGCGAGGATCTGGAAGATCAAGCACACGCTCCTCGAGGCCGGCCGCGGATACTTCAACGAGAGGGGGTGGTGGGAGGTCACCCCGCCGATACTCACGGCGTCGGCCTGCGAGGGCGGCTCCACGCTGTTCCCCGTCGACTACTTCGGCACGAGGGCCTACCTCAGCCAGAGCGCGCAGCTGTACCTCGAGGTCATGATCTACAGCCTCGAGAAGGTCTACAGCCTCACCCCTAGCTTCAGGGCCGAGCAGTCCAGGACGAGGAGGCACCTGGCCGAGTACTGGCACCTCGAGGCGGAGGCCGCGTGGTACGGCATGGAGGACATGATGAGGGTGGTCGAGGAGCTGGTCGCCCACATGACCTCCAGGGTCCTCGAGGAGAGGAGGAGGGAGCTCGAGGAGCTCGGCAGAAAGCTCGAAGTGCTCAGGAGAAGCACCGAGCCCAGGTATCCGAGGATCAAGTACGACGAGGCCATACAGATCCTCCAGTCAAAGGGCGTGAACATTGAGTGGGGAATGGACCTCGGGGCAGACGAGGAGAGGGTGCTCGCCATGGAGTTCGACAGCCCCTTCTTCGTCACGCACTTCCCCAAGGACATAAAGAGCTTCTACATGAAGCTCGATCCCAACGACAGGAGGGTCGTGCTGGGTTTCGACCTGCTGGCGCCCGAGGGCTACGGCGAGATAGTCGGCGGCAGCGTTCGCGAGGACGACTACGACACGCTGCTGGCCAGGATCAAGGAGCAGGGCCTCAACCCGGACGACTACAGGTGGTACCTCGACCTGAGGAAGTACGGCAGCGTGCCCCACAGCGGCTTCGGCCTCGGGATTGAGAGGATGCTCATGTGGATCGCCGGGCTAGAGCACATAAGGGACGCCATCCCATTCCCGAGGTACAGGGGAAGGATCTATCCGTAGGCCGAGGGCGGCGGGCATGCCCAGGGCAATAGTCGGCTCCGACGACCTCTACGCGTGCGCTAGGGAGGCCGTAGAGCACCTCAGGAGGAGGGGCTTCGAGGTGGTAGTCGCTGGCGCGCTGAGGAGCGGGAGGCCGGAGCCCTGGCCGGACGTCGCCCTCGAGGTGGCGCGGGCCGTCTCTGGGGGCGAGGCCGAGCTGGGCGTGGTGGTGTGCTACACCGGGACCGGCGTGTCGATCGTGGCCAACAAGGTGCCCGGGGTCAGGGCAGCGCTCTGCAACGACCCTGAGACGGCGAGGGGGGCGAGGCTGTGGAACGACGCGAACGTGCTGGCAATGAGCGGTAGGCTCGTCACCGACATACTGGCGAGGGAGATAATAGACGCGTGGCTATCGGTCAGGGGGCCCGACCCTTCCGAGGCCGCCAACATAGAGAAGCTGAAGAGGTTGGACGAGGAGCTCAGGGGCCGCGCTCGCTGACCTGCCACCTGGCAGCCCTCCTGGCCCTCTCCAGGGCCGGCCTCACGAGCACGTCCACGTGATAGATCATGTTCGACTCCTCCCGCACGGCCCTGGCTATCCTGTTCCTCAGCCTGTAGGCGGCTGAGAGCCTCGTGTCCGGATCCACCTCGACCCTGACCTCCACCGCGTAGAATGAGCCGATCCTCCTCGCCACGACGTCTTCAACGCGGACGCCGGGGAACTCCTCCACTAGCCTCCTGAACACCCTGAAGCCCATCTCGTGGTCCACGTCGGAACCCGACACCGTCCTCACGACGTCCTTCAGCACCTCCACGAGGCTGTGCATGGCGAACATCATGGTGGCCATCACCATCAGGACCTCGATGCCTGGGCTCCTCGTGTACGCCACAGCCACGATGCCGGCCGTGGCGACCGCGGAGGCGAACGTGTCGACGAGGGCGTGTACGTAGTCGACCCTCAGCACCTCCAGCCCGTACTTCCTATAGTTCCTCCTCTGAATGAGGAATGTCATTGCCGTCAGCGCGCCGCCAACGCCGGCCCCAACGGCCGAGGCGTAGCTGGTGGTGCTGACGACGCCGGCAGCGTAGCTCGTCGAAACGTAGTTCCACAGGGCGGCTGCGTAGATGGCCAGTGCTACGGCTATCGACAGCAGCATGGTGCTGCCCTCCAGCACGAGGACTCCCCACTGGAACCTCCGGCCCACCCTGACCGCATAGTACATGGCCACGAGCGCGAAGATTTCCATGATCGTGTCCGTCAGCCAGTGGATCATGTCAGTGAACAGTATAATGCTTCCCCAGATGGCGTAGAACACCAGCTCGACCAGGAGGCCCGCCCCCGAAAGGGCCGCGGAATACATGAACCCCCTGTAGGCCCCCCTCAGCCTGCCGACGATCCCCCTCTCCACGAAGCGTCACCCGCCCTGGGCCCGAATCAAAAAGCGCACAACGAGCTGGGACAAGCCCCAACAACAATATGGTATTGCCGGGACGCCTTTTTAATTCCGCTCGCTCGGCGAGGGGAAGGATATCGACGGCCGCGGTGATCTTCGCCCCGCCCCTCGAGTCCCACGGCGCTCCCACGAGCTTAGCTCGCCCTGCGCTGGAAGGCGTCCCCACAACTAGGGCTCGCGGACGCCTCTTCGGGAAGCGGAAAAGAAGCGCATCTGTAAGCCGCGTCCCCGAGGGCGTTCGGACCTCGCTGGAGCACCGCTATATACTTCCTTGACGCAATTAGATGCGGGCAACTGGCGAACGGGCGCACGTGACATGCAAGTCGCGCGGGGCACGCCGGCGTCGGAGGGATACGCAATAGCGAGGGCGCGCGTTATCAGGGCGAGGGAGCGGCTCGAGGCGCCGCAGGACTGCAGGGCCTCGGAGGGCGAGGACGGAAAGCTTGAGAGAGCGCTGTCAGAGTACCTGAAGCTCGTTGGCGACCTGGCGGAGAGGGCCCCACAGGCCGATCGTGAGCTGTTCGAGACCTACGCCCTCATGGCTCAGGCAATTGTGGAGGAGGCCAGGGGCCTCGTGTGGGGGGGCATGTGCGCCGAGGGCGCCATCGCAAAAGTCTACGAGAAATATGCGGGCTCGCTGCTCTCGAGCTCTAGCGAGCTCATCAGGCTGAGGGAGCAGGATCTGAGGGATATAGCCTCGTCGCTCATCGCGCTGGCCAGCGGCTCCCAACGCCGCGGGGCTGAGGACGTTAGGGGGGCTGCGGTGATCGCCGAGGAGCTGTCGCCCGCAGACTTCATGAGGCTTGCGGACCTCGGCATGGCTGGGCTGGCTACCTCGCTCGGCGGGATCACGTCGCACGTCGCGATACTTGCCAGGGCCCGCGGCATCCCCTACGTCATAGCCCCGGGGATCCATGAGAGGGCCACCGATGGGGCGCTCGTGATAATTGACGGGTTCGATGGCAAGGTCCTGCTGGAGCCCGACGAGGCCGCGCTGGCCAGGTACAGGGAGCTCTCGAGCGCCTATGAAGCTGTAAAGGGCTTGCTGAGGTCATATGCCCACAGGCCGGCGAGAACGCTCGACGGCGTTGACGTCGAGGTCCTCTGCAACGTCGGCAACATCGAGGACGCCCGCGTGGCCTCCGGGGCCGGGTGCGACGGCGTTGGGCTCTTCAGGGTCGAGTTCATGTACATGGGCGAGCGCCCCCCTTCCGAGGAGGCGCTGAGGGAGGCCTTCGAGAGGGTGGCAGGCCTCTTCGGGGGGAGGCCGGTGGTGGTGAGGGCGCCGGACCTCGGGGCGGACAAGCCGATGCCCTACTTCAAGTTCGCCGAGCCCAACCCGTTCCTCGGCCTGAGGGGCATCAGGCTCTTGCTCGCCCAGAGGGACATGCTCCTTAGGCCGTTCCTCAGGGCGGTATTGGGGGCGCGCGCCAAGTTCGAAAACGTCAAAGTGATGATTCCGATGGTCTCGAGGACCAGCGAAGTGGCCGAGTTCTTGGATGAGCTCCAGAGGGTGGCCGAGCACGTGGGCTTGCCAGACCTCGCTGGCAGGGTCGAGCTGGGGCTCATGATAGAGACGCCGGCTGCCGCCTTGATGGTTGACAGGCTCGCTAAGGTGGAGGGGGTGAAGTTCGTCAGCTTCGGGACCAACGACCTGGCGCAGTACGTGCTCGCCGCCGATAGGGCGAACCCGGCCGTGCAGGCGATATATGACGACATGGACCCCTCCGTGCTCAGGCTGATCAGGCTCGCGTCCGAAAGGGCGAGGGCCTCAGGGCTCAGGGTCGAGGCCTGCGGCGAGCTCGCTGGCAGGCCACTCGCTGTGCCCCTGCTCATCGCCATGGGGATCACGAGCCTCAGCGTCAACCCTAGGTACGTCGGCGTCGTCAAGTACGTGGCGAGCAACGTGTCGGCCACGAGGGCCAGAGACGCCGTGGAGGACGCGCTCAGAGCCGCGGGGCCCGAGGAGGTGAGGGCCCGCGCGAGGGCCTTCGCCCAGTCCTTCGAAGGCCTGAGGCCCGCGCTCCCGTGGCTCGGGTGATCGCGTGGCAGGCTCCCCCAGGGTACTCGTCCTAAGGGCCCCCGAGGGCAGCGACGTACACGAGTTCTTGGCGGGGGCCATAAGGTCCGGAGGCCTGAGCGGAGGCCTCGTGATCGGCATCGGCGGGCTCTCCCAGGCGGAGCTGGGCATCTTCGTGCCCTCCGAGGGGGCATACAAAATAATCAGGCTAGAGCCGCCCAGCGGAGCCGTGCTTGAGGTGGCGCCGCTCGTCGGCAACTACGTCGCGCGCGGCCCCGAGGTGAGCATTCACCTGCATGCGACCCTGGGCACGCCTAATGGCGCCTTCGCCGGGCACCTCATCAGGGGGACGGTCAGGCCAATGCTCGAGCTCTTCGTCGTCGAGGTCGGGGCCGAGGCCGCGGGCGCGCTGATGCAGAGGCTCACTGGCCCCCGCCAACAGACGCAGAGGTAGCCGGCTGTCCTCGGAGCGGGGGGATGGCCCTGGCCCGGCTCTCGGAGCGCTGCGCGTCGCTCGCTGGCCAGCAGAGGGGACGCAGCGTCCACGTGAGGGACTTCGGGCCGGACGACGTCGGCGGCGTGCTCAGGCTCGAGGAGAGATGCTTTGACGCCGACCTCAGGTACCCCCGTTGGCTCTTCGAGCTCTACGCCGCGCGAGGGGCAGTGTTCAGGGTCGCCGTCCTTGGACAGGAGGTCGTGGGGTATGTGATCGCCGACGTCGAGGGCGGCTTGTGCCACGTCATATCGATAGCGGTGGATCCCGAGCACAGGGCGACCGGTATAGGCACTGCGCTCCTGTGCAGCGCCGTGGAGGAGTGCAGGCGCAGGGGGACGTCGAAGGCCCGCCTCGAGGTTTCGGTCGACAACTTGCCCGCCCTCAGGCTCTACGAGAAGCTCGGCTTCGAGGCCGCCGCGCTCCTCAGGGACTACTACGGAAGGGGGAGGGATGCCTATCTCATGGTGGCCGACGTCTAGGCGGGCCAGCACGTTAAGTAGCTATGCCGTGGGAGCTTCCCGGGGGCGGCCGCGTGGATCCCGAGGAGGTGGAGGCGTACTACAGGAGGGGCTACGTCAGCGAGGCCATAGCGTCGTTCAGTAGGGGGCGATGGGTTGCGCTGGAGGGGGCCATCGGCGGCGACAGGGTCTTCGTGAGGTACTGGGGCGCGAAGCCCCTGACGATAGCGGATCCGCGGGACGTCGCCCGCCTCGTGCACGTGCACAGGGGGCTTGGGATCAGGACCTTCTACGCGACCATGCACGTCTACAGGAGCCTCGAGGGGCCCGACTCGGTCGACGACCCGGCCAACGTGATCGCGTCGACGCCGTTCTGGGACATAGACGTCAGCGGACCCGAGCACTGGAGGGCAGCGATCGAGGCCGCGATTGCGATCAGGGACTTGCTCGAGGGGGAGGGCGTCGAGGAGTCCCTGCACGTGATCTGGACCGGGTCGGGGGCGCACGTCAGGCTCTGCGAGGGATCCCTCCCGCCGGCCGAGCTCGGGGCGAGCCCGATCGATGCGGCGTTCGCAGTGGTCGAGTACGTCCTTAGGAGGGCCAGGGACAGGCTGGAGGAGATCGCGAGGAGGGCGCCGGAAAGCTCCCTGAAGGTCGAGAACCTCGTGGACCCCAAGAGGGTCTTCACGGCCCCCCTCTCGCTGCACAGGAGGCACGACCTCGCCGCCATTGCCGTGGGGCCCGACGAGCTCGAGAGCTTCGACATCTCGTGGGCTAGCCCAGCCAATCCCAGGGCCTCGGACGCCTGGAGGAGGTGCGAGGAGGGGGAGGCGCTGGAGCTGGCGAGGCGCGCCCTACGCGAGGTCGGCGGGCGAACCAGGAGGAGCGCGGCCGTTGCCGCGCCCGCCGCCAGGGCCCAGGCCGGCCAGGCAACGGAGATACCCAGGTTCCAGGTGATGGCGCTCCTCCAGGCCGCCAGGTACTACGCCCTGGCCGGCGACATCGAGAAGGCCAAGAGCTTCGGCCTCAACAGGGCGATTTTCTACGCGTACCTGAAGCATTACGGCAGGGGGGCCGGAAGGACGAGGAAGGGGGAGCCGTTGGCCGGCGGACATGGCAACATTGGGGCGGGGCTGGCCAGAGCCTGGCCCCTAAGGGACGAGGCCGAGCTCTCGAGCGACGGCCTCTTCATGATCGGCGGAAGGGAGCAGCGGCCCGAGGACTTCGACAGGGAGGTGGCTAGGAGGGTGGACGGGATCATTCCATTTGAGATCGCGTGGGAGGCCGCGCTCAAATACGTGTCGAAGTTCCCGAGGGAGGTGCTGGAGGATCCACAGAAGTTCTACGAATTGGTCTACGAGCCGGTGCGCGACTCGTTCGCCAGGAAAGTCGTGTTGAGGGCCTTCGAGGAAGGTGGCGTGGGGGCAGCCCCCTCCCGAGCCGAGAGGAGAAGGCCTG
>JBEULI010000016.1:0-3920 GCA_041287395.1 Desulfurococcaceae archaeon
GGCATAGTTCGGCAGGACCACCACTTCCCCGGACCTCGAGTCCGAGATGACGGTCGAGTCCTTCGTCCAACTCCTCCCCGCGAGCGTCCACCTGACTTCCTTGGCATACTCCTCGAGGTGCCTGTGAGCCTCCGCCACCTCCTCGCTCATCACATCCCACAGCCGCGCAAACCTCACCGAGAAGCTCTTGCCGGTCGTCAGGGCTGAGGTCGCGACGACGCCTCCCAGCCTTTTGAACCCGTCGCCCTGGAACTCGCTCCTCAGCTTGCGCACGGCGGCTAGGGCCGTGTGAACGGGCATTAGGGCGAGCGTGTCGTCGCCGCCGCTGAACACCAGGAGACCTCCGTACTCCGTTACCAGCTTGTACTCGCCTACAGCCGTTAACATGAGGGAGAGCGAGACCGCTGAGTGCCATGCTGGGGATATGAGAAGTCCGCCGCGCGGCTTTCCCCCGTTCCCAGCGCTCAGCCCGAGCGCGTCGGCCAACTCGTCGAGGTAGTCGAAGCCCCTCCTCAGCTGCGCCAGGACCTCGTTCTTCCTGTCCGCTGGAGTTACTTCGGCGGAGCTCAAGGCTTTGATTAGGATTTCGGCGTACTCCCTAACGCTCTTCGGCCCGGCCGGCAGCTGGTCGAGCCTCCCAGCGAGTAAGGCGCCTATGTTGTCGGCGTCGCCCTTAACGACCGCGTAGTGCGGGGTGGCAGCGAGCTGTGCGCAGAGGGCTGGGTTGGGGCTAGGCCTCGCAGTAGCCTCAACTCGTAGGAGTTCTTTGGCGGCTTCGTCTTCGATCACGTATAGATCCCTGAGAGCTTCGTGGAGCTCTGCCGCCCGTCCCGCGAGCGAGGGGCAGGCCTCCGCGTACCCCTTCCTCCAAAGGCCGATCATCCTATCAACGGTCAATCCCAGGGTCCTGGCTTCTATTTCGAAGTCCCTTCCCCACCTCGCCTCCTCGTAGCCGTATAAGTCCTTCAGGGCCGTTTCGAGCTTTTCCTCGAGGCCCTTGTCACGCGCTTCTACGAGCTTCAGCAACTCGCCCGTCAAGCTGTCAATGAGCTTGGGGTATTTGTCCCTGATTTGCGTTAATCTCCCCAAGGCCACGTCGTCCGTCGTCGTGGCATATGGCAGCTTCCGAATGAAGGCCAGGTAGATGGCCCTCTTGAGCAGGCAATAAGGTCCAAGGGCCTCTCCTGGCTTCGCGAGGGACTTCTCCAGGACCTCTTTGACCTTGGCCTCTTCGACCTTCTTGTGCGGGCCCTGGCTCACAACCTCGCTGATTATTTCTCGGACGTCCCCGCGCTCTACGTCGAAGTCCACTCCGGTCGCCGTCGGCTTCTTGAACGCCTTAAATATGGCTGGCTCCTCCCCGCACAGGCTACACACGTGGTCTGAGTCCACGAGGCTCGCCATAGCGGGCGAGTCCTTGCCCAGGTACGTGAATGCCCTTGGAACGGGGCGGAGGCGAACGCCGTACTTCCCCGCGAGCTCGGCCCCACGCGTCATTAGGACGTGGTAGAGCAGCTGCTGCGCCAGCCTCTCCTCGACGTCCTCCACCCCCGTCTCCGCCTTGATGTCCTCCACGACCTTCCTCAGCTTTTCGAAGTTCGTCGCCAGGCCCAGCTCGTTGCACGACTCCGCCCTACCCTCGACCAGGCACTCCCGCAACTTGCCGTATACTTCGCCAACGTGTACGACCGCCACTTCCACGCCCTGGGGCGGGAGGCTGTAGACGTCCCTGTGCTTTTCGAGGACGCCTACCAAGTACTTCCCGATGTAACGTTCGGGGCCTTCCGCGGGAATGGATCCCCCGAGCCCCTTGATCGATACGTCGAATAGTTCCTTCCACGCGGTCCTGTAGTAGTCCAGGATCTGCCCGGCCAGCTCGTCCGGGGATCCGGCCGCCTGCTCCGGCAACAGGAGTACCATGTGGGCCGGTATCAGCGGCTGGTTCAGGAGTATGTTGACGTCCTTGACAGCCTTCTCCTTCGAGGGGGCCTCCACGACGTAGAGCCTCGCGATCAGCTCGCATATTTCGCGGTGAGCGCCGCTCGCCTCAACGCTGCACTCGGCCTCAAACACACTCTTCCCCGTGAGCATGCTGATGAGGCTCTTGTACGTGTAGGGGTTCAAGCGCGGCGAGGGGGACACTATCACGTCGAACCCGTACCTTCTCGCGAGCCTGTCTCCGACGCTCCACGTAAGGTTCGAGAGCATCCAGCTGCCGGCCCACAGGTCTCCCACCTTCCTGGCGCTGAACACGAACCTCTGCACTCCGGGGAAGTCTATTGCGACGTAGTACCCGCTGAAGCCCTTCTCACCAACCACGTTAGCTACGCTCGACGAGGCGTAGACGTGGTCGAACAGCGTGTGCGTGGGCGTCCTAGTGTCCGCCAGGCCCGGATCCAGCCCGCTCGCGTACCAGTACGCTTCATAGGCAGCGTAGAGCGCGTTATACTCGAGGATCGGCTTGCCCTCCGGCTGGCCTGCCTGGCCTTCGACTTGCCTAAGCAAGTTGTTGATGCTTTTCGCCACCGCTTCGACCTTGTCCTGGCTCGGCTCGCGCAGAGAGAGCCTCAGATTTGGGTTGAATATGTTGTGGAGCGCGCCGTAGAAAAGCCTGTACGGCGGAGCCCTGGGACTCCACGCCAAGTTTATGAGCCATCTGTCGAATGCCGAGGCTAGGCGATCGGCCTCCCGCACGGCTCCATCTTCGCGGTGGCCGAGGTATAGATTCTCGAGGATCGTGCCCCTGAGGGCGGACGCGGCAAACCTCTCCGCCTCCTTCTCGTGGTCCACGTGCGTAGGGCCCTTGAAGAGCCACGACTTGTTGGGAGGATCGTGGAATAGCGCTGAAACCTTAACGCCGACTAGCCTCTCGAGAAAGGGCAAGGCAACTCCCTAATCAGTTTAGTGGCCGAAAAAATAAAGGCCTTTTGTTCATTTCTTCAACTCCCTACCGCATTTCGCTCCAGCGCCCCCATGGGAATGGCGAAGAACTGCGCATAGCTCAATACATGCCCCCATCCTTCCGTCGCGTTAGGTGGACCCGGGAAACTGAAGGGCGCGGACTGCCGAGGGGCTCGCAAGACAAATTCCCGTGCCCGCCGGGGAAATGCCGATCCCTCGAGGCGCCGCCTTCCTTTGACAAACTCAACTGGATCGATTGACTATGTTTCAATATGTTTGACTTAGTCGGCCAGCTCCATCGCATTCTTCCCAATCGGGCTGGGGAACTCAGAGGGAAAAAGCAAAGGAATGGGGCCTGGATCGCCCATTAGATCAGATCTCCTCCGAGGTAAGATCGAAAGGCTTTTTAGCCAGTCCCAGGGGAGAAGTTAGATGAAGCAAAGCAAGAACGAAGCACGGAACACAACAAAAAGAATTGAAAGTATTTCTATTCGGTGCACGTCAACACTATAGTAAACGTCGGCATGAACACAACAAAAAGAATTGAAAGTGTTGAAACGCTCCGGATTAATGAAAATTCTAACCCCATCGGGAACACAACAAAAAGAATTGAAAGGCAGGAAAACTTTATTATGTAGTTGAAATAAATCCGGACAGAACACAACAAAAAGAATTGAAAGACAACTCCAAAAAAATCTTTTCAACTTCGGGCCTGGGCGAACACAACAAAAAGAATTGAAAGACCTAAGTTTTTTGAGGAAAAGTGACGCCAATTGGTTGAAGAACACAACAAAAAGAATTGAAAGGATGCTCGATTTAAATCTCCACTTTCTCGGTATCGCTATGACCGAACACAACAAAAAGAATTGAAAGCTGCCCTCACCGCAGGCGGTATGACTATGTCCCTGATTATCATCCTCGCGGCCTCAGGCGGCGAGGGCACGTAGAGAACACAACGAAAAGAATTGAAAGTGAACAATGCCAGCATCAACATATCCTTCAGGCTTACTGAGTGAACA
>JBEULI010000017.1:0-23874 GCA_041287395.1 Desulfurococcaceae archaeon
GCTCGCTTTCAATTCTTTTTGTTGTGTTCCTGGGGGAAGTAGAGCAGAGCATCCATGGTGAGAGCAGTAGTTAGTCTGCTTTCAATTCTTTTTGTTGTGTTCCGTGCTTCGAGCTTGTTTCGTTCCATTCAACTTCTCCCATGGGATGGGTTAAAAAGCCTTTCGATCTCGCCTCAGGGGAGATCTGATCTAATGGGCGATCCAGGCCCCCAACTTCTCCGGCCTCCTCGGGATTCCCCAGCCGGATTGGGAATGATACAATGGAGTTGGCCGACCAAGTCAAGCGCGCCTAGACCTCGTCAATCGATCCAGTTGTGTTTGTCAAAGGGAGGCGGTGCCTCGGGGCGATCGGCAGTTCCTCGGCCGGCAGGGGATTTTGCAGCAAGTCGTCCCGGCATGGGGGAAAACGATCGGGGGTTCCCGGGACCACGAGGGGGCCGCGAAGGGGGGCGAGCGCGGGCCCGCCGGGACTTGAACCCGGGGCCTCCGGCTCCGAAGGCCGGCGCCCTGTCCTGGCTAGGCGACGGGCCCCGGCAGGGTATTCGCTGCAAAGCTCTTTATACCTCCTCGACCTTCTCGCGCCATGGCGAGTGGAAAGCCGATGCCGCTTGTCAGGGCGCTCGCCGCCTACGTCTCGGCCAGGGCCTTCGTTGCCCTGATCTCGTTAACGTGGGCCGTCGCCGTGGCCTTCAGCTCGACCCTCTTGCCCGTGGCAAGCGCCCTCGAGGGGTTCCGCGGAGGCGCGATCGAGGTCCAGGCGCCGATCGAGGGGACGATCGTTGGGAGCGGGCTCCCCGTGGCCATTTACTGTTCGAGCGGCGGGGTGACGGCGTCGAGGAGCCTGGAGCCCTACGCCGTGGGGGGGAGGCTGGCCATCGCGATCAACGGCACGGTCCTCGAGCTCGCCATCGACGGCTACGCTGACTACGGGGCCCCCGTGGTGTTCGCGGACCTGGCCTCCTGCGGCAACGCCTCGGTGCCGGGCGCGGCCCCGGCCCTGGCCGCGGAATTGGCCTCGGAGCTCGAGGGGGCCGCCCGCGCGATCCTCTGCGCGTCCGCCGCGGCGACGGCGATCGCTGCCGCGGGGATGGCGCATCGCAGGGGGCGCGAGCTCCGCTCTTTCTTCGAGCTGGCGATGTCCTCGGGGCTCACGAGGCGCCGGGCCGTGGCGCTCGCCGAGCTGTACCTGGCGCTCCTAGGCCTCGCCTCGGGGGTCCTGTCCCTGTCGCTCGGGGTGATCGCGACGTACGCGGGCGGCTACCTGGCAGCCCTCGTCGGCTCGAGGTACGTGATCAAGCCCTACCTGGAGCTCTCCACGGCGCTCAAGCTCGCGCTGGCGCCCGCGCTGCTGGTGCCGCCCTCGTGCCTTCCAGCCCTCGAGGCCGCCGCGAGGGTCTGAGCCTTGCTCGCCGCCCTCAGGGCAATCCCGAGGAGAGGCGCGCTCTCGGCGTTCGTCGCCGCGTTCGCCGTTGCCACGCTCTCGGCGCTGCTCATGGGATACTCGGAGGCCGCCGTCCTGCAGCCGTACAACGTGGCAAGCGTGAACGGGGCGCTCGTCGTCTACCAGGGATCCAGCAGCCTCGTCTTCACCGGCGTAATGCCTAGGGAGGTCGTCGAGTACCTCGAAAACGGCCTCAGATCCTCGGTGGTGAGCCCCGAGGTCTTGGCCCTCGTCTACGTCGGCAAGCGCCTAGCAGTGGCCAGGGGGGTAACGAGCGCGTTTTTCGAGACGGTGAGGGTCGAAGTCGTCGAGGGCTCGCTGGAGCTAACCCCCTTCTGCGCCCTCCTCGGCTCCAGCCTATCGAGGGAGCTGGGCTCGTCGCCCGGCGAGGTCATCGGCGTGGTCAGCGCCTTCAACGGGAGGACGACCTACCTGAAGGTCTGCGGGATCTTCGCGGGCGGGGGGCCGCTCGACGACGAGCTCCTGGTCGACGCAGGCGTCGCGAGGTTCCTGAGGGGGCTAGGCGAGGGACAGGCGTCAATAGTCAGGGTACTCGTAGGCTCCAGCGAGGACGAGAGGCTCCTGGAGGCGCTCCAGCCGGCCAGGGGCGCGGGCGGGACGATCTCGGCCCCGCTCTGGCTGCTGGAACAGCTGGCAAGGTACAACGTAACGACCACCGCGAGGGGGATAGCCGTGAGGGGTCTCGAGGATTTGGCAGCGCTGGGCAGGGCGGCCCTCGCAGCGAGCGCCGCGGCCTCGCTCCTGCTGTCCGCTGCATCCCTCCTCCCAATAGCCGCCAGCCACGCCGAGTCGATGAAGCCTTTGATCGACATTATGAAGGTCTCGGGGGTCGGCCGCAGGGCCGCAGAGCTGTTCGTTGCCCTGGCCGCCTCCGCTCCCGTGGCGCTGGGGCTGCTCGGAGCCCTCGCAGTCGCTGGCCCCCTCGCGCGACTGGCGCGGCCGAGGCTCCTGCTTCACGCGGTGCCCTTCGAACTCGACCCCCTCGCATCTTGCCTCTACGCCGCGCTAGTCGTGCTCGCCGCTGCCCTGGTCTCCGCGAGGATCGCGGCGAGGTGCTACGATGAGGCGTAGGGCGCTGGCCGTAGCCGTGCTCCTGGCAGCCAACCTGGCGCTCAGGGCCGTCCCCCAGGCGATCGAGGGCGTCCCGTTCTCGACTGACGCGTGGGGCCCGCTGAGGAACTCGGAGGTCCTGCTGCGGCACAGCCCCATCGCGCTGACGTCGGAGCTCTTCGACGGATACAACAACTTCTGGCCCGCGAACTCTATCGCCGTCGCCGTGGCATCCCTGCTCGCGGGCATCGACGTCGAACGCGCCCTCGAGCTGGTGATCGTCGCCTCGGCAGCCGCGCTGTGCCTCGTCCTGGCCCGAGGCGGCCCGCCGCTCCTCCTGGCCTGCGCCTACCTCGGCTTCGTTGAGATGGGGGCCGGGCTCACGAAGGAGGGCTACGCCTACCCCCTCGCGGCGCTGGGCGTAGCCCTCGCGGTGGGCTCCAGGCGGAGGGCGGACATGCTCGCGGCGATCCCGGCCCTGGCGGCCCTGCCCCTCGCCCACCACCTGACCACCCTCGCCCTCCTGGCCTCCTTCGCGGCCCTGATGCTCTTCGGGGCCCTGGAGGAGCTCGCCAGGCCGGCCCCCTCCGATGGGCCCTTGGCAGCGAGAAAGGTCGCGCCGGCGTTCGCCCTCTTGGCCGCCATGGCAATTGCCCACTACCTGGCGCTCGGCAGAGGGGGCGCCCCCCTCGAGCTGACCCCCTGGCTTGCCACGAGCTCGGCCCTCCACGTCGTGTTGCTCTCGTGGATCGTCTCCCTGGCGCCGAGGCCCAGGGGCCTCGGCGCCTTGGCCAGGGCCCTAACGTATGTTGCCGCCTCGGCGTTCCCAGCGCTCATCGCAGCGTCGTGGCCCGGGCTGACGCCGCCGGAGAAAGCCCTGTTGGCGCTAATGGCGTCCTCTTACGCCGCTACAATGGTTGCGCTAGCAGCCGAGCCAGCGCTCCTAGCCGGGAGGTTCGCCGGAGCGCTCATGGCCCTGGGGCCCGCCTCGCTGGCCCTGTTCGCGCTCGACGAGGGCCTTCCGCTGTCAACGAGCATAGCGTACAGGGTGCTAGGCCCCACGCTGTTGGTCGCCCTCTCGTGTGCTACAGCCCTACGGAGCCAGTGGCGCTGGAGGGCCGTCGCGATCGCTGCGGCTGCCCTGGCAGCTTCCTCGATCGCGTCCTTTGCGCTGGCGGGCGCCGGCGTGGCGCCCTCCCTGGGCTACTACTGGTGGTACAGCCGCGAGGAGGTGGTGAACGCAGGAATTATAGCTGCCCACCTGCCCCCCGGAGCGGGCCTGGAGAGCGATGTGAAGCAGGCGAGCCTCCTCTGGGGCCTCTACGCCGTTAGGGCCACCGCTGCCGCTGGGCCGGGGGCCTGCTTCCTCTACTACAAGTACATGTCAAACGTCGGCGAGCTGCTGGGCGTCGCGATTACGGCCAAGATCGCCAGCCCGGCGCCCAGGGGACCGATCGTATTCTCGAGCGACAACGCGCTCCTGGTGGGACCTTGCTCCTCGAGCTGAGGAACGTCAGGAAGAGCTACGGGCCCATCGAGGCCGTCAGGGGGGCCACGATGGAGGTCGACGAGGGCGAGGTGGCCGTCATCGTGGGAAGGAGCGGCGCCGGGAAGACGACGTTGCTTAAGATCGCCGGGCTCCTGCTGAGGCCGGACTCGGGCTCGGTGGTCATCGGCGGGAGGGATGCCTGGAGGGAGGGGGAGGGCTGGAGGAGTAGGGCCAGGAGGGAGATAATCGGCTACGTTCCCCAACACCAGGACCTCCTCCTAGAGCTGAGCGCGCGGGACAACGTTGAGCTGCCGCTGGCGTTGGCGGGGCTGCCGAGGGGAGAGCGCGAGGGGAGGGTCGCGGAGGCGGCCAGGCTCCTGGGGATCTCCCACCTCCTCGACAGGCCCGCGGGATCCCTCAGCGGAGGGGAGAGGCAGAGGGTGCTGATAGCCAGGGCGCTGGCAAAGAGGCCGCAGGTACTCCTCGCGGACGAGCCGCTGTCCTACCTAGACGACGTCACGGCCGAGGACGTCACGGGAGTGCTCCTCGAGCTCAGCAGGACGCAGGGCGTTGCCATCGTCATGACGACCACGGAGCTCGACCCCCCGGTGGAGGCGGCTAAGGCCTTTTACATGGAATCGGGGAGGCTCGTGCCCTTTGAGAGCCGCCTTCGTGCAAAGCGATTTAACCCGATGCGACCTACATAGCATAGCGCAAGCGGAGGGGGGCACTTGGAGCGCGAGGCCGCGGACCTACCGAGGCGTCCCCTCGACGAGCTGACCGTGATCATACCCGTCAAGGACGAGGCAGAGGCCATAGGGGCCGTCCTCGACGAGGTCCTGGGGCTGGGATTGCCGCCGGAACGCGTCGTGGTGGTCGACGGGAGAAGCTCCGACGACACGAGGGAGATAGCCGAGCGCAAGGGGGTCGTCGTGCTCGTCCAGAGGGGCAACGGGAAGGCCGACGCCGTGGCTGAGGGCCTGAGGGTCGTGAGGACGAAGTACGTCGCCGTCATGGACGGGGACCACACGTACCCGGCCGAGCACCTGCCCGAGCTCCTGAGGAAGGCCGAGGAGGACTCCTGCGACGAGGTCATAGGGGCCAGGGCCTGGGGGCGCGAAAACATACCTCGCCTGAACAGAGTTGGCAACAGGATCATAACCGAGACGTTCAACGCGCTCTACGGGACGAGGCTGAGGGACCTGCTGAGCGGCATGTACCTCCTGAGGACGGAGGCGCTGAGAAGCGCGATCTTCGAGATGAGCGGCTTCAGCGTCGAGGCCGAGGTGGCCGCGCACATAGTGGGAAGCGGGGGAAAGATCTGCGAGGCCCCGATAAAATACAGGGAAAGGCTGGGGAGGAAGAAGCTCAGGGCCTTCCACGGCGTGAAGATCTTCGTGGACGTCCTCAGGCTCGTGTGGAGGTACAACCCAGTCGTGTTCCTCCTGGCGCTCACGAGCCTACTCCTCCTGCCCGGGCTCGCCCTGGGCGTCTACGTCGGCTACCACTACATCTTCGCCAACATCAACTTCTACGTCAAGGGCATCATAGCCGTAGTCCTGACCTCCATAGGCCTGGTCTCGCTTGAGCTGGCCGCGATCGGCGTCTACCTGAGGCGGATGGAGCTCAGGCTCACAAAGCTCCTCAGAAGTTGTGACGAGTGAAGAGACGTTTATATATCACATCTTTCAGCAAGTATCCTAGTGGGAGGAGGGTAGGAAATGCCGATCTACGTCGTGAAGAGGGACGGGAGGAAGGAGGAGTTCATGCCCGAGAAGATCGTGGTCAGCATAGTGAAGACGGGCGCCCCGCCTGAGGTCGGCAGGAAGATCGCGAAGATCGTCGAGGGCCGGCTTCTCGAGCAGGAAGTCTCAGAGATAGCGACGAAGGACCTGATGAAGATGGTGCTCGAACTGCTCAAGAAGGAGAACGAGGAGTGGTACAGGAACTGGATAATATTTGACGCCGCAGTCAAGAGGAGGAAGGAGCACCAGTGATGGCGTGCGTAAAAAGGCTTAGGGAAGCCGCGGCTAGGGTTTCGAGAGCTTCTCAGCCAGCTTTGGCAGCTCCTCGGGAGTCGTCTGGCTGAGCGGCCTCTCGAGCCTCACCAGCCTCACTTTTTGTCCATCCCTGCTGGCTATTCTGATGTAGTCCCTGCCCCTAAATGCGTAGACGTCCAGCAGCTCGAGCCCATATTTCCTCAGGTGCTCCCTCAAAAGGAGGGCACGATCCTTCGGCAAGTGAGCCCCCCTCACATCTCTATCTCCATCCAGATCTCCGGGGGCACCCTGAGCCTTATCAGGTGCTTCATGACTCTCTCATCGGCTGCCACGTATATTAGCCTCTTGTGTATCCTCATCTCCCACTTCTCGTACTTCTTCTTGCCCTCCCCGTGGGGCAACTTGAGCGTGCTGACCCTCAGCCTCTTCGTGGGCAGCGGTATTGGGCCGGCCACCTTGACCCCTGTCTTCTTGGCGATGTCCGTTATCTTCCCCGTGAAGTCGTTGAGCACGTCGACGTTAGTGCTCCACACCTTTATCTTGACCATGCGCTGGGCAGACATGGCTCAGCCCGCTCGACTACTGTGGGCAATGGAAAAAGACTGTGCGCTACTTCTTGACCTTCACTTCCGCGGGCTTGACGTCGATCACTACGCCTATGCCTATCGTCTTGCCCATGTCGCGCATGGCGAACCTTCCGAGCGGCGGGAAGTCCGAGAACTTCTCGATGACCAGCGGCTTTATCGGCTTGAACCTGACGATGGCGGCGTCTCCCTGCTTCAGGAACTGCGGGTTCTTCTCGACCTCCTTGCCGGTCCTCGGGTCGAGCTTGGCCACTATCTCGGTGATCCTGCAGGCGACGCTAGCGGTGTGTACGTGGATCACCGGCGTGTATCCCACGGCTACCGCCGTCGGGTGGTAGGTTATGAATATCCTGGCCAGGAACTCGTCCGCCACGGTCGGCGGGTTGTCGGGGTGCCCGGCCACGTCGCCCCTCTTGAGGTCCTTCCTCTCGACGCCCCTGACGTTGAAGCCGATGTTGTCGCCGGGCTCGGCCTTCTCGATCCTCATGTGGTGGGTCTCGATGGACCTGACCTCGCCCACGAGGCCGGGCGGGTTGAACAGCACCTTGTCGCCGATCTTCAGCACGCCGGTCTCGACTCTGCCGACGGGCACCGTGCCGACGCCGGAGATGTTGTAGACGTCCTGTATCGGTATCCTGAGCGGCTTGTCAACTGGCTTGGGCGGCGGCGTCAGCGTGTCGAGCGCCTCGACCAGCGTCATGCCCTCGTACCACGGCATGTTGGGCGATCTCTCGATCACGTTCTCGCCGGTCCACGCGCTCAGCGGTATGAACGGTATTTTATCGATGTTGTAGCCGAGCCCCTTGAGGTACTTGCCCACCACTTCCTTGACCTGCTGATACCTCTCCTTGCTGTACGGCGGCTCCGTGGCATCCATCTTGTTCACCACGACTATGAGCTGGTCGATGCCCATCGTCTTCGCCAGCAGCGCGTGCTCCCTCGTCTGGCCCTCGGCGCTCATGCCGGCCTCGAACTCGCCCTTCCTCGCGCTGATGACCAGTAGCGCGGCGTCGGCCTGGCTGGCCCCAGTTATCATGTTCTTGACGAAGTCCCTGTGGCCCGGCGCGTCGATGATCGTGAAGAAGTACTTCTTGGTCTCGAACTTCATGTAGGACAGCGCTATGGTAACGCCCCTCTCCCTCTCCTCCTTCATCCTGTCGAGCAGCCACGCGAACTTGAAGCTCTCCTTGCCCATCTCCTTCGCCATCTTCTCGATCTCCTGCATCGTCTTGGCGTCGAAGTAGCCCAGCCTGTAGAGCAGGTTGCCCACGAGGGTGCTCTTGCCGTGGTCCACGTGCCCTATCACTACCAAGTTCAGGTGCGGCTTCTGTGGAACGCTCAAGCCCTCTTCACCTAAAGCCCCTCCGTGCTTTGGAGAAGTAGGCGGTGGAGCGCTTATAAAACTGCCGTGCTCGGGCAGGCCAATGGATCTCAGGACGCTAGATTGAAAAGCTAACTAAATACACCTTTAATTGAGTGATGAGCGACTTCGGTCCCGAAGAGCGGATGAGGAGCCGTGTGAGGGCTGAGCGGGGGACGAGAAGCATATATAGAGTCCTCGGGGCTATCCATAAAAAGCCAAGCGCCGCGGGTGCTGGCGTTGTCCAAGGGCAGGGACGAGTTCCTGCAGTGGCTCAGGGAAATTGAGAGGAAGTGGCAGGCCAGGTGGAGGGCAGCCAGGGCCTTCGAGGCCGATCCGAGGCCTGGCGTGCCCAAGTACTTCATGACCGTCCCATACCCTTACACCAACGGCCCCCTCCACATAGGGCACGGCAGGACCTACACTATAGGGGACATAGTGGCTAGGTACAAGAGGCTCAGGGGCTACAACGTCCTCTACCCGATGGCATTTCACATAACCGGGACCCCGATCATAGCGATCTCGGAAATGATCGCGAGGGGCGACGAGAAAACGATCGAGAGGTACAGGTCTTACGTCTCGATGTACGTCGAGGACAACGTAGATGAAATCGTGAAGGGCTTCAGCGATCCCCTGAGGCTCGCCACCTTCTTCGCGGAGCGCGTCCAGGCGGACTTCGAAGCCCTGGGCTTCGGCATTGACTGGAGGCGGAAGTTCCACACCGGGGAGCCGATCTACAACAAGTTCGTCACGTGGCAGTTCCTCAGGATGGCCGAGAAGGGCCTCATAGAGAGGGGCGAACACATAGTGACTTACTGCCTCCTCCACAAGCAGCCGGAGGGGGAGGACGACATAGAGGACGCCGACGTCAACCCGGTCGAGATCCTCGAGTTCACGGCGATCAAGTTCAGGCTAGAGGACGGGACTGTGCTGCTGGCGGCGACCCTGAGGCCTGAGACCATATATGGCGTCACCAACCTCTGGGTCAGGCCCGACGCCAAGTACGTGATGGCGAGGATGGGGCAGGAGAGGGTGATCGTTTCCGAGAAGGGCCTCACGAAGCTGGTGCACCAGCACCCCGAGAAGGAGATAGAGGCGCTCGAGGTCCTAGAGGGCTCGCGGCTAGTGGGCAAGTTCGCGGTCAGCCCGCTGGGAAGGCGCGTGCCAATACTGCCTGCCGAGTTCGTCGATCCCGACAACGCGACTGGGATCGTCTACTCGGAGCCCAGCGACGCGCCCTACGACTACGTGGCGCTGATGGAGCTGAAGTCCGATCCCAGCAAGCTAGCCAAGTACGGACTGGACCCTGGGTTCCTGGCCAAGGTGGAGCCGATCAAGATAATAGAGGTGCCGGAAATCCAGGGACACCACGCGGCCGTCGCGGTCGAGCGCGAGGGCATAACCAGCCAGCTCGATCCCAGGCTGGAGGAGCTCTCGCGGGAGGTTTACAGGGAACAGTACTACAGGGGCGTCATGGCGGTCGACGATCCCCTGGTCAAGGGCAGGAGCGTCAGGGAGGCCAGGGAGATCGTCAGGGAGGAGCTCGAGAGGAGGGGTGAAGCATTCCCGTTCTACGAGCTGAACAGGAAGGCGAGGTGCAGGGCGGGCGGCGAGATAATCGTTGCCAAGATCGTGGATCAGTGGTTCATCAACTACGGCAAGGACTGGCTGAAGGAAGAGGCGAGGAACTACGTGGAGAACGCGATGAAGTTCGTGCCCGAGAAGTACAGGAAGGCGTTCGTGGACGCGATCGAGTGGGTCGGCAGGAGGCCGTGCGCCAGGAGGAGGGGGATAGGAACAAAGCTCCCCTTCGACGAAGGGTGGATAATAGAGAGCCTTAGCGACTCCACGATCTACATGGCCTTCTACACCATAGTTCACATGATAAGGGATGGGGTGAGGCCCGAGCAGCTGACCCCAGAGCTATTCGACTACGTGTTCCTTGGCAGGGGCGACCCGGACAAGATCTCGGAGGAAACCGGGATACCCCTTGAAAAGATCAAGAGGATGAGGGCCGAGTTCGAGTACTGGTACCCCGTGGACCATAGGCACACGGCGACCCCACACATATCCAACCACCTGACGTTCTTCATAATGACCCACCTGGCGCTTTTCGACCGCGACAAGTGGCCGCGCCTGATCTCGCTGAACGAGCCCGTGATAAGGGAGGGCGCGAAGATGAGCAAGAGCAAGGGCAACGTAATAATGCTGAGGGACATAGCCGACAGGTACTCGGCCGACTTGTTCAGGCTCTACATATCGTCAGCGGCCAGCCTCGACGCGATCTTGGACTGGAGGGAGGCCGAGGTGTCCCAGGTGCTCGACTCGCTTGCCAGGTTCGTCAACTTCGCCAGGGCGGCCGCCGCAGCCAAGTGCGAGGAGGCGAGGAACAGGGGGATCGCCGAGAGGAGGTTCCTGAGCGAGTTCAACAGGGTGATCGAGGAGGCCACGAGGAGCGCGGAGGCCCTCGAGATAAGGGACTACGTCCAGGCCGCGTTCTTCAAGGCCCTCTCGCTGGTCGAGGAGCTGAGGGCCGCCGTAGGCGAGGGGTACGTGTGCGCCCTGAGGGAGGTCATCGACGACTGGCTGAGGTTGCTGAACCCGATCATTCCACACGTCACGGAGGAGATCTGGGAGTGGCTGGGACACGAGGGGTTCCTCTCAACTGACAGGTGGCCCGCGCCCGTCCCGGGGCGCGAGGATCCGAGGGCCGTCGCGCTCTACAATTACGTGGAGAGGATCGTTGAGGACGTCAAGAACGTCGCGGGGGCCGCCGGCAGGAGGCCCTCAAGGATCAACGTAGTGGTCGCATCGAAATGGAAGCGCGAGCTGATCGGGGCGCTCGCGGCCGGGGCCGACGTGAGGCAGGCGATCGAGGTGGCGAGGGAGAGGCTGGGGATGAGGGGGAGGGAGAAAGAGGTTGTTCAGTTCGTTGAGGAGTACCGGAGGAGGCGCGAGGCCTCTGAGCTATCGCAGGAGGACGAGCTAAACGCGATAAGGGAGCTCTCTAACCTCATAAAGCTGAGGACAGGCGCTGACGAGATCGTTGCAATGACCGAGGAGGAGGCAAAGGGCCTTGGCGTGCCGAGGGCTGAGAGAGCCTATCCGGGCAGGCCCGCGCTTTTCATTGAGTTTTCCGAGAAATGATTGCCCGCCGGTTTTCGGACCTCCAAGACACGTTCAAAGGTTAAAATAAAAATAATTTAGTCCACGCTCTCTAATCACTAACGGGGATGCGTCTTGAGGCTGCTGGTGAGGAACGTGAAGGTGGTCGTGGGGGATGCCGTCGTCGCTGCCAACGTCTTGGTCGAGGACGACCGAATAGCCTACGTAGGCAAGCTGGAGTCCGAGGCCGATGAGGTGATCGATGGCGAGGGCCAGCTCGCAGTGCCGGGCGGCATAGACGTCCACGCACACGTTTACGACCCGGATCCAAGGTACCTGCGCAACGAGGACTGGAGTTCAGGGAGCCTCGCTGCTGCCTTCGGAGGCCTCACGACCATAGTGGACATGCCCCTAAGGACCTACGTCGATAACGTGGAGGTGTTGAGAAAGAAGGTGGAGGAGGCGGCGAAGAACTCCTACGTGAACTTCGGCGTCACGGGCGGTTTCATGAACGAGTCAAACGTAGGGGCCGTGTACGAGCTATACAGGGAGGGCGTCAGGACTTTCAAGGCGTTCACGGCGAGGCCATTCAGGGCCGACGACTACGCCATGGTGAAGGTGCTCGAGGCAGTGGCCGAGGTCGGGGGAGTCGCGATCATCCACGCCGAGGACGACGCGCTGATCGAGCTCGGCGAGCAGAAGTACAAGGACAGGAAGGATCCGCTCGCCTACCACCTGCACAGGACGGGCTCGGCCGAGGCCTCGGCACTGTTCAAGGTCGGCCTCTACGGAAAGGAGGTCGGAGCAAGGGTTCACATAGCGCACATGAGCAGCTCGGAGGGGGTGGAAGCCCTCAGGCTGCTCGCGAGGCTCGGCGCCAGGGTCACGGCAGAGGTGTGCCCCCACCACCTGTTCTTCACGAGGGACGACGTCCACAGGCTCGGGAACTACATCAAGGTCGCCCCAACGCTCAAGTCAACAGCCGACAGGGATGCGCTGTGGAGGGGCCTTGCCGATGGAACGATAGGGCTCTACGCCAGCGACAACGCGCCGGCGCCAAAGGAGGAAAAGGAAAAGGATCCGTGGAGCGCTTGGGGAGGGATCCCGAACCTCGAAATAATGTTGCCGTTCCTCTACACGTACGGGGTCAGGGACAGGAGAATAGATCTGTGGACCTTCACTAACGTCACCTCGAGAAATCCCGCAAGGCTCCTCGGCATTTATCCCGAGCGAGGCGAGATCGCGCCCAACAGCGTAGCCGATCTGGCGATCTTGGAGACTAGGAGGCCGAGGAAGATCTCGGCCTCGACGCACCACCACAAGGTGGACTGGACGCCCTGGGAAGGGCTCGAACTATACGGGTGGCCCCTCCACCTCATAGTTAATGGGCGTCCCATAATCGTTGGAGGAGAGCTCGTGGGGAAGCCGGGCAATGGCCGCTTTGTGACGAGGCCTAGGTGAACGATTTTTGGAGTTGCTGGTCACGTTTGTGAGCTACTACGTCCAGCTCCTGGCAATAATGAACCCCTTCTCGGCACTACCGACCTTCGTGGCCCTGACAAGTGGCCTGGACGCCGCGACACGCAAAAGGATCCTGAAAAGGGCCTACGTTGCGATGCTGATCCTAGTGGCTGCCTTCGCCACGATTGGGAACCTGATACTCATGGCCTTCAACATCTCCATAGCTAGCCTCAGGATAGGGGGAGGCGTGATCCTCATGACGCTCGCCATAGATATGTTGGGCGAGGCGCCAAGAACCAAGTCGATGGATCCAAGGGACATAGCCGTGGTGCCAATAGCGACCCCCCTCATAGTGGGGCCCGGCACCATGACGACCCTGCTACTGCTAACGAGCCTCCCGAGCATTAGCAACACGCTGCTAGTGCTGGGCGCGGGCTTCCTCGCGGCCACGACGTCCGTCCTGATCCTCGAGCTCTCCGAGGAGCTAGTGAGGCTCCTGAGGATGTCCACCGTCCGGGCAATAGGCAGGTTCATGGCCCTGATAATTGCAGGGGTCGCGGCGGACATGATCGCCAAGGGCGTGGAAGCCTACTACGCCCAGATGCTCGGCTCCAGGGGATAGGTCAGCTATGCGGGGCCCGCATCATCGCGCGTCCGCCAACCCAGGATTCCTCATCATCCGACCCGGCCATAGGTTATCGCAGTAGCTTTTTATTCTTTGCCCGCCTCCCTAAACCCGGTGCCAAGCTATGCCAAAGTATAGGGTAAGGATAGATCCAAGGGAGAACTGCATATCGGACATGGTCTGCGTCTCGATATGCCCCGACGTGTTCGAGATGGATCCCAACGACAACAAGAGCAGGATCGTTGAGAAGTGGAGGCCGGACCCGAACGACATAGCCACGGGCGTGGTGCCCGAGGACCTCAAGAGCTGCGTGCAGGACGCGGCCGCCGCATGTCCGGTGCAGATAATCCACGTGGAGGAGGTACAGGGCTAAAGGGGCCGGCACATCGCTTTTTTAGAGCGAGAGCCCTCCTGGGGATCTACCTTGCTCGAGAAAGAGTACGTGGAGCTGGCCAGGAAAGTCCTAGTGGAGTCGATAAAGTTCCCGACCGTGCTCGGCGAGGCCTATGAGCAAATAGTCGATTACTACAGCGACGTCCTCTCCTCGATCGGCGCCCACGTAACCGTGCACAGGGTCGCCGACGAGTACGTGAGGAAGGTCGTCCCGAGCAACATGGCGCCGGACAAGCCGAGGTTCATCCTGCTGGCGAGGATTGGGCGGGGCAGGCCGGTAATCCAGTTCAACGGCCACTACGACGTCGTGGCCCCAGGCGATGGGTGGAGCACGAACCCCTTCGAGCCCCTCGAGAGGGAGGGCAGGATTTACGGCAGGGGCGCGACCGACATGAAGGGGGGAATAGCATCCGTGGTGGCCGCCGTTGCCAGCCTGGCCCGCAGGGAGCCCAACGTCACCGTCGAGGTCGCGCTCGTCCCCGACGAGGAAATCGGCGGGGCAGCTGGGACCGGCTACCTCGTGGACGTCCTCGGGAGCAGGCCCGACTTCGTTATCATAGCCGAGCCGAGCGGCATAGACAACGTTTACATCGGACACCGCGGCAACGTGTGGGCCCTCGTCCACGTGCTCGGCGCACAGGCCCACGGATCGTCCCCGTGGCTCGGGGACAACGCCTTCGAGAGGATGTTGGCACTGGCCAGCTACATGATCTCGAGGTACAAGGGCATTCTCGAGGGAAAGGCCAGCAAGTACTCGTACGAGGACGCAAACGCCTCGAGGCCCAGCGCGACCTTCGGCGGGCTCCTGAAATCTGCTGGCTCGATAAACGTGGTGCCCGGAAGGGTCACGTTCAGCATCGACAGGCGGCTCATAGTTGAGGAGTCGGTTGAGGAAGTGAAGAGGGAGATCGTCGCCCTCGTCGAGGAGGCGTCGAGGGCCACGGGCGCGAGGGCCGAGGTCGAGTTCGTGGGGGAGAGCGAGCCGGCCCTCACTTCTCCCTCGTCCCCGTTCGTGGAGGCGCTCTCGAAAGCCATTGAGGGGGTCATCGGCAGAAAGCCGTCGCTGACGATCTGCACAGGCGGCCTGGACCTCAGGTACTACGCGCGGAGGGGCATACCCTCGGTCGCCTACGGGCCGGGGGAGGTCGGCCTGGCCCACAAGGCCAACGAGTACGTGAGGCTCGATGATGTAGTTAAGGCCTCCGAGGCATACGTGAAGTTCGTCGAGGCCCTGGGAGGCTAGATGACGATCAGGGTCTTCATCGCGAACAGGGGCGAGATAGCGATCAGGATAGCCAGGAGCGTGAGAGAGCTCGGGATGGTGCCCATAGGGATTTACACGATACCTGACAAGAACTCGCTGCACAGGAGATACCTGCAGGAGGACGTCGAGGTCACGAGCTACATAGATGTCAAGGAGGTCGTGAACGCTGCCGTCGTGTTGGGCGCCGACCTCGTGCACCCCGGCTACGGCTTCCTGAGCGAGAGCCCGGAGTTCGCCGAGGAGGTCAGAGGGAAGGGGCTGACGTTCGTTGGACCCAGCCCAGAGGCCATGAGGCTCTCGGGGGACAAGCTCGGCGCGAAGGAGGCTGCGAGCAAGGCAGGGGTACCCACGCTCCCCTGGCTGGCCTCGAGGGATCCAAAGGAGGTCGAGGAGTTTGCAAGGGAGCACGGCTACCCGTTGCTCGTTAAGGCCGCCGGAGGGGGCGGGGGGATAGGCATGAGGGTAATTTATGGGAAGGAGGAGCTCGAGAGGAAGCTCGAGCAGTCCTCGAAGGAGGCCGAGAGGGCCTTCGGGGATCCGCGGATATTCGTAGAGCCCTACATGGCGGGCACGAAGCACATAGAAGTTCAAATACTGGCGGATGGGGACAAGGCGATCCACCTGTACGAGAGGGACTGCAGCCTCCAGAGGAGGTTCCAGAAGATCGTCGAGGAGGCCCCTGCTCCGGCGCTCACGCCCGAGCAGAGGAAGTCCATCCTAGCGGATGCCGTCAAGTTGATGGAGTCCGTGAAGTACTCGAACGCTGGCACCGTCGAAATGCTCTTCGACCCCAGGACCGGCAGGCACTACTTCATGGAAATCAACGCAAGGCTGCAGGTCGAGCACACGGTGACGGAAATGGCCACGGGAGTGGACATAGTGAAGAAGCAGTTGCTTATCGCTCTCGAGGGCTCCCTGCCCTTGAGGCAGGAGGACGTGGTCCTGAGGGGGCACGCCGTGGAGGCGAGGATCAACGCCGAGAACCCGGTCACCCTACTTCCGTCGCCCGGCACGATAACCCAGTACAGGGAGCCGGGAGGGCCTGGGATCAGGGTGGACTCCGGCTATGCCGCAGGCTACACGATCCCCATGGAGTACAACATGTTGATATCGAAGGTCATAGCCTACGGAGAGACGAGGGACGAGGCCATAGCCAGGCTGGAGAGGGCCCTCGGCGAGTACGTCATAAGGGGCGTCGAGACCAACATCCCGCTGATCCGCGCGCTACTGGACATGGAGGAGTTCAGGAAAGGGGTGCACACGACAGACCTATTAGCTGAGAAGTGGGCCCACGTTGAGAGGAGGGTCAGGAGGCTGCTTGAGGCCCAGCTCCTCGTCGGCGCCGCAGTAATAGCTGCCGGAAAGGCAAAGCTCGAGAGGGCTGGAGTCAAGGTTTCGAGCGAAAGGGAGGCCTCGAGGGCCGAATCGATCAAGAGGAGGGCTTGGACTTACTGGTACATGCTCAGGTCGAGGCTCCCGAGGAGATGAGGGCTCGGGGCTTGGCTGCCCTCTTCGGACTGCACATCAACCGCCCCTGTAAAGCCTCGCCACCCTCACGGAGCTGACCTCGCACGTCGTTTTTCCCCCGTCAAGCGCCCTGCCCCCCTCGTCGATCACCATTAGCTCGTCGGGCCGAGCCGCGGCGCCGGCCCTCCTGAGCAACTCCTCGACTACCTCCTCCACGTCCTTGCACTCCTCGAGCTCGACGCATAGCCTTCCGCCCACGCCCCTGCCCAGGTTGCCCAGCAGCTCGGCGCAGAACTTCAAGCGCCCCTCCCGAGCTCCCTCCTCAGCGCCCTCGCAACCTCCACGGCATCGCCCAGGCCGAGGGCCTCGAGGACTTCATCCCGCGGAATTCCCAGCTCGTCCCAGCCGAGCTCCTCGTAGTACTTCCTAAGGGACTCCCTCACCTCCTCCCTGCTGGCGGCGCTGCCCCTGTACGGGCCGGAGGGAAGGGGCTCGTAGAACCTGGGCGGGTTGTCGTCGTGTTTCCTTGGATCCCACGTCGCGTCGGGCCCCCCGAGCAGCAACAGGAGCCTCTGCAACGACAGGATCCTCGGGCCTATCTCCCCATACACTTCCTCGAGGGTGACGCCCCAGCCGGTGACGGCATTCAGGTACTCGACCATGGTCGCTGGCTCCACTGCCGTGAACATGCACACGACAGCGCTGTCGAGGAAGGCTGACCAGGACTCCGATTCCTCACTCTTCGCCGGCACGCCGGCCACCGACGTGTGGTCGCCGGCCTGCACCGAGGCTGCATAGGCGATGGGCTGCGGGTAGTCCCTGCCGCTCCTGATCCCATGTGCCCCAATTGCCACGCCCTTCACCTGCACCGCCCTCTTGAGGAGCTCGCCCGGGTCTATGCCCTTCATCCTCGCGATCTCGAGGGCCGCCCTATAGGTTCCCTGGGCCAACACTTTCCCGATGCCCCTCATGTTCGCTATGTCTTCCATGAGCCTTGCGAAGGCCTCGAAGTCGCCCCACTTGATCTCATAGCCCACGTCCTCCTTGGTCAATAGGCCGGCCTCGAAGAGCTCCGCGGCGAAGGCCATGGCGTTCCCCGTCTGTATCCCGCAGAGCCCGAGCTCGTCTGCGATCGCCGAGAGCGCCACGACCTTCTCAGCGTCGAATATGCCCAGGTTTGAGCCGAGGTAGGCAGCCATCTCATAATCAGGCCCATCCGTGAAGAACCTCCTGCCGCCTACAACGGCCACGCTGGCCTTCATGCATGCGAGCGGGCAGCCCCAGTCCGCCCACTTCTCCCTGTACCAATGCCTGAGCTGCAACGACAGGTGGCTGAATTGCCTAGCGTCGTGCCACTCCTCGGCCCAGTTCCTCACGGGCTCCGAGCTGGCCTCGTTGCCGGTCTCGTAGATGCCCACAGGCGTCCCCCACTCCCTGAAGGCCGTCCTGGACGAGACCTTGTGGATCACGGCGTTCCTCAGCTCTAGGAACTTCTTCGGGTCCGCAACCCGCGGCAGCGGCCTCTCGCTCCTCACGACTATCGCCTTGAGCTTCTTGGAGCCCATGACGGCTCCATACCCTCCGTAGCCACTCGCGTGGAACCACCTGCTCATGACCACGGCCGTCCTCACGGCCTTCTCGCCAGCTGGCCCTATGTAGATCGACGCCGCGTCGGGACCCGCCTCCTCCCTTATGGCGCGGACGAGCTCGAGCCCTCCCCTCCCCCACAGCCTCGAGGCGTCCCTGATCTCGACGCCGTCGTCATGAACATATATGTAGACTGGATCAGGCGAGGCCCCCGAGACCACGACCCCGTCGTAGCCCGCTGCCTTGATCGCGTACCCAAGCTCGGACGATAGGGCCGAGCCTATGACGCCGTTGCTCTGGGGGCTTTTGCCGCTCACCACTAGCTTTATGCCTGGGTAGTAGCCCGTGAGGGGGCCGGTCATCGCGATGAGGAGGTTCTCGGGCCCCAGCGGATCCACGCTCCTCCACTTACCTCCCAGCTCCCTCCACAGGATATAGGCCGCGAGCCCCCTGCCCCCCACGAACTTCCTGTAGACCTCATGATCGAGGCGCTCTTCCCACGCCTTGCCGGTCGACAGATCTACGCGCAGCAGCTTCCCCCTGATTCCAAAGGGCCTAGCGCTCAACGAGCCCCACCCTCGCGGCAAGGGCCTCGGCGATCTCCTCTGGCGCCACGGCGTATAGCTTCACGACCGAGTCGCTGGGCCTGCCGACCAGCTTGAGGGCGCCGTAGCCAGCCGCGTTGCACGAGGCCACGCACGCCGGCTCGCCGCCGCATAGATCGCACACGAGCGGGTACGACTTGCCCCTGATGATCTTTATAGCTTGCTTGGGGCACGCCCTCACGCAGTCCCCGCACAGCGTGCAGTGGGCCTTGTCCACGAGCACGGCGCCTGTGTTCTCGTCAACCCTCAGCGCCCCCACCTTGCACGCCTTCACGCAGGGGTAGTCCGGACACTGGACGCAGGTCGATGGAACGGCTATCCCAGGGTACGGCTCGACCACCCTGATCCTCGACGCCGCCGGCCATATCACGCCCTCGTGCTTCAGGCTGCACGCTATTTCGCAGAGCCTGCAGCCCGTGCACCTCGAGTAGTCCACCAGGATCCATACCTTTCGCGGCGTGACTTCCCACCGCCCTGTTCTCCCCGCTCCCCGCTAAAAGCACTAGCCCCAGGGCCTGGCTAGCCGCGCGTCTGTCCACCCCGTTAGGGGAGGCCCGTTGGCGGGCCAGCGGCCAGCAGGACTAGACGGGGCCGGGAACGAGCCCGCTAAAGAATGGTCGCCTGTACCTTTTCGCTGAAGCCCAAGATCATCAGCGAGACTAGCCTGCCCTCCTTTATCCTGTAGACTATGTGTCCGTCCTCCGACAAGACCTCCTCGTCGGCGTCCTCGACGTCCTCGAACACTATGTGTAGCGTGTCGCTCTGCCTATCGTACTCGACCCACGCCTTCTCTATGTTAGCTACCCTGTACTCCCTCGGCTGTTCGGGGTGGCCCAACTGCTGGCACCTACTACACCGGCGAAATCACCAGGTCGTTGAAGTCCATCGGCAGGGGCAAGTTCTTGGCCTTGTACTCGTCGTACTTGCTCTCGATGAACGACTTGAACACTGGGCAGCCCTCGAACTTGCCCTCCCTGTCGCACTTCGTCCCGGACAGTATGAAGCACATCCTGGTCCTCTTGTCGTAGTACGGGCATATCCTGTGATACTGCTTCGCGCTCCTCAGGATCCTCTGGACCCACCTCTGCTTCTCGTCCGCTGGCTTCTTCTCCCTCTTCTCCAGCAACGCCCTCTGCAGCTCCTCGTCCGTGACGCGCGTGGTCCCGGACGACATCGTCCATCACCACCTTATAGTGGACTAGGGCCATCCGAAACTAATAAGCGCCAACGGGGTAGCGCTAACATGTACGGCATCGACGAGAGGCTCGTGGAACACCTGCGCCTGGCCTTTGGAAGCCTTGTCTGGAAGTTGCTCGAGGAGTTGAGGAGGCCCCCCTCGAGGTACTACTTCAGGGTGAACACGCTCAAGACCTCGAGGGAGGAGGTGCTGGAGGGGCTCAGGTCGAGGGGGATCGAGGCGAGGCCCGATCCCTACGTCGAGGAGGCGGCGTACTTCCCCGTCGAGGGGCCCTTCGAGCTCGAGAAGGAGGGGGTTGAGGGCCACGTGATCGTGGAGAGGCACGCGGTCGAGAGCGTGCTCCTCGGCTCGAACCTCTACAGGCCAGGGGTGTTGAGGGCCAGCCGCTTCGACCGGGGCTCGAGGATCCTGGCGTTATCGCCCTGGGGCGACGAGCTGGCGATCATGGTCGCCGCGGTTTCCTCTGAGGACCTCCACAGGATGAGCAGGGGCCTGGTGGCGATCAACGTCGCCTCGCCGTACAGAGTCCCGAGGGTTTCCGAGTTACCAGAGGTCTCCGAGGGCCTCGTGTACCCGCAGGGACTGCCGTCCATAGTTGCAGCGAAGGCCCTCGGCGCTAGCCCCGGGGAGCTAGTAGTGGATCTAACGGCCGCCCCCGGCGGCAAGGCAGGCCATGTCGTCCAGCTGACGCGGGGCCTCGCGAGAATCATCGCCCTCGATAGATCGCAGAAGAAGGCGGAGTCCATGTCCCTGCGCCTGGCCTCGATGGGACTGCACAGGAACCTCATAGTAATTCCGATGGACGCCAGGGAGGCGCTCCGAGGGCTTCTCCCGGAGGGCGCAATCGATAGGATCCTCCTGGACCCGCCATGTAGCGATCTGGGGATCAGGCCAAGGCTTAGGCTGGACAAGACCCTGAATGACGTGATCGCCCTCAGCAGTTACCAGAGGCAGCTGTTAAGGGTGGCTGCCAAGCTCCTGCGGCCCTCGGGAACCATGCTCTATTCCACGTGCACCCTGACCGTGGCAGAGAACGAGGAGAACCTACAATACGCTGTGAGCGAGCTAGGCATGGAGAGCGTTGACGTTGGGCGCGTTCCCTACGCCGACAAGGTCTACTTCGGCGATGTCGTCGCCTACAGGTTCGCTCCCCTGGGACACGACATGCCAGGGTTCTTTTTCGGAATCCTCAGGAAGGAACCTTGACTATCCTGGAGCCACAGAGGGGGCAGACAGTCTCGCCGGGCTTCCCGGGGACGTAGCCGCAGTTGGGACAGAAGGCCCTATACCTCCTTGCCTCCCTTATTCCCCGATCCCTCACGGGCCTGAAGCCTATCCCCATGTGGACCAGGAGGTTCTGGAGGTCGCGGTCGTCCGTCAGCACCAGGACCTGCCTCCCGGCCTCGGCCAGCTCCAGCGCGAGAGACGCGACCTCCACATCGACCTCGGAGAGGCTGGGCAGCTCGCCTAGCTCCCTGGCCATCGCCATGACCCTCCTCACGTACTTTGGCGACGGCTCGGCCACTGCGATCAGGCCTAGGTCGAGGGCCCTGTCCAGCGCGTCCCTGCTCTCGGCGTCCCTGACCTCCTCCACGTTGCCGCGGGTCGTGTAGAGGTCGGCCAGGTACCTTGGCAGGAGGAACTGCTCCCCCGCCAGCAGCGCGGCCGTGTCGAGGACTATTGCGAGCTTACCCGCGGCAACACCTCCCAGCGAGTACGCGCTCGAGCCTCTTCCTCCACCCAGCTCCAAGCCTGACTACCCTGAGCCAGCTTGTGCTGAGCTTGACGGATATCCCCTCGCCCTGTGCGAGGCCTGAGACGAGCTCGCCATCGACGTACACCCTCGAGGGGACCATGGCCCTCACCTCGACGTGCGGCAGTGTGTGGAGCACCAGGGGGACGACGTTCAACTGAACTGGGCTCAGGAACGTGACAAGGATCGCTGGCGACGTCGGCTCGACCAGGGGTCCCCCAGCGGAGAGGTTATACGCTGAGGAGCCCGGCGACGAGCACACCATGACCCCGTCGGCCTCCACGTCCAGCGACGTCTCGAAGGGATACGCTAGCGCCTTTACGGAAAACGAGCCCGTCCTTCCGAGGTTCTCGTTCACGACTAGGACCTCGTTGAGCGCCAACGCCTTGGCGCCCTTCACGTCGGCCTCCAGCCTTGGCATGAGCTCCACGTGGAAGTCCCCGTTGACCAAGCGCTCGACTAGCTCGGTGGCCTCCACTCCCTCTAAGTCCTCGTAGAAGGCCAACCTCCTGCCGCAGGGGTACGGGAGCACCAGGGGGAGGCCCTTTCCCCCGAGCCTCGAGAACCTCAGCAACGTCCCGTCGCCTCCAACTAGTATTGCCACGTCGGCCTCCCTGGCGCTGCCGCTCTCTATCGCATCGTCAACCCAGCGAACGTCGACCGACACTCCCCTTGACCTGAGGGCCCTCGATATTGATGTGGCCTTGGCCGCACAGTCCTCGCTCGGCTTGTGGACCAGCAGCGCCCTCCTCAGCCACCGCAACTCCGGCTCCCACGTCGTCTTCGCTAAGAGCCCCGCAACTTAATTAAGGTAAGTTAGGATGGGCGCGGCGAGGCCATGGAGCTTCCCTTCGAGAAGCAGAGGAAGATCGTCGTCGAGGAGCTCAAGAGGCTCGGGATAATCAGGAGCGAGGCCGTCGAAAGGGCGCTCCTCTCAGTTCCCAGGGAGCTCTTCGTCCCGGAGGACCTAAGGAAGCTGGCGTACCTGGACCAGCCGCTCCCCATAGGCCACGGCCAAACCATCAGCGCAATTCACATGGTGGCCGAGATGACCGAGGAGCTTGACGCGAGGCCAGGCCACAGGGTGCTCGAGGTCGGAGCCGGCTCGGGCTACCAGGCGGCCGTCTTAGCTGAGATCGTGTGCAAGGCGGGAGGGGAGAGGCGAGGGCACGTCTTCACGATCGAGAGGATACCGGAGCTCGCCGAGTTTGCGAGGCGCAACCTCGGGGCCGCTGGCTACTCGGATTGCGCGACTGTTGTGGTCGGCGATGGAACTCTCGGCCTGCCCGAGAAAGCGCCGTTCGACAGGATCATCGTGACCGCGGCAGCGCCCGACGTCCCTCCCCCGCTCGTGGAGCAATTGGCCAATGGCGGCAGGCTAGTGATCCCCGTCGGCGACCTCTTCGTGCAGAGGCTATTGGTGCTTCAGAAGGATTCCGAGGGAAAAATCAGCAGGAGGTATGGCGCCGAGTGCGTCTTTGTGCCCCTGATCGGCCGGTACGGCTGGAGGTTCAGGCCATGAGCGATCGGCCATGGGGCCAGCCGAAGCTGGAATTAAATTATTAAGGGGCTTATGGCCGTTAGCCATGTTGGGTGCGCAGTCCTTTGGGGACTCCTGAGGCGATGAAGCGAGCAGTGTTGAGAGTGCTCGAGGCGGAGCCGCGCGACGTCGGCAGGGGAATAGCGAGGCTCGATCCCGAGGTCATGGAGAAGCTCGGGATAGCCAACGAGGACGTGATAGTGATCGAGGGCAAGAGGAGGACCGCGGCGAGGGCACTTGAGGGCCCGCAGCAGGACAGGGGAAGGGGGGTCGTGAGGATCGACAGCACCACGAGGCAGAACGCGGGCGTGAAGCTCAACGACAAGGTCATAGTGGAGAAGGCCGAGGCCGTTGAAGCACAGCTGATCAAGCTCGCGCCCACCAAGCACTACACCCCGATAAGCTCCCAGCTCGTGGACTACATCAAGAGCCGAATACTCGGGAGGCCGCTGGTTGAGGAGGACACGATCGTCGTCGCAATAGTTGGGCAACTCATACCGTTCAAGGTCGTGAGGACGAGGCCCCGCGGGGTAGTCTACGTGTCCAGGTCGACCAACATAAGCCTTCTGGAGAAGCCCGTCGAGATCTACAGGTTGCCCAGGGTAACGTACGAGGACATAGGAGGGCTGAAGAACGTCATACAGAAGGTTAGGGAGCTCGTCGAGCTGCCCCTCAAGCACCCCGAGCTCTTCAAGAGGCTGGGCATAGAGCCGCCCAAGGGGATACTGCTCTACGGGCCCCCGGGCACCGGCAAGACGCTCCTGGCGAAGGCCGTGGCCACGGAGACCGACGCCTACTTCATAGCCATAAACGGCCCGGAGATCATGAGCAAGTACTACGGGGAGTCGGAGCAGAGGCTCAGGGAGATCTTCGAGCAGGCGAAGAAGAACGCCCCCGCCATAATATTCATAGACGAGATAGACAGCATAGC
>JBEULI010000018.1:0-39850 GCA_041287395.1 Desulfurococcaceae archaeon
GCCCCAGTTGCCCAGGCCCAGGCAGCCCCGGCCCAGCAGCCTGCCGGCGCCAAGGAGGAGAAGAAGGAGGAGGCCGAGGAGAAGGAGGGGGTCAGCGAGGAGCAGCTCGCCGAGGGCCTCGGAGCGCTATTCGGGATGTAAAACCATTTTGAAAACCGCTTAGGGTTTCAACCATAGGTCGAACGCTCTGCGCCTCTTGAGAGCCCTCATCCTATCCTCCAAGTATCTGTAAACGACGGCATGCGGCTTTCCATTAATTAGGAGTTCTACGGCATTCTTCGCGATGTCAGAACTTTCGTAATCACCTATGATTGCTACGGTCGTTCCGTGTACGGATACGTACGTTCCCGTGACCTCCTCCACAATTCTCCTGGTCTTTCCTTCCTCGCCGATGATCCTTCCTATGATCCTTTCTATGTGGTTTGGCTTATCGCCAACGTACTCCTTTAGGTCGATAACCACGAGGACCTGGTCTTCGTCCAGGAGCCTAAACGCCCTATCGGGGCTGAAGCCCAGCGCTATGGCCCTGACAACGTCCCTTGCTCTTAATACGTCGTCAGCGTTCGTGGTGGGCCGAGCAGGTTCTATGACTACAGAGCCTGTCGTCGAATCCACGGACAGCTTTGTCCCGGTCCTGTCCTCTATTTCCTTCTTAACGGCGCCATCCTTTCCTATGAGAACTCCAATCCTTTCGAGGGGCACGCGCTCGTAGAGCCTCGTCAGGCCCAGGATCACGCCGCCCCTTCCCGGCTGAGACAAGGACTAAGCCCCTCGTAGATCTTGAGCGGATCCTGTAGATCCCTGAGACCAGCTTCCTCCCTAAAAAACCTCGTTAAGTTCTCTAAATCCCTCATCAACATCTGCGGGGCTTGAGGATGTGTCACGCTTACGGCCTGGCCAACGTCGATTATGGCTATGTCAATCGTAGGCTTGACAATCACGTTGTATTCCGATAGGTCCCCGTGCACCAGCCTGGCCTTACAAACGATCTTGTCAACTTCTTCGAGTACTAGCTCGTATATGCTGGCGATCTCGGCCTCGGTGAGCTCCTTGTAGCATTCCCGTAGCAGCGGGTACCTAAGTCCATCCTCGCCCACGAACTCCATGACCAGCACGTTGTTCATGTAGGCTATGGGCCTCGGGACCTTCACGCCGCTCTCGTACATCCTCTTCAGGTTGCCGTATTCCTTTGCTGCCCACAGGTATACCAATTTGCGCGTGCTGGAGGGCTTCAGGCCCTTGAAGCGCGGATCGCCGGCAATGTATTTGAGCCGTCCCCGCTTGAAGTCCGCAGTGCTGACGTAGTATATTTTAATCGCTAGAGGCGTTCCATCGAAGCCTTGGCCATAGTAGACCCTGGCCTCCTTTCCCGTGCTTACGACGCCGCTGATGCTCTTTACGACTTTCCTCCTCATCAGGTCAACTAACGTTAGCAGGGTCTGTCTGTCGAATACCTCCTCAACTACCTTGAAGAGATCCCTGTCCTTTTCCCTTCGTTCCCCGGTCCTGTTAAAGCGCAATAGGTCGTCGTAGTCCTCCATTTATTTGCTCCTCGCAAGTAAATGGTCGTCATCATATGTATTCTGCTAGGGCGTCAACGAACTCCTTGGTTAGGTACCCGCCTTCTATGAGCTTATCGACCTCATCCCTCTCGTACTTGTATACTATGTCGCCCTTGTCGGAGTTTGGAGCCCAGGGACCTACCAGCACTATATCTCCTTCCCTGATCCAAACGCGTTTCCTCAGCTTTCCGGGGATCCTGGCCTTCCTATCCATGCCATCGACGCACTTGACCAGTACGTAGTCGCCGCCTAAATGCTTTATTATTCCACATATTACAGTGTCAGGGCCAGGCTTGGGCACCTCCTTTGACGGGCGCTCCTCGCTAACCCCCTTCTTGGGCAGGCTCCTTCACCACGTACTCCTTCTCGTTTATGACAATTATTCTAACTTTATCGCCGGGTTTTAAAGTGGGGTGCGCACTCTTGCGTTTTACTTCTCTGATCTCACCGTCGCGAAGGACCCTGACGCGTATAGCTGCATCGTCGACCCCCGTGACCAGGGCCTCGTAGACCTCCAGTCGCTTGGGTTTCCTTAGGATCCCCCTCCAGTATTCCTTGACATCCACGACCTGTACGCTTTCGTTATCGAGCTCCCGCAATACAATGCGTGGGCCGTGTAAATCGTCAACGATGTAAATCCTGTCCTTATAGAACATAAGATCCCCTCTGCGCAATGATGGCAACCTGACCGAGAAACTGACTATGCCCCTCCAGGATCCGCGCGAAGGATCGTAACGTTTCGGGCTGAACGAGCTCACCACGCGAGCGCCGAATGCAGTAGCCACGGACATGGCCACTTTCCTGGCAACGCCCAGGTCATCAAGTTTCACGTCAACTCCTTCCCTCGTCTCGCTGAGTTCCACAATATGTTCGTTAATCCCTAATCTGTCCAGGAACTCCACGAGCTCCCTTCTCGTCTCGGCGTCAAGATTTTTCTCTCCCCTGATCTGCACGAGGGAGGCATAAGTCTTGAAAATCCTAGCCCTACATCTGGGACAGAGCGTTTGTTCAACCGTCAACAGGATCGGCAGTTCTAGGCTAAGCACGTGCCTTCCCCTGAACAACACCTTAGCGCCTATTTTCATTTCTCCAGTCGACAGGTGCTCGGGAGGTATCCCCAGGTCGTCTAGGTCGATTACTTCGGCCCCATCGACAAGGTACTTGCTGATGGAATTCTTCAGGATCTCCTTCAAAAGATCCGCGCGGCCCTCGTGCCACGTGCCCCTGTAGAAAACCGAACCACATCCGCGGCATACGCGGAACTTGGCAACGGGTCTCGACTTGAGAACTCCGCGCTTTTTCACGAAGCAATCTATACAATACCCGTCCACGAGCTCGTCTGGGTCCTTGACCTCGCGACCGCAATTCACGCAAAAGTACTTCAAAGCTCGCGACACCTAGGCCTAGAGGTTGACGAACTGCGCGATCCTAACCTCGCCGATGGTCATCACAGCGTCCTCGTGGACGAGCCCCTCGGCTATCGCGCGTTCAACTATGGTATTTCCCACGATGTTGCCTATGCTAGCGTTCCTCAGCTCTTCTAGGGCCTCTCTTAGGCTTTTCCTCTCGCCAGAGTAGAAGGCAGGATCAACGTAAAATCTCCTGCCGCGGCCATCTACGAGTACGGCTCCCAAGAGCTCCTCTTCGCAGACGGCTACGACAACGTCATTGCCGTTGATTATTTTCCTGACGAAGAACTTTTTCTCGGTCTCCCTTGCCAAAGACCACACCGCTCAAAATGCCTGTAGCGTGGTTTCAGCGCCGCACGCCTCGCATTTGAGGATGAATACCTTCCCCTTCTTGATCAGCCTCGTGTGAAGGCTTCCGCACGTTGGGCACTTGACGTATCTCTGGACGAAGAGGTCTATGGTCTTGTTTATGACCATCACGTTGAACTTGCCATGTAGTACGAGCTGGCCACTTTCATTTATCGTCGCTGGCACGCCGAACTCCTTCACTAAGTACCTCTGGAGAAGCTTCTCCTCCCTGTTGATGGCTTCAACTATTTTTCTGTAATTGGTTATGATGGTCCTATCGCCCGCAATTATGGCCTCGGCCTTGGGCACCTCAAATACCTCGGTGGGGCCTGCCTTGCCGGGCAGGTTTGTCAACGCCCTCTCAAGCATTTCGTCGTAGCTGTAATCTGCGATCTTCTTTGTCATTCGCATTCCCGTTTGAACTTTAAGTTTAAGCGGGACTTATAACGTAGGCGCTCCCAGGATTTCCATGAAGGTGTACATAGAAACCTATGGATGCGCCCTCAACAAGGCCGATGAAGCTCTAATGAGGGAGGCGCTAAGGGAACGAGGACACCTCCTGGTGGAGAACGTCGCCGAAGCGGATGCCGTGGTGATAAACACGTGCACTGTGAGGCTTGACACGGAGCAAAGGATGGTAGCGAGGGTGCGAGAGCTGTACGAGCTCACGTCCAGGGGTAACAAGAAGTTGATAATAGCAGGGTGCATGGCGAAGGCACAGCCCTTTAAGCTAGCAGGCATAGCGCCAGGCGCAAGCCTGATCTCGCCACAAAACGCTCACAGGATATGGGAGGCGGTCGAGGCGCCGGGAAGGGTGTTTCTCCTCGAGGGCGTGAGGCCACGCAACCTGATCGGCGTGCACGTGTACGACGGCGTAGCGCCCATAGCGGCCCAGGAAGGATGCCTCTCAAACTGTAGCTTCTGTATCACGAAACATGCGAGAAGAGTTCTCGTAAGCCACGACATCGATAGCATTAGAAAGGCGGTAGAGCACGCCGTGAAACTCGGGGCCGCAGAGGTCGAGTTGACGGGAATGGACCTGGGCGCTTATGGCGTCGACATATATAGAAGGAGGAGTCTGCCGGAGCTCATCAAGGCCTTGAAGGAGGTCAGCGGCAATTACATGATCAGGATCGGCATGATGAACCCGGAACACCTCAAAGTGTTCAAGGAGGAGCTCGTGGACGCGATGCTCGAAAACGAGCACGTGTACAAGTTCCTCCATGTGCCGTTGCAAAGCGGTAGCAACAGGTTGCTGGCCATTATGGGCCGCAAATATACCGTGGAGGAGTACGCGGAGGTCATCCGTTATCTAAAGAAGTCGATCCCGGACATATCGATAGCGACAGACGTGTTGGTAGGCCATCCCGAGGAGACCGAGGAGGACTTCCATAACACCCTGGAGCTCTTAAAGGAGCTCGAGTTCGAGAGGGTCCACCTAGCCGCTTATAGTATAAGGCCTTGCACCTACTCGGCCGGTCTGCCGCAATTGCCTACCCAGGTAAAGAAGAGGAGGCTGTTGGAGGCGGCCAAGCTCGTAGAAGAGTTGGGCCTAAAATATCATTCGAACTACGTCAATAGACGCGTCAAGGTATTCGTTGTGGAGAAAAGCAGGGGATGGATCGGGCGCACCCACAACTATATCCCCGTAGTCCTGGGAGAGCGCAACGATTTATCGAGGGGTCAGTGGACGGAGGTCCTAGTGAGAAAAGCGACGTTCTTCGATCTCAGGGCCTGAGCTGGGCAATGTCCTTTAACCATAACAATCGCAGAGTACTGAGTAGGACTGGGAATCGATGTCCGAGGGATGCTCACCACGAGCTCGGTTGATCACGTGGAATGTCGTGGGCGAGAGGCTCGTTGCCGCTGCGGCCAAGTCCACCATATCGGCGAGGAGTTTTGCTGAGATTTTTGATCGCTTGGAGGACGGCAAGGTAAGGGAGTGGCTGAGGGAGCTCGTGAGGAGAGGCCACGGATCTCCCTTGGAACATAGCAGTTACACGTTCGAGGTTGTCTGCAGTAGAGCTTGTTCCCACCAGCTAGTGAGACATAGGATAGCGAGCTACAGCCAGCTTTCGCAGAGATACACGGACAAGTACCTGAGAACGCTCGCGGAAAGGGCGTGCAAGGCCGTGAACGTGGAATGCCGAGGCCCCAAGGAGTTCAGCGAAGCGCTCATCAAAGCTTCAGGGACGCTGGGCAGGGATGAACTGTCTGGGCTCGTCTGTGAGGCCTTCGTTGTGCCGCCGAGCCTTTTAGCTAGCGACGAATTCCTGCGGAGCCTAGTGAGGGGGGCGGCATCATATTACGAGGCGATCTCGAAGGGGGCCAACTACGAGGATGCAAGGTACTTGCTGCCGCAGGCCATCAAGACGAGGCTGGTAGTCTCCATGAATGCCAGGGAGCTCCTGGAGGCGTTCCTGCCGCTTAGAATGTGCGCAAAGGCGCAATGGGAGATCAGGCACGTGGCTTGGGGGCTTTGGAGGGAGCTCGTGAAAGTTCACCCGGGGATCTTCTCCTATGCGGGTCCTCGCTGCATTTTATATGACGTTATGACCAGGGATGCCGACGCGTGCACGCTCGAAGAGTACGTCAGGGGTTTGTGCAAGCCTTCAATAGAGAGGTGTCCGGAGCTAGTTCCGCGCGACTCGATACCGAGATGTCTAAGGGCTTTGTGGAACAGACACGTGGAAAAGCTGTGATCGGCCGAGCTGGGGCGTGGGTCCAGGCCCGACGTCCCTATGTTGTTTTATTATGTCTGGGCGCTAGGTTAGCGTAGAAAAGTTGAGGGCCCAGTCGGCTTGATCCCGACAACTGCAATACAGCCGATTTATGCAGTTGACCGAGCGATATGTGTGCTCGTACTCATAGTAATGGTATTTGTAACGTTGTTCGACGTGAAGAAGGGGGCCACGAAGTTGGCGCTGAGCTTAATTTCCTTGGCGATAGTGGCCTTACACTACTATACGCTATTTCTGCTAATGGCCGAGTTCGACGTCCAAGTCTTGCCGTTGCCACTCGTCTTGGTGACGTCCACAGCGCGGGGTTCGTCGATGATGATAGACTTCGGACAGGTGCTGGTGATAATGCTTGTAATCCTGTGGCGCAAAGATATCGTGGATTTCATGAGAAAGGTGTGGAAGAAAGAAGACGCATCCGAAAGATCGATTGATCGTTAGGGCGTTCGACTTCTAAACGAGCGAGGCGAAGCGCGCTACCGCCATAATGCCGCCGCCGGGATTTGAACCCGGGTCTCCCGCGCCCACGGGCCTTGGGCGTCACGGGCTCGAGAGGCCCGCATACTTGACCGGGCTATACTACGGCGGCACCGGTGCAAGATAATCATTCAGCTCCCTTTTTAAACGTGAGACTGCTGCCCTTCTAACAAATCCACCAGCAGGCTCGCTAAGTACTGTGCCCTGCACTTCCACGACAGGTATTTGGCTATTATTTCGCGTTCCCTTTCGCTGAGCCCCCTCGAGGCCCTGCTTAGCGCCTCCTGGACTTCCTGGTAGGGCACTCGCTCCGTCACTAGCGAGCTCTCGAGGACGAGGTCCTCCGGCGTCGCGCTGCCGAGGCCAAGCGACTCAATCCTCCGGCCCAGGTCGTATATTCGTGCAGCTTCTCCCTCGAGCACCCTGACGAGCCCCCTTAAATTGGCTAGCTTGGCCTGGTTGACGAGCGTTTCCAGGTGCGCCACAACTGGCATGAATTCCTCGTAGAGGACCTTGTCCAGGAGGACCCTTTCCAGCTCAAGCAACCGCGCAGGCGGCCTAATGTATGGTATTGGAGGATAGGCTTCGACGGCGCTTGCCTCGTTAGCGCCATCGAAGAATGCCATGCCCACGACGAGGATTGGCTGCTCGGCCTCCTCGACGACGTGAGCTAGGAGGGAGACGGAGATCCTCTTTAACGCTGGGCTGGGCTTTGGAATTGCGAACTCCCTTCCTCTTAGGAACACCCTGAGCCTCTCCTTAGCAAGTACGTAGTCAATTGCTCTAAGGACTTCCTGCCTGACGATCTCCCAGTTGAAGCGTATGGTGACGAACGTCGAATACGCTATGTCGTCCAGGCCCGAGAGCAGTATCCTGTCAAGATCGTCAAACGAGTACGTGCTCACGGTGTTCCTAACGTCGAGCCAATCGATCTCCTCTATTATTCCGGCGGCTTCGGGCTCGTGTAGACTGAAGTACTTATCCTCTCCCAGCTTCACCACGTCGTACATTATCGTCTCGAGGCGAATGCCGTACCTGCGCCTCAAGATGATCATAAGCGTTGCCAGTGCCAGCCTGAGCAGTTCGGCGTCCTCTACAGGGCTAACGGGGAACGTGTACCCATAAGTGTAATCCCTGTACTCGCCTCCTGTGGGGGCTGGAACGTATATCGGCCTCTTATCATAGTACACGATGAATTGCCCATTCACCACGCTGATGCGTGGTCTCTGGGATCTCACGGTCCAGATACATCTATTGGGAACCTTCCTGTAGGGCCCAAAACCCCTAGTAGGGACGTACACGACGCATAGCTCCTCGGAGCTGATTCTGCCGGATAACAAATCCCTTAACAGGGAAGGCTTCTCGTTCCACATGCTTTTTATGTATGTATATTCCTCATGCGCTACAAAGAGGAAATCGTATGAACGGAAGTCGAGCTCCCTGATCGGGGCCTCCTCGACTGAGCCTACGTGGCGTGAGCTCCTGCCAGTGTTCAACCTCACTACTATGGCGTCCTCGGAAATGTCGATGCATCCGGGCTGGAACTTCTCGACCAGCGTGCAGTGTCCTATCGGTTCCAGAGGCACCCTCTTGCCCTCCCTCAGAACGTACCTCTTGACTCCGTAGGGCGGCGCAAACTCGTAGAAGTTCATCCTCTCGAAGACCCAGTCGAGGAGCCTCGCGTTAAGCGTTCCGCCTCTGAGGACGCCCACTTCCTCGAGGGCCCTCCTCTCGCGTGCGTCGAGCTCGGCTTTGAACCACGGCGATTTGATCTTACATATGCCGGTGAAAAGGGACTTGTAGAGGTTGTTGGTACTCACCAACACTTTTTCTATTCCCATATCGAGCCACTTCCTGAAGGCCTCAAGCCCATTTGCCAGGAGCTCCCTATCCCATCTCCCTACCGGGATCATCACAGTCTCGGAGAAGCCGATTTCACGCCTCCGGCCCTTCCTCCCTTCTCTTTGGTAGAACTCGCTGACTTCGTCCGGCAATCCGACGTGGACCACCCTAGCCACGTTGCCGACGTCTATACCGTGGGAAAGGGTCTTCGGCGAGATCACTACCTTCAGGTCGCCCCTCTTCATGCGCTCCTCTATCTCCTTTCGCTTGGCCTTTGATACTAGGTAGTGGTGGGATGCCACTCCCTCCAAGCCGCGCTCGGCTAGCCCCTTAGCAAGTTCTTCGGCCATGGCGATGCTCCTGGTAAAGACGACCGTAACTGCCTCGTCCTTAGCGTACTCGGCGACTATCTCGGCAACATCGATGCTGGGCGACGGCACGTCTATGCCCAGGGCCTCCATCATCGCTAGGACCCTGTAGACGTTCTTGGAAAAGCTCTCGAAGGAGCTCAGCAGCGCCTCTAGCTCCTTTACATGGTCCGTGGGAACGTTCCGCGCGTTCTCCTCAAACCTCTCCCTAACGATCTCCCAGAAGCTCCTCAGATCCTTTCCGAGGATCAGGTATGACCTGTTCTCCACCGAGAACGGCCTCCCGCGCACGACCGAGTAGTCGCGTCCAGTGACGGCCCTGAGGAACTCGCCGAGGGCCTCGGGATTAGAGAGCGTCGCCGTTAGGACGGCCACCTGCAAGGGCCTGTTGGACACCTTTGCTAGGATCTCAATCATGCCTAGCAGCAGCGCGAGGCTCCTGGGGCCATAGAAGTCCACCTCATCGATCACAAGCAGGTTTAGGCCCTCGAACACCTTTGCTAGCAGGGACGAGGCCTTGTTTAACAGGTACTTCTTAAGGTCGTGGAGCACGAAGGCGGGGTTCGATATCACGAAGTTGGCAGCGGAGATCTCGCCCCTCAGCGTTCCCAGCCTTCCGGTCCTTGCGTATTCCTCCTTCTTCACGCTATCTATCTGTGCCACGCCGGCCGAGAGGACTGAGGCGTACCTCTCGATCCTCCCTATTTGATCGTTGGCTAGTGCAAGAGTTGGATATAGAGCAAGTACTCTGTAATCATTATTGTTTTTCACCATGCTAAGCGCGTGGAACACCCACGCCTCGGTCTTGCCGCTGCCAGTTCCAGAGATCAGGATGACGTTCCTTCCCTCGCGTAAGGCTTCTAAAGCCTCGAACTGGTGCCTGTACAGCCTGAGCCTACCAATGGCGAGCGCATTCGCCTCGTCAAGGATTTCGCCAAAGGTTTTATCGGAGGTCTCGGGCTCCTGCGGTCCTTCGATCCACTCTATGAACGAATAACCTAGCCTCTTCAGCACTTCACGGCTTTCAAGCCTCATGTGATTCTCAGCCTTAAATATGGCCAAATAGGTATAATGCTTGATCAACTTTAATAGGGTGTCCGAATGGGCATCTCTTTGTTGGAGCTGTTCCTCGAGTTCCTAAAGGTGGGCTTCTTCACCTTTGGCGGAGGCTATGGCGGTCTAGCGGTCATGCAGAGGGAACTAGTCGAGACTAATGGGTGGATCAGCGTCGACGAATTCCAAAGGTTCGTTGGAATCGCCCAGAGCAGCCCAGGGCCAATAGCGATAAGCACGTCAACGTTGATAGGCTATCACCTTCGCGGAATCCCGGGGGCGTTGTTAGCCGTCCTTGGCATGGTGATCCCGCCCTACGCGGTTTCGCTGACAATATTCCTGGCGCTGACCAACTACATGGGCTCGTGGGTCGTCAGGGCAGCGTTTAGGGGAATAAATGCCGCGGTGACGGCCTTGATATTCTATGTTTTCGTTAGCTTTGCGAGAAGTAGCCTCTTCAAGGCGGGTTTCGACTATCTTGCATTAATAATATTTATTGCTGTCGCGCTGGCGATGTTCTTTACTAAGGTGAGCCCCATATATCTCATACTGGCCTCCCTGCTGGTGAGCGTCGCGTTCGCAGCTCTGAATCTCTAGGGGATGCGGGATGAACGTCGCATCGGACGTCGAGTACGCGATCTTAGGGATCGTTCAGGGCATTGCGGAATGGCTCCCGATCTCGAGCAAGACGGCCGTCATGTTGTTCTCGGCGTACGTCTTCGGCTACGCGCTCAAGGAGGCATACGAAATAGGCCTGGGCCTGCAGGGAGGGACCGTGGTTGCGGCCCTCGCGTACTTCCTCCCCGAGTACAGATCGTTCGTGGCCAATAAGGAGCTATTGAAGAGGCTAGCGATCTTCCTAGTGATCTCGACGGCCGTGACGGGCGTCGTTGGTAGCTTGCTGTACCTGTGGATCAGGAGAGCTCTAGGTCAAAGCTACAGCGTGGGAATTCCGTCCGTAGTCGTAGGGGTGCTTTTGCTCGTGCAGGCGCTTCTTGCCAGGAGATCGCGTGGCCGCCGGGGGATGGGCGATGTGGGCTTGGCGGACTCATTACTCTTCGGCTTCGTCCAGGGCCTCGCGGCCGCCCCGGGGGTCAGCAGGTCTGGCGTGACGGTTACGCTATTGCTCTACCTCGGCTATACTCTTGACGATTCCCTCAGGCTTAGCTATTTGGCATCGATTCTCGCAAACGCGGGCGCGACCGGCCTCGTGCTGTTGACGGGCGACATCGGGGTCCACGGCATAGACCTTGCTGGAATGATAGTAGCGCTAGTTTCATCGGCAGCCGTCGGATACCTCACGATTAGCTACATGCTCAAGCTTGCGTCGAAGCACAGCAGAAAGCTGACGCTATCAATGGGGCTAATAGCAATCGCGGTAGGGCTAGCGGCAGTGATGGCACACTAAGGACCAATGAGTTTGTTTTAAAGCTCGGAAGTAATGCCGGAAAACTCAGATCGGCTTGGCGAAGCCCCACTTCTCAAGGGCCCTTGCAAGCTCCTTGTGCGTCTTCGCGTACTCGTCTAGCGGCACTCCCCCAATTATCGCGTCAAGGGCCTGCCTAACCGCTGCGGCGCCCGCCCTAGGGCCGTCTGGGTGCCCTATCACGCCGCCGCCGATCTGCATCACCAGGTCGGTGCCCAGGGCCTCGATCACAATTGGTATGTTGCCCGGATGCAGCCCACCTGACGACACGGGCATCGTTGGCTTTATGTGGTAGAAGTTCTGGGACAGGTGGAACTCGTCGCCGGGGTCAGGCGCATAGGATTCACTCCTCAACATCTTGCCTATCCTCACCACGTCGAGCTTGGGGCCCTCAAGCTTGCCAGCGCCCGCGGTTCCTATGTGGATCTGGTCTACGCCAATTATTCTGTACAGCTTGGCAAGGGCGAACATCGAAATCCCGTGGTATGGGTTCCTGGTCATCGCCGCGTGCATGGCCCTGTGGGCGTGAATTGCCAGCTTGTATTCCTCTGCCAGGTCGCGGACGTACGTGAGCGCCGACCAGCCTACTATTACCACGTCGACCATCACGTAGGGGTTGCCGTAGTCGGCCACCAGCTTAAGTCTTTTCTCCATCTCCCTAACGTCGGCCGTTATGTTGGCAAACCAAGCTTTTCTCTCGCCGGTTTCCTTCTCAACCTTGTCTATGACCTTCATTATGGACTTAGCCCTAGCCTCGAACCTGCAGAAGCTCGGACTAGCGAGGTTCTCGTCGTCCTTTATGTAGTCCATGCCTCCGGCGAGAATTTCATAGGCCAGCTTCTCCACTTCCTCTGGCGTGTAGCCCTCCTTTGGCTTCGGGACGGTACCAACGACGGGCCTCCTCTCGACCCTGAAGATCTCCCTGACACCCCTCATTCCCTTGCTCGGCCCCTTGAAGTACTTGAGGAAGTCCCTTGGCAGGTATATGTCCTCGACCCTGAGGCCCTCGACCCTCCTCATGCCGAAAATGTTGCCGGCGACGCTCGCCAGGAAGCCCGGCATGTTGCCCTCCTCGAAAAGCTCCTTAGGGTAGGCAACCCTGAGGAGCCAGCTACCGTCCCCCAAGTCCTTGAAGTAGTACGCCCTCGCGCTCAGCTGCTTGACTCTCTCAACGTCGTACCACGAATAAAGTGTGGTCCACGTGCCAGTGCTGCTTTCGGCGGCGATGCCGCCGGAGGCGTCCTCTATTGTGAAGCCCTGCGCGGGCTTCACCCTGAAGCTGACCACGACGTGCTCGTCAGGATCCGGCCTGAAGGATTTGTCTATGTACTCGTGGTACATCTCAAAGGTGGCCTTGCTCAAGACATCACCCCCTAGGGTTCAACTTTTACCCTGCAACCCGGCACTAATATATCTTGATAGACTGGTGGGGGCGGAAGGTCTTTGAGCGACGTTCGAGGGCAAGTCAAGGAAAAAATAGTTCCGGGTGGCATCCAAGGGAAGTTTGACTTTCTCGAGCACACCAGCGACGTATACGTGGTGGCTTATGGGAGGGATCCCCTAGAGCTCTTCAGCAACGCTGGGCTAGCTCTCTTCGAGGCCATGGTCAACACGAACAAAGTCGAGAGGAGGGAGAGGTTGGAGGTCTTCGCCGACGGATTCGACCTGGAGAACCTCCTTTACAAGTGGATCGAGTCCCTGCTCACGATCTATTACGTCAATAACTTCATGTGCGGCGACGTTCAGGCAAGCGAGCTACACATTGCCCGGCTGGGCGATGAAACACAACTACGGGTTAGGGGGGTTTGTGCAGGCGAACGCCTTGACCCGGCTAGGCACGAGCCCAAGGTGGAGGTCAAGGCTATGACGTACAGCCTCATGAGGATTCTGAAGGATGAGGGCGGGTGGAGGGCTTACTTCGTCCTCGACATCTGAAGCGCTACAGCCCTTAGCCTCCTGGCGCACGAGCTGCAGAACTTGTAGCTCTTCTCGTCCACCTCGGCGAGCGAGTTGCTGAACCTCATCACGCACGTAGCGTTCTGGCAGTGGCCTAGCCCGAGGAGGTGCCCAACCTCGTGCACTACTTCCTTGGACAACCTCTCCACGAACTTGCGTCCCTCGCGACGATCTTCCCCTCGGGCCAATCTCTTGGCAAATACGGCAGCGACCCCGTAGCCGGGGCTCGCAAGGCCGAAGACGAAGTTCATCCCAGGCTCATACGCGTCGATCATGCCCACGAGCACCACAAGACGATTCCTCGCGAGGTCTCCCATGGAGGCTAGGAACTCCTTGACGACGCACGAGGCTAGGTATTGGGCCCTATTCCAATCGAAGCACTTCATGGGCGGCTCCAGCTGCTCGGCGGCCACCTCGACAGTGACGTGTAATCCTACATCGTTCAGAGCCTCGCTCAGCTTATTCGAGACCTCCACAAGCTCCTCAAACAGCATGCCACCGGTCAGGGGCACCAACAGTATTTCATTTACCACGCGCTTCACCGTGATGCAGGCGAAGGTACGTTGGCTGGGATTATAATTGCCGCCGCGGGGACTCGAACCCCGGACATCCCGGTCTTCAGCCGGGCGCTCTCCCAGCTGAGCTACGGCGGCCAACAACGATATTAAACGGCGGCCCTATATATCCTTTACAGTGGTTAGCATGTTGGCAGCGATCCTGGCAGGGGGCCTGGGGAAGAGGCTCCGCCCCTATACCGAGGACGTGCCCAAGCCCCTCGTCCAGGTCGGGGGCGAGGCGCTCATCGACTGGCAGATAAAGTGGCTCAAGAAGCACGGCTTCCGCGAGATCGTGATCCTCGCCGGCTACAGGAGGGAGAAGCTCATCGAGCACCTGGGCAGCGGCCAGAGGCACGGCGTTAGGGTCACGTACGTCATAGAGGACGAGCCTCTGGGGACGGGCGGCGCGATTAAGAATGCTGAGCATGTGCTTTCCAAGGACAAGTTCTTCCTCATAGTCAACGGCGATATATTAACGAACCTAGATCCGAAGAGGCTCGTCAACAAGCTCGATGAGGGATATCTTGGGGCGATAGCTACAGTGCCCTTGCCGAGTCCCTACGGCATCCTGGAGCTCGGCGAGGGGGACGCGGTGAAGGGGTTCGTCGAGAAGCCGGTGCTGAGGAGCTACTGGATAAACGCGGGCGTCTATGCGCTCAAGCCCGAGGCCCTGAAGTACTTTCCGCCCAAGGGGGATCTCGAGGTGACGGCCTTCCCGAGCATGGCCAGGGAGGGGGTGCTAGCCGCGGTAAAGTACGACAACGTCATCTGGAAGGCCGTGGACACGCACAAGGATCTCGAGGAGGCCAGCAGGCTCGTCGAGGAAATGGCCAAGGAAGGGCTAGAGTAGGTCAGCATTTCCGGCCTCCGTCACCGATGTCCGGAGACCCTCTTTTCATCATGCTGGCCAATTTCCCAAATAGGAAAAGGACGCTAAAATCGCTTGCCCTCTTCGCTCCACATGTTCGTTTATCTATAACTTCCTTTAATAGGCGAGGGAAAGTTATTAAGGCGGCCCGCCAAGAGCTCCTTGGAGCGGCGGTCGTCTAGCCTGGTTCAGGACGCCGGCCCCCCAAGCCGGAGATCCCGGGTTCAAATCCCGGCCGCCGCACAGTCCTCCTTGGACTACGCGTTCTGAGAGACTCATCGCACTCTCTTGTGCCGACGGAGGATTGATTACTGGATCAAGAGTGCGGGGGGTGGGATTTGAACCCACGCAGGCCTACGCCATCGGGTCCTCAACCCGACCCCTTTGGCCTAGCTCGGGCACCCCCGCACCGGGCAAAGTAGAGAACGGCTGAGCCTTTTATCCCTTAAAGCTCAGATCGGGGGCGGTGTTGGCGATTCTCTGGTCAGGTCCCCTCGCACGGTAGAGGGCCTTATGGAGCCCCTCCTCGCTGCTCAGCCTTCTCACGACGTCCATGGCCTTCTCGTAGAGGCCGAGAGGCACTATGCCCTGCTCGTGGTACTTCTCGAGCTCGTCCAGGTCCACGACCTTTACCCTGTTGTCGGGCAACACCACTACGTCCACCAGGAGGTCGTGGTACTTCACTATTCCGGGCCCTATTTCCGGCGGGGCATTCACGTTTACGTACGTCCCCAGCCATTCGTTCCCCCTATAGTAGTTGTGGCTCACGAACCACGAGCCTTCCTCCACCACCATGAAGTCGACGTCGCCTGGCTCCTTCCTGATCCCGAGGCCGTCGTACTCCCCTGGGCCTTTGATTTTTCTCTGAAGCACGAGCCTCAGCCTCCCGCCTGCGACCTCAAGCGTGTGAACAGAGCCTGGGGTCAGCTCTACTCGCTCCCCGCTGGGCTTTATGTGGACGATCCTCACGTGGGCAGCCCTGAGCTTGTTGGCAATGTAATCCCTTATGCCGTCCTCCACGAGATCCTGGCGGCCAGTGCGCGCGATCACGCTCTCGCCGATCTCGACCAGGTCATCGAAGCCCATGAACTTGAGGGAGTGATGCCCCCTCAGCGTTGGCACGATTTGCTCCCTGACCTGGTCCAGCCGCTCCTTGGCCGTGCTAAGGAGTTCCAGCATCCCCAGGAACTCGCCCTCAGCCAGCATGCGGGGCGCAGTCGCACTCTCCCTGTACTCGCTCTCTATTTTGCCCAGCTCTGCCAGGAGCGACCTGATCTCGTTGATCACCTCCTCCTTGCTGGCGAAGCGGCTGTTGCTCCTGAAGTGAACGCCGAGGCCGCTGCCGGCAATCACTTTTAGCGCGGCCTCGAGAAGGGAGGTCCTCACCTCGTTATCCCTTATATGTTCCGAGAACGAGATACGTGGGGATCCCTTGATCAGCGCGACATACTTGCCCTGCACCCTAATCCTCGTCGTGAGCTTGGGGGACTCGTCTGGCCTCAGCGCGGGCCTCTCAACGCTCACTAAGACCTTTGAGCCCTCCTGCGCGTTACAGGGTTCCAGAATTGCGAGAACTCCCTCCAGCTCGACCTTACAAGTCCCTGCCTCTCGCGATCTCACGACCCCCACGTGTACTGAGTGGAGGGGAGGCCTTGCGACGTATCTGAAGACTTCCGAGAGCGTCAGGGACAGCTCTTCGTAAATGGCGCCAGCCTTATCCATCTCTCCCATGACTATGATCGAGTCTGGGTCGCCGTCCTTCACCGTGACCTCGGCTGGGCTCGCGTCGAACGCTATGCCCAGCCTCTCGCATATAGGCTCGGAGGCTTGCACGATTTTATGGCCTTTCTCCAGCAGTATTCTGGTTATGGCTGTGGCCGCTATTCCCCTGACCCTCACGTTCGCCAAAAAGTTCACCGTTGAAGAGGGTTAGTCGTGTATGGTCTCTAACACGGCAATGATCTGCCAAATCTTAGTTCTGGCGTTCAGGGGCATGTTGGGATCCTGGCTGACCTGGTCGAGTATTCCCACCGCGTTGGCGGCCCTAACGCCCGGCGTCAGCCTTTCGTCCCTCAACATGTTGAGGGCCTCGGTAGCGGCCCTGCGTATGTTCCTCGGCACGGCGGTGTCGTTTATTATGGTGCCCAGAAGGTAGATGACGCTCCTGAGCTTCGCCTCACTGTCCATGACCCTCGCCACGCGTCATCACCTCCTTTTATTTGGGGCGAATGCGCAGTCTTGCCTATATAGTTTAAACGGCGCAAACGCGATCGATGGACCCGGGCGACGACGTTGGAGGCCGGAATTGATCCGTTGAAGAAGATGGCCGAGCTCATTAAGGCTGGGGCAGTGATGTTGGCCGAGACCTGTCCCGTCGAGGGATGCAACCTACCTCTCTTTAGGCTGAGGAGCGGGGAAGTGGTGTGTCCAGTCCATGGTAGGGTGCTAGTCGTCAAGACTGAGGAGGAGTACAGGGATGCCCGCTCGAAGCTCACAACGCTTGCTGTGTTAGAGAAGCTCGAGGAGCGCGCCCTTCACGAAATCAGCGAGCGCGTCGAGAGGGAGGAACTGGATCCCGTTGAAATGGTCAGGTGGCTGGAGGTAATAGAAAGAATAAGGAGGCTCAAGGAAGTCCTCAGGACTTCGACCAGATAAGGTCGTCAAAGCGGCGGCCGCCGGCCCTCGAGCCCCTTGAACGCCTGCTCGAGCACGAGCTTCTTCACGGCCATGTATGCCTGCTCCAATGGACCATTCGAGTCGACCAAGATCATGTAGCCCCTTCTGACGAGCTCCAGATAAATGGCCCTGGCCCTTACTAGCAGATCGATTCTTTCGTACTCTGGGAACCTGGAGCCCAGGGCTAACTTCCTCTCAAGCCCCCTAGCAGGCTCCACGTCAAGGTATATTGCTATATCCGGCCTAGGCGCGTACCTGTTCACCTCCAGCAACCACTCTATTGGCGCGCCCATGGCGCCCTGATATGCGACGCTACTCATGTAGTACCTGTCGGACACCACGAAACATCCCCTCTCGACGTAGGGCTTCACCGCCATCTTATAATGTAACAACCTGTCGGCAGCGTACGTTAGGGCGTCAACGTAGGCGTCCCTCAGCCCTGCGTACTCGTTCCTCAGCGCATGCACCAGCTTAGTATCGTAGGGCTCATACGTGTAGACGGCGCATAGGCCTGCGCCCTCGAGGTCCTTGCAAAGCCTCAACGCTATGGTCGTCTTCCCTGAGCCGTCAAGCCCCTCGAGCACGACGAAGAGGCCCCTCCTACTTGAATAGGATGACGTCATGGCTTCCACGCTCATGTACGAGGAGGTTCGCGGTGCGCGCCTCGACGACGAGCTTCTCGTAGTCCCTGGCCAGGAGGAGCGGGATGTCGGACAGAACGCAGCCGGCTACTACGACCGGCTCCAGCCTCTCGACTATTATGCAGGCTGGGGCCTTCTGGAACTTCTTCAGCGCGTAGAGAACGTAGGAGCCCACAGTGCTCCCTCGGCCGCCCCTGATGACCAGCGCCGTTCCTGCAACCTTTTGTCCAGTTGGCCTATGCAATGACGTAGTGGCGTCGACCTCGCCGTAAAAGCTCACGTAATCGTCTATCACCAGGGGGCGGCCCTCGCAGGAGCCCTCGACCACTTCTACAATCCCCAACCTAACCTCCATAAACGGCTTTCACCACCCCCAGCGTGGTCTCTATCCTGACGCGCAGGTTTCTTGAGATCCTGGTGTAAAAAGCCGCCTTGCCGCTGTTGGTGACCATCACGTCGAACTTCCCCAGGAGCCTGGACACCACAGGACACGTCCCGGCGAGGACCCGCACGCCCTTCGCCCTCAGCCTTAATAGTTCTTCGTAGAACATTGCCTGGAGGTCCCTCGGCACCGTGAGCATTAGCACGCGATCTCTTAACGGCTTACCCCGCGCCATCACGTGCTTGAACACTTGGACGAACTCATAGGGGTGGAGGTGGGGGCATCCTATGTAACCAAGCACTGCATCGCCATTTGATGGAGGGGGCTCCTCGAATTCCTCGAGGTCCTTACGATCCACCTCGACGCGCTCCTCGATCTCCTCCAGGTAGGTGTTGCGTGGCGTGATGCCGTCCAGTACTACGAGATCGTGCGCGCCGGAGGCAGCCGAGGCCGCTAACATCAGCTTAAAGGCGCTGAAGCTCTCCAGGGCGTATCCCAGGCCCCTAGCCCTAACCAGGGGTATCTCCTTAATGGACTCCCCAAGCCAGAGTCCCACGAGGCCTGGATACGTCTCGAGTAGGCGTCCATCGACCTTGACCAAGACCTTCGCCGTCCTGTTCTCGAGCACGTGGAGGCCAGAGTAATACGTGTAGCCGGTTAGGGCTGAGGCAAGCGCGACAGGCCCCCCCTCGCGATTGGTCATGGCTCCATAAAAGCTGTTGGCCATTGCAACTGCGCTGCTCTCCCCCCAGGCGAGGTGTTCGCCTGGGGAGGGGGGCCTATGGTAATATGGTATACATGTATGCGTCAGCTTGAAGCCCATTGCCCCAAGGCTGTCGTCGATGAGCTCCTGGCCCGCAAAGCAGCTTACGTCGAGAACGTTAGCCGACAGGCCTAAGTAATCCATGCACCCAGGATTTATGGTCGTATACACCCTTGCTCTTGCCCCGCTCGACGCTAAGTCCCTGATGAAGGCTGCTCCCGGCTCCATGATATTGAGGAACGATATGCCAGAGACGTGTGCATGCACTATTTCAACCAGCCTGGTAGCCCCTAGGGCCTCCCCCACCTTCACTATTAGCTTAAGCGCCCTAGCGTAGGCCTCCCCGAGCTCGCCGGAGAGCATCCTCTCCTGTTCCTTTGTGAGGTACATGTCACACACGCACGCGCCTGTACTTGTCCCAGGGCTCCCCGAAGGGCTTCAGCGCTAGTATTATGAGCTTATCGCCGAGCCCGTCCTTACTCCTGGGATCCATTGTACTGCCCCTCAAGTTTCTGAGGATCACGACGTCGTCGCCTGGCTTGGTCCTGGTGGCTATGGCCCACTCAACCTGAACCGGGTCGTCAGGATCGATGTCGTGGTCGACGACTATCACCACCTTTGCGCTTGGATGCGCGCTGAGCGCGGCTATGGCAGCGGTCAGGCCCTCGCCCTCAACCCTTTGCTCTAGGGAGAGCACTATGGTTAGCCAACCGCTCCCTCCCCGGGAAAGCCTGACCGATCTAAGCCCGGGAACTATGCTCTTCACTGCCCTATATATGAAGGGCTCCCGCGGGAATCCCATCAGCAGTAGGTGTTCGGTTAGGCTAGGAACTATTGCATGGTATTCGGGACCATTGACGTTATAATATATGTTTTCGGGCACGAAAACCGGCTGCATCCTCTTTTCATCCGGTACGCCCAGTATGTCGACGAAGGGGCCCTCCTCGTCTAGCTCGCGCGTGATCTTGCCCTCAACTATTGCGCCAGCGCTTGCGGGCACGGGTATCTTGTGCTCCGGCGTGAGCACTAGCCTGTCCTCGCCGGATAGCGCAGCGCCGACGAAAATTTCGTATGTGCCCAGAGGAGGGCTCATAGCTGATGCAACTTCGTATATGGGATTTGCACCGAGAATTATCGCTGCTGGAGCGTCTTTTCCGTTGCCATGGTATTTGCTCACTATGTAGTGCAAGTGCCTAGGCACTATCCTCAAGGTAGCCCTAAGCCTATCGCGATACATGACCCTGTGGAAGCTCGCGTTGCATACCCCCTCCCAACACGCGACCACTATGGATCCTGTCAAATAGGGTCCTCCGTCCTCCTCGAAGAACCTGAGGAAGGGCAAGCTCGAGAGATCAGCATCGACTCTTCTGTAGTATTTGCTGAAATCATCAATTGTCGGCCTTCGTGCGTGCTCCACGGCCTCTAACAACTTCCCGTAGAGCTCGTCGTCGTTGCTGGTGCCGAATAGCAAATGGAGCTCGCGCCTCGAAGCAAGGATGTTGGCATAAATTTCGAAGTCGGAGCCCTCGGCCCGGAACTTCAATATTGACGTCCTTGAGGCGATCATGTTCGCAACAGCCGTTTCGCGCTTAACTGCCCCTAGGTCCTCGATCTTTCTCCCAAGGATTCTTGAGATCGAGTTAGAGTATTCGCTAAGCCGCCTGGGAACGCTCATGGGGGATCGCCTCTACGCCGGCACGGTACCTATACACATCCAATTTCTCTTCACGAAATTCCTCAGTTAGCCTATAGTGTGAGCATCGAACCACTTTTACCTTTAACCCTTCGCAGGGGGTCACAAATATGACATAACGGCCCTCGTGATCGATTTTGCTCAAGATCGCCGGACACTCGAGCGCTTCGCATCCACGTCCTTGGCCGACTAACGATACGTAAAGGCCTGAGAGCTCGTCCTCGTTTACTACCACAACTTCCCTAACGCCGTATTCGTTGAAGATCTCCCTTGGGAGCTCGCCCGGGATCTTACCGCTGGCGATGACATAGAGGGCGTCGGCCACCCTCCTGCACGATAGGACCTTGACCCCAGCCATCTTTAAGAGGTCGCCGGCCAGTTGCTCGCCCTCCAGGAATGGCATGCCGACGAAGATCACATCGTCCAACGACACCTTCAATGGCTTGGCGTTGGCCAGGTGCTCGCGGTACCTGTCGCTCCTCAGCTCACGCCTCTCGTCCCTGTCGCGCCCCTTCCTGGTCGCCGGGGATCGCAGGTACACGACTTTCACGCCGATCTTTTCAAGTCCCTTGAGCTGGCCGGCTAGCGATTTGTCGAGAACGATCACGACGTTTGCCTCGAGCCCCAGGATCAGCTCGAGCTTATACCTAAGCGCGTCGACGCTCGAGACCCATCCGTCGGTGTCGACTACCAAGGGGCGCCTTCCCTCGGAGCTTGCCAGCTCGGAGTACCTAGTCACCATGCTAGTTATGGTCTGCCACCTGCCCTCCGGCTTTATGTCCCCCACGAACCAACGACATCTCACCGCGAAATCCCTCTTCCCTAGCGCCTGCCCGATGGGATAGCCCAAGGCCACGAAGCTCGGCGGGGCCAGGAAGCCCTGGCCCACGTCGGCGTCTATTAATGCCGGGCTGGCTCCCGCCCTTGTGAAGTAGTTGAGGAGCGTCAGGGAAAGCGAAGTCTTGCCGGAATCGATCGGCCCTAACACCACGACCCGGTTCACGCGCCCACTCCCAAGGCTACTTGCGAAGTCCCTCCATTCGAAGTAAGGCTCGTCGCTGGGCATGGACATTATTTGCGACGAGTTCACCAGCCGGAGCTCGAGCTCGCTATCCTCGAGCGCCACCAGCGGGTAGCTCTTGAGCCTGTGGACTACTAGCTCGTCTCCAGTGCGGAGCTCCTTGCCGAAGACCTCGACTCTTCCGCGGCTGACCTTGATTGAGGCGGGCCCAAAGGCCTTAATGCCCTCCCCGGCGCCTAGCCTCATTGAGACCAGAGATCGACACCCCCTTCCTGTAGGCGATCTCCAGGGCGGCTCTGAGGTTTTTGTCCTTTTCAAATGCCCCGCGAGGGCTAGCGGGCGAAATCGAGGGCCCCATCCTCGAGCTCCCGCCCTCGTCCACGATCTCGAGCACGGGACGAGCGGAGAGGCTTTTGATGCCTTCTAAGAACTTCCTCAGGATCCTAAGATCGCTGGCCCTGATCACGACCTCTCTGGCCGGGTAGCAGGAAAGCTCCCTCCAGATAACATGAATACTCCCTTCATCGATGTACCCGTAATCTAAGAGGATGTCGTCCCCCAAGATGACGTAGGCCAGTTTCTTTCCCATGTCCACGCCCACGAGCAGTCTCCTGTACCCCTCCTTCCTGCCGAGCGCGAGCAGCGCGAAGGCCCTTTCGAAATTCACGCACGAATGCTCTCGATCCAACACGACAACGACATCGTCGCTCCCGCGTAGACCTTTGAGGCAGTCATCGCAATCGCTGTAGATCACGGAGCGCGGGGGGATGTACATGTCCTCGCGATATAGCGTGTAGCGTACTGCACGTTTCTTGACGCGCTCAAGGACGAACTCGAACCAGACGGGGTCATGTATGGCGAGTACTAACGTTCCAACGTTCCCGGGCACGGCTAAAAGCGCTCACCCCCATCAGGCGCCATCCCGAAGTCTTTCCTTCAGCTGATATAAGGATTGCGACAACGACGTTGTGCCTCGTTGGGAGCGCTGAGATCGTCTCCGTTGCGTATAGCTAAACGAGACGAGCCAAAAAGCCGTGGGCTGGGGGCAACGGAATTTCAAATTTATTAGGGAAGTTGTCGCCTTGTTAGGGCGTCCTGGGAAGCCACTTTGTTAAGGCGTGAAGGCGGCCTTGTGCGAGACCGACATACCATTGCAGTTAATGGAAGTCATCAAGAAATCGAGGATGTTCTTGGCGTACGGCGTTGCGGGGGTCGGTAAATCGCTGTTCCTCCTGAAGCTCGCCTCAGCGCTCTGCAGGGGCCCCATTCGTTGTGCGTATATTTCGACTGAGGAGACGCTACACTACGAGTGGGTTTCCAGGGCGCCCGAGAAATTCGAGAACGTGGAGTTCGTCGAGGCCTTTAATGGCGACGCGCTCATCTCAACGCTCCTAATAGTCAGGGAAGGAGGCTATGGCGGCATATTCGTGGACAGCATAAACGGGCCGTTCAGGCACCTCCTAGGGTTCCCGGGCGGCTTGAAGAAGCTGTCGCTGGCGTCGGCGATCTTGTACAGCGCGGCCTCGCAAAGTGCCGGTGCCAAGGTTTTTTCGTCGGCCCAGGTGAGGAGCGGAGAAGATCTCAGGGTCGAAGCCAGCGGCCTCAGCGTGCTGGAATTTTATTTCGATGCGATAGCTTTCATGGGCTTCGAGGAGCACAGGAGGTTCATAATGGTCGAGAGGCCCTCGCCCACGCCCAAGTTCTACTACAGGATAACGGACAGGGGGCTGACATTTGACACAAATTGAGTGGGTCGAGCATCTCGCGAGCTTTGTTGCATGGTTCCTGGAGCTTTACCTGCCGCCGATGATAGCAAATTCCTCGCCGGTCCTGATCAGGGGCACTCACCCAGTAGACTTCGGCCGAAACTTCGTGGACGGCAAGAGGATCTTCGGGTCGCATAAGACCTGGGAAGGCCTGCTCCTCGGCATTGTCCTAGGAACCTTGGCATCGCTTTCGACCTCGATGGCGTTTCGAGATCCATCGGTAGCTCTCTACGGCAGTATAGGGGCCCTCGCCGCCCTCTTCGGCGATCTCGTGGGGGCCTTCGTCAAAAGGAGGATGGACATAAGGCCCGGGGATCCGCTGCCCCTCGTGGACCAGCTGGACTTCGCGCTGCTCGCAACGCTTGCGTATTATTTCATTGCGCCCGACAAGCTCCTCGAACACGGGCCCAGCTACGTTGTGATCTCGTTGATCTTAATAGCTTTGCTCCACGTGCTCACTAACAACGCGGCGTATATGTTGAAATTGAAGGACAAGAGGTGGTAACGTTTAAAGCTCTTTTAGCGCGTCCTCCTCGTGAGGACTTGCGCGGTGGAGGCCGTTGAAGGTGCCAAAGGTAATAGTGACCTATTGTCCGCGGTGCCGAACTCACACCGAGCACAGCGTCTCAATCTATAGGCATGGGAAGAGGAGGTCCCTAGCCGAGGGGGAAAGGAGGTATGCGAGGAAGAAGCAGGGCTATGGCTCAAAGAGGAAGGCCGAGCAGAAGAGGTTCGCGAAGGTCACTAAAAAGGTTGTGCTCAAGCTCACGTGCAAGAAGTGCGGCTACGTTCTGCATAGGAAGGGCATGAGGCTCAAGAAGGCGGAGCTCGTCGAGGCGACTAAGTGATGAAGCGGAGGAAAGTGTTGATACCTCAGCCGCGGAGCAAGTTCTACAGGGTCGTATGCAAGGTGTGCGGGGCCGAGAACGTCGTGTTCAGCCACTCCACCTTCCCTGCCAGGTGCAAGGTGTGCGGCACTATCTTAACGAAGCCCATGGGAGGGAAGGCTATAATACTTGCAGATAAGGCCGAAGTGGTCGCAGAGCTCGGGTGAAGGCCTACATCAGGCCTGCCCCGCAGCGAATCGTGTGAGGCAGCCGAGGGCTGTGGTCCCTTTTTGATGATCATTGTCGTCAGGTTCCCCCATTAAATTGAGTGAATGTTTGCTGGACAGGCGTGCACATGCAATGTTAATTTCCCCTCGAGAAGGGCTTAAGCCGCCGCCGGGATTCGAACCCGGGACCTCTGCCTTACCAGGGCAGCGCTCCACCGGCTGAGCTACGGCGGCCGGGTAAGAAATGGACGGCCTTACTTAAAAGGCATTCGACACATTTCCCCTGTGCGACCGAGGGAATTCGTCATCATGTTCAGCGCTAAGACGCTGCGGGAGACGCTGTCGAAGTTGATCGACAACGGCGTGAGATTTGTCATAATCGGGGGGACGGCCCTCCAGCTTGAGCTGGGCCATAGGCAGTTCGAGGGGGACCTGGATTTGTTCGTCATCAGTCCCAGCCCTCTCTCAGAGCGCGACTTTTACGAGAGCTTATGCGAGAGGGAGGGCTGGGAGCTCACGAGAACGGAGGAGGGGTTCATGAAGATAGTCATCCCAACCGACGAGGGCCATCTCGAGGTAGAGCTTTATGAGAACTACCTGGACTTCGAGATCCCGGACGAGATCATTGAGTCGGCCAGGAGCGTGACCCTGAACGGGCTGAGGGTTAAGATAATCAGGCCGGAGCATTACATAATTCTCAAGGCCAGGCAGGGCGCCGAGGTCGACGAGCTAAAAGGGATATACAGGAAGTACGAGAGGGCATTTAACGCTGAGAACGTTAGGAAGGGGCTAGAACTGTTTCCCGAAGAGGAACGCGAGATAGTGAAGAGGAAACTCGTGAGGGCCGGCGTGCTTTCCGAGCGATAGGATGGCAATACTACCGATGAAGCCGGGTGGCGTCCTAAATGGCCTTGACCAGCCTATAGGGCCTGGCGACCTTGTACACTATTTCGTAGGTGCATTTAGGGCACTTGACCTTGCCTTTGCCAAATATCCTCATCTCGCTGTCGTCGAATATGTAGCCGCACCTCGGGCACTTGTATTTTGCCATGGCCCCGCGCCTTGGCGCTCCCTATCCTAAAAAAGGTTTAAAAGTTTAGGGAACGACTGAGTAGACCCAGAATTGGAAGGGGGGTTCAAGGGAGCTGATGGGTGCAAAGGCTCGCGAATCCCTATGTGGCGGCCTGCCTCCAGAAGTGTGCGAGCAACTAATGGTTGAGCAACAAATAATAAAGATCAGGCTCGATGCGCGTAAGTTCGGCAAGGTGGTCACAGTAATAGAGGGGTTGCCTGACAATAAGGAACTCCTGAAAAACATCGCGCGCACTTTGAAGACCAAGCTGGCCACTGGGGGAACGTTCAAGGAGGGACGTATAGAACTGCAGGGAGATCATAGGCATAGGGCGAAGGACATATTGGTCAATGAGTTCGGCTTCGATCCGGACTACGTGGTAATAGCCGATTGAGTAGAAAAAGGATCTTCTTAAAAGGAGAAGGCCTTAGGAGGCATCGTTCTGTTGTAAGTCAGTCAAGTTCAGGGCCTCGGATAATTCCCTATACCTGTTTCTCACCGTAACCTCCGTGACCCCTGCAACGCTGGCTATCTCCTTCTGGGTACGCTTCTCGCCATACATCAGTGCAGCCATGTATATGGCTGCAGCGGCGAGGCCTGCCGGATCCTTTCCTGCGGTCACCCCGCGCTCCCTTGCCGCGTGCAGAATTTCTGCCGCCTTCTTAACTATGGGCCCCTCGAGGCCCATGGCGTTGGCTATTCGAGGTATGAAGTCTATGGGATCCATGGCAGTTACTCTGAGCCCAAGCTCCTTTATGAGGAGCCTGTAACACCTGGCAATGTCCTTCCTGCTCACCTGCGTATACTTCGCGAGCTCGTCCAGCGACCTCGGGACCTTGTGTGTGCGGTATGCGACATATATCGAGGCAGCCACTACGCTTCCAATGCTTCTCCCTCGCACCAGCCCCTTCTCAACGGCCAGCCTGTAAATCCTTGCGGCCTCTTCCTTCACGTAGTTAGGGAGGTTGAGCATGGTTGAGAGCCTCTCCAGCTCGTTCATGGCCTGCGCGAGGTTCCTGTCGACGCTCGTTAAGATCCTCGTTCGGGCCTGCCACTTCCTCAGCCTATCGAGCACTTGTTTCTTCTTGCCCACGATCTTCTTGCCCGCCGCATCGCGATCTGCGTAATCTATCGAAGTGGCGAGCCCGAGGTCGTGGACTGTTGGAGTGAGGGGACCACCGGTCCTAGCCCTTCTCTCCTTCTCCTCCTGCGTGAAGGCCCTCCATTCGGCCCTCTCATCGATCATCCTTTCCTCGATCACTTCGCCAGTGGCAACACACACCGACTCGCCTTTCCAAAAGTCATACACAAGCTTGTCGGGAGGGCACGGCGGCGCCTCTCTTTGTCCTTCTTGGGAGGAAGTTTCGGGGCGTTCCTTTTTACTATGACCAGGACCCTTCGAGGAAGTGCTCACGGGTATCACCCCAGGAGTAAAGCTTAAATACTATTCCATATTTCAACTCGCAAACTCCCCTTATAAATTTAACGCTCCGCGACTGATTAAGCTTTTAATACCGCTATGAACGTTCTTAAAGAACGCGAAGCCGGGTCGTCTAGCGGCCAAGGATGCGGGGCTTTGGCCTCACGCGCAGGGGGAAACCCCGTGACCGGGGTTCGAATCCCCGCCCGGCTACTCATATGGTGAGAGGAGCTTGGCAGAGCTCGTGTACCAGAGGGACTCGTACATTAAGGAGTTGGAATCGCAAGTGGTCGGTGTCAAGGGAAACCTGGTGTTCTTACGCGAGACGATATTCCATCCTAGGAGCGGCGGAGTCGAGAACGACACGGGCTTCATCCATTGCAAGGGAAAGTCCTACAGGGTAGTTAATGTCTTCTACGATCGCGAGACGGGCGACGTCGCGCACGAGATCGAGGGAACGGCGGACCTGGCGCCCGGAGACGTAGTGAGGCAAGTGCTCGACTGGGAACGGAGGCACAGGCTGATGCGCCTTCACACAGCAGCCCACATAGTCTCCGCCATAATGTACAACGACTATGGCGCGCTGATAACTGGGGGCAACGTCGGGCCCGAGTATGCATACGACGACTATAGCCTCCAGAGCTTTGATAGGGAGGTGTTCGAGGAGGCGATAGCAAAGGCAAACGAGGTCGTGAAGCGGGATTTGGAGGTGAAGATATACTGGTTGCCCAGGGAGGAAGCCCTGAAGATCCCAGGCATAGTCAAGTTGGCATCGAGGCGTCCGCCTGACCTGCCAGTGCTGAGGATAGTCGAGATCCCCGGCATAGACGTGCAGGCAGACGGAGGCCCCCACGTCAGGCGCACTGGAGAGATCGGCGAGGTGGTGATGCTCCGTAGCGAGAACAAGGGGAAAAACAAGAAGCGGCTGTACTTTACTGTGAGGCCGTAAGCCCCTTCTTGACGCACCTTTCAACTAACTGAGCACTAGTGCCATAGGAGCTGGCTGCGGAGGGTATGGCCCTATAGGTCTCGCAGAGCTCCCAGGGGAACACAATCCACTCATCGGTAATCTCGTAGTAGAAGTCGGGAAGGAGAGGGCTCCATTTCTTGACGAAGATCGAAAGGGTCCTTAGGTCCCTGATCCCATAGCTCTTGAGCAGCTCCACCACCAGTTGTATAGTTCTCCCGCTGTCAATAACATCGTCAACGACAAGCGCTCTCAAGCCAGCCAGCGGGGGCAGGGAAACACTCGTGATAGTTGGTCTCTCCTTAGTGGTTCCAGGGGCTTTATAGAACTTCGCTCCAACGGTTCCCAGCTCCTCAACGCCCAAGAAGTCCATGAGCAACCTAGCAGGCACGTACCCGCCTTTTGCTATGGCAATTACTATTTCGGGAGCAAACGTCTCGGAGACCCTCGTCGCCAGCTCGGCTAAAATCCTATGTAGTTCGCTCCAGCCCACAAATCTCAGCTTGAGGATCGCGGGCCTCTCCATGTGCCATCTTAATCAAAAAAGCTTCCTTAAAAGCTTCACAGACGTTATGTCCTCCCAGGGCTCTTTGACGAAGTTCGTGTTTGTCACGGGAGGTGTGTTATCGAGCCTCGGGAAGGGGGTTTTCACGGCATCGCTCGGACTTCTGCTGAAATCCATGGGCCTTAACATCACTGCCGTGAAAATAGACCCCTACATAAACGTGGACGCGGGTACCATGAACCCCTACATGCATGGCGAGGTGTTCGTGACGGAGGACGGCGCTGAGACGGATCTCGATCTTGGCCACTACGAGAGGTTTCTGGACGTGAATTTGGGAAGGGAGAACAACATAACGACGGGGCAGGTGTACCTGAGGGTCATAAATCGCGAGAGAAAGGGGGAGTATCTAGGCCAATGCGTACAAGTCATCCCGCACATCACGGACGAAGTAAAGAGGATGCTGATGGACGTTGCACGCAAGAGCTCTGCTGACGTAGTGCTAGTGGAAATTGGCGGCACGGTGGGTGACATCGAGGGCCTGCCATTCCTCGAGGCTGCCAGGCAGATGCGATTTGACCTGGGCAGAGGGAACACCCTTTACATACACGTCGCGCTTGCGCCGGTGTTGCCTTCTGGAGAGATCAAGACGAAGCCCGTGCAGCATAGCCTCCAGGAGCTGAGGAGGATAGGCATTCAGCCTGACCTAATAGTAGCAAGGTCGTCGAGACCACTCGACGAAGAGGCGAAGAGGAAGATAGCGCTTTTTGGCAACGTGGAGGTCAACGACGTCCTAGACGATCCGGACCTCGACAACATTTACAAGTTGCCGCTCCTGCTCCGCGATCAAGGACTCCACAAGGACGTTTGTAGGAGGTTGGAGCTCTCATGCGCGGAGCCGGATCTATCGAAGTGGGAGGGGTTCGTTAGGAGGCTTGATGATGCCAAGCGCATAGCGAGGATAGCCATGGTAGGCAAGTACACCAAGGTCAGGGACAGCTACATAAGCATCATTGAGAGCTTAAGGCACGCTGGCGCGTGGCTAGGGGCTCGCGTGAAGCTACAGTGGTTCGAGTCGACCAACATCGAGGAGGGACTAGTGGACGTGGAGGAAGTAGCCGAAGCGGACGGAGCCGTAATTCTTCCTGGCTTTGGCCATAGGGGCGTTAATGGAAAGCTCGCCGCGATCAGAACGTTGAGGGAGAGGAACAAGCCCGTCCTCGGCATATGTTTTGGAATGCAGCTCATGGCCGTTGAGCTGGCAAGGAACGTGCTCGGTCTCGAGGGCGCCAACACAACTGAGGTGGATCCCCACACGCCGCATCCTGTGGTCGACTTACTGCCCTCGCAAAAGGGGGTGCAGGAGCTCGGCGGCACCATGAGGCTTGGAAGCAAGCCGGTGAGGATAGTTAGGGGGACCGAAGCGTGGGCGGCTTACATGGCTGACGTCGTCTACGAGCGACACAGGCATAGGTATGCCATAAACTCCAAATACGTGGACGCGCTGGAGGCCGCTGGAGCTAGGATAAGCGGATATAGCGAGGAGGGCTACCCGGAGATCATGGAGTTGAACAACTACGAAACGATATTCATTGGCGTCCAGTTCCATCCCGAGTTCAAGAGCAGGCCGCTCGCACCGAGCCCGATATACATGCACTTCCTGCGCAAGGTTCTGCGGAGCGCCGCTGGCTCTTCGATAACAGGCTAAAAGTTGAGAAGTTGAGAAGTAGAAAAGTAGAAAAGGCGAAAAGAATACAGATGCCTGGATCGAGCCGGGGTGCCCGAGCGGCCTAAGGGGGTAGGCTCGAGACCTTCCGGCCCCACGGGAGACCTACTGCCCCCTGGAGGGGCGCGCGGGTTCGAATCCCGCCCCCGGCGCCTCCTCAGACCTTTTAAAGGCCAAAAGCATTAGATGGCAATCCCGTTCTCGACCTTTCAATGGCCATTACTTCGAGAGCGAGCTTGGACGCTAGCGCGCTGGTTACGTCGTTCACGTCGACGAGCGGATTCACTTCGACTACGTCGAGCCCCACGAGGGCGTCGCTATTCTTCAAGACTTTCGTGATTTCGCGGATCGCCTGGAGCGGCGTGAGCCCGAGTGGTTCCGGGTTTCCAACGCCAGGGGCATATGCGGGGTCTATCACGTCCATGTCCACGCTAACATAGACCCTTCCCAAAGAGTTGTACGCGGTCTTTTCGCTGAACACGTCGAGCGCGCCGAACACGATCGCGTTCTTCAACGATCTGATGAACTCAAGCTCCTCCTTGCTGAACGCCCTAGCTCCCACGTAAATCACCTTGAATCCCTCTTCCAACATCCTGCGGGCAAAGGTCGCATGGTTTATGCGCGAGCCTAGGTATTCGTCGCGGGCGTCGAGGTGGGCATCGAAGATCACGACTGTGTCGATCTCGTTCTCCAGGGCTTTAGTCGTGGCTAACGTCAAGGTGTGCTCCCCGCCGAGGAAGAGGAAGAAGTCGCGAATCACTTCGACATCCGCTCCCCTGACGACGAACATTATCCTCTCCAACGACTCTTGGAGCGCCCCGGGCGGGAGGACTACGTCACCAATGTCATTAAGCTCGGCGTCCTCGAGGATTTCGCCGGCAAGCGTCGAAAGCTCGAGCTCGCATGCCACCCTCCTAATGGTCTCAGGCGCAAACCTTGTGCCCGGCTTGTACGAAGTCGAGATGTCGAGGGGGATGCCCAGTATTGCGGCGCCCTTTCCTTCCCGCTCTATGCATGCAAAGGGTCTGCGGGGCGGTTGTAAGAACAACTTCCACTGCGCCATTTTTAAACGCCTGCCAGTTTTCGTGCTACTTAAGTAGGGGAAGGTATTAAGCGATGTCCGAGAACGCGGAGAGGAAGGCGTCGTCAAAGTACGAGGAATTGTTGAGCCTTGCCAAGAGGAGGGGGATCTTCTGGAACTCATATGAAATATATGGGGGCGTTGCGGGGTTCTACGATTTCGGTCCCATCGGCGTGCTTCTGAAAAGGAACTTGGTAAACGAGTGGCTGAACCGGTTTGTGTACATGACCGGAGGAATGGTCATCGAGATTGAGACGCCGATTATAAATCCAAGGCGGTTGTTCCAGGCCAGCGGCCACGAAGATCATTTCACAGATCCCGTCACGGAGTGCCTGAAATGCGGTAGGGTCTACAGGGTAGACCACCTCTTGAAAGAGGTTCTGAACATAGATGCGGAAGGATTATCGCTCGAAGAGCTCTGGAAAATAATGACGGAGAGGAACGTCAGGTGCCCCGAGTGCGGCGGTGAGCTCTCGAGACCTAAGGCAGCGCTTCTCCTCTTCAAGACGGAAATAGGTCCCTATAAGGGCCAGCTAGGCTATTTGAGGCCCGAGCACGCGCAAGGCATGTTCATAAACTTCAGGAACGGACTTCTCTTCGTTCGCGATAGGATGCCCTTCGGCATAGCGCAGGTTGGCAAGGTTGCAAGGAACGAGATATCGCCGCGACAAGGTCTGATGAGGTTGCGTGAGTTCACCATCTCGGAGCTGGAGTTCTTCTTTGATCCTCAGGACTCCAAGACCCCCATGGAAATGCTCGAAGAGTTCAAGGAGGTTGAGATGAACGTCTTGACGGCTGAGGCGAGGCTCAGGGGGGCCACGGAGGCTAGGAAGTTCAAGGCAATAGAGCTTGTCGAAAGTGGAGTGGTCAAGACTCCATGGCTCGCCTATTGGATGGCGGTAGGCCAGGTGTTTGTAACAGGCCTCGGCATTCCGGCCGAGGCCGTCAGGTTCGTCGAAAAGCTCGACAGGGAGAGGGCGCACTACTCGGCCCAGACGTTCGATCAGGAGGTGTTGACGAGCGCCTTTGGCTGGATGGAGGTTGCAGGCTACGCCTATAGGACGGACTACGACCTCAGGAGGCATGCGGAGTTCTCTGGGGCAGATATGACGTTCTTCAAGCGTTACGAGCGTCCCGTCGAGAGAACCGTTAGGAAGGTCACATTCAATTATGAGGAGATCAAGAGGGTTGCTGGCGAGAAATACCAGAAGGTGATTAAAGCGCTTTCTGCCATGGATCAGGAGGACCTTGCGCGCAGGCTGCTCGAACAGGGAAGCGTCGAGGTCGAAGGAGTGAAGTTGGATTCTCGCAGCCTAGTTGTGAAGGAGGAGAGGGAGGTCGTGAGCGGCGAAAAGATCGTGCCCCACGTGGTCGAGCCTTCCTTTGGCATCGAGAGGCTCCTATACGCCCTCGTGGAGCACTCGCTGAAACGCGTGGAGGGGCGACTAGTTCTGTCCCTGAACCCGAGGATAGCTCCCTACCAAGTTGCCGTGTTCCCCTTGCTGACGAGCGGCGATGATGGGAAGGCCATGGTCAGGATGGCATTATCGATCTACAAACAGATGCTCGGGAGGGGGTTCAAGGCCCTCTACGACGACGAGGGAAGCATAGGAAGGAGGTACGCGAGGGCCGACGAGATAGGCGTGCCCTACGCCGTCACGGTGGATCACCAAAGCCTGAAGGACGGCACGGTCACGATCAGGTTCAGGGATACACGAGAGCAAATCAGGGTCAGCGCCAAGGAGTTAGTGCACACTTTAAGGAACTTATTAGAGGGGCCAGACGAACTAAAGGTCTAACTGGGGCAGGAGGTCATGAGCGGGAACGGAGAGGATGAGACCAGGACGTCGCCCGAAAAAGCTCCTAGCGAGAGGCGCGTGGACGTGAGTAAGCTCGTCTCCATAATTCCCCCCGCGGAGGAACTAGCGAAGAAGAAACAAAAGATAACCGAGAAGAGGGTCAAGATAAGATATGACGACTCCCTGGACAAGCAGAAGATACGCATACCGAGCGAGTTGGCCAAGCTCATTGACGTTAAGGAGGGCGACGAAGTTGAAGTGGTAGTGGCTGGGAAGCAAAAATTTGTGGGGACAGCAACGATTTTCGAGTCCAACGACTCCTCGACCGTTTATGCCAATTCCTCAGAGCTAAGGGCCAGGGGAGTTTCGGATAACAGCGTTGTAACCGTGAGGAGGAGAAGGGCTTGAACTCGGAGACCCCTGAGTTGATGTTGCTCGAGGAGCTTTCCAGGCTCAGGGAATACATAGACGGGTTCGAGGAGCTAATAGAGGAAGCAAAGCTCCTAAGCGCCTCCAAGGAACTCGAGAAGGCCGTTCTCGAGGACTTCGTAGAAAAGCTCGGCGAGAGCCTAAAGGCCATAGAGGGGGCCGTGTTGGCGTTCGCAAGGGTCTCCGCAAATGAACAGGTGGTAGGCCGCAGCAAGCACTATGCCGTTCTCATTAACTACCTCAACGTCATCGCCTTACCGTTCATGGCCATGCTGCTCGACAAGATCGAGGCGAGGACGACAGAGGACCAATTGCGCCAAAGGCTATCGCGCTGCAAGATGGAGCTCGAGAGATTACATCAACAAGCGTCGTCGCACTCCAAGATCTCTTCCACCTCGCCGTAGACGACCCTATCGCCAGCCTTGACGACCCTAACGAGGGCCTCACACCCGGCACGAAGGTTTTCATGGCCTTCTAAGACCACAACCGGACCATGCGACTTAGGATACCCATAGATTCCGCGCGCACCCCTCTGAATTAACACCCTCAAGACCTTGCCTACGAGCCGTTCCTTGGTTTGTCTGTTCAACGTTCTAACGAGCCTTTTCAGCTTCACGACCTCTGAGCGCTCGACGTCCGCCAACTTCGTGCTAATCATGCTAAGGGCTGTGCCGGGGAGCTCCATGTACTTGTATAGAGTGATCTTCTCCACCCCTTCGCGCACTAGCTCCACGAGGGCCTTACGCGTCTTTTCATAGACTGCCCTGTCCATCCCAGGTATGTTGTACATGGCATACACGTAGGGCCTCATGCCGTGTTCGCGCAATAGCCGGACGGCCCTCTTCACGTGCGAGTACCTTATCGGCTTGCCGAGCCACTCATCATTGAATGTATCGCTTCCGGTCTCCATGCCGATGTGAATTGCCGTGGAGCCCAGGTATCTGCCCAAAATTCTGGCGACCGCTTCGTCGACTAGGCAAGCCTTCACGTTCTCAACCATAATCGTCGCCTTTCCTCGGGCAATGGGGCTCAAGGAGAAAAGCTCGACGAACAGCTCCTCTAGGGCATCGTAATTGGCGTGGGGACTACAGGGATCCGTCAAAAGTCCGCTCGACACAAGGCGTTCCCTCCCGTAGTCCAGGAAATCTGGCGCGCTGAGCACGAGGCGCTTCACGCCGGCCTCCACCAGTTGTTCAACCTCGCGCACAATGTGCTTAGCAGACCTCGAACGCGGGGGCCCGAAGATGGCTGGCACGTTGCAGAACGCGCAGCCCGGCGGTATTGACGCTGGACACGACAGCCTGGCTACGGCGATGGGGGACCTGCACGCGCGACATCGGGTGCACCCGAGTGCGGCTATCATGGGGCGTGAGAAGTTGCTACATCCCCTGACCACCTCCACGTAGAAGCGGAAGGGCGATGGGGGGCAGTAGGCGGTCCTGACGTCCGTCCATGGGATGTAGCTATGGATTACTTCCAACGTGGCGTGCGTGAGACAACAATTATATTTCACCTTCCCGTCGGCAGTCCTGTAAGCGAGTGATGGCACTTCCCGCAACTTATCGTGGTCGGCCTTCTCGAAGAGAGCGCCCGAGCTCAACAGCTTGGATATTGGCTCTTCGCCCTCCCCGACGATTACGAAGTCCACTTCCCTCAACTCAGCCAGCACTTTTTCATAGCCTAGGGATATTGGCCCGCCAAGTACTATGGGACCCCTGTAATTACGAGCCCTAAGTCCCCTGGCGATGAGCCCGACGGCGCCTATGTCCGTTATCATGGCACTTATGAAGACCGCGTCGAATTTCGAGGCCCTAGCAATGTCTTGCATAAACTTCTCGTAACTTGTGTAGTAAACGTCTAGCCCGAGGGAGCTCAGGAGGCCCGCGACAGCCCTTGGGCCGGCACCGACTACGTCGTGGGTCGAATACCTTTTGCCGCTAGAACGCGCGAGGGCGTCCACGACTGCAACTTTCAAAAGCAATCCCTTGGGTCTTCCTTTTAAAAGCCCCTTATACCCATTTTACTAGGCCGGTGGAGGCCGTGGAGGAGGGCGTCGAGAGCGCGATCGCCGAGCTGAACAGCATAGATTACATAATAGCGCTGGCAAGATCCCTCGCGGACTCGCTAACGCTGTTCAGGGAGCTTCTGAAGTATGCGGCGAATGACATTCAGCACGTTGACAAGCTGTATGAGAGGTTGCGCGATGTGAAGAACAAGGTTGAGGAGGAAAGGCTGAACGTGATGGACTACTTGGTGAGGGTCGAGGTTGCCATGAGGAACGCGCGGGGCTACATAAACATAGTTAACGACATTGAGAGGACTGCACAACTGTTAGACGGCGCCGGATACAGGTTGGGCATGCTCGCAAAACAGCTGGGACCTCTTGAGGGGGAAGTGCTGAAGCTGGTCGAGGGCTTCGTGGACACCCTACAGAGGCAGCTCGACTTCATAATTGACGCGGTCGACAAGTTGAGGAGCAATCCGAGGAGGAGCATCGTCGGCAGCAACGAGGTGGACAAGCTGGAGGAATCCGCGGACGCGATGTACAGGCAGGCGATGTTCGAGCTCTATAGGAAGTACAGCAATGACATATTCAAGTTGATGGCGACAAAGGACTTGCTCGAATTTCTTGAGGACGCCTGCGATGCCCTCAAGAGGGTGGGCGAGGAGATAAGGTTCATAGCTCTAATGAGGACCGCGATTTGATGGTTTGTAGGGGCTTCCTACTGTACAATAGGATAATAGTGCCGGAAGTTTCTTGTGCCAACCAGTTGTATTGGACGGGATATTATGGAACGTTCCTTGGGATCCAGAAACCACGCAATAAAGAGGTAAAGGCGCCGTTGGAGCTCTCCCTCATAGAAGGCTTGTACCTCGCTAGCGTTGGGGCGCTAGAAGTAGTCGACGAACATGGCAAGAAGCTCACGTTGGATGAGCTAAGGAAGACGGCCACTCAGAGGGTCGAGGACTTCAACAGCCTTCACCTCGTCTACGCGGACCTACGAAGGAGGGGGTTCGTCGTCAGGAAGGGGCTTAAGTTTGGTTGCGACTTCTTGGTGTACAGGTATGGGCCCGGAATCGATCATGCCCCCTTTGGCGTTGAGATCGTGAAGCCTGACGAAGAGATAGACCCCATCGAGCTAGTAAGAATTGGCAGGCTCCTCCACTCGGTTAAGAAAAAGCTGCTCCTCGCAGTCCCCGGGAAGGGGACTGAGGAGGTCAGGTACTTGTTGCTGAAGTGGTGGAAGCCGTAGGACGATTTGGCCCCCGTTCATGAGTTAGCGGAGCATTTAAAGGTTCTGAAGGATTTTAGATAAGGAGCGAGGGCTGCGAAGTAGGTAGCAACTCAATGGATATGAGACGATCCATGGGTACCGGTATGCAGCCTTCTACTCCTGGAGGCCCCCCTAGGCCGCTCCCACAGGGTGACAGGTGTAATCCTCTGTGCCCGTTTTTCAGGTGTACTCGCGGCGCATACTTCATCAACACAAGGATGCTTCGCGGCAGGCCTTCAAAGGTGGCCTTCTGCAGGCTGTCCGGCAGTGAGTGCATAGGGCCCGAATGCCAATACGCCTCATGCAAGATAAACGCGCTGTTACCCGATGGCAGATGTGCGAAGGCCCTCGAGAGAAAGGTTCGCCCGCTCAGGGAAGAGGAGCTGTTCAGGGAAATAGCAGCGATCGACGACGTAGACCCGGAGAAGTTGAGGAGGCGCTAAGAGCGGGCACGTCAGCCCTGCGCGGGCTCATCATTTTTACAGTCCTTTCGAGCCTCTTCATCCGCTATCACCAGTGCTCGCGTCGCCTTAATAGCATTTCTCAAAAACGTTGGGCGCTAGCAAAGCCTGGGTACTCGTGGAGAGGACCAAAACGCTGAAAGCTCTGAACAGGGGCATGATCGACTGGGTGTGGCTCATTGTTACCACTTAAGCTACAGAGACTCACCCAGGCCCTGAGGGAGGGAGGCCTCTGGGCGGAGCGGCACTCATACAGCATAAGGATCATGTACCACGAAAAGTTCGTCGCGAGCCTCCACCTCTACCCGCTCCACGGCGAGGCGGTGATGCGTCTCTACAGCGACGAGGAGCCGGTCAACGACTACGTGCTAAACGCCGTTCGTAAAGCCCTCCAACAGCATTTTCCCGAACTTAGGCTACATTTTAGTAAGCTCAAGAGACCACGACTCTCCTGACCGACGCCTTCCTTGCCCTGTTCATGATTGCTAGTCCCAGGCCTCGATCCGGGTACCCCTCCATCAGGGCTACGTCACAACCGATTTCGTCGAGCTTTCTGAGGACTTCGAAAAGCCTCTTTGCCACTTCATATAGGTTTGCTCTTGAGCCAATCACAAGTACCCTAGCGCCTACATCGCGATAGGCCTTTGCGGTCTCCTCGCTAGCAACTATGCAGGGCCTGCCGCTAACGTCTTTGAGGAATGCCAAGATGGCGTTCACGAGCTTTTCTAAGCATGGGCTATGTGGACCATCGTATTCGGAGCACTCGAACAGCACCAGCGGGGTGGACGGCGCATAGTGCCTGTGTTTCATGCCCGGGGCCAACGCTCTTGGCGCGTCGCCAAACCCCTTGGCGAACTCCGGTACGTGAATCTTTTCGCCAAGCAATTCCTCTAGGACCTCAACCGGATAAGCGCCCGGCCTGAGGAGCACCGGCACGCTGCCCAGCAGGTTCAAGATCGTCGATTCAAGCCCATAGATGGTCTCGCCTCCATCTATTACGATGTCTGCCTTGAACGAGAGATCCCTTAGGACGTGTTCGGCCTTGGTGGGGCTCGGCCTACCTGAGGGGTTGGCGCTGGGAGCAGCTATCGGCGTGCCGGCCCGTTCTATGAGCGCCATGGCGACAGGGTGTGCGGGCATCCTGACCGCCACCGTCTCTAAGCCGGCCGTGACCTCGGGTGGAACGCGGTCAGACTTCGGCAGTACGAGGGTCAGGGGACCCGGCCAGAGCCTTTTGGCCAATTTCAAGGCCTTCTCGGGCACCTCCCTCGCTACCAGGTACAACATGTCGAAGTCGCTTATGTGAACTATTAGCGGGTTATCCGGCGGCCGCCCCTTTGCCTCATACACGCGCCTTGCCGCGTCACTGGAAAGCGCATTGCAGCCGAGCCCGTAAACTGTCTCCGTCGGGAACGCGACAAGCCTCCCTCTCCTTATGTAGCTTGCGGCTAGGTCGATGGCTTCGATGTCGATCTTCCTCGGATCCACCTTGAGCACTATGGTCAAGGCCAACGCCCCGGGACCCTATGGCCGGAGGCCCCTTTATTGTCAAACGGTTCACTGCGCCTCGTAAAACTGTTAATAGGTCCTCCATGCGTATTGTCACCGAGGTCGTCGGGCGTGTTACTGGCATGAGCGAGCGAAGGGAACAGAGGGAACGAGAGCTTAGGCTCAGGGTCGCAGAGGCCAGGCAGAGGGATGTGAACAGGAAAATCGTTAGAATCAGCGAGGAGCACATGCGCAAGCTAGGCGTCGAGACAGGGGATTACGTGGTCGTCGAGGGCCCTAAGGGGCACGTCGTGCTCCAGGTGTGGCCGGCGTATGCCGAGGATCAGGGAAAGGACTTGGTAAGATTGGACGGCGACGCCAGGAGAGCCATAGGGGCGGGCCTCGGCGATTACGTGAAGATCAAGCCAATACGCCTGGAGGCAGCGCAACGCGTAGTATTAGCGCCTACCGAGCCGATAGAGTTCGGAGGCTACTATGAAAGCTTCGTCGAGTACGTCAAGGAAAGGTTGCTCAGGAAGCCCGTTAGCCGCGGCGAGTCGATAGACATCCCGACCCTATGGGGCTCCCTGAGACTTGTCGTGGTCTCGACGCAGCCTGCGGCTCACGTCTACGTGACGGAGGACACTAGGATAGAGATCAGGTCCGAACCGGTGAGCAGGGAGTCATTAACGCTCCTGCGCGTGACTTGGGAGGACATCGGCGACCTAGAGGAGGCCAAGCAGAGGATACGTGAGATCGTGGAATTGCCGATGAGGCATCCCGAGCTCTTCAAGAGGCTGGGCATAGAGCCGCCCAAGGGGATACTGCTCTACGGGCCCCCGGGCACCGGCAAGACGCTCCTGGCGAAGGCGTTGGCTAATGAAATTGGCGCCTACTTCATAGCCATAAACGGCCCGGAGATCATGAGCAAGTACTACGGGGAGTCGGAGCAGAGGCTCAGGGAGATCTTCGAGCAGGCGAAGAAGAACGCCCCCGCCATAATATTCATAGACGAGATAGACAGCATAGC
>JBEULI010000019.1:0-5736 GCA_041287395.1 Desulfurococcaceae archaeon
GCCACCTCCTCCTCCAGCTGCCGCGAGTACCGCTCCAGGGTTTCACCGATGCTGCCCAAACCCTCCCACACACCCACCCCCCGAAGAATTAAATATTGGAGTTGATTAAAGTAGCCTGTGAGCGAGCCGGAGAAGCTTGAGTCGGTCAGGCGCATGTGGAGCAGCTGGCTCCGCGGCTGCGTCGCGGCCGCCAATGAGTACTCCAACGGTCTGAAGCAGGTCACCCTTGTCCTCTACGGCACGGTTCCCAGGCCGAGGCGCTACCGCTTCAGGCGCGCGCTGGACCTCGTGGAAGTGATGGAGAGGGGCCTCCAGAAGCTCATGGAGCGGAGGTGCATCAGCGGCCTGGAGTACAGGAGGACCTACGGTGCCATCATGGACCTGCGCGACAAGCTCCGCAGGGGGGAGCCGCCGAGCTTCGAGGAGCTCGAGGCGTTCCTGTCGCCGGTCCATGACTTCGCCAGGATCGCGGAGGAGAAGGGGATCTACAGGGAGTTCGAGCTGCCGCCCGAGGCCCGCGACGTGCTCGCCCTCCTTTCCAGGCTCAAGAAAAGATAAATAGCAACGGGGGGTGGAGTAACCGATGAGCGAGCTAGGCCCCATACTAAAGGTGAAGGAGCGCGTCAATAGGGAGCGCTTCAGGATCCACTTGATGAAGCACAACCCCTTCGACCCCGCGATCCCTGACGAGGAGAGGAGGAAGAGGCACATGATGGTCTGGCGGGACTACGCCAAGGAGACGATAGAGATCTGCAATTACGCCGCTAGTAAGCTCAGGGAGATCGCGGACTTCTTGGACCGCAACCCCCTCGAGCTCGCCTTCTCGGCGCCCGAGGAGTTCAAGTGGTGGCGCAACCAAGCGATCAAGAAGGCCCGCGCGTCCTTCCACTACATCACAGTGATGTACAGAGAGGGGTGCATCGAGAGGCCGAAAGGCCCCACCGTGATCGCTAGGGTGCACCTCGTGCCCCAGCCCGTCCGCGACGTTGCCGAGGGGGACATCTCGAAGGCTCCGATCGCGGCGGGCAGCCTGAGGGACATCGTGAACATGTGGGTCAACGCCCAGAAGGACTGGTACGAAGTGATTGAATTCACGTCCAAAGGGTCGCCGCCATGAGCGAGATACCCAGGGAGTGGCTCGGAGTTTACGACGCCCTCCGCCGCAAGCTGAAGCTGAACCCGAAGTACAGGAGCACCTACGGCCTGGTCGCCTACAACGCGACGCTCTACCTCATGGAGCACTGCAGGGACCCCTATGAGATCGATGTGGAGGAGATCGACGCGCTCAACTTCGAGGACAGCTTGGAGAGGTTGGTCGAGCGGTGCACCCCGCTGGAGGAGCGGTTGCCGGAGGCCCAGATCTCGGCCCGCGCGGCTGAGGCGATGAGCAAGATCGCGATGATCGATGAGCTGGAGCGGATGATCGAGAAAGCGGTCGAGCGGGAGAGGGAGGGGGGGAGGAAGCCGGACTGGCCGAGGGTCGTCCGCAAGGTGCTGCAGCGGGAGAGGGAGCGCTACAGGCGCATCCTGGAGAGGGAGATGTGAACCCCGAGGAGGGAGGAAAAACGAAAAACTAAAATTTCATTTTTCTCCCTTCGCGAGCCTCCTGTAGTGGCAACCCTCGAAGTTGCACTTCTCCGCTAGGTTGCACCGCCAGCTCACTGTTATCACCTTCGTGTAGTCCTCCTCCTCTTTTATCGAGATGGTGACCGGCACCACCACGGCGGTGCGGCCTCCGTTGTTACTGCACTTGAAGGCGATCGGTTTCAGCTGGATCCCGCCCACGCTCCCACCCCGCCGCAAAGAAGCAAGAAGCTAGCGCGCGAGCACGGCGAACTCCGCGATGCCGCGCCTCAGCGCCTCCCCCCTCCTCCTCAAGACCTCGCTTGCGGCGCCCAGCATGAGGGCGACCCTCTCCGCCAGCTCCCTGCTCAGCTCCGCGTGGCTGCTCGCCAGCTTGACCAGGTTGCCCGAAGCGTCGCGCAGCTCCACCTTCAGGTCGACCCTGCCTCTATCGCTCTCGATGACGACCGCGTAGAGCGGCCGGCCCGCGGGCAGCCCCCCCTCGCCGGCCGCGCTGACCAGGACGCGGTCCGTCCCGGCCATGCGCCAGGCCTCCACGCAGAGCAGGTTCAGCGGCCCCACGGTCGGCATCGCCGCGGCATCCCGGTACCCCTCGGCCACCCTCTCCGCGGCCCGCAGGAGCGCCTCCAGCTGCGAGGGGTCCCCCCTGCCCGCGATCTCCCCCCTCCTGAGCGCGCCCAGCAGGCCGGGGTTCAGCACCTCGAGCGCGGCCACCGAGTCCAGCACCCTGCCCACACCCTCGTGGTAGAGCACGGAGGCGCCCATGAGGTCGACCCACACCACGCTGAGCGCCGCCCGCGCGCCCCCAACCGCTAAGCTCAGCTTGACCATGGGCGACCACCGCTTCAGCACCAGGGTGGGCTCCACCACCGGGAAGATGAACGCGCCCTCCAGCGACGCGCTCACCCTGGCCTCGCCGGCCGACGGCACGCCCCTGGGCCACGCCGTCCCGCGCGCGATCAGGAACTCGCCCAGCGCCCGCAGGAGCTCCGCCTCCGCGCCGCGGAGCCTCCTGCGCCACTCTACGTGCGACAAGGCCACCACCCCGCTGAGAAAGCGACCCACCTGGGGGGCGAGGTTCGCCCCACCCCCTACCACCTCAGCCTGGCGCTGCGCAGGTAGCTCGGGGGCCTCTCGCCCGTCGTGATGGCCACGACCCTGTGCGCGTTCCTCCTCAGCCACGGCTCCGCGGACCTCAGGTCGCTGATGCGCCAGTCCGAGAGGATCACGACGGCCACCGCGTCCGGGAAGTGCCTGTCGATGAATTCGAGCGCGGGGCCCAGCACCGTCCCTCCGCCGCCGGTGAAGCCCCTCCTCGCCACCCTGCGCACGTCGCCCGGGCCCCTGACCCTCACGGCGCCGCGCACCTTGGCGTCCCACGGCACCACCACGACCTCGTGCGCCTCACCGGCCAACCCGCAGACCTCGCTCAGGAAGGCCCGCAGCTCCTCGTCGCTCACGCTCCCGCTCACGTCGACCGCGGCGACGACCCTGCCCCTGCTGAGCGTGCGCCTGCCCGGCAGCTCCGGGTGCTTCCGCGAGGGCCTGGCCCAGGACCTCCGGACGCTCCTGCCGGCCCCCTCGAGCTGGAGCCGGAGCAGGGCCCTCCAGTGCACCCTGGGCAGCAGCAGCTCCTCCACGATGCGCGCCAGGAACCCTGGCTCCGCCCCAGCCGCTCTAGCGGCGCCGTACGCCTCGAGGAGCTTCTCCCGCACCCTCCCCTCCGCGTCCGGCGAGGTGAGGTCCTCCTCGTCCCCCCTCACCAGCACGCCGTCCACCGGCGCCGGCTGAAGCAGCAGGTCGGACCCCCTCGCGAGCGGGCAGCCGCTCCCGGCGGCCACCAGGCGCGCCAGCGCCTCGGCCAGCTCCTCCACCGAAGCCCGCTCCGCATCGACCTCGGCGCCCTCGAGGCCCTCGGGAGCCACCGTCAGCTCCCTCGCCGCCTCCTCGTCGTACAGCTCGGAGCCCCTCAAGGCCAGGTTGGCCTTCACGTCGCACGCGGCCGCCACGGCGGCCGGCTCGAGCCCGAGCCCCACGAGCCTCCTGGCCCGCGCCGGGTGGTTCAGCGCGATGTGGGCGGCCAGGTGCGCGATGAGGAAGAGCCGCCGCCTCGGCTCAAGCTCGAAGAAGCGCGGGGACACGTAGATCGAGAGCCCGTCCGTGGCGGCGACGTCGACGCCGCCGCTGAGGTAGACCCACGTCCGCCTGACGAACATCCCCAGCAGGGGGTCGACCAGCGACAGGGCGGCCAGGAGCCTCCCGAACTCCTCCTCGAGCACGGGAACCACCCCGGGCGAAAAAGCTAGGCCAAGTACCCCCCAACCTCCTTCGCCAGCCGCTCGGCCACCTCGCTCAGGGGCGGCCTCGAGAAGAGGGCGACCCTCCTCCTCCGCGGTATCGCGGAGAGGAGCGCGGCGAGGAACTCCCGGTGCTCCTCCGCCATGAGCTTCAGGAGCCCCACGCGCTTGAGGAGCTCCTCGTCGCTGGACTGCGCGAGCGCCGCGACCACCAGCGCGCGCTCGCTGGCGCTGAGGCGGCCGAAGGACTTGGGGTCTCGCTCCAGCCCCTCGAGCAGCGCCCTCACGTCCACGCGGGCCGAGAGCAGCGCGTGGAACCTCGACCCAACCTCCCGCCCCACGAGCGCTGAGCACAGCGCCCCATGCAGGTGCGGCGGGGTCCGCGGCAGCTCCAGGGCCAAGCGAGTCCACGACCTCGGGGTCGGGAAGTTCTCGAGCTCCCCCTCTCGGGGCGGCCTGAGGAGGTCCTCGCGGAACACGGCGAGGTACGCCGCGACCCTGCGGTCCCAGGCGTCTCCGTACGTGCGGTCCATGTACGCTACCCACTCCTCGACGCGCGGCGGGAGGACGCGGAAGACCGCGAGGCGGTTGCGCAGCGGCGCCGGTACCTCCCTCGCCAGGGGGCTCCACTCGGGCGGGTTGGCCGCGGCGACCACGAAGACCTCCTCGCGCAGCTTCACCCACGCCGCCTCCTTCTCCTGCATCAAGGTGAAGTACATCGCCATCTGGTCGTCCCGCTGCACGTTCCCCAGCTCGTCGACGAAGAGGACGCCGGCGATGCCGCGCAGCGAGAGCACCTTGAACGCCCTCGGCGGTATGGCCTCAACGTAGCCGTCGCGGGGCCGCGGGTACGAGAGGTCCTCGGGGAAGACGTGGGGCGCCGCTATCCTCGTGTAGGCGAAGAAGCGCTCCGGCGACGCCTCCACGCGGTCGAGCAGGGCGGCGTCAGCGTCCTTCAGGTCCACGAACGTCCTGCCGAGCCTCCGCGCCTCCTCCTCCGCCAGCTGCCTCACCCGCTCGGTCTTGCCGATGCCGGGCGGGCCGATGAGGAGGCTCCTGTCCATCAGCACGTACTCCGTGATCCTGATCTCCATCCCACGTCCCCCGGAAGAAGAGGGGGAGGAGGGGGAGAAGGTTTCACAGCTCTTTCCCAGCTGCTACCCCAAGGGGGGTTTCGAAGTTTTCCTTCGCCCGCCCCTTCTTCTTTCAATTCTTTCCCAGCTGCTCCCCCCTTGGGGCGTGATTGACGCGCACAGGTGGTTTATATACTTTGCTTCAGGCCCCCGCGGGAAAAAGAGGTAAGATCACTTCAGCCTGCTCAGGAAGTCGTTGATGACCCTCACGGCCCTCTCAATCCTCTCCCTCTCCCTCTCCAGCCTCCTCCTGATCGCGGCGCTCACCGCCTCGTCGGCCAGCTTCCTCGCGATCTCCTCCCTCCTCTCCAGCAGGCTCTTGACGTACTCCTCGGCCTCCCTCCTCGTCCAGTCGATGGGCAGGTACGCGTCCACGACCTCCACGGCGAACTCGCTGGCCAGCTTCCTCAGCTCCTTTACGTACTCCTCCAGCGGGCCCAGGCTCTCCGACACGAGGACCCAGCCCGCCTTCGTCCTGAACGCGACCTCGTGGAGCGCGCTGTAGAAGCCCCTGCGCAGCGACCTGTAGACCGTCGGCTCGCTCGCGAACACCTTGACCTCCCTCACCCTGCCCCCCTCCTCCACCTCGTACTTGGTCTCGGCGCCCCTGTACTCCGTCGGCAGGTCGAAGACCAGCAGCTTGCACTTCACGTACCCCCTCTCCCTGAGCGCGGCGTCAACGTCGAACTTCTCCACCTTTCTACTATCTCTTGATTGCTTCT
>JBEULI010000002.1:0-29845 GCA_041287395.1 Desulfurococcaceae archaeon
ATCCCGAATAGCGCTCCGAGGCCCTCGGCGAGCTGCTCCTCGCTGACCCCCTCCTTCTCCTCGGCCTCCTCCTTCTTCTCCTCCTTGGCGCCGGCAGGCTGCTGGGCCGGGGCTGCCTGGGCCTGGGCAACTGGGGCTGCCGCCACAGGCGCCGCCAAGGACTGTTCAAGCACTTTAGCTATGTCTATCCCCTTTATCGCGGCCACAAGCTGTTTTATCCTGACATCATCCGGAGTTACGCCAGCGGCCTCGAGCACCCTCCTGACATTTTCTTCGTTTATTTCCTTGCCCGCCCTGTAAAGTAGTAGCGATGCATATATGTACTCTATAGCGCACCACCTCAGCTGGACCGGAGAGGGCTCTAGTGATACCCGGCCTTTTAAACGTGATTGCCGTGGAAAAGGAGCCAAGCGCCGCGAGCATGGGGAGTATTAGTATTTTAAGGAGAACGTTGTCAAATTTAACTATTTGTAGGGGCCAGGAAAAACTCTCCAGGTGTCCGCTTGGAGCCTACCGAAAGCCTGTCGCTGACTCTCTACACTCCGGCCAAGGCCGAAGAAATATTGGCGGCTCTCGGAAATCTTGAAGTTCTCATAGAAAACTTGGGCGGGAGGCTCCTGGAAAGGAGCGGCACTAAGGTCCGAGCAGAAGTCCCGCTTAGGATCGGCGTCTTCGCCGGGCGCATGCCCGTGCGCCTAGATCTTTCGTCGAGCGTTGATATGAACAGAAGGGTTGCTGAGATTCGCGCGGAAGGTCCCGGGCTCAGCCTGTTAGCAAGGATTCGCGCGTCCGTCTCCCTGTTCTATGTCTCCACCGTAGTAATAGACGTGTCCTGTTTCCCCGCAATGAATAGGCTGTGCAGGCCTTTGGCCAGGTTGTTCGCTGACGCCGTCACGAACATAGCCAAGAGTCCGCCTAGGGTGATAGCTGCGGAGCGAGCTCCACGCGCCGTTGAGCAACGGGCGGCAGAGGCAGCCGCACAACCGGTGCAGGCCACTCGACCGAGGAGGGCGCCGCCAAAGCTAGATGAACAATACGTTGCCACGACGTTGGCCACATCGTCACTAATAGCCTCTCGCGAATTCAAGGCAGGTTGGTCGCTCCCAGACATCATCGACTTCGCGCGCCGTAGCGCCAGGCAGGGCCAGGACTATTTCTTGCTCAGCATACGCGCCGGCGAAAACACCATGTACTTGCTAATTACATCTGACGGCGAGGTGCTCGAGGCGCTTCTGGCAGGCAAGGGGGAGATGTCGAAAATCGACGGCCGTGATGTCGGGCGGTTTGTGAGCGAGAAGGGGTTGAACGCCCTCAACGCGAGGGCTTCCCTGTGGGCGGCCCCTTGAAGGGGCCCTACGCGGCGGTGTCCTTCAATTTCATCGACGCGATAACGACAAAAGATCCCCGCTACTTGTCTTCCGACGTTGTTGGACGCCTCACCCTAAAGACTATGTAGTGCGGCTCGGCCACGTTAAATAACACTGCTTCACCTATGCCGAGCCTCGTCAACGCTCTCTCCAGCCCAGGAGGAGCCCCCAAAAGGCCTGACACCTCCCTCAGGTAGTTCTCGTTCGGTGAGCCAAAGATCACGAACGTGTGGACGTTTTCCAGCGCCTCTCGGGGAAGATCGCCTGGGCTTTGCGTTGCCACCACCGCCGAAAGCCCTAGGCTTCTGCCCTCCTTGAAGAGCTCCACCAGCGTCCTGCTCCTCGAGATTCTCCACGCCTCGTCGATCACTACGAGAGTGCGTCTGTTGCCCAGCCCCACCCTCGCGACGTACTCCTTGAACATGCCGATCAGAAGGACTCCATACGCGTTCTGGAACGCGTGCCCCCTCCTCTTCAATGAAAGTATTAGCGCGTCTTCTACAAACTTCCTCTCCAAGTCCTCGTAATCGTCCTCGTCCTTTAACAGCTCGACTAATGGTATGAACGTCGCGCCCCTTTTCATGTTCTCCAGGCCATCGAAAAGCGACGTGCCCACGAGGAGTTCTGAAAGCTTCTCTGGCGACACGCCTAGGCCGACGGATATGGAGTCCATAACTAAGTGGTTCCAGCTGGATTCGGAGACCCAAGACGGCTTTCTCAGAAGGCTCAATCTCACGTCCGCGGGAGTGAGCCTGACGATCAGCCCGTCGGCGTGCCCTAGTAGGTCGTCTAGATCTCCCTTGAAATCCACTGCGAACACCTTGTAGAACTGCGTTGAAATCGTGGACTCCATAATTGAGGCCAACAACGTCGTCTTTCCACGCCCAGTGGGCCCTAAGACTGCCACGTGCTTTTCAAGGCGCTCCGGCGGAAGTATCACGGGCCAGCCCGTCTCCAAGTCGGTGCCAAGGACGAGGCCCCTCTCGAACTCGACCTTGGGCCTCCTCCTCAGGGGTATGGGCTGGAGGATCCCGAGCCTGTGGCTGTCGATGAGGATCGTTGGTAACCTGTCGTCCGTTAGACCCGCCTCGCGAGCCAACAATTTCCATAAATCGTTGTTTGATGGGCGTCGCAGCCTTATCCCCGTAAGCGCGTTGAAAGCGCCTACTACGGCGGCCTCCGTGAATTCCAGCGACTTCCTCACCTCCTCTGGGCTTTTCCCAGCCTCTCTGAGCTTCACCACTAAGTTGATGCGCACAACGGGCTTGCCCCTGAGAACTGTCTCGTAAAGGTCCTGGAGGACCCTGAGCCTGACCTCGGCCTTCTTGGCAATATGCGTGTCCTGCGCGAGCTCGATCTTCGCCTTCAGGTTCGCCATCTCATTTGCCAGCCACCTCTTCGCATCGTCAAGCCTCGTCTCCTGCTTAGTAATCACTATCTCGCTGCCAGGCGGCAGCTTCTCCAACAGCGATGCGAAGGCCTCAACCATTTCCTTGGCCTTTGTCGACGAAATGTCCATGGCGCCCTCCTCGACCTCGTCAGCGATCAAGTACCTCGTTGTGGTGCATTCGCCGCCTCGACATATCGACACGTCCGGCGCGTCAACTTTGATCGTTGCGTCTCCCGCGAGCAGCTCCAGCAACCCTTTAAGCGCCCTCCTAGCGCGCACGCCTCCTCGCCAGGAGGACGATCATGTATAGCCCGGCCGAGAGGGCTAGGGCAAGCCATAGAGGGCCCAGATCCCTGCCATGGCATATCTCCAGCAACGTGAAGACGAGCAGCATTGCGAGGACGACCTCGTTCAGCCTCATAGGACCTCGACCACCATTGAAGCGATCTTAGAGGAGCTGCCCCCCAACAGCTTTGCTAGGCCCATTGAGGCGCTCACGAGCAACGCTATGTAGGCCGCGGGGAATACTAACAGCTCCAAGATCGCCATACCTATGAAGGATGACAACGAGCCAACGTTGCTAACGAACTCCTCGACGAGGGCCTTGCCATAATCTATTTCATCGAAGCGCGGCACCTCGGTGGGACCCTTTGTCACGTTAATGGCTATCGAGCTCCTTCCGGAACTTATTGGAATGTAATAGGCGTTGTATGCGACCCCTCCCCACGTATAACTTACGGGCTTGCCAACGTCGACGCTGTTGCCATTTAATGACACAGCCAGGCCGTCATTCCCGCCGACTACGACTATCAACGTCGAGGACGTCGTCGCGATCACGTCCATTTCAATTGAATCGTTGTTGAACACCCTCACGTCCTCTACTTGCATGCCGCCGGTGAACACGTACCTGTTGACGTCTATGACATACATGTCTGGGAGCTCAATTATACATTCTGTTAAATTCCCACATTTTTGATAAAAATTGAATCTATAGCTGTAACCTGAGAGGTTCAAGCTGGCGTTGAAGTCCGAGGAGGGGATCCCCTTGGAAACGGCGGTAGCATCGATTACGCCTTCGCTATCGGCCTCGTACCTTAATATCGGCTCGCCGGTGGCCCCGTATCCCTCGAGTACTGCGTAGGGCACGGACCTATTCAGCCCGTCCATCACGAGAACCTTGATCCCTTTCCAGTTGAAGGTGGGGGCCTCCGCGCCTGAGAGGGCGCTAGCGAACGTGTCGACGAACGTGGGCATCAGGGGGGCCCCAATTGTGAATATTATCGGCAAAGCCACGAGCATCGCGCCCGCGGATCTTGTGACCCTGAAGGGCACGGCGTGGAGCACGAGGCCTATCGCCATTATAGTGGGGCCCAATACCACCATTGCCTTGGAAACCATGTATATTACTGTCAGCGCCAACATCGAATCGATCAGGGCATTTATGAACGGCGATAGGAGGCTGTTGCTCAAAAAGCCCAGCCCCACCTCGCCAAGCCCTATGCCGATCAACTTCAGCACGCCGACCAGTGACAGGGTGGTGGTTATGCGCAGGAAATACCAGGAGGCGAACCTTTCCCAGCTGACCCCAAGCAACGCCCCAACATAGCTAGTGAGAAGGAGGAGGGCCTTGTAGGAGAATACCAAGGACGCAGAGAACAGGCCATCGGCCATTAAGATCGTGCCCCATTTCTTTAGCCCAGCGAACGGCAGAGGGAGGGCTTTGACCAGAGTACCCACATAGTACGTGAGGACCGACAGGTAAAACGCCAGCTCGATGAGCGTGGCCAATGGTATCCCCCTGCGAGGACGTTCACGTCGGAGGTGGAGGAGGTAATGGCTGATATACTGACTGCGCTACGTACGAGAGCAATGCAAACACAGAAGAACCCACTGCCAGCCAGAAGGCCGCCATGATCGCGTCCTCCACGAACCTTTCCCCCTGTTTCTTGACCCTGGTGAAGGGTATTGGCAGCCCCTTGATCGCCCACCCCACGACCCATGAAAGGAAGAATATAGTCCATGCTACGATCGTTATGGTAAGCGTCAGCGACCTCACGAACTCTACGACGTCTGCCAACGGCTGCCCCCACGAACATTGCTGCCTTTTTAGCCAAGGAGCTGAGCGAAAGTTTGGGCACGCGGCCCTTGAAAGTTCCATTGAATGGAGGTCTTCGAGAGGCGCTACACTACGAGGCACTGGGCGAGAAGGCCCGCTGCATGGTCTGTGAACGCCGATGTCTGCTACTCCCCGGGAGGACTGGTGCCTGTGGAAATTACGCGTTCATCAACGGCAAGGTCCTCAACGTCGGCTACGGGAAGCTCAGCGCAATGGAGCTGAGGCCAATAGAAATAAAGCCTCTCTTTCACTACTGGCCCAACAGCCTCGCGCTCACGTACAGCAACTACGGTTGCAACTTCTACTGTCCGTGGTGTCAAAACGATTTCATAAGCTACAGGAAGCCCAACCCCCATGACGAAGTAATCGTGCCCGAGAAAGTGGTGGAGGCAGCCGTGGCCGCAGGGGCCCACGGGCTATCGGCCAGCTTCAACGAGCCCGCAACCCAGCTCGAGTACGTATACGACGTCACGACCAGAGCCAGACCCCTCGGGCTGTATTCAATGGTCGTCACAAACATGTACTTCACGAAGGGCGCGCTGAAGACGTTGGTGGAGGCGGGGGTCGATGGGTTCTCAGCTGACATAAAGGGATGCCCACAAATGAAGAGGGCGCTCGTTGGAATAGATCACGAGATCGTGTTCAGGAACGCTAGGTTCGCGCTGGACCTGGGCGCGCACGTCGAGGTCGTGTACCTGGTCGTCACGAATACCAACGACTTCCGCGAATGCTACGAGTGGATCGTCGATAAACACATCAAGTACCTAGGCAACGAGGTCCCCCTCCACGTGAACAGGTACTTCCCGGCCCACAGGTGGACTGAGCCGCCTACGCCGATCAGAAAATTGCTCGAAAATAGGGACTACGCGAAAAGCGCTGGGCTCGAGTACGTGTACGTCGGAAATGTACATGATCCTGAACTCGAATCCACGTTCTGTCCCAATTGCGGCAAGCTCCTGATAAGGAGGGCTGGCTACAGGGTGGTGGGGTTCAACGTCGTGAGGGAGGGAGGGACGTATAGATGTCCCCGATGCAACAAGAGAATCCCCATCCGCGGCGTCTACGTGGCGTATTAGCGTTAATTAGCCCAGCAGGACATAGCCTAGCTGCCTGGCATTGAGAATAATGAAGAGGATCTGGCCGGTAGAGAACGTCATATATTGGGACCCCTACGCCAACGTGCCGATAATAATGCCGACCCAGGCCGAGCGGGAACTCTTCATAAGGCTAAGGCTCACGGAGCCCGCTGATGCTAGGCCGGCCTTCGAGGGGGACCTCGAGCTATTGGCCAACACGATCAAGGCCGAGTTCGGCGGGGAACACTTCTACAAAGAATTCTTCGATGGCAAGTTCGTGCTGTTGAACAAGACGCCGCATTGGGACCTGATGTATGAGGTCGTGTCGTCGGGTAACGTTTGGGGCCAGCTCTTCTATGACCCCCTCGAGGCCGCTTGGCGCTTCAGGCCCTCCTACGCTGGCGCCCTGAGAGCTCTGGAAAGGGGCATCATCGACCACGTCGTGGTAAAGACGTATCCCCGGGTCGGGCTGAAGGTGGAGGCCTCCAGCTCGCAACGCCAGCTACTAGTAGTCGACGAGCGCGGCAACGTCCGTGGAATAGCAGAGAGAACGGGGGAGGGCAAATATGAGGTGGTCAAGACGTTCCTCGAGCGTAGGCCGCCCGAAGACGTGGACGAGAAGCCCGCAACGCTCTGGGACGTCCTGAAATACAATGATGAACGCCTCGAGGAGCTCGAGGAAAAGGCGTTCAAGTTCTTGAGAAGGATTGATAAGAGGTACTCGCCGCCGGCGAGGGTGGTCTCGTACTCGGGCGGCAAGGACAGCCTCGTCGCCTTGGACCTTGCCACAAAGGCCTATGGAAGCGTTGACGTTATATTCAACGATACCGGCCTCGAGCTGCCCGAGACGTTGAGCAACGTGGAGGTTGTGGCAAAGCGCTACGGCGTCAGATTAAGGGAGGCGAGCGCCGGCGACGCCTTCTGGAGAGCTGTCGAGCTCTTCGGCCCTCCAGCCAAGGACTACAGGTGGTGCTGTAAAATAACTAAGCTCGTCCCGATAGCCCGCCTAGTAAAGGCGCAATATCCCGACAACACGCTCAACATCGTCGGTCAGAGGGCCTTCGAGTCCCTGGACAGGGCCCGTAGCCCTCTGGTGTGGAGGAATAGGTGGATTAGGAACTTGATCTCGCTGACCCCGATACAGTATTGGGGCCAGCTCTCAGTATGGCTGTACATACACAAGTACAGGCTTCCATACAACGAGGCGTACAAGCACGGCTTCGAGAGGTTGGGCTGCTTCATGTGCCCCGCTGGCTTCCTCGCCGAGTTCAACTCGGTGAAAAGGCATTGGCCATCGCTGTGGAGCCGCTGGGAGGAGGTGCTCGAGAGATGGAGGAAGCGCATGAACTTGCCAGAGGATTGGGTTAGGCTCGGGCTCTGGCGCTGGCTCACGCCGGCGCCAGCGAAGAACAGGGTCGCGAGGAGGGCCGGCGTCGCGATCGACTGGAGGCGCGAGTACGAGGCCAGGCTCAGGGCTAGTGCCATTGACCTGTTCCCGGTGGAGATTAGCCGTAACGGTCTCCACATCACCATTAAGTTCAACAAAGAACTGGTGCCAGACGAAGCGCTCGAGGCGTTTGCCAGTAATGTCATCAACATGTTAAAGGTCCCATTGAGGAGGGACCTGAACGATGGCGCCTTGGTCGTCGACGCCGAAAGGGCGACCCTAGTCATTAGGGGAAAGGCGTTGGAAGCTCGCCTGAGCGATGCGAAGGCGTGGGATCTCTTGATCACGATCCTTAAAATAATATACCGACTTCATGGCTGCGCCAAGTGCGGCAGCTGCGTGATGTGGTGCCCCATGAAGGTCGTCAGGCTAACACGCTACGGTCCCCTGGTCACGAAGCCCTGTGGCTCCTGCGTCACGTGCATCGAAGTATGCCCGATCGCCGATCAGCTCGTTAGAAAGGTCGTTATGGCCCTAGTGACCGATAGGCCCGTAGCGTGGAAGAGTTCGGATCTGCCGAGTATTCTTAGGTTATCTACAAATAGTTCTAGCCCCCTTCCCGCGCCAGAGGGCAAGGGCTCCCGAGGGGAGGCTTGAGGCGACGTCCCCGGCCAAGGCCGGGCTTCGGCCTCTCGCTCAGCTAATAACGTCAACGACCTTGTGGCCCTTGGCAGAACAGGGCTTCTCGGCCTCTCGATCTGTCATCTATGCGAACTCGCTCTAACGTAGATCATCACTTTGAACATCACTTTAACCTCACTCGACCTCCCTCCAGAAAACGCCTAAACTTCGCTAATGGGGATCGTCCAGCCTTCTGACCCTTCTAGCTTTCAACGGAATTTGATCCCTTGGCAATGGCATATCGTGCTGAATTCTTTGAATCACCTTGGAGAATTTATATCAAGTGATGAAAAAGATGGAAAAAGGATCGAGGTTTAAAAGGAGTTGTTGACAAAAATTTCAAGGGCGTGGGGATGAGGCCTAGCGTCCTCGGTGCCGTGGCCGGCGTCATGGTAGTGGTCCTAGTCCTCGTCGCCTTGGCCTGGCCCCTGAACCAGGGCGCTTGTGTAGTGGCCAAGGCCGAGCCCGTCTCCTTCGAGGGCCTGAGGGGGCACGTGAGGTTCCTCTTCGTTGAGGTCGTCCCGCCGCTCATGGAGAGCCTCCTGGAGAGCGTCAACGCTACTGGCTTAGCGGAGGTGGTCAAGCTCGGCAGCGCTCCAAGCCAACCCGTTGACAAAGCCTTGATCTTTGTCCACGCCAGCGACGTGGTTAGGGGCAAACACCTCAGCTACCTGGATGCCCTCCTGAAGCTGCTGTCCTCCTGCAACAAGTGCGCGGTGGCACTGCTCAACGTTGACCCGAAGCTGGACAGGGGCGACGCCATGTTTGCCGAGGAAGTTATAATGAAGGTCTACGGAGGCCTCGGCATAAATCCCGTGTTGCCCCTCGAGCCGGGCGCAGTCACGGACAAGCTGAGCGGCTTTCTCCTGCACGAGGTACTTTCGAGTGCCGACATGCTGGTCTTCACCTTCAATCCGCCGGGAACGATAATAGTGGAGAGGTTAGGGCCCGTCGACTTCGCGAGGGTGCTGGGCGCCATCCTCGAGTGGACCGAGCTCGTCAATCCAACGACATTGCCAAAGAACGCTAGGATAGAGCACTCAAGCCTCATCCGTGCACCAAAGGGCATGGTACTCGTTGGACTACTTGGGTGGATCAGCAACTACACGTATGGGAAAGCGTGCGGCGAGATCACCGGCAGGCAGATGGTCTACGTCCGTTACTACTACGGCAATAACACGTCGGCCGCCGGCAAGTTGTACCACGTGTGGTATGTGTATGTCCAGCACTCGGGGGTGGGCTACGAGACCCAGTGCAACTGGTGGATATTCCGGTACACCGTATACCACTACCCCAAGAGGTTCTTGACGACTACGGACTGGCGAACCACGACGTGGCCTGGACAAGTGGTCGACGACTGGCAGCCCAAGAACGTTGGCTCGGCAGTAGTCGTTCACTACCATGTGACGTCCGGCATCAGTGTCGGACTTGGCAAGTACTTCAGTGCGGAGGTTCAATATAGCACTGGGTTTACCGAGACGACGCCCGGCGTTCCCTATTACACTTGGCTTGACAGGAGCGAGCCAGCCGACGGAATTGTGAGGACCGAGCACGTCGTGAACCAGGGTACATTTAAGGATAGCCAGATGACGGGCCTGATCTTTACGGTGGAGCCCAGCTCCTTTGGCTTCCTAGACCCAGACAGGCCCGGTGGAACGATGCCGATGATTATTACGCAATCATTTTACATGGAGCTCAACACTGGAGATTATGTGAACGTTACGTATGGTTTAGCTTTGTGGTCAACACAGTTCAGTTATTGGTACTCCGGTGGACAAACAGGTTAGAATCAGCTTTTTTCCAATCCCAGCCATCGAAGTCCTCAATTCGGAGTTTTATGCTCTAGTAGTGTTAAATTCGCTAGAATTACTAAGTCAGCATTTGAGTGCCTCAAATTCGCTTTAAGGTACAAGCGCGCTTAGAACAGCAACAAAAACGGTAGCTACCGAGGGCGCCTCCGTGGAGAGCGCGGCACGAATAACAACGTGATGGACCATCTTCCATATTGAAAGGCCAAGGGCTCACGTAGGGAAGGCGTTTGACATGACCATGGTCAACAGCGCACTTGTAGACTCTGCTCAGAATTTGGCTGAAGGGATGGGCTGCCGGGACTTAAACCCCCGGGCCAACTGCTGAGTTCCGCATCCAAGAGTATGACGTCTCTGGACGCCTGCGCCTCGTGCTCGACTTCGGACGCATACTTCGTAGGCATTTATAATACCACACGGGCTTCCCTCCATCTAAGGCCCTTGGACCCGTTGGCACTCCTTCTCACCTCCATGTGCTTTAGCGCGTACCGCTCGTCTCCGAGGAAAGACAAAGCCGTAACTCTGAGCCAGGCCCTGGCCGGGGACGCCGCCTCAAGCCTCCCCTCGGGAGTCCCTGCCCTCCGGGGCGGGGAGGGGGTCAGCGGCTCAACCCCTTAAAGCTTCTCGAGCGCACGTATCTCAACTCGCCTTCGTAAATCTCTCGCAAGACGTCGGCGCCGTGCCCTACTCTGTTAAGTATATTCACAGCCTCGGCAAGGTTTATGCCTGGCGCTGATAAGACCAGCAACGCGGTTCTGCCCAGCCTGTACAACAGCGTTGCCCTCCTCCCGAGCTCGTCGAGCTCCCTCCTCTCGTCGGCCGTCAGCTTCGATCCACTCCTCGCCTTCCTCACTAGCTCCTTCGCAGCATCGAGATCCCACGGCTTCACCGGGGCTAGGGATGCCCTGCCGCACCTGGGACACGAGAACTTCTCCCATTCCATGAATTCCCTCACGGTTCCTTCGAAGCTCTCGCCGCAGGCAACGCAAAGGAGGGCTACCCTTCTCGAGAGCAACTTGTTAAGGTACGAACTCGCGTCGAAGCCCATTACCATGTATTTCGCGGCCGCGGTTTCGTTGTACAACAACAGCTCCCTAACGTGTTCCGGGGCGAACTCCCTGACCTCCACCTCCAGCTTGACTTCTCCCCTGCTTATGGCGTCCGCAATTAGCGCCAGGGCGCCAACGTCGTAGTCCCTGGAGAACGCCTCCTTAAGGCCCTCATCACCAATCACCGTGTCTAGGAACCCCTCGAGCAACGCCCTGGAGACCCTAACCGCTTCCGGGGATATAGCGCCAAACCTCTGCGCAACCTGGTAAAGCCTCCAGAGCACCGTCCTCGATCTCTTGACGGCTGCTCCCAGCCGCTCGGGCTTCAGCCATTCGTTTAGGCCCCTGATCGTTTCCACAACCACTTTCACGAGCTCCTCTCCATCTACCCCCTCGTCGTAGCTGATGAATATTGAATATGGCGTGCTGGATGCCCTGATCTTTGCGAGCGGGAACCTGATCGATGTCACGTACTTTATTATGTCCTTTAGCAGGTTGTTCCCCCTGGTTCCTGTAAAGATTGAGAGCACCAGCAGCCTCGCCGGCTCTATTAAACTAATTACCACGTGCCTGTCATCGACGGGGGTCGTCCATCCCCTTAAAACGTCAATTACCCTCGCATCCACTTCGTGGGGGGCCTGCCCCTCACGTGCCAACCTTATTAGCCTGCCCACTTCCGCCGCTATCTCATGTTCGACTGGTATGTTCTCGCCCTCCCAGCTGGGCACGATGGTCATGAGCGCGGCCGTGCTCGCCGGCTCCACGTATACCCGCAACTTCTCGCTATCTATGCCGATCACCTTCCACGGCCTCCCGCCAAGTACGAGGCCTCCCCCCTGCTCGAGCTCCAAGATCACGAACTCCTCGTCCAAGGAGCCTATGCGCGTCCCCGTCACGACGTCTATTACGTCGTAATCAACAGTCGAAGGTATCATGCTCGTCTTGTAAATGAAGAGCCTCGTCCTGCGCGTTGGCATTATTTTTCCGTCTTCCACCTTTATTAGCCTTGAATACTCCAAGTACTCGATTACTTTCTTGAAAGACGCCTCGTCTAGGTCCCTATAGGGCTCGAACTCATTAACATAATTATATAATTGTCTCACGTCTAAATTCTTAGAGAGCTCGACGATTACGCATATAACGTACGCAAGCACGTCGAGCGGCGAGTCGTAAGCGATCTCCCGTTCGAGCTCTCCCCTGAGGGCCCTCCTGGCAATTACGTGGGCTTCCAAGTAGTGAAAGACGTTTAACGGCACGATCAGCTCCCCGCGCGCCTTGCCCCCAATCCTATGTCCGCTCCTGCCGATCCTCTGAACGAGCCTAGTTACCTGTCTTGGCGACATATATTGAATCACAAGATCTACTTTGCCAACGTCTATGCCCAGCTCCATACTAGACGTGGCCACAACTGCCCTCAGATCTTTCTCCTTGAACGAGCGCTCGACTTCCTCCCTGACCTCCTTGGACAAGCTTCCGTGGTGAATTCCCATGCTTAGCCTGAGGCCGGCCAACTCGGCCACGCGCTGAAGCGTTGCACCAAGCCACTCAGCGGTCGAGCGCGTGTTCGTGAAAACTATCACGCCCTTGTTCCTAGCTACTTGGGATATGATGTGCGAAAGCCTTGCTGCGACCCCCTCGTCATATCCTTCGTCGACTAAGTTGCGGCAGAGCGCGTCCTCGCATCTTGGTACTAGCACCTTGATCTCCGATTCCCTCTGGGACTCGTCCTCTATTACCCTAAGGTCCCCGGAGGCCACGCCTAGCAGCTTTCTGGCGAGATCGAGGTCGCTCAGCGTGGCAGTGAGTGCGATCTTAATTGGCCGCCAGCCATACAGTTTGTGCAGCATGTGAAGCAGCGTGAAGATCATGTAGCCCCTCTTGCTCTCCGCCAGCTCGTGGAACTCGTCTATGATCAAGAACCTCGTGTTCCTCACTATGACGTTCCTTAACGCGTCGTTCAATGTTATGTAGACGAAGCTCTCCGGCGTCGTGATGAGTATGTGCGGAGGATCTCTAACTAGCTTCGTGCGCCTTGTATAGGGCGTGTCGCCGTGTCTCAGACCAACTCTTATTCCGAAGCATTGCGCGAGCGCCTCGAGCCTGCGCTCTAGGTCGCGGTTCAACGCCCTCAGGGGGGTGATGTAAATGGCCGAGATCGGATCAAGCCTGTTCCTGAGGATCGCATATATCACGGGAAAGATCGCCGCCTCGGTCTTGCCCGAGCCCGTGGGAGCCTTAATTATTACGGCCTTGCCAGGATCCAGGCCAGTTATGTACTTGAATGACTCCCTCTGAAGCCTGGTGAATTCCCTGTAGCCCCTCTCTTCAAGGCACTTCCGTAGAACCTGTAATGTCGTCCCTGTCCACCTTTATTAGGCAAGATCCGCCGAGCGTGTAATCTGAAGGGGACCTTTTATCTTGTTCGGCGAAGATGCCAGCTCGTACAAGGTTGTCGCGCTATTTGCTCTGAATCTCGTGCTGGCTTTAATCACGAAGCTCGTAGGAAGCTTCCTCCAAGCCCTGTTGACCGTCATTGCACTCGTCATAGATTTCCTTGCGGTCATGGCATTTACGGACTCGGTGGCGTTGGCACTTCTGAACTTTACAGCCCTCGCGTATTTACTTAGCGACAGGCTCTGGCCTTTGCTGAGCGATTACCAAATTGCGGCCTGGGCGCTCTTATTGGCCCTTCTCACGGCCTTTGCCAGGCATAGGGGCCACGACTACCATAGGGATTGGCTCGTGGCGAGTTTGAACGAGATCCTACGCTCCGCGCTGCCGCGGCCGTCGTTCGATCCGGGCGCTCTGGCCCTTTACCTTTCCGGGATCTCTTTGTCCCTCCCCCTATCATATCTTACTTACAGGTCTCTTGGCCTAGTTCCTGGCACGAGATCTCTTGCCATCATTGCCGTAGTGGCTGGAGCGGCTTTTGCTGTGCCATTGTTCTTCGTACCCCGTTGGAGGCATCGTTCCGGCGTCGCTCCCCTGCTCTATGGCTTCTACGTCGGGTGGGGGCTCCTCTCCGTTGCACCCCTAATGGCCCAGGCCACCAGTGATCTGATCTCATACACTCGAACTAAACCTGCAAAACGCCGTGAAGGAACCGGCACTATTGTGTCCCTGGGGTTGGCCCTAGCGAAGCTCGAACGGGGGGAGCCTTCTAACCCCTACCCAGGGCTTCCCATAACATGCGTCGATCGGCGCGAGCGGTGTTGGCACTGGGAGCGCCTTGACGGGGACCTCTCCGTAGATCTCGAAGCGCTCAAGAGCAAACACGTGATAATCGTGGGCTCCACAGGAACGGGCAAGACCACCTTCGCCAAGGAGCTCGTGTCAAGGCTGAGGAGCGCTCTCTCATACAATTTTATAGTGTTTGACGTGCACGGCGAGTACCTGGATCTCGCGCAAAGGTTCCCCGAAACATATGTGATCAAGGCGCATGAGAAATCCGTGAACCCGCTGGAGTTGATGGGCTCGTCCCCCCTCGAGAGGGCGCGCGACTTCGCCGACTTCGCGAGCCGCGCCTTCCACTTAGGCCCTCTGCAGAGACTGGCCCTCGAGAGGACCATCATACGAGCCTACGAGCTTAAGGGGATAAGGCAAGGCGATCCGGCGACGTGGAAGCTCGATCCGCCATCGCCACGCGACCTGATGGAGGTGTGCGAACTTGAGCTCGACTCGCTCGACTGCGGAAGCGTCCATCCCTACCTGGAGCTCCTGTCCCTGGACGTCTTCATGAAAACCGACGATGCTCTGAAGAGCCTCAGCGACAGGCCTTTCGTCGTGGTCCTCAAGGAGCTAGGCCTCGCGCAGGCCAGGTCGCTGTACGTCGAAGCTTTCTTGCACCTGGTAATGGGTCAGATGTATCGCATGCCCGAGAGCCGTCCCACCGTTGTGGTGCTCGAGGAGGCGCCCTCCCTGCTCGAGCTAGGCTCCTTGGGAAAGGTTCTTTCGAAGCTCTACATGGAGAGCAGGAAGTTTGGCTTCTCAGTGGTCGTGGTTTCCCAGCAGATGGAGGTACTTCCTCGTAGCGTCATAAATAACGCTGGAATCGTGGTCCTCTTCAACATGAATGAGCCAACCAGCATCTCCTACGCCTCTAAGCTGGTGGCAGGCTCCTCGGAACCTCGCATACGTCATCCGGTCGAGATTGCCCTAAGCTCGCTGCAAAGGGGACAATTCATTATTTCGTTAGGCAAGCCAAGCGAAGTCTACTTGGCAACCCTAAACATCGACTCAATAGAAGAATGAGGGGCTAGGGCATGAATTGTTGTCCGCGGAAACCGCGTTCGTCGTGGCCGGATTTAATAAGGCCCACACGAATTATGTTCAACCGCTGTTTGGTGTGCCATTGATGATTAGCGAGGAAGGCAACTCCGAGGATTATACGGAGGCCGAGGAGGAGCTGGAGGCCGAGGAAACGGAGGCTGAAGAGGTGGAGGAGATCGAGGAACCTAGAATAGAAATGTTAAGAAGCTTCATAGAGGCGACGAAGGCCTGGAAGGCTGCCCTAAGCGGCCTTAGCATTGACAGGATCTTCGGAACGGCGACCGAAGCGGAGCAGAAGGCGCCCCCGCCGAGACGCAGGAAGAAGGCGAAGACCGCAAGGGGCAAGAAGGGCAAGAAGAAGGGTTCCTCGGGAAAGGCGAAAAGGCGTCGATAACTCATTTTATTATGATCATCACGTTTCAATACTCACAGCGTTTTTCGGATGTTGACTGAGCTAAAGCCTACTTGCTTTAACGCCTCTACTATTAGGCCCAGATCGACCCTACGATCGAAGACTATTTCGACGAGCTCCTCTCCATCCCCCTTGATTAGCCTTAGCTTCTGTATGAGTGCTCCTCCTCTCAGGGCTTCGCGCGCATCCCTAGGCAATGGTATGTATTCCTCGAAACGCTTTCGTGAAATCTTGTAGTACTCATCGAAGCTACTCACTATGCGAATTGCCTCATCAGCGTCCCGCGAGCCGGTCAGGGCCTTTAGGACTTCGAACGCCTTGATGGCGCGCTCCCTTGTCAACGTGACATGAGGGGCCCTCGCGAAGTCCACAACGATATCAATAGCCCCTTCCACTACAAGCCACCCTGCGCTTTTTGGCCCGGCCTCGAAAAGCGTTCGAGCCGTTAGTTATGACGGGAGGACACGCCTTATTAATTTACAAAGAGGATAACCTAATGATGTTGGTGGTGCTCTTGACGTTTAGGGCCGTGCTCCCAAGCGGCGCTAAGCTCAAGAGCATCGGCGCTGCGCTTTCCAAGCTCACAGACGAAGTGCCCTTTAAGGCGACTAGCAACGGCCTAAGCATAAGGGTAATGAGCCCCGATAAGACCGTGCTGTTGGACGTTCTCCTCCCCCCACAATCCTTCCAGGAATATGAGGTTGACGAAGAGGTGTCCTTTGTGGTCTCCACGAGCGATCTTAACAGAGTCCTAAGGAGGGGAACCAGGAACGACCTACTGGTCTTCGAACTCGAAAAGGATAAATCTGTGCTGAGGGTGGGCCTGAGGAACAAGAAAACCGGCGTCGAAAGGAGTTTCTACGTTGAGCTTAAGCCGAGGGTCCCCGAGGAGGTCCCAGAGCTAGACATAGAGCTGGGCGTAACATTTAGGATCAGCACGAGTGATTTGAAGTTGTTATTTAAGGACGTGAAGAGCGTGGGGGAAGAGGTGATGTTCCATTACAAGGCGGGCAAACTCTACGTCAGCGCCCAGGAACAACAATATAGGTACGAGGGGGTGTTTGAGGAGGGCTTCCCCCTCAAGGCCCTAGAGGCCGTTGTGGAAGAGGCCCAGTCGAGGTATAGCGTGGACACCCTGGCGCTGATCCTGAGGGCCTCTGGCGCCTCTAAGGACGTCTCTATTTCCTTCGATACCGATAAGCCGCTAAAGGCGGTATATGAAATGGAGGGGGGAGGGACGATCACGTACTACGTCGCGCCTCGCGCCTCGTAGGGCTCTCCGAGGGCCTCTCGCCCTCCTCGAGCTTCGACAACAGATCGAAGAACACTTCTTCGCTGCGCGTCCTCCTCGGCCCTCCGGGCAATTTAAATGTGATGAAGTCCCACGCGGGTTTTGTGCATTTGTTACGAAGAACACATGTAGTGCAACACTGAGGATCAACAGAAAAACCGCGGATCAGATAGCATTCCTTCGTTATGGTATATCTGCCGCAGAAATCGCAACGGTACCAATAAATTGACACTGGCGTGCCCCCCGAAGCCAAGTTTACTGTGCTAGCCTAATAACTCGTCGTTGCCGCATGCGATCGCTAAAACTTTTTAGGCTTCCCAACAGCTTATTATAGTTGACGTACATATCGAATGTACGTATATGTATTATGTTGGTGTCCATAATGATCGAGATCATTTTCTATGGCAGAGGCGGCCAGGGCGGCGTGACTGCCGCAAACCTCCTGGTAGAGGCCGCCATGTATGAGGGCCTTTACGGCCAGGCCTTTCCCTTCTTCGGCGCGGAACGCCGCGGCGCTCCCGTGCTCTCTTTCGCGAGAATTAGCGATAGGCCGATACTAAGGCACGGCATGTTCACTAGGGCGGACGTCGTGGCCGTGCTAGACGATAGCCTCCTAACATGCGAGTGCCCCAGGGTCGTGGTCAAGGACGGGGGCACGGTCATCATAAATACACAAAGGGAAGACGTGGTAGTGAAAACCGTGAGCTTGGAGGGAAGGGCTAAGGCCTACGCCGTCGACGCCTCCGGCATCGCCCTCAAGGAGGGGCTCGTGATAGCTGGCTGGCCCGTTGTGAACACAGCAATGCTGGGGGCCCTGGCGAGGGCTACCGGGATCGTCAGCGTCTCCAGCCTCGTCAAGGCAGTCAGAGAAAACTATGGAGGCAGGCTTGGGGAGCTCAACGTTAGGGCTCTCCTCTCCGCCTACGAAGGTCTGAGGGAGCTGAGGCTGTGAGGTGGAGCCCATGGCCAGCGCGACTGCCATAAAGTTACCCCTTAGCCGCCCAAAGGTAGGGGTCGCCGGGAAAACCGGTGAGTGGAGGACCCAGAGGCCCGTGGTTGACAACGCAAAGTGCAACAGGTGCTTCCTCTGCGAAATATATTGTCCAGTGAACGTGATCCGCGTCGAGAAGGACGGCGTTTTCATAGACTACGCTTATTGTAAGGGATGTGGCATATGTTCCGACGTGTGCCCGCGGGGCGCCATTGAAATGATTCAGGAGGGGTGAAAAAAGCCGTGCAGAAGCTCGTCCTCACCGGGAACTACAGCGTCGCCCATGCCGTTAAGCTTGCCAAGCCGGACGTCATTGCCGCATACCCAATAACGCCGCAGACGCCGATCGTGGAGAAGCTGTCCGAGATGGTCGACAGGGGCGAGCTGAACGCTAGGATGATACGCGTGGAATCAGAGCACTCCGCGCTCGCTGCCTGCCTCGGCGCCGCGCTCGGGGGTGCCAGGGTGTTTACTGCCACGAGCAGCCAGGGACTCCTCTACATGCATGAAGTCGTTCATTGGGCCTCTCGCGTGAGGATGCCAATTGTGATGGCCATAGTGTCCAGGACCATTAACGCCCCCTGGAACATCTGGCCTGACCACAGCGACTTCATGGACCAGAGGGATGCCGGCTGGATCATGAGCTACGCCATGGACAACCAAGAGGTTTTCGACCTAACGTTGCAGGCGTTTAAAATAAGCGAGGATCCCAGGGTGTTTCTGCCAGCCATGGTCGGCCTGGAGGGCTTCATACTTGGCCACACCTCGATGCCCGTCGAAGTTCCAGACGAAGAGGCCGTAGACGATTGGCTTGGGCCTAGGAGGCAGCCCTACATAGTTGATGGACGCGAAGCAATCGGCGTCGGCGGGCTCACGATGCCCGAGGACACTGAGGACCTGTTCCACGACATCCACGTCACGCTTCGAAACTCGAAAAGTGTTATTAACGAAGTTGATCGCGAGTACGGTAAGCTATTTGGAAGAAGCTACGGGGGCCTCGTGCAATGCCACAAGTGCTCCAACGCGAAGTACCATGCTATATCCATGGGAGCGTGGAGTGGGGACCTGTTCGAAGCGGTCGATAAGCTCCGCGACGAGGGATATCCTGTGGGCGCGATCAGGGTGCGATTTGTTAGGCCGTTCCCAGACGAGGAGCTGGCCTCGTTCGTCGCTGCGAGCAAGGGCGTGTTCGTCTTCGAGAGGTCCGTGAGCTTCGGCTCGTGGGGACCGATATTTGCCGATCTCGCCGCCAGCATCCTAAGCAGGTCCCGGAATTCGCCGCAACTCGTAAACGTCATCGCGGGGATAGCAGGAGTTAATGTGACTTCTGAACACTTCCACCACATGTTAAAGGACTTAGTTGACAGGATCGAGCAGGGCGAGTTGGTTGAGCCGTTTACGTGGAAGCTCGTGAGGTGACACCGTTGGCTGTGCCCCTGCACCTTAGGATGCGCGAAGTGGTGCTTCCAGGGGACGCTGCGTGCCACGGCTGCCCAATACCCATTGGGTGGAAGGCGCTGTCGGCGGTCTTCGGCGAGAAGATGGTACTGGTGATACCTGCGAGCTGCTCATCGGTGGTCGTTGGCACAGCTCCTGGCCAGTCCCTTAGAGCGTCTGTCGTACATGTGCCCTTTGCCTCGGCCGCAGCTGTTGCCTCGGGGCTCTCGCAGGCGCTTAAGAAGCGGGGCATCGATGACGTGCAGGTTATAGTGTGGGCCGGCGACGGGGGAACCGCGGATATAGGGATGGCATCGCTGAGCGGGGCAGCGGAGAGAAACGAGGACTTCATCTATATCATGTATGATAACGAGGCCTACATGAACACGGGCATCCAGAGAAGTTCTTCCACGCCTCCGGGCGCCTGGACGACCACAACCCCCGTGGGCAAGGCAGAAAATAAGAAGGACGTATCGTTCATAATGATTGCCCACGGAGTTCCGTACGTGGCAACTGCCAGCATAGGTTATGTTCACGACTTCGTGGCGAAGTTGGAGAGGGCCAGGAAAATCAAGGGCTTCAGGTTCATACAGCTACACGCACCATGTCCTGTAGGCTGGAGATTTGATCCTAAGTACACTGTGAGGATAGCCCAACTGGCAGTTGAAACCGGGCTATGGGTACTGTTCGAATATATTGGGGGCAAGCTCATGCTCACCGGGCCAAGCAGAGTCCTCATTGACAGGGCCAAGAGGAAGCCCGTGACGGAGTACCTAAAGCTCCAGGGTAGGTTTGCGCACGTAGGGGAAGAACACGTTAAGGCGCTCGAGAAGCAGAGGGACGAAATGTGGGATAAATTGCTGGCGCTTATGAGATAGGTAGAACTTTCGAAAGCGCGATAGCGACAGCGGCAAAGACTAGCGCCACTATGATGAGCACGTGGGGTTTTAATTTAATCCCTACGTCAAACTCCTCGTAGAACCTCACGAGACCCGCCGCCGTGAGCGGGCCGCCCTCCCTCCTCCTGCGCGAGGACAACTCCTAGGCACCTCTTCAAGAGTGCTATGGATGGGAACGTTATAAACATTGGCTAGCAAACATCTGCGCCAGCATTTGACAAGAACGCGTTCGACTAAATTACCGCAGAGATGGCGGAAATTTATCCTGAGTCCCCCAGTAATGTGACGTTTGGGTCGGCTCCTATGGAGTTGAGGGAGGCACAGAACCTAATCAGGAGGCTGTACTACGAACGCGACTCGTCGAGGGGGCTCTTCGCGACTTTCACGTGGCTTGTCGAAGAGGTCGGGGAGCTCGCCGAGGCCGTCCTCAAGATGAACAGAGAGAGCGCCATTGAGGAGATAGCTGACGTTCTTGCCTGGCTGCTCAGCGTCGCGAACCTCCTCGAAATAGACGTCGAGGAGGCGTTTAAGGTTAAGTACGTTAATGTTTCCACGACTTGATGGTCTTAACTATTTTCGTCGCCTCCTCGGGTTCCCTTTCCACCAGGGTTCCCGTCACAATGATGTCTGCGCCCGCGTCCAGTAAGCTGAGCACGCCCTCGGCGCTCCTAATGCCCCCTCCCACTATCAGCTTCAGCCGCGTATGCTTCTTTATTCCTCTCACGAAGGATGTGGGCACCATTTGTTTTGCGCCGCTCCCGGCCTCGAGGTACAGATACTCGAAGCCTAACATTTCGGCAGCCATGGCATATGATACTGCCAGCTCGGGCTTCTCAGGAGGCAGCGGATATGCGCGGCCAACGTGAGCCACGGCTGAATCCCCGTAAACGACCAGGTACGCCAGCGGTATCGTCTCAAGCCCGTATTTCTTTACTATGGGCGCCGCCTGTACCTGGGCCTCGATGAGGTAGTAGGGCTCGAGCGAGTTCATGAGAACCATGAAAAATACAGCGTCGGCATAGGGCGTTAAGCAGTTAACGTTCCCCGGAAATATTATCACGGGCTTGTCGGAGGACTCCTTCAACGTCTTTGCAACGAGATCTATTTCGTGCGGTGTAACGCCCGTGCTACCGCCTATTAGGAAGGCGTCGGTCCCGGCCGCGCTCATCGATGCCGCAACGCGCTTCACGAAATCGATATCCGAGGCATCAGGATCTATCAATGTGAAGTGCAGCTTCTCCCCTTCACTCAGTTTCCTGTTGAGAAGTTCCCTCGTCCTCCCGGATCTCAAGCCCACCCTCCTTTTCCCCTTGCCCCTTCCTGTATTCGACCTCTATTGCCCCGCTTTCAAAAAGGTCTATGAACCTCGCATAGATGTCGACGGGTTGATAGAGCTCTGGGAACTCGCCAGGAAGCTCAGCATAAAGACCGCACGTGCCGCAAACCACGTAGGCCTTCTTCCCGCCTCCCTCTCCCTTGTTGAACCTGACCGTAAGCGTCTTGTAGCCGCAACTCGGGCACCTGAACACCGTTTGTATCCTCCTGGGCCTCCTGGGAATCACTTTCTTGTATCTCTTTCTCCTTCTACCTCCCAACGGCCGCCAACCCCGTCCCTTGACAACAGCCTACGCCTGGCCGTTACGCTGAATCCCATCTTAAGTATTTCGTTGAGGACCTGCACTAACTCCGCGGGACTCTCAAGAGAAATCTGCCTGTACCTGCCGGCCTCCTCCGCGAGCTTTTGTGCCACGAGGTGCTTACAGAAGCATCGGCTCTTCCTGCCAATTACCCTCACCAGGAAGTCCTCACAGCTGCAGAAGGCGCCCGGAACTATGAAGTAGTCGGCTCTGGGGCCGAGAAATATCCAGATGCCCACCTTCCTGTCGTGCAGGCGTAGCTCAACCAGTCTATTCTCGCGCACGTAGGCGAGGTATTTATCTTTATTTAACTGCAGTTCATAGTTTATGCGTTCCTTCACTTTGTTGACATCGCATGGCTCCTCCAAGGAGATCCCCCAATGGGCCCGCGGGGATTTGAACCCCGGGCCACGGGGACCCGAACCCCGCATCCTAGCCAGGCTAGACCACGGGCCCGCCGTTCGGTAGGTTATCGCAGAACCCTTTAAAAACTGTGCTCGTAAAATCGCCTCGCAAAGCGTTCCATGAAAAGAAAGGCCATGAAATAGATGGTTGTTGGTCGCCCCCTCTAGCCTATGTGAGGCCGTGAGCCAACGGCTCAGCTTTTGCCCAGCACCTTGCGTAGGTTGACGTCGAAAGGAGGATGCACTATCCCCTTCTCGGTCACGATAGCCGTCACGAGGTCCGGATCCGTGATGTCGAATGCGTAGTTCTCGGCCTCGACGTCCTCAATTGTTATCGGAGTGCCGAGCACCTTCTTGACCTCCTCGGGGCTCCTCTCCTCTATGATAACATCGTCTATTGTCCTATCCAAGTCTATGGTCGAGGTGGGGGCAGCGACGTAGAACGGTATGCCGACCCTCTTCGCAGCCAGGGCTATCATGTAGGTCCCGATCTTGTTGACCACGAAGCCGTCTTTCGTTACCCTATCAGCGCCGACTATCACGAGGTCTACTTTCCTTCTCCTCATGATGTAGCCAGCTGTGTTATCCGTTATCAGCGTGACCGGTATGCCCTCTTTCCTAAGTTCCCATACCGTCAGGCGCGCGCCCTGGAGCAGCGGCCTGGTCTCCGTGGCATATACCCTCTTCACCTTTCCCCTTTGCCATGCCACGCGTATTATTGCGAGTGCCGTGCCCCACGCGGACGTCGCCAAGGCCCCCGCATTGCAATGTGTTAATATTCTGGCCCCCTCCGGCACTAGCTCGCTGCCGAGCTCGCCGATCCTGAGATTCGCCTCGACATCCTCCTCGAGCACTTTGACCGCCTCCTCCTCAATGGCCGACGTCGCCATCGACGGATCAGACCCCGCCCTTCTTAGCTCGTCGACCTTCCTCCTCATCCTTTCGAGAGCCCAGAACAGGTTCCTTGCCGTGGGCCTGGTCCTCTCGAGTACCTCGATCGCGCTTTCCACGGCTTTCCAGAAGTCGGGATTCCTCGACATCCTGTGGGCCTCAGCGGCCACTGCTAGGGCCGCCGCGACCCCTATCGCTGGGGCTCCTCGTATCTCCATGTCAATTATTGCCCTAGCAACCCTCCCCGGCTCGTTGGAGCAGTTCACGATCTCCTTAAAGGGCAACTTAGTCGTGTCGAGCCAGCACACCTGTTTTAGCTTCTCGTCCCACCAAACGGCTCTAACTGCTGAGGCCTTCAAGCCACTCGCCTAAGCTTTCTGTAAATCGGCTTGAGCTGATAAACTAATAATGAACCTCTCCTTTGATTACACCCAATAACGATAGACCTATTACAGCCGACTTCGCCTGACCGTGGGATCTAGGGCAACGGGGGATGGCGAGCGCCCTGGTGATGAAGTTCTCTAAAGAGGAGTGCGTGTGGCGCATCGAGAATGCCGAGGCCTGTGAGGACCTGGAGGAGAGGTGGATCGGGAAGAGACATGGGGACGAATGCGTCCTCTCGGACGTCGAGGCGGCTTACCTGTTATTGAGCGGTGAGGCCGTGCTGTCCACGGACAATGGACGAGGAACGTTCAGCGAGCTTTTGGAGATGTCGGCCGAGTGCCTCGACGACGCCTTCTGGCCCCGCCTTATCGTCTACAAGGATCTGAGAGATCGTGGGAGAAGGGTTAGGCCCCTTGAGGCGCGTAACGAATTGCTCGTGCGGGATAAGCACGGAAGGCTCAGGCTTGTTTTAGTCCTCGAGGAGAATAACCCGTACGAGGTGAACGGCTTGCTGAAATTCGTTGAAAGGTCCAAGCGCAACGGCCTGGAGCCCGTGGTGGCCATTGTAAGCCTTCAGGGAGATCTCACGTACTACGAGCTGAGCGAGGCGGAGCCCACGGGTGCAGCCACTTGAGCGCCTTCGACCTAAATCCGCCGCGCGGAACCAGAGATCTCGTGGGTCGTGAGGCAAAAGTTTTCATGTGGCTTTTCGAAGAGTTTAAGAAGACGGCCGAGGCCCGAGGCTTCGAACCGATAATAACCCCGACGATAGAATATTCAAGGCTCTTCGAGCTGAAGAGCGGCGAGGAAATTAAGAGGACCATGTACGTCTTCGAGGACAAGGGCGGACGGCTCATCGCGCTGAGGCCCGAGGTCACGGCGAGCGTCGTCAGGGCCTACCTCAGGGCTCTCCGCGGCGAGCCCAAGCCCATTAGGCTGTACTATATAGCTCAGTGTTTCAGGTACGACGAGCCGCAGAGAGCTAGGTACAGGGAGTTCTGGCAGGGAGGCCTTGAGGTGATCGGAGACCCGGACGTCAACGCTGACGTAGCGGCCGCAGAGGCGGCATCGCGGTTCTTGGAAGGGATAGGCCTGGAGCACTACTACGCCGTGGGCAACGTCGCGCCCTATAGGGCTTTCATGGGCGCGATGGGCGTTCCCAGCGACGACCAGGATCACATCTTGCATTTAATAGACAAGGGGCGAGTGGAGGACGCAGTCAAGTTCGCCGGCGAGAAATACGGAACCAGGCTCGCGGAGCTCTTAAAGAAGCTCATTTCAACAAAGCTGGAAGATCTCGAGAGGCTTGTCGAGGAGCACGGAGAGCTCCTCGGAGCCTTCAGATCGCACGTCGAGAGCGAGGTTGAAAGGACTGTGGCATTCATTGAAGTCCTGTCGGAGCTCGGATACAGGGCGACCTACGATCCACTGCTAGTCAGGGGCCTTGCCTACTACACTGGGCTGATCTTCGAGTACAAGACCCCGAGGCTCGACGTTAGCATCGGAGGAGGAGGGAGATATGATGGCTTGACCTCGGTATATCGGGAGGGGGTCTTCGAATATTCCACGGGGCTTGCGCTCGGCATCGATAGGATAGCGCTTGCCCTAGGGGAATCTACAGGAGCTTTCGGGGGCGCATCAAAGGTCCTTGTAATAACCACACACAACGTGCCCCTATCCAGTCCATATAAGATCGCGCGTAGGATAGCTGACCTAGGCTTCTCGGTCTCAGTCCACAGATCCGATGACATAGGGAAGGCGCTACGACTGGCAAATAGGTTGAACGTCAAACTCGTCGTAATATACGGGAGGAGGGAGCTCGAGCGCCAAAGCGTGATCTTGAAAGATATGGCCACCGGCACACAATACGAGTTCAAGATCGACGACGAGCGCCTGTTAGAGATGCTTAGGCGTAGTGCATAAGATTTTCGTGGCCAACGTTAATACCCCCGGAGCCCATAGAATGCCCAGAATTGCTTTACGGTGTTAGGCCTTTGCCCGTTCCGAGACTGGAAAGGATAGGAGATTATGAATGGCGCATACCGAGGACATATAAGAATTGTATGCGAACTGACACCATAATATTTGCTGATGACTTCTTGATAGATAAAATGAAGGAGGATCTTACGCTCGAACAAGGAGCAAACGTCGCGTGCCTTCCAGGCATAGAGGGCTATGCATACGTCATGCCGGACGGACACCAAGGTTATGGCTTCCCGATAGGCGGCGTAGCCGGATTTAACGAGGAGGGCGGCGTCATCAGCCCGGGAGGCATAGGCTACGACATAAACTGCGGCGTTAGGGTCCTGAGGACCTCGCTGGACGAGAGGGACCTGAAGGGCAGGCTCAAGGAACTCGCGGAGGCGATTTTCCACAACGTGCCCAGCGGCGTCGGCTCAACTGGCAAGATCAGCTTGAACACGCAAGAGCTCGACGAAGTCCTGAACAGGGGAGTCGAGTGGGCATTGGAGAGGGGCTACGGCTGGGACGGCGATCAGGAGTTCATAGAGGAAAGGGGCAGCTGGAGGGTCGCCGACGCAAGCAAGGTGAGCAGGGTCGCAAAGCAGAGGGGGCGCGAGCAGCTGGGCACGCTCGGCGCCGGGAACCACTTCCTCGAGGTCCAGGTCGTCGACAAAGTGTACGACGAGCGCGTTGCAAAGACCCTGGGATTCACGCACGAGGGGCAGGTGGCGCTGATGATCCACACCGGGAGCAGGGGCCTAGGGCACCAGGTAGCAAGCGATTACCTGATAGTAATGGAAAGGGCCATGAGGAAGTACGGCATAAGCGTGCCAGACAGGGAGCTCGCGGCAGTCCCGTTCAGGAGTAACGAGGGGCAGGACTACTTCAAGGCCATGGCCGCCGCAGCCAACTTCGCGTGGACCAACAGGCAACTAATCACTCACTGGGTCCGCGAGAGCTTTAAGCAAGTCTTCAGACAAGAACCTGAGAACTTCGACCTGCACATAGTCTACGACGTCGCACATAACATAGCGAAACTTGAGGAACACGAGATCAATGGAAGGAGGCACAAAGTATTGGTTCACAGGAAGGGTGCTACGCGGGCATTCCCGCCCGGCCATGAGGATATACCAGCAAAGTATAGGGAGATCGGCCAGCCCGTTCTCATACCGGGCAGCATGGGCACCGCCAGCTACATACTCGTCGGAGTCCCCGAGGGCGCCAGGACGTGGTACAGCGCCCCCCACGGCGCCGGCAGATGGCAGAGCCGGGGGGAGGCCATAAGAAGTCATAACCCGGACAAGATCATCAGCGAACTTGCAAGGCAAGGCATCCTGGTGAGGGCTGCCACCAAGAGGGTCGTTAGCGAGGAGGCGCCAGACGCCTACAAGGACGTGGATCGCGTGGCTTTTGTTGCACACAAGGTGGGGATAGCTAAGCCCGTGCTCAGGCTCAGGCCAATAGCCGTCGTGAAAGGCTAGAGCCTAAGGGAAGGGTTTTATCGCTTTTTGTTTCTCACGTCCTCTCGCGTCCTCCGCCGCAACTACAAGTGCTATGTTAAGAACAACGCCGTGGATAGCAGTGAAACGATCGCGTAGAGGACGATCTCTCTCCACGACGTATATGCTCCGCCCTGCGTCACGGCCGTCCCTATGATGAAGGAGCCGACGAAGCTCACGTAACAAAGGGCGCTCGCGCCGCTCGCTGAAAGCAATAGAAGCGCCTGGGCCCTGTACGCCCTCATCAACCTGTACGTGGCTATCATGAGCGCCGGCAACAGGAGGGAGTAAACGGTGAAGGTCAGCGCCTTTCCCCTCAGCCAGGACCTCAGCTCACGGATGAGGTTTACGGCGCGGGCGATATATGCGGTGTATCTCACGTGGTCCCTAACATAGTCTATTTGGTTCAACAACATCCTAAGGACGAACTTCGTGAATGGAGGCAAATCTGACCTGCTCAAGATCTTCGAGGAGTCGATGCCCCTCGAAAAGGACCACAACAACAATTTGTGCTGCGGCAACGTGTTGGACATGGCCTTAATGAGCGCTACGTCGACAGGAATGCCGAGCCTAGCCCCAGTGAACAATTCCTCTACGAGGTCCACGGCAGCCCTATCGGCCCTCTCGAGCCTCCTGTAAAAGGCGTTGATCACCAAGAGCACGCCCACGGAGAGAAATATGTGGAGGAGGAGCACGTAGATCGAGAGGAATGCCAGCGGTGCCGTTAGGACTATCAGTAGCTCCGCTATCGAGAACTCGGTCCTAGTCGGTAGGTATAGGATTGAGGTCATACCTTTTAAGAGCAGTGCTAGGGCGGCACTGGTAACAGATATCACGAATCCCCATTGCGCCACGCTCAGGCTAGTCGTCGGGAATATCGTAAACGATATGACGCTCACGATGAGTATGACGTAGGCTTCGTATGCCGCTTCCACGAACTTGAGTATTTCCTCAAGCCTTGATCTGCGCTCCTGCAACTCCTCCCTCAGCACCTGTTCGACGTACCTTACCGTGTCGCCGCTCGCTAGGAGAACCTCCGTGTAGCCCCTGAGGAAGTCCGATAGCCTCGGAACCCCCCTAATCGCCTTGCTGAGCTTCCTCAACGCCTCGAGCGGGTCCTGCGAAGTCGTGTAAAAAAGGAGATAGAACCTGGAGAGCTCGACGAAGCTTCGCGGCAACCACAGCTTGCCCTGCGCGGCCTGGAGCATGACGTTGTCGAGCCTAAGCCCCGAGGCCTCGTACGTGAGGAGCGCCGTCAAGAACTCGTGGAACTCCCTCGAGAGCCTTCGCGGGGCTATTCGTGCTGATGTGCCCGGAAAGTCGCTGGGAGCCTTCATAGTTCGCTTAGCCTCCGTGGGCTTTCTCGAGCGAAATTCCTCCGGAATAGAACCTCCTCAACGTGTGGGCGAGCTCGCCTAATTCGAAGATGCCCTTGGAGACCATCCCTTCCAGGAACTCCGCCCTCCTGGCTATTTCCGCTGAGAGCGCGCTTACGTCCAGCCTCTGCTGGAGCCTGCGGCTTCTCTCAGCCAACAGTTCCGGATCCGCACATCCCTCCTCGAGGGAGTGGATCTTCACTAGCCTCCCGCCCAACACCTCCTCAACCGTTGCAACCTTCCTTAGGGGGCCCTCCCTCGATACCACCACGATGGTCCATATGTTGTCGAGGAGTTCCCTAGGTATTGATATGGGAGGGGATGCCATCCTTTCCAGGAGCGCCTTTGGGCTGTCAGCGTGAAAGGTGTTGAGGACGCCGTGGCCGAGCCTCGACGCCTGTACCAGCAGCTTGGCCTCGGCTCCCCTCACCTCGCCCACGACTATCAGGTCGGGCCTCCTTCTGAGGCTCGCCCTGAGTAGATCGTACATCGTGATCCCTCCCTTAGCACCCGCGACCTCCACGAGGGGATCCCATATCCCAGTGGTGCCCAGTATCTCGGGAGTGTCCTCGATCGTCACGACCTTCCACTGCGGAGGCACCAGCGTCAGGAGGGCCTGCAGAAAGGTGGTCTTGCCAGCGCCCACCCCCCCTGCCACCACTATCCAACCGCGCGCCTCGAGCACGAGCCAGAGGTATGACGCAAGCACGCTGCAAAGGACCCCATCGTTGATCAACGTGGGCATAGTGAGCGGCTTGTTGGCCCTCCTCCTGATCACTATGGTGCTGCCTTTCCTCGAGATCTCGTTGCCGAAGGAGATGCTGAACCGCGTGCCTCCGTCCCCCATGCCTTCCACGAGTGGCGACGCGTAGGATATGCTCCTGTTGGAGGTCCTCGCGATCCTGATTGCCAGGGAGTCAACGGCGCTGCTGTCAATGAATACGTTGGTCTCGATCCACCCATACCAGCTGTACTTCGTGTGCATGACCTTCGCCACCGAGTTCGGCTCCACGAAAACGTCCTCGACGTTGGGATCGATCACCAGCGGGTAAATCGGGCCGTAACTGCTCGTCAGCTTCAGGAACAGGTAGGCGAACCTCGAGGAGTCGCGTGCTCCGAGCCTCCTAGCCAATGCCTCGGCGCATCTCCTCTCGACGCAGAACGGGTCGAGCGCGAGCGCCCTGGCGAGGAGCTCGACGTCCTCGCTAGTGGGCGCTGGCTCATTGACGAAGTACTTGAGGGAACCATCTTCGCCCTCCAGGACGTAGTAGTCCAGCGGCGAGATCGAGTAGTGGTCCACGACCCTGTAGTTGGAGGGCAGCCCCTCGGGGCTACCCGTGCGAGATAGTTGTCCGCTGACGAGCTCGGCTATGTCTTGGGCAATTGCAGAGGACTTGCGCAAGCGCGCGAAAAAAGCCAAATACTGTGCGCAAGGGGGATCCCTAGCTGATTATGTCGACTTTCACAGGATCCGTGACCATGTTACCGTCGTACACGACCGATGCATAGATTTGCGTAC
>JBEULI010000020.1:0-14986 GCA_041287395.1 Desulfurococcaceae archaeon
CCCCCCCGCCGGCAAGTACGTCCTTTGCCTCGAGATGTTGCTCCTCGGCGACTACCCGACGTACTGGAGGATCGGGCCGATCGTCGCGGGGCTCGCGACGCTGGCCCTGACGGTGCTGGCCGTTCGCGAGCTCACGGGAAACGACGTCGTCGCATTCGCGGCTGGGGCCCTGTTGCTCTCGGATCCCATGTACAGGCTCCTCTCGTCGATAGCCTTCCTCGACATATACGTAGCGCTCTTCACTTCCCTCGCGTTCTACCTAGTCGCCAGGGGGAGGCGCAGGGCGGCCTGGGCCGCCGCGCTGGCGGGCACGGCGTTCAAGTTCAACGCCCTCTTCGCGCTCGTACCGGTGTGGGCTGCTGAGGTAAGGGGGAGGGCCAGGGGGTCCGCGAGCCCGCTCATCGATGCAGTCGACGAGACGGCCAGGTTCATACTCAAGTCCGTTGCCGCCTTCCTCGCGATCCAGGTCGCCGTCTCCATCCCCCTGATCGAGCACTTCGGGCTAGCCTCGTGGATCAATCAGTCGATCGTCGGCGCCATATCCTGGCACACCGGCGTGAAGTGCACGAACTGCGGCGAGTCGGCCCCCTGGGACTGGTTCCTCGGCGCTAGGGCATTTACCCCGTACATCTACGGCAACGGCGCCGTCGTGGCAGCGATGGGCTTCTGGCCGTTCTGGTCCCTGGCCCTGGCGCTCACGATCCTCATGCTCCCAGCCTACAAGAGTTCGAGGGACCTGAGGGTCTCGGGCGGCTTCACGCTCGGGATCCTCGCCGGCTTCCTCATCCTTTGGCTCGCCGGCGGGAGGACCCAGTACAGCTTCTACGCCGTCCAGCTCGCCCCGACCGTCTACGCGTTCCTGGCCTCGGCGGCCTACGAGTCCTTCACGTCGCCCGACGTCTTCCTCGGGTCGCTCGGCGCGTGGCGGCGCGCGCTGGCGCGCGCCGGGAAGGCCGCGGCCGAGGCAGCGTATTGGCTGCTGTTGGGGTGAGGAATGTGGAGCGGAGGCTCCTGGCCCTCGCCGTCGCCCTAGCGCTCGCCTCCTTCGTCCTCCACCTCCCTCCCGAGGCCCAGGGAGCGCTCTTCGGCACCGTTCTAATCAAGCAGCCGCTGTACAACGACCTCTGGTCGAGGGCCCAGGGCTACGTGGCGCAGGGCCGCACAGCGCTGCTCCCCTACGTCGACGTGAACGTGGCCGAGCCGCCCCTTTACGTCGCCGTCCTCGCAGCCCTCGTGGACCTCTCGAACGCGTTCGGGGACTACGGGGCCAGGGCGCTGGCCTTCAACGCCGCCCAGGCAGCGCTGGCTGCAGCCGGCCTCGCCATCGGGCTCAGCGCCCTCGAGGAGCTGGGAGGGCAGCGGGGAGGAACTCTGCGGAAGTTCCTCTGGGCCTCCTACGTGATCTACGGGGCATACTCGCTCGAGCCCCTCTCGCTCGCTCTGATCGCCCTGTCCCTGAGGGAGCTGGCGCGGGGGAGGCGATTCGCCGCCGGGCTAGCGGCGGGGCTCGCCGCCTCGCTCAGCGCCCCGGCGCTTGCGCTGCTCGCGGTCGAGCTGGCGGCCTTTGCAGCGGAGTGGAGCCCTGCGGGGATGTTGGGGGTGCTGGCGGGCTCATCGGCCTACGCGGCCTCGATCCCGTTCCCGGGCTGGGCGTCCTCGTTCATCTCCTCGCTCATGGGGCCCAACATCAACAACGGCCTCTGGAACCTCCTCACGGCGCGGGCCGACGCTGCCGAGGCCTACGGCCTGGGAGGAGGGGTGCTGATGGCCTTCGCCTTCGGCTGCCTGGTCCTGGCGCGGAGGGAGGCCGGGGATCCGGGGGCCGCTGCCTCGATCGCGGCGCTGGCGATCGCCGGCTCCATAGTCCTGAGCCCGGCCTTCACCCCGCAGCTCATGGTGATCCTGATCCCGCTCCACGTCGCCCTCTTCGGCGGGGCCGAGACGGCCCTGAGGCTCTCCGACCTCCTCAACTCCATGATCATCCCGCTGTGGTTCGCGGACGCCCAGATCAGGGAGCAGCTGGCCGAGCTCGGCTTCAGGATCGTCGTCGAGCAGAACCCCATGTCGCTCTCATCGCCCGTCCAGTGGATCGCGCAGGCCAGGAACCTCCTGTGCCTCTACGTCCTGTACGTCGAGGCCGCCGCCGTGTCAAGGTTAATAAGGAAGGGGCAGTGAGTTGGTTGCGGAGCCGGGGTCGCCTAGCCTGGTAGGGCGCCGGCCTGCTAAGCCGGTGGGGGAAACCCCGCGCGGGTTCAAATCCCGCCCCCGGCGCCTCGGCGCCCCTATGTCGGCCGGGCAAGGCTTAAATGCCAGCCCCGCGAGCTCTTATGGAGGCGCCATTGCATGGACGCGGAGGCATTCGACGTCCCGAGGGATAACCTGACCTGCGCTCGCCAGCTGGAGCTAGCGATTGCCGAGGCTCTAGAGCGATGCGCCGACGCTGTCTCCGACGGCGCCGCAAAGATCGTCCTCAGGAGGATCGCGATAGAGAGCAGGAAGCACGCCGAGTACCTGGAGATGATCGGCAGGGCGCTGGGGCTCTCCGGCGAGGTCGACTGCCGCCGCGTGCTGGGAGAGGTCTGGAGGGTGGTCGAGGAATTGCTCGGCCTGTCGAGAGGGGCGCAGATCTCGCTCGGGGAGTTCCTGAGGAGGCAGGAGTGGGTCGAGGGAGCAGTGGGCGAGGAGACGTACAACAAGGTCCTGATCCCGCTCCTGCGGGAGATCGCTCGGACCCTCCAGCTCGACCCCAGGACCCTCGAGGCCGTGGCCGGGGTCCTCGAGAAGGCGACTGACGAGGAGAGGGAGCACGAGGAGCTTCTGAGGGGGCTCTGCGAGGAGCTCTGCTGAGCCCTGATCGCCGCGGGCGCCAGGAATTTTAGGCGACGCCCCCCTCTAAGCGTTTGGTGCACCGTTCATGAAGCCCAGTACACCTAACGTGCTGAGCAGGGGATTGCTGAGGACCCCGCTGATCCTAAGGAGGGCGCCCCGGATCGTCCTCTGGGCTGTTTTTCTTTTTGATGTTCTGAGGAAATGTTTATAAGCTTTGAAAACGTTTATGGTTTTTGAATAAGACAATGCCTGAAAAGTTGTTGAGACCTAAAGATGTTTGTGAGAGACTTGGGATAAGCTATACTACTCTTCGCAGGTGGATTCAGAGTGGCTATATCAAGGCTGTTAGAACTGTCGGTGGTAAATATAGGATTCCTGAGAATGAGGTTAGAAGGGTTCTTGAGAATAGAGCGAGAGAGGTTAGAGCTGTTGTATATGCCAGAGTTTCTTCTCATGATCAGAGAGAGGATTTGGAGAGACAGATAAAGTATTTGACTGAGTACTGTGTTTCGAAAGGATATAAAGTTGTAGATATTTTAACAGATATCGCCTCTGGACTTAAGACCGATAGAAAAGGTTTGAAGAAGCTTTTTGACTATGCAGCATCTAAACAAGTGGATGTTGTTGTAATAACGTATAGAGACAGGTTAACAAGGTTCGGCTTCGAATACCTTGAGAACTTCTTCAACATATTCGGCACAAAGATAGAGATTGTATTTGGCGAAGAACCTAAAGATGCGTATCAAGAACTAGTAGAAGACTTACTCGAGATCGTCACATCTTTTGCTGGCAAACTCTATGGAATGAGGAGCCACAAGAAAAAGAAGCTTGTAGAGGGATTCAAAAAGCTTTTAGAAGAGGTTGAGAAAAACGGCCAGAGTAACAAGAAATGTCGTTATTGAAAGCGTGAGAATGCCGAGGAAGGTGTTCAGAGTCTTCGTAGAGCTTGAAGGCATTTATAGGAACATGGTGGAGCAACTAGTCCTCTACGCTGTTAGAGAAGGTGTGAAGTCTTTTACAAAGCTTAAAGCATTGAGATACAAGGACTTGAGAAGATTATACCCTCACCTGCCAAGCCACTATGTGTACACGGCGTGTCAAGACGCTAGTGTTAGGGCTAAGAGTTTTCTCAAGCTGAAGAAGCTTAGACCTGCTGAAAAAGAACATCCAGAGGTTAGAAGAGTCTCTGTATGGCTTGACGACCACTTGTGGAAGCTGGATGGGTATACTAGAATTAAAATCGCTACACACAAAGGGTGGATAAGCGTTGATTTAGAGCCTCATAAACAATACTGGAGATATCTTAACGGTGGGTGGAGACTTGCTAGCGAGGCGAGGTTGAGACTGGATAGGAGGAGTAGACAGCTCACAATCCACCTAACATTTGTTAAAAATGTTGAAGAGTACAAGCCTAGAGGATATGTAGCTGTGGATGTTAACGAGAACAACGTCACTATACTTCTCGATGGCGATGCATTTCTCTTTGAAACAGATTTGAAGAAAAAAGTTCTCGGCTACTACTATAGGAGGATGCGAGTTCAGGAGAAATATGATAAGCTCTACGGCGTGAATTCTAGGGTCAAGAGAAGGGTTTTGAGGGGACTTAAAGAGAGGAAGAAAAAGAATGACATTAGGTGGAAGATTGCAAACATAGTCGTTAGAGCAGCTCGTCAAAAACAGTACGCTGTTGTTTTGGAGAGACTTGGCAAATGCCCCGCTAAGAAAATGATTGAGAAAATCAAAGATAGCCGGCTTAGGCATAGGATTTTTCAAGCGTCTTTCAAAGGCGTCCAGAGAGCTATTGAGGAGAAGGCTATAGAACACGGTGTCCCAGTAGTGTATGTAGACCCGAGGAACACTTCGAATACCTGCCCGATACACAGCGCACCCATAATTTATAGTAATAGTAATGGCTCTAGAATTGGGAGGTGTAGCAGAGGTGGAGAACTGTGGCATAGAGATGTTGTCGCATGTTGGAACATATTCCTCAGAGCTCGTCTAGGCGATGGGGGCAATGCTCCAAGCCTAGACGAGTTATCTGTGGATGGGAGCCCCATGCCGTTGGGCTCGACGGCCGCCCATGAACCCATAGGGATAGGCAAATCCCTATGGGCCAGGTGGAAGTCCCTGGATATGAGAGAGCATGAAAGAACATCAATGAATATCCAGGGACAAACGGTGGTGGAAGTTTACAAGGCAGTGATGAACTACGTGATCGAGCTGCCGGTCAAGGCCACTGGCGTCCTCCAGGAGCTGGACGCGAGGGAGGAGCGCCCGGAGAGGGTGGCAATCCGATGAGGCGCGGCCCGCTCGGTCGCGCCGCTAGGCTGCCTCCCTAATGGCCCTCAGTAGGGATTTCCTGAAGGCCTCGTACGTGAACTGCTCGGCCAGCCTCGTCCCGAGACCGGCTATGGCCTCCCTGTTCGAGATCGCGTGCCTCAACGCCCTGACTGCCTCCTCGGCATTGGAGTAGCCGAGGAGAGGGTCGAGCCTCGACACGACGTCGGTCCACGCGCCCCCGTCCCTGTAGACGACAGCCGGCAGCCCAGCCGCCAGCGCCTCCACCACGGCGATCCCGAAGTGCTCCGGGAGCGGCGGGTGGAGGTAGGCGGCTGCCCTGGACATGAGCTCCACTAGCTCGTCCCTCGGCAAGTCCCGTAGGACCTCGACGTTGTCGGCGCCCAGGGCCTCGGCCCTCGACCTGAGGGCCTCCAGGACCTTCGGGGTCTCGCGCTGGGAGGTCCCAACGATGTAGAACTCGTAGTCCCTCATGGCAGCTGCCACGTCTGCCACGAACCACAGCCTCTTGTCCTCGCCCAGCCTGGAAACGGTGACCACCGTTTTCTCGTTGTGCGGCCCCCCGGCTGCACGCGAGAAGGCCTCGACGTCCACGGGAGGGTGGACTACCTCCGCCCCGAGGCCGTAGTCCCTCAGGACTCCCTCAGCCGTCCACTGCGAGTTCGCGAGCGCCAGCCTCACTCCTCGGGGGTTGGTCCTCCTGATCGCTACCTCCACCACCTTATCGTAGGCGCCCCGCAGGGGCCCCCTCGCCTTCCCAGGGGATAAGATCTTGTCGAGCCGCGGGTAGTGGAAGTACACGGCGGGGGCGACCGGCATCGAGGTGTAGGTGTCGAGGACTAGCTCAGCGCCTGCCTCCGCGGCCCTGAGCAGGGCGCCCGCCTCGACGATCGCGCGCAGCCTCCGGAGCCCGCCCGCTGCCTCCAGGGCCCTGGACAGCCGGGGCCTGGGGATCGCCACGAACTCAGCGACGTCCAGGACCTCCTCGAGGTCCGGCACGAGCTTTCTCACGCGGTCTCCGTCGGGCGGCTCGAGGGTGTACACGACCACCTCGAACTCGTCGGCGAGGGCCTTGACGGCGCTGAGGGCCAGCCGCTCCCCTCCGCCGTACTTCCCGAAGTACGCATGTATTACGCCCAGCCTCTTCATGAGGATCGCCGCGAGCCCCCGCAGAGCGTTGCCGAAGGTCCCATGACAGGGGCACGGGCTATTTTTACTCCTCTTCGCGATGCCCGCCCAGGCGCTCCCCTCGATCTCTCGACGCATTTAACGGCCTTCGCGCGAGCAACTCCAGGTGGGCGGCCGGGTGGCCTCATGAGGGTGGCCGCGTTCTACACGTACTACGACAGGCCGTACCTGCTGAGGAGGGGCGACGACGTCAGGATTGTTAGGGTTGCCAGGGACGTGGCGAGGGGGAGCGGCAGCGCGCCCGTCTTCGTGGTGCTGGACGTCTGGCAGGAGGGGGCGAGCGTGGTCAGCCGCGAGGGAATGGTCTTCCTCGAGCTCCGGAGGCCGTTCTACAGGGCGCTGCGCGGGCTCCTGCGCGGGAGGGCCCCGGATATCTTCGACCCGATCTCCAAGGCCACCAAGCCAGCCGACGAGCTCTACGCCGCGCTCAAGCTGGGGAAGCTGTTCGAGAAGGCCGACGTGGTATACGTCTTCGGCTCGATGAGCTTCATGCCCTTCTTCCTCAGGGCTGCCGGCGCCAGGGCCCGCGTGTACTACGACGCGCTGAGCTACTACGCGCAGACGTTCTACCTCAGGTCGAGGAGCGAGCCCACCGCCCTCGGGAGGGCAATCAACCTGGCCAAGTACGCGCTCTACGTCTCCTTCCTCAGGCTACTGACGAGGCACGTTGACGTCTTCGTGTACCCGTCCGAGCTAGATCGCGAGAACGCGCGGAGGGCTCTGGGCCTCGGGGAGGGGAGGGCCGTCGTGATCCCAAACCCCCTCCCCTTCTCCTTCGAGGACGAAGAGTACCGCGAGCTCAGGGCCAGGCACAGGTCCGGGGAAGTGCCGCACTTCCTCCTCCTAGCCGGCGGGAGGGGCAGGATAAACTACGAGGCAGTGAGGGAGACCATAAGGATATTCAACGAGCTCCCTCCTGAGAAGTTCAGGCTATTCGTGACCGGGCCGTGGAAGGACCTGGCGCCCCTGGTGAGGAACCCGAGCATACGCCTGCTCGGGCTCCTGCCGCACGAGGAGCTCAAGGCCTACCTGGCCGCGTGCGACTACGGCCTCTCGCCCATATTCATCCACGCCTCCGGGACGTTCGTGAAGGTCCTCGCCTACATCTCGGGGAGGCTGAGCGTAATAGCGTCGCCGCAGAGCCTCGCGGGGCTCGACGCGAGCCTCCTCAGGGCGACGAAGATCTACGTCGTGAGGAGCTACGAGGAGTACGCGGAGGTCATCCGCCGCCTAGTGGCCGGCCCGATGTCCGGGGGACACGAGGCTGGAGGGGGCGGCGCCCCCCTGCCGGCGCCGACGGGCGAGCGAGGGCTATTGGGGGAGGGCTCCCGGGAGACAGCGCCTCCCTCTGGCTCCTAGCGCGTGGCGCCATGCCTTAGGCGTCCGCCACCGCATCCCTGAGGCCCTTCACGAGCTCCGCGAGGCATTGCGCGGGCCTGCACCTGCCCGTGTCCAGGGATGCCCGCGCGTAGTGCCTGGACAGGACCTCGTAGACCGCGCACTCGCGGCGGAGGAACTCGCGCGGGACGTCCGCCCTCGCCTCGAGGACCTCTGGATCGGCGCGCAGGTAGACGACGAGCTCCCTCCTCGCTAGCCCCAGGAGGAACCTTCCGTAGAGGCTGGAGACGAACCCAGGGTACCCCAGGGTGACCACGACCCACACCACGAAGTCGAGCGCCCCCCTGTCCGAGACGAGGAGCCCGCCGAGCCTGGAGAGCAGGCCCCTGATCACTAGGCGGGGCGCCAGGGACCAGAACTCCACGTGGGCCCACAGGCCCCTCAGCCCCGCTGGAACGCAGACCCAGTAGTACGGGTTGCAGGGCCCTCGTAGGACCTCGAAGCGCGAGAGGAGCCTTAGCAGGAGCGATGCGAGGAGGTGGCTGCCGCGGAGCCAGTAGCTCCTTGCCGGGATCCCGCGCGACGAGCAATGGACTAGGAGCAGCCGGGCGAGGGTGGTCTTGCCGGAGCCGTCGGGGCCCTCGAGCGCCACCAGGAGGCGCTGGGGCCTCGAGCCCTTGGCGCGCACCGCCATGCGCCCCGCGACCCCCGTCGGGACTGCGTTCTACGAGCTATATCGGGTACCCGAAGTTGCTCTCGGCCTCCCTAAGCCCCGGGCACCTCCTGTCCCTCTCGCTCAATATCACGCCCTCCCTAATTGGCCACGGTATCCCGAGCTCCGGGTCGTCCCAGCGTATGCACCTCTCGTGCTGGGGGCTGTACTCCTTCGTGGTCAAGTACAGGAGGTAGGTGTCCTCGAGGGCCTGGAAGCCGTGGGCGAAGCCCGGAGGTATCCACAGGAGCTTGCCCGGCGCGAGCTCGGCAATGACGTGCTTGCCATGCCAAGGGGACCCCTTCCTGATGTCCACTGCAACGTCGACGACCCTGCCGCTGATGACTGTCACGAGCTTGCCCTGCTCCATGGGCTTTAGCTGGTAGTGGAGGCCCCTGACGACGCCCCTCCTGGAGAAGCTCAGGTTCGCTTGGACGAAGTCGTAGGGCACGCCATTGGCTAGGAAGTCCGTCCTCTTGTAGAGCTCGGCGAAGAACCCCCTCTGATCCGGAAACGTGAGGTGTTCGATGAGCACGACGTCCGGTATTTCGAGCCTAGCGAAGCCCTTGAAGGGCACGGCTAGCCCCCTGCCCTCCTCTTATAGCTCTCGACGAAGTGCCTCACGCACTCCTGCAACGGCGGCAGCTCGAGCCCGTGGCTCCGCGCCAGCGCCGTGTCGAGGCTGGAGTCCCTCGGGCGCCTGGCCGGGAGCCTAGCGCTCTCCAGCGAGACCGCGTTGACGAGGGACCTGTCGGCTCCCAGGGCCTCGGCCAGCATGAGCGCGAACTCGTACCTCGAGGCCCTGTCGCCCGCCACGTGGACCAGGCCCGTCAGCCCCTTCTCGATGGCCTTTGCAATGCTCTTCGCCAAATGGTACGTGTACGTCGGCGACAGGTACTGGTCGTGGAAGGCGTTCACGGGCTCCCCCTTCATTAGCCTCTCGAGCGCCGCCATCCCGAAGTTCTTCTTGCCCGTCGGGCTGTAGCCGTAGAGCCCGCTCACCCTGACGATTAGGCTCCTGTTGGGCAAGGAAGATGCGACTGCGACCTCGCCCAGCAGCTTCGTGAGGCCGTAGTAGTTCACGGGATTTGGGACGTCGCCCTCCCTGTACATGCCCCGAAGCCCGTCGAAGACGTAGTCCGTCGATATGTAGATGAGGCCGGACCCCTCCCTCTGGGCCGCCGCAGCTACGGCCCTCGTAGCCTCGTAGTTAATCCTGTAGGCCTGCTCCTTGTTCAGCTCGCACCCGTCCACGTCCGTGTAAGCCGCCGCGTGGACGACCACGTCGGGGGATGCCTCCCTCACCGCCGCAATTATTGTGTCGGGATCTCCCAGGTCCACGTAGATCCAGCTCACATCGCCCATCCCGAGGGGCCCTGCCCTGTGGTGGGTCGCGTACACCTTGTAGCCCCGCGCGACCAGCTCCTCGACCAGGCTGAAGCCCAGCAGGCCCGTCGCGCCCGTGACGAACACCCTCAAGCAGAGCTCACCACGGCGTGTCCGCCAGGATGTAGCTCCAGTCCCGCGCCACGAGCGGCCTCCACCACCACTCATTGGACTGGTACCAGTTCACGGTCTTCCTCAGCCCGGACTCGAAGCCCTCCGCAGGGCTCCAGCCCAACTTCCTGACCTTGTCGCACCTCATGGCGTACCTCCTATCCTCGCCGGGCCTGGGCCTGGCGTGCACGATGCTCTGCGAGGGGTCCCTGCCCATCAGCCTCGCCACCAGCTCCACAACCTCCCTCACAGTCCTGTAGTCCTGGGCGCATATGTTGTAGATCTCCCCGTCCTCCCCCCTTCGGATCACGCTAGCTATTGCGCGGGCGCAGTCCTCCACGTAGAGCCAGTCCCTGACCTGTTGTCCATCGCCGTATATGACCGCCGGCTTGCCGTGTGCAAGCCTGATGATCGTCCTCGGTATCAGCTTCTCCGGGTGTTGGTAGGGGCCGTAGTTGTTGCACGGCCTCACTATCCTGTAGCCAATTCCGTAGGTCCTTCCGTAAGCCATTACGAGCATGTCCCCCGCCGCCTTAGACGCCGAGTAGGGGCTCGAGGGCCTGAGGGGGCGATCCTCCGAGGCCTCCTCGTCCGTTCCCCACAGGTCCCCGTACACTTCGTCCGTTGACACGTGGACCAGCTGAATTCCCCTCCGCCTCCTCAGGACCTCCAGGATCGTGAAGAGGCCCAACACGTTCGTCTTAATGAACGGCGCCGGCTCGTTAATCGACCTGTCCACGTGGGTCTCGGCCGCGAAGTTCACCACGACGTCCGGCCTGAACGAGTCCACGACGCTGGACAACTTCTCCTCGTCAGCTATGTCCCCCCTCACGAACTGCAAGTCGCTTAGGACGTCGTGGAGGTTCTCGAGCCTGCCGGCGTAGGTGAGCATGTCGTAGACGAGGACCTCCCAGCCCAGGTCCCTCAGGGCGTGGCGGACGAAGTTGCTCCCTATGAACCCGGCGCCCCCTGCCACGAGCACCCTCATGCCAAACACCTATATCGAGACCACGCTGAAGTCGGAGATCACGAGCCTCAGATCCCCGTGGAGCTCCCTGGCGCACCTGACCCTGCTGTGGCTGCCCACGACGCTGTCCGTTAGCCTTGCCCTGTTGATGTCCACCTCGGCCTCGCTCATCACTAGGGACCTGGAGACGAGCCCCGACAGCACCCGGGCCCCGCTCTCTATCGAGGTGTAGTGCTCCACGATCGCATTCCTTCCAACGAGGGCTCCGCGGCCGATGTAGGCTGGGCCGTATACCTTGCCCTCGACCCTTGCCCCGTCCTCGACCACGACCCTCCCGACCACCTCGCCCGAGGCCTCCCCGGAGATCCTCGGCTCGATCCTGTCCAGGAGCAGGTAGATCGCGTCCAACAGCCCCTCGTACGTTCCCACGTCCTTCCACCACCCGGATACGACCTCGAATCCCACGGCGTGCCCGCGGTCCACGAACCACTGTATGAGGTCGGTGACCTCGTACTCGCCCCTCCAGGAGGGCTTCAGGTCCCTGTACGCCCTGGCCACGAGCTCCGGATCCCTGAAGAAGTACACCCCCACGAGTGCCAGGTCGGACACGTGCTCCCTCGGCTTTTCAATGAGCCTCACGACCTTCCCGTCCCTCACCACAGCCACGCCAAAGCGGCTCGGGTCCTTCACCCTGGCGAGGAGCACGTAGGCGTCCACGCCGCTCTCCTCGAAAGCCTCCACGAAGCGCCTGATCCCGCTGCTGAGTATGTTATCCCCCAGGTATACCACGAAGTCCTCCTTCAGGAACCCCTCCTCTATGGCCCTGTGGATCGCGTGGGCTATGCCCAGCCTCCTCTCCTGCACTATGTAAGTGAACTTCGCGTTGAAGGCGCTGCCATCGCCGAGGGCCTCCCTTATGAGGTCCCCGTGGTAGCCGACGACGATCCCTATGTCCCTGATCCCCGACGAGGCGAGGTCCTCCACGGGGTAGGCTATCATGGGCTTGCCGAGCAATGGAATGAGGTGCTTGGGGCGGGATAGCGTGAAGGGCCTGAGCCTAGTGCCCTCTCCAGCGGCGAGCACGAGTCCTTGCACGAGAACACCCAGGCGAGGCACACTCACGTAGCCCAGGAAAATAAATTGGCTGGGGCAAGCCGTTCATCAACTCCATGGACCCGGCGGGCCTCGCAACCGAAACGCCCCGCGGAATTTTCCGGGGGCCCACCGCTAACCCGCGGCGGGCGATAGGGCCGTCCAGCCTAGATGGGATATCTTGGCCCTCGTCGCAGGCAGATCACAGGGCTCTCGCGGTTCACTCACAAATATTGTCTTTGCTAGTAGGCAGTAGCCTGCCCCTAGTCGCGGTTCGCGCGAGGATTCCTTGAGCTGCGGCTGAACGCCAGCGTGGCGTCCCAGCTCAGGCCTGGAATTAGTGGTGGTCCTACGTCCCATATCGCCGCGCCTGGGAGGAGCAACGCTTGGCTCGTCGAGCCTCCTCAGGCATTGTATTTATCCGCCATCATCCGCGTGCAACTGCAGCTCTCGGAGCCCGTTAGAGGGGCTACTCTGCATGCCTTAAACCTGGACGCGCCGCACTGTTTCCGACTACACCTGCCAATGGTCGAGGGCTTTACTCCAAGGGTGTTATTGAAGCGCGGCTATGGCTTCCCGCCGTATGCCCTAGACGGCCGTTTCCAGGGAGTCTCCTGCCTGCAGAGATCTTTGTTTCTCCGCGCTCGCGAGCAATGCTTAAAGCGCTGTCCTCAGGCCTCCGCGGCCCAGTGCAAGCTTAACTGGTTTTAGTGCCAAAACCGAGAGCGTGGCATAGCGGCTATGGCTAGGCGCTACAGGTACGTCTTCGGCCCCGTGAGGTCCAGGAGGCTTGGGAGGAGCTTGGGAGTCAACCACGTGCCGTACAAGACCTGCACTTATTCCTGCATATATTGCCAGCTTGGAAGGACTACTAACCTCATTGTTGAGAGGAAGCGCTTCCACGACCCACGCGAGGTCGTCGAGGAGGTCTGCAGCTTTCTCAGCGAGTCCGGGGAGCCCGTCGACTACGTCACGCTGGTCCCCGACGGCGAGCCGCTCCTGGATAGGGATGTTGGGCTCATCATAGCTGGGGCTAAGGAGTGCTCCGGGAAGCCGGTGGCCGTCCTCACGAATGCCTCTCTGCTGTTTCTTGAAGATGCCAGGCAGGATTTGCTCGGCGCCGACTTCGTCTCCGTTAAGGTGGACGCCGTTAGAGAGGCGACGTGGAGGCGTGTCAACAGGCCTCACCCGCGCCTAGAGCTGGGGAAGGTCCTGGAGGGCATTGCCGAGTTCGCCAAGGAGTTTCGAGGGATGTTGACGACGGAGACAATGCTTGTGAGTGGGTTCAACACGGCTGCGGAGGAAGTGGAGGCGGTGGCGAGCTTCATCAAGGAGCTGAACCCGGCGAGGGCCTATGTGGCCGTGCCCATTAGACCTCCGGCGGAGCCCTACGCCAAGCAGCCAACCCCGGAGGAGCTCGTGACGGCCTACTCGATCTTCTCGAGGAAGCTAGGCGAGGGCAGGGTGGAGCTACTGAACATGCCCGAGCCCCCGGAGTTTAAGGCGCGTGGGGACCCTGAGAGCTGGCTGCTCAGCGTGGTCTCGGTACATCCGCTGAGGCTGGACTACGCGCTCAAAGCCCTTGAGGGCGCTGTCGAGAAGCCGGCCGAGTTTCTGGGGAAGCTGGTGAGCAAGGGCGAGGTGCGCCTGGTCGAGTATGGGGGGAGCACATTCGTCGTGAGGACGTACGGGGCCAGCTCGGCATAGCCGCCCCCTTCATCCTTTTGCAAGCGCAGCGGGACACGAAGCGGTGCTTCAAGCCTCGCGCAGATTGACTAGGCGGGGACCCCACGTTATTGGGCCGCTTCAACGACTTCCTCGGGAGGCCGTAGTTCGAGCCCCCTAGCCGTGCCAATGGACGTTGAGAACTGCGGGGTCGGCGCCTCGCAACCTCTGTTGAGAAGGAGGCTATTGCGTTGGCGGCCCCATCCTGCTCCTCGCCCTAATTTTCAGCCTCCCGCGGCCAACGCCTTCGTTCCCTGACGGGAAACGCTCAACCGCCTCCACTCGAGGCCCCCGGCAACGCAACAGCCGGCGACCCAGTTGCGAGGGCCGCCGAAAACGGCGTTGCCCGGGCCTTGAAGTGCTTCGCGGGGCTCGGGCCGCCAGCACGATCGTAACGCTGTACACGGCAAAGGGAATCGAAGCGTTGCCTCCGTGAAGGGGGGGCCGGGGATCGCTAGTAGCTCTTCCTGGCCACCCTGCCCAGCAGCCTCCTTCCGAAGTCCCTCCTCGCAATGTACCCTAGGACGTTTAAGGCCGTCGCCCTTGTGCGGGGATCCGCGAACAGCTTCTCCGCGAGGATCTCCGCCGTTGCCAGGGGCGATACCCTGTATGGCGCCTCCCTAGCGCCCCTCCTGATCTCTGCGCAGGCCTCCCTCGCCATCAACAGCGATCGAATGGTTTTCGTCTCCCGCGACAGCTCCAGCGCCCTCCTGCTCATCCACTTGTCTATCGTCATGCAGTCTATGAGCAACACCATGTGTTCTTTGTACACGGCGTGCGCAGCCGCGACCGCGACCTCGGCATCCCTCGTGATCGCCCTAGCGGTCGCGCCCTCGACGTCTACGTCCTCTGCCTCCCCGAGGAGCTTCTCGCCGTCCATGTAGATCGTCCACGCAAATGACGGGTGCGTGTACAGGTCAACTATGAAGCCCCTCCTCTCCAGGGTCACGGTGTAGGGCTCTGAAACGGCTACGCCGAACCCGAGGCCCCTGAGCCTGGAGACGGCCTCAGGGACGTCGCCCGCCCTAATCAATATGTCCAGATCCACGGAGACGTGGTCCACGGGCCTTCTAAACTTGTACAGGGCGTAGTCCAGCCCCCTGAGGGCTTTGACCACTTCGACGGCGTTCTCCATGTAGAGCCTGTACCTGCCCTCCTCAACGAGCCACTCGCGGCGGAAGAGCTCCCTCGCCCTCCTGAGGAATGCCAGCGACAGCTTGTTGAGAGTTGCGACGCGCATCAGGTCCCTAAGCTCGTCGCGGCCGGGCCTGTAGGAATCCTCGACGAACATCCACAGCCTACGACTTAAGCCCGTGTAGCTCGCCAAAGCCGCCCCTCCC
>JBEULI010000021.1:0-159459 GCA_041287395.1 Desulfurococcaceae archaeon
GCCGTTGGGGGGCACGTTCGGCAGCGGCCCCTCCACGACAAGGACCGGTTGTTCTCCCCAGGAGATCGTGAAGCCGCGCCTGGAGCCGTTGACTATGACGCTGATCCCTAGCACGACCTGGCCCGTGTCGTTTGCCGGGTAGCCGTAGGCGCCCGCCCCCACGTCGCTGGGGTTGAGGGCCGCCCGGCCCGCGTTGAACACTTCCACTAGCGTGACCACGTCCACGATGAACGCCGACTCGGCCATGGAAACGACGGGAAGGAATATCGAAAGCGTTAGGAGCGCTGAGCAACAGAGTCGTAGCTTCGACTTTCGCCGTTCCACGTCTCACACCCGGTTAGACGACATTAACCCCATAACCTAGTATTGAGGCCGTAAATTGCGAGGGGGCGGAGCTTTGGCCGCTACGACTGAAAGCCTCGCCCTCCAGGGCGGGGAGGAGGTCAGAAATCGACCTCCACGCGTTAGGCGCTAGGGTCAAGTTCCGCTCCCAGCGATGTGCTTGTAGAAGGCTATGACGTCCTCGACGAACTCCCTCGGCCTGTCGAGGTAGGCCGCGTGGCCGGCCCCCCTGTACACTTTGAGCTCGGCCCCGACAGCATCGACGAAGGGCCTCAGCTCGGCGAGGTCCACTACATCGTCCCTATCGCCGTAGATCACGAGCGTCCTGGGCCTCACCAGCTTGGCCCTCTCGAGCACCTCGCCCCCGGACACGTTGACCGGCGCCACGAGCACGAGCCCGAGGGCCCTGTTCCTCAGCGAGTAGAGGACGGCGTGGTAACCCCCGAGGCTCGCCCCGATGACGAGGGGTGCCTGGCCGCCGAGGATGCCCCTTACGGCCTCCTCGACCAGCGACTGGTTCAGCTCGACGTCCCTGCTCTTGGCGCTACACCTTGAGATCCTCCCGTACGGCATGTCTATCGCGACGTACGGTATTCCCATGCCCTCGAGGGCCTGGAGCAGCCCCACGTCCCTCCAGACGTCGCTCGTGAAGCTATAGCCATGTAATAGGACGACCGGGGGCCTCACGCCCCTCTCAAGTATCACCCTGCACCTGCACCGCCCGCTGCCTATGAAGTCCTCCCTCACCCGCCCACCCATCTATTGCTCGGGGCGCGGGAATTTCACCCTTTTGTTGGCATCGTTTAAAAGCCCGCGTCCTCTAGCCCCTGGCTGTGGTCCGGGATGGGGGTCGAGGAGGTCGCATACGGGGAGGTCGTGGCCCTGGAAGTCAGGAGGAGGAGCATAAGCGAGTTGCTCAAGGAAATGGCGAACATGTCCTTCCAGGGCAGGGCCCTCGGGGAGGCCTACCTGGCGCTCAGGGACATGATCTCCGATCCAGACGTGACGATATTCCTCGGCCTCGCGGGCTCCATGAGCACGGCAGGCGTGTGGAGGATTGTCAAGTGGCTCGTCGAGAACAGGTACGTTGACGTGGTGGTGAGCACTGGGGCCAACATAAGCGAGGACATATATGAGGCCCTCGGCTTCAAGTACTACAAGGTCAGCCCCTGCGTCGACGACGCCAAGCTCCTGCAGCTCAAGCTCGACAGGTTCTACGACACGGTGGCCAGCGAGCTGGACTACAGGAAGATGGAGAACTTCATAGGCGAGTTCGTAGAGGCGCTGCCCGAGGGGACGTACTCGTCCGCCGAGTTCCTGCACCTCTTCGGCAAGTTCGCGGCCGAGAGGGGCGTCGACGCGATAGTCTCGGCGGCCTACAGGGCCGGGGTGCCCGTGTTCTCCCCGGCCCTCGTCGACAGCGCGTACGGGATGGCCGCCCTAATGGCGTACAGGAAGGGGAAGAAGGTGGCAATAGACATGGTCAGGGACTTCGCGCAACTCGTCGAGGTGGGGAGGAGGGCGAGGAAGATGGCGGCCATATACGTAGGGGGAGGGGTGCCGAAGGACTACGTGAACCTGGTGGCGGTGGCCCAGACGCTGATAGCCGAGTACGAGGAGGGAGTGCACGACTTCTACAAGCCGCTCGAATACGTCGTGCAGTTCACCACCGACTCCCCGCAGTGGGGAGGGCTGAGCGGCGCGACGCTCGAGGAGGCCGTGAGCTGGGGCAAGGTCTCGCCCAGGGCGAGGAAGAGGATGGTGCACGTCGACGCCACCATAGCCTTGCCCCTGGTCGTGCACGCGATCCACGAGGAGGGCCTGAGGAGGCGCTCGATCCCATCGTTCGGCTGGCTCTTCGAGGGCCTGGAGAGGAGGGCCGGGTAGGCAGCTACAATGGCTCATCAGCCCCTCAGGCCGCCCGTCTCACCCATCCCCGGCCCCCGATAACTAGCTCGTGTGCGCGCCTTTAGTTTTTTCAGCTCAGCACATCCCTAGCCCCTGTCCCGGATCTAGGCTGGTTAGAACGGCACGCCGCTCACGAAAGCCACGTTCGCGTACGGGGTGTACTCCCCCGTCCTCACGACGAACTTGGCCTTGGCGACGAACTCAGCCTTGAATCTCTCGTGGGGAACGTAGGTTATTTTATCGCCCCCAATGCCGTGGGCCGCGAGCAGCTCCAGGACCTTCTCGTGCATCAGCGGGCTCCGCTCCTTGATTTCCACGGCCAACACCGCCCTCTCAACGGCCAGCCCCTCGCTCAGGATCGCGTTCACCACTTCCACGAATCCTGGCAATCCCGGCCTTATCGCAAAGTCCAGGCGCACGACTCCGCTGGGTATGGGCAGGCCGGCGTCCGACACGACGAATATGTCCCCATGGCCAAGTTGCCCGAGGTGATAGAGGAGCGCCGGATTTATTATGCCTCCCTTCTTCAAGGCGAGCCCGAGCTCTAATATCATGATGGCAACTTTTAATAGGTTTTTAAATGGGAGAGAGAAGCGGATGACGGTGTCGTCGTTCTCGGTGGTCTCATGGCTGTAACCGTTGTGGGAAGCATACACGTCGACTTCTACATATTGGTGGAAAGGTTCCCGAGGCCCGGCGAGACGCTGATCGGCCACGGGTATCACTTTAGTCCCGGAGGCAAGGGGGCGAACCAGGCGGTCGGCTGCGGCAGGCTAGGCGAGAGGACGTTCATGGTCGGGAGAATAGGGCGCGACTTCAAGGACTACCTGCTGGACAACTTCAGGTCAAATAACGTTAACGTCGACTTCGTAAAGGTCGACGACCATCGTAACACCGGCGTGGCGTTCATAATCCTCAACGAGAAGACGCGAGAGAACATGATATTCGTGGATCCGGGCGCCGACTACCACCTTTCAACAGCTGACGTGGATGACGCGCTGCCGGCGATGGAGGAGTCGAGGGTCGTCCTGTTGCAGATGGAAATACCAGGCGCGGTGAACAAGCGCGCCGCCGAGATCGCGCGCTCGCTCGGAAAGGTCGTGATCCTGAACCCGGCGCCCGTCTCGGGGGACGTCTACGAAATCGCAAAGCACGTGCACGTGATCACCCCGAACGCCGTTGAGGCGGAGTACATCAGCGGCGTGCCGGTCACGGATGCTAACTCAGCGGCTAGGGCCGGCAGGAAGATACTCGAGCTAGGCCCAGAGCACGTCGTCGTGACCCTCGGCGCGAGGGGCGCGGTCCTGGTCACGCGCGACGAGGCCCTCTACTACCCCGCGTTCAGGGTCGAGCCCGTGGACACGACGGGGGCGGGGGACGCGTTTAACGCTGGCCTCGCCGTGGCCATTTCGAGGGGGTTGCCAATGGAGGAGGCGGTCTTATGGGGGGTTGCCGCGGGGGCGATCAAGGTCACGAAGATGGGGGCACAGGCGGGCCTCCCCCGCGAGGGCGAGTTGCTGGACTTCCTCGACAGGAACAGGGATTACAGCTACACTAGGCTGTAGGCCATGAGCTTGGTCCTCGAGGCAAAGGGCATAGTGAAGAGGTTCCCCGGCGTCGTCGCGCTTAAGGGCGTCGATTTCGACCTGCGGGCCGGCGAGGTTCACGCAATAGTGGGGCAGAACGGCGCGGGAAAATCGACGTTCGTTAAAATTCTCAACGGCATATTGCAGCCGGACGCTGGCGAGCTGCGCGTCTACGGAAAGAAGGTGACGTTCAGGGGGCCGCTGGATGCCAAGAGGCACGGCATTACCTTAGTGCACCAGGAAATAATGCTGATACCCCACCTATCGGTCGCGGAGAACGTGTTCCTCTCGCGCCTCCCCTTCGAAGCGGGTCACAGGGCGCTTGACAGGAGGAGGATCGAGCAGGAGGTCGCGAAGTACCTTAACGAGGTGGGCCTGAACGTGGATCCATGGCTCAAGGCAAAGGACCTCGGGGTCGGCGAACAGGAGCTCGTCCAAATAGCCAGGGCCCTCATGGAGAACGCCCAAGTGATATGCCTAGACGAGCCCACGAGGGCCTTGAGCGCGGCTGAGGTAAGGAGGCTATTCGAGGTCGTGAGAAGGCTCAAGGAGGCTGGGAGGTCAATAGTGTACATATCCCACTACATAGATGAAATCTTCGAGATCGCCGACCGGATAACGGTCCTGAGGGACGGCCAGAAAATAACGACTGTTGAGACGGGCAAAGTCACCAAGGAAAAGGTCGTGGAGCTAATGCTCGGCCGCGGACTAAGGGAATACTACGTGGAGAGGACCCCCTCCGCGGGCCGAGGGGAGCCAGTTCTGGCCGTAAGGGGCCTGTCGACGAGGCCCTTGAGGGCCAGGGGGATAGCGCTGAGGGGCGTGAGCTTCGAGCTGCGCAGGGGCGAGGTGCTTGGGGTCACGGGCCTCCTCGGCGCAGGGAAGTCCGAGCTGGGGAAGGCCCTGATAGGGGTGGAGCCCGTGACCTCCGGCGAGATAATAGTCATGGGGGCCAGGGTGAGGATACGGAGCCCGAGCGACGCTGCAAAGCATGGCATATACTACCTGCCCGAGGACAGGCTCCACGAGGGGCTCGTTGGGGCGCTGAGCGTGAAGGACAACATAGTGCTCCCCAGCGTGGATCGCCTCAGCCGTGCCCTAGGCTTCAGAGTGGACGCGGTCGAGAGGAGGATAGTGAAGGCGTGGATCGAAAGGCTGAACATAGTCACCCCGAGCATGTTCACGAGGGTCCTGAACCTCAGCGGCGGCAACCAGCAGAAGGTGGTCGTGGCGAAGCTGCTGAACGCCCGGCCCCGCGTCCTCATAATCGACGAGCCAACGGTGGGGATAGACGTCGGCGCCAAGGGGGAGATCAGGAGGATTCTGAAGGGGATGGCCGACGAGGGCATAGGCGTGATCTTGCTCTCGTCGGACGTTGACGAGGTGCTCTCGCTGTCGGACAAGGTCCTAGTCCTCCACAGGGGCAGGCAGGTGGCGCTGGTCCCCAGGGCGGAGCTCGACCGTGATAGGTTAATTAACCTAATGGCCGGGAAATGACTACTATTAAGTGGTTAGGATGGCGAGAGGAGGGAAGGGCTACGCCGACATCGTGAGGAAGTTCCTCGAGCTGGAGGAGTCGAAGCCCCTCATCGCGGCGCTGGGCCTCTTCGTCGCCTCGGCCATCCTCTCCCCGTACTTCCTGTCGGTGTACAATCAGAAGATCCTGCTCGCCCAGACAGCGCCCCTCGGCCTCCTAGCCCTCGGGGAATCCATGATAATCCTGATGGGAAGCATAGACCTGTCCCCGGGCTCCACGATGGCCTTGGCCGGCACGGTGGCGGCCATGGCGGACAAAATGTATGGGTTCCCCCTAACGCTATCGATACTCGCGGGCCTGGGCGTGGGATGCCTCATTGGGCTGATAAACGGCCTGCTCGTCACGAAGGCGAAGATACCTTCTTTCGTTGCCACGCTCGCGACGCTGGTCGCGGGCAGGGGCGCCGTGCTATTGATGACCGGCGGCACGAGCATATCGGGCCTCACGACCTACAGGATCCTCACCGAGGAAACGTTCGGGATAGCAAACCTCGTCTGGATCTTCGCAATGGCAATAGCCGTGAATTTCCTGATGCTACGCAGGCTGAGCTTCGGGCTGAAGATATACTCGATAGGCGGTAACGAGGAGGCTGCAAGGTACTCGGGCATAAACGCGGATCGGGTGAAGCTCGCGGCGTTCGTGATCGCAGGGCTGTACTACGCCGTGTCGGGGATAATGATGGACGCCAGGCTAGAGGCGGCATACCCCTGGACCGGGTGGGGCTACGAGCTGGACGCCATAGCCTCGTCAGTCCTGGGCGGCGTTCAGTTGACCGGAGGCGTTGGCTCGCCCCTGGGACCTGCCATAGGAGCTTACGTCCTGACGTTGCTCACAAACGTCCTCGTGCTGTTGGGCGTCAATCCCTATGTCCAGTGGGTCGTAAAGGGGGTAGTGTTAGTGGCCGCGGCGACGGCGCTCACGAGGGGCCTCAGGTACGTGAAGTGAGGGGGTATTGATAAGGTAGGGCATGGATCGTTCTTACGAGTAGATATTGGTCGATGGGCCTCAGACTGGGACTAGGGCCTCACGGGGGCGTTGCAGCTCCATACGCTGCTTGTAAGCTTATAAGCCAGTTACGGCCCACATTAGCTATAAAGGCGACGTATTTTGATGAGGGCCGCGTTGTCCAAGACCCTCGCGATCGTGGTCGTTGTCATCGTTATCGCGGCTGTCGGCGCCGCGTACTGGTACTTCACGCGTCCTCAGGCATCGACGCAGCTGAAGCTGGCACTGTTCGTGAGCAACCTGGGCAACCCGTACTTCGCCTCCCTCAGGGACGGCGCAATTGCCGCGGTCAACGAGCTAAAGAACAAGGGCGTGGACGTGGTCCTGGACGTCTACGACGCACAGGACGATCCCTCGCTCCAGACCAACCAGCTGGAGACGGCAGTGGCGAAGGGGTACAGCGCATTCCTCGTGAACCCCACGGACATACAGGCGATACAGCCTGCCCTGCAGGGAGCTAAGAGCGCCAAAATCCCCGTGATAACTACGGACCGCGACGTGGCCGATCACACCCTCCGCCTGGTATTCATCGGGACCGACAACGTCAAGGGCGCAGAGGAGGCGGCCAACGCCCTCATAACTGCCCTCCAGGCTAGCGGGAAGCCCACGCCCTGGAAGGTGGTGATCCTGAACGGCATACCCGGCACGACTGCCGCCATACAGAGGCAACAGGGCTTCCACAACGTCCTCGACAGCTACGTGAGCCAGGGCAAGGTGCAGATCGTGGCCGAGGAGGTGGCGAACTTCAGGAGGGATGAGGCGCTGAACAAGATGCAGTCCATCCTGGCCTCGCAGAAGGTGGACGCTGTCATAGCTGCGAACGACGAGATGGCGCTGGGCGCCATACAGGCAATAGAGAGCGCCGGGCTCAAGCCCGGCAAGGACATCATAGTCGTCGGCTACGACGCAATAGACGATGCCGTGGCGGCCATAAAGGCTGGCAAGATGTACGCAACGATAGCCCAGTCCCCGTTCCTGCAGGGATATTGGGCGGTCTACGCGGCCTACTACCACGTAATGAAGGGATGGGTGCCGAGCAGCGACTGGATAAAGACGCCGACCGTGGTCGTCACGATCCAGAACGCCGACACGTTCAAGCAGCAGGTGGCGACGCCGCAGCCCCTGCCCGGGGCGCCCAGCTAAGTTTTTTCCCTCGCCTCAAAAACCGTTGCCCTGTTACCTGACCAACTCCTCTACCTCCCTGTACCAGGGCTTCCTCGTGCCCACCTTGCTCCTCGAGATCCAGTTCTTGGTCTTTGGCCTGGCGTCCACGATCTTGAGCAACCTGTCGACCCTCCCGGCTATGGTTCCCTCGGCCTCGCTGCTGATCTTTCCCTCGCTAGCCAACTGCGCGACGAACGCGCACGCTATTACCAGCGGCAGGAACAGGAGCCCCGCCAGGAAGAAGGCCAGCACGAGGCTCCCACCGTAGCACGACAGGTCGCCCAGTATTGTCACGGCGTAATACGTTAGTCCCGAGCCGGCGGAGGCCGATAGCGCCCACAACATGACGTCGTACCACTCCAGCTCCCTCACCAGGCCCGATGCCCTCCTTACGAAGACCACTTCCTCAGTCATGCTTTGTCCACCAATGTCGTGCAATAACAAGAGCGTAGTCGCTCTTGGCAACGGAACGAAATCCAAGGACGGTGTAAACAATTTTTGTTTTCAGATAAGTGCTGACAAAACAAAATATTAAAAAATAAAAGTATATAAGCTCAGGCTTCGAAGGAAGGCATAAGGTTTGGGTGGCGTAGTATGTTGTCGACTAAGGCGTTAGTAGCAATTGTAGTTGTCATTGCGATCGTCGCCGGGCTCGTGGGATACTACATCGCATCCCTCAGGGGGGCTCCCCCGCAGACCACGACCGCCATGCCCGTGAAGATCGCGTTCATATTCCCTGGCAGCGTTACCGACACGGCGTGGAACGAGGCCGGCTACAGGTCGATGGAGGCATTTCTAGGTCAGCATCCCGGCCTCGTCAGCGCGTGGGTGCAGGGCGTCTACGACCCAACGCAAATAATCAGCGTCGCCCAGAGCTACATCTCCCAGGGGTACAACCTAATAATCGGCGTGGGCTTCCAGTTCGGCGCCCCCTTCGCCCAAATAGCTAATAGCACCTCCCTGCCCCCCAACGTGTACTTCCTCGCCATAGCGGGAGCCCCGCAGTACGTCGGGCCGCGCGTGAGCGGCGCCAACATAAGGACCGACCAGGCGTGCTTCGTGGAGGGCTATGTGGGGATATTGATGTCCAAGACGAAGAAGATCGGGTACGTGGCCGGCATGAACGTCTCCGAGCTCGCGCTCTGCGAAATTGGGCTGAGGAGCGGGATCAAGTACGCTGGCTACGATCCTGACAAGGTGCTTTACGTGGTCTACACCGGCGACTTCCACGACGTGGCCAAGGCCAAGCTGGCCACTGAGACCCTCATAACGCAGTACGGCGTCGACGTGATCAAGAGCATGGGCGACGGCGTCCAGCTGGGGGCGATCGCGGCAGTCAAGGAACATCCCGGCGTGTTGATAATGACCAGCAGCACGTACCACCCGGAGCTCGTGGGAGAGCAGCTGTTGTTAGCTGAGGTGTGGGACTGGAGCGCCGTGTACAACGCCTTCTACAACGACTACCTCAACGGCACCCTGGCGCATGGGGGCAAGTACTATTGGGCGGACATGGCCAACGGGGGCATAAAGCTCATCCAGGGCTCAGCGTGTCCGAACGACGTGTGGAACAATATACAGGGCCTGATCAGCGAGGTGGCCTCGGGCAAGATAAGCACAGGCTTCACCCCCTAGTCCTTTTTGGCGCCATCCTCTGGCCTGGCCTGGTGCTTCGCAATGCAACCCTGCGAGCCGATAGTCGAGATGAAGGGGATCGTCAAGGCGTTCCCCGGCGTGGTCGCTAACGACCGCGTGGACCTCACGATATGCAGGAACGAGGTGCTCGGCCTCCTTGGCGAGAACGGCGCTGGCAAGACGACGCTCATGAACATTTTATACGGCCTCTACACGCCCGACGCGGGGGAGATATACGTTGAGGGCAGGAGGGTACATCACGCCTCGCCCGCTGACGCGTTGAGGAACGGCATAGGGATGGTGCACCAGCACTTTACCCTGGTCGATGAGCTAACTGTTGCCGAGAACGTCGTGTTGGGCTTCGAGGGGCTGCCCCCCGTAATGAACTATGGGAAGCTGAACGAAGCCGTAAGGGCTTTCGCTAGGGAGGTGGGGCTGTCGATCGAGCCGGAGAAGAAGGCGTGGCAGCTCTCCGCTGGCGAGAAGCAGGAGGTCGAGATACTGAAGGCGCTCTTCAGGAGGGTCAAGGTCCTGATACTCGACGAGCCCACGTCCGTCCTCTCGCCCGTGGAGGTCAGGAGGCTCTTCGGCACGATCAGGAAGCTCAGGGAAAGGGGGGTCTCGGTGGTCTTCATCACGCACAAGCTGAACGAGGTCATGGAGATCGCGGACAGAATCGTGGTCATGAGGCGGGGCAGGGTGGTCGGGCAGCTCCCCAGGGGCGCGGCCAATCCCAGGCTCCTGGCCAACATGATGATCGGGAGGGAGGTGTTCGCGAGCGAGAGGCCAAAGCCGGCGCCGTCCAGCGAGGTCGTGCTCGAGGCCAGGGGTCTCAAGGTCCTCGGCGACAGGGGGGAGCTGGCCCTAAGGGGCGTGGACCTGGTCGTGAGGAGGGGCGAGATCGTCGGGATCGCCGGCGTCGTCGGCAGCGGCCAGAGGGAGCTGGCTGAGGCGCTCTACGGCCTCAGGAGGCCGGCGGAGGGCAAGATCTTCTTCCTGGGGAGGGACGTCACGAAGGCAGGGGTGGGCGAGAGGCTGGCCCTGGGGATGTCGATGATTCCGGAGGAGAGGCTGAGGATGGGGGTGGTCGGGGACATGAGCGTCTGCGAGAACGTGTTGCTCACGCGGCTGAACGACGATAAGTTCAAGTCGAGGGTTCCGCTGCTCTCGTCGCTCGGGCTCTCGCCCATAAGGAGCGCCGAGCTCGTGGACCTTTGCGTGAAGCTGATCAAGGAATTCGACATAAGGACGCCGTCGCCGAGCTCCAAGGCCTCGAAGCTCTCGGGGGGGAACATACAGAGGTTGCTCGTGGCAAGGGAGCTCTCGAGGCTTCCCAGGCTATTGATAGCTCACGAGCCGACGGCGGGCCTCGACGTGGCGGCGACGGAGTATGTGAGGGATCTGCTCGCCGATATGGCGTCGAAGGGCTCGTCGGTGTTGCTCATCTCGAGCGACCTCTCCGAGGTGCTCGAGCTGAGCCACAGGGTGGCGGTGCTGTACAATGGCGAGGTGGTAGGGGTTTTCAGGCCGGGCGAGGTGGACATAGAGGACGTGGGCCTCATGATGCTCGGCGCGAAGAGGATGAAGCCCGAGGAGGTGGGGAGGGCTTGGGCCATGTCCTGAAGTTCGAGGCGCGAACAATCTCGCCCCTGGCATACGTCGCGGTCCCGTTGCTGGGGTTCGGGGCAGCGTTCGCAGTGGGGGCCCTGCTGATGAAGTTCGTGGCCGGCGTGGATCCCGCTGTGGGCTACGGCGCTTTCTTTGCCGGGGCGCTTTCGCCGAACGGCGTGGCGAGCATCGTTAGCTACACAACCCTCTTCACCCTGATGGCCGTAGGGATCGCCGTCTCGAACAGGGCCGGGGTGTTTAACGTCGGCGCGGAGGGCCAATACGTCGTAGGGGCCATGGCAGCCACTAGCGTAGCCTTGGCGCTCCAGGCGATGAACGTTAGCTCGGACGCGACGCTCCTGGCGGCCATGGTCGTCGCCGCTGTCGCGGGGGGCGCGTGGGGCCTCTTCGCGGGCGCGCTCAGGGCATACCTCGGGATAAACGAGATCGTGACAACGGTCATCATGAACTGGCTGGCCTATAGGATCATGCAGTGGGCGCTTAGGGGCCCGCTCAAGTTGCCCGGCCCCCAGATGTGGCCCATGTCGCCGCCCATCCTCGCCTCGATACCCACCTTCCCCGGCACGTCGATAAGCACCGCAATAGCCATTGCCCTTGGAATTGCCCTCTTCTCGTACTTCATGCTATTCCGCTCCGAGGCCGGCTATAAGATAAGGGCGGTGGGCCACAACCCCGCGGCCTCGGCCTACGCGGGCATAAACGTGAGGAAGCTGATGGCCCTCAGCATGTTGTACAGCGGCATGATGGCCGGGCTCGCCGGCGCTGTCGAGGTGCTGGCGTTCCTCCACTACCTATTCGAGGGCATATTCGTAGGCCTGGGCTACACCGCCATCCTAGTTGCCCTCGTGGGGGCCAACAACCCGATCGGCATAATCGCGTCGTCCCTGTTCTTCGGCATAATATACACTGGGAACACGTACTTGCAGGCCGCCACCGGCCTGACCTACACCTTTTCGAAGGCACTCGAGGGCCTGATATACCTCTTCGTGCTAGTCGGCACCCTACTCACGAGCTACAGGATCAGGTTGGTTAGGGTGTAGGCCATGGACTACGTGGACGTCATCTCCTCGATCGTCCAGCTAGGAGTCATGTACGCCACCCCGCTGGCCCTTGCCAGTTCGGGCGAGGTGATAAGCGAGAGGGCGGGCGTCATAAACCTGGGCATCGAGGGCATAATGCTCATGTCGGCTTTCGTCGGCGTCCACGTCGCCTACGTGTCCGGGGATGCAGTGTTGGGCTACCTGATCGGCACCCTCGCGGGGGCCGCGCTAGGGCTGTTACTTGCACTGCTCTCCGTCATCTTCAGGCTGGACCAGGTGATCGCGGGCATGGGAATATACTTCCTGGGCTTCGGGCTCTCGGACTTCCTCTTCAGATCCATATACGGCACAACCACGGTCTACGTGACCCCCCTCCCTCGCATCGGCGTGCCGTTGCTAGACGACGTGCCGGTGATCGGCCAGGGGTTCTTCGTGCACGACCCCGTGGTGTACCTCTCCTACGCCGTTGTGGCCCTGACGTGGCTTTTCGTCTTCAGGACGAAGTGGGGCTTGGCGCTCAGGGCGGTTGGCGAGAACCCGAAGGCCGCCGACTCGATGGGGATCAACGTCACCAAGACGAAGGTGCTGGCCGTTGTGGCCTGTTCGTCGCTTGCCGGGCTAGCCGGAGCCCAGCTCGGAATAGGCGTGACTAACACATACTACGAGAACTTGACCTACGGCATGGGCTTCATTGCCGTGGGCCTCGTCTACTTCGGGAGGTGGGAGCCCGTGAGGGCCTTCGTGGGCGCTCTAATATTCGGGTTGGCGTGGTCCGTTGCAAGCACACTGCAGCCTTACTTCATAGGCATCGGGAGGCCCGAGATGTCATACCTGTTGCTCATGTTGCCGTACCTCCTGATCGTGATTTTCCTGGTCATAATTTCGAGGGGTACCAAGGGGCCGGCGTGGCTCGGCAGGCCCTACTTCAGGGAGTGATCCCCAGCGCCTTTTTGGATTTGGCCCAATTCCTGGCCAGGAATTTCCGTTACGGCCTCGAGCGCCGCCCTAACGACCTCGAGCTCCAGCTCCTCCCTGCCCTCCCTAAGCTCCTCCCCGGTTGCGACGTTGTCTATCACCAGCGCTATGCAGCCGGTCACGAGGCCCCTCAGCCTGCCGATCGCGAACAGCGTCGCGCACTCCATTTCGACGGCGGAGATGCCCAGCCCCGCCCACCTGTCCGCGTGAGCCTCGACCCTGTGAAAAGCGTCGCTGGAGATCACGAGGCCCCTCGCGACCCTGAGCCCCAGCCTCCTCGCAGCCCTCTCCAGGGCTATCACGAGCTCGGGGGTCGGGACGGCGGGGAACGAGGTGGGTCCCACGTAGAGTCCGATGGTCCCCCCGGGCTCGTACGCTGCCCCCTCCGCAACGAACGCGGTGCCAACCCCGATCTCCTTTGCCAGGGCGCCGCACGTGCCGGCCCTGACTATCGCCTTTGCCCCGAGCATGGCCAGCTCCTCGAACACTATGGCCGCCGAGGGAGCGCCGATGCCGTGGGTCGCGAGGGTGACGGGGACCCCTCGATAAGTTCCCGTGACGGCCAGGTAGCCCCTGTGCTCGTTGATCACGCGAGCTCCCTCGAGCAGCTTTGCGGCCTTCCTCGTCCGCTCAGGATCGCCCATGGCGACGACGCGGGGCGCCACGTCCCCGGGCCTGGCAGGGATGTGGTAGGGCCTCTTGGAGAGGGGGTGGAGGAAGGACAAGGCCTTCCCCAGGCGATGGATGGGCTCCTAGCCAACTTAAATTTGAATCCCAGCGCCGAGGGAAAACGTGGGTCCAGGCCATGGGTGGCGCGGCTTACGGCAAGCAGGAGCTCCTGAAGGCGATCGGCGTCGCCCTCGGGCGGGCTCCCCCCGACGTCCTGATCGTCAACGCAAGGGTCGTGGACGTCTACGGGGGCACGATCTACGAGGGCAGCGTCGCGGTCGCGGGGAGGCTGATCGCGGCGAGCGGCAGGGTCAATGGCGTTCGGAGGGGCGACGACACGCTGGTGATCGACGCCAGGGGAGGATTCGTGGTCCCCGGCTTCATGGACTCCCACGTGCACATAGAGAGCGCGATGCTCGTTCCCCAGAGGCTCGCCGAAATACTCGTGCCCCACGGCACCACGGCAATCTTCGCCGACCCCCACGAAATAGCCAACGTGCTCGGGGCGCGCGGCGTGAGGCTGTTGATCGACATGGCGCGCGGCGCGCCGCTGAGGATTTTCGTGGAAGTCCCGTCGAGAGTTCCCACCGCTCCGGGCCTCGAGACGACGGGCGGCGAGCTCGGGCTGGGCGAGACGTCAGAGCTCCTCTCCCTGCCAGAGGCCGCGTCGCTCGGCGAGCTGAACTATCAGAACCTCCTCCGGAGGCCCGAGGAGTTCCTGGACAAGGCGCTCCTCGCGGCGGGGCTCGGGAAGCCGGTCAATGGGCACCTGGCGGGGGCCTCCGGGCCGGAGATCGACGCGGCCGTTGCCGCGGGGCTCTCGGATGACCACGAGGCCCTCACGGCCGAGGAGGCGCTGGAGAGGGTAGCTCGCGGGTGCAAGGTGATGGTGAGGGAGGGGAGCACCGAGAGGAACCTCAGGGACATACTCGGGCCCCTGGTCGGCAGGGTGAGGGACTTCAGGGCCTTCATGTTCTGCACCGACGACAAGACCCCGGCCGACATCGTGAGGGAGGGCCACATAGATCACAACGTCAGGGAGGCGATCGAGCTCGGCGTCGATCCCGTCGAGGCCATCAGGATGGCCACACTGAACATAGCGCAGCACTTCGGGCTCGAGGGCCTGTTGGGATCCGTTGCGCCCCACAGGCTCGCCGACATCCTGATACTCGGCGACCTGAGGAAGGTGGACGTGAGGACGGTAATCTTCGACGGGCGCCCGGTCTACCACGAGGGGAGGCTCCTCTACAGGCCGCCGGAGCGCGTCGAGATCCCCTCGTGGGCAACCGACACTGTGAAGATTGGGAGAGGCGTGGGGGCCGACGACATCCCCATCAGGGTCGACATCAGGAGGGGGAGGGCCTTGGCCAGGGCAATAGAGGTGGTCCCAGGGCAGATAGTCAAGAGGGCGAGGCTCGTCGAGCTCGACGTGGTCGACCACAGGGTTCTCCCAGATCCTAGCAGGGACGTAGCGATGATAGCTGTGATCGAGAGGCACAGGGGGACGGGGAACGTCGGCAGGGGCTTCGTGGTGGGCATGGGAATAGCCAGGGGCGCGTTGGCCTCCAGCGTGGCCCACGATCACCACAACGTAGTAGTGGTCGGCCAGGACGCCAACGACATGTGGAGGGCTGTCGAAAGGATTAGGGAGATCGGAGGGGGCATAGTCGCAACGCTGAACGGCGAGGTCGTCGGAGAGGTGCCGCTGAGGTTCGCAGGGCTCATGTCCGTGGAGCCGGCCGAGGAGGTCATAAGGAAGCTGGAACTCCTCGAGGAGTCGGTGAGGGAGGTCCTGGGCTCCCCCCTGAGGTCCCCGGCCATGCAGCTGGCGTTCGTGACCCTCCCATCCGTCCCGGAGCTGGGCCTCACGGATCGCGGGCTGATCGACGTGAGGGCGCAAGCCGTCGTGAGCCCGATCATTGCAGTGGAGGAGAGGCCCTGAGGCCCCAGCGACAGGGGCGGCGTCCCCGAGGGACCCGGGCGTCGAGAAGTGCGTGGGCAGCGCCTTAAGGCCTTTTGGGAAGAACGACGTCCTCGCAACAACGCCGACATATACCCCTTTAAGCACTTCTTGGGGATAAGCAAGGAGGATTAGGGAAGGGTGCTGAACGTCAACCTAAAAGAGCGTCTTCTACTTCACGGGGGCCGTCTCTCAACATGATCAGGACCGGCTTCGGTAGGATGATCAAAGCCTCCTCGGTAGCAGGGGCCGTCGTGGGCTTCCCGGCCCTCATCAACTACTCGGCATCCAAGGTGGCAGTGGCTTGGTTTAAGAGGGCGCTTATGCTAGGGGTTGTTCGCTTCAACGTTACCGTGAACGCCGTCGCTCCTGGGCCCATCGAGACCCCTGGGTTGTGCAGGGGGCTAGGCTCGAGGGCCCGGAGGTATACAGGAGGGCAGTGCCCGTGGGAAGGCTCGGCAGGTCCTCGGGGCGCAAGCCTCCTCGTGTTCTTGGCATTGGACGAGGCCGACTTCGTAACCGGGCAGCTCCTCGTCGTAGACGGGGCTACACGGCGCAGTGGCGCCGGCCCCTTTTGCCCTGCGACGCAGGACCTCGGCCCTAAGCGGGTCGCGGCGTTTTTACCCGGGCCCCTTCACTGGCAGAGGGGCGAGGGGGGTGCCGAGCTACAAGTTCTTCGTCGGCCTAGCCGTGCTTGCCTACCTGGTGGCGATGCTCGTGGTGAGGAGTAGGAGGCCGAAGATCCCGGTGTGGAGCATCATGGCCTTCTCCGCATTCGCTGTCGTGGCGACCGCGCTGGAGCCCGTGGACGCGATTAGCAGCGCCATAGACCTCAACGTGATCCTGTTCCTTGTGGGCTTCTTCAGCGTGGTGGGCTTGGCCGAGAGCTCGGGCCTCCTGGACGCGATCGCGTACTGGGTGCTGTCGCGGGCCAGGTCGCTCTACGGGCTGCTCTATGCGTCGTCCGTGCTCTTCGGCCTGATGGCGGCATTCATGGTGAACGACACGGTGGCCCTCATGGGCCCTCCCATAGCCTACACAATGGCCAGGACCGCTGGAGTGGATCCAAGGGCAATGTTCCTGCTCCTGGCGTTTTCGCTGACCGTAGGCTCAGCCATGACTCCCATGGGGAACCCACAGAACATGCTCATAGCCATTAGATCGGGCATGAAGGCGCCGCTGATATCGTTCGTGTCGAGGCTGGCGCTGCCAACGGCGGTGAACCTGCTGCTGACGACGTACGTCATTATCAAGGCTTACGGCATCAGGAACAGGCCCGTCTCGCTCCTGTTGATCCCGCACGAGGCGATAAGGAACAGGAGGGACGCCGCGTTGGCCGGGGCTGGGCTGGTTGCCTGCGTGGGCGGCCTAGTGGCCAACGACGCGCTGGCCCTTGCGGGCCTGCCCCACATAGCGCAGAGAGGCTTCCTGCCGTTCATGACTGCGGCCGCAATCTACATCTTCGCCTCGGAGCCCAGGAAGGTCCTCGCGCACGTGGACTGGGGGACAATAGTTTTCTTCATGACGATGTTCATAACCATGGACGGCGTATGGAGGAGCGGTGTCGTGCAGGCCATGCTGGGTCTGCTGCATCCGGCCAAGATGGACGGGGCCCTCGAATTCGCTGCCATATCGGCCTCGTCGATCCTGCTGAGCCAGCTACTCAGCAACGTGCCCTTCGTCGACGTGTACATAGAGTACCTGAAGGCGCTCGGCTACGGGGGGCGGGACGTGGCGGCGTGGGTGACCTTGGCGGCGACATCGACGATAGCGGGCAACCTAACGATCCTCGGCGCGGCGTCCAACGTTATCATATTGGAGGTCCTCGAGTCAAGGTACAACACGACGATCACGTTCACCGAGTTCGTCAAGGTGGGGGCAGTCGTCACGGCCGTCAACACGCTCGTCTACTCGGCCTTCCTAGTCCTGTGAGACGTTGGGACGCGCGACGGCGCTCGGCGGAGTGGATGTCGAGCGGCTACTTGTAAATCGTCACCTCCAGCACGTCCCCCCTTATCCTGAGCCTCGTCCTTTCGGGCCTGGGCTCGAAGGGCAGGCTTATGGAGGCCCTGTATCCCCTGACCTCGACGCCCCTGTAGCCGCGCGACCACCTGCCGACGTCGATCGGCGCCTTCAGCCTCGCCCTCACGTTCATGGTCCTGCCCTCGAACCACACCTCCACGCTGTCCCCGGCCGCGTGGGGCAGGTCCACGTGCACGACGAGCCGATCTCCGAGGTCCCTCACGGTGTATAGGGGCTCTATGACGTCGCTGTAGCGCGAGGGCCTCGGCGCCGACCCCAAGGCCTCCCTGGCCACTCTCTCTACTTCCCTCCTGAGCTCGTCCTCGATCTCCCTGAACCTCCTCTCGATTCTCCTGAAGAGCTCGTCGAAGAAGTCGCTCACCTCGATCACCTCACGCGTAGAGCGAGGGCCGGTACTCCATGTCCTTCCCAACCTGGGCAAGCGCGTTCGCGGTCTGCCTCATGAGCTCCCTCGCCTTCAGCTTCACCATGCCGGCCTGCTGGAGCAGCTCGCCCACGTCGACTTCCGTGCCTAGCAGCCTCGACAGGACCTTCAGGCCCTCGGCGGCCGCCTCCGGATCGGGGAACTCCATGAAGGACTCCGTCAGCAGCACGGCTACCCTGACCCCCTTCCTCGCCCCCTCCCTGAGCAGCACGGCGAAGGCCCCGACCACCACGCCCTGCTCGAGGGCCTCCGCCCCTCCCCCGGCCACGAGCTTGGCAAGGTCCTCGCTGGTCGCGACGTAATACGTCCTGAGGCCCTCGACGTCGAGCCTGTTCTGTATCGGCAGGCCAGTCAACCCGATCACGCTGTCGAAGCCCCTGACCCTCGCGTACTCGACGAGGGCCTCGGCCAGCTCGGCCTGCGCATCGGGGCTGAGGACGAACTCGGTGTAGGCGACGGCCAGCCCCTCCCCCGCGAACAGCCTGATGGGAGGCCTCGGCTCCCCCCTCTGGATCACGACAAGGTAGGGGCCCCTGGGGATCTCGATCCCTCCAACCTCCCTGAGGCCGAGCTTCGATATCAGGTATGAGGCGGCTATGACCCCCACGAGTCCCGCGTCGGGGAGAGCCACCAGGAGCGCGCCCGGCTTCTCGGGAGCCCGCTCCTCGTACTCGACGAACCTAAGCCCCCCTATCACGGTCTCCCTGCGGGCCACGGTCGCACCTGGCCTCTAATGTGGCGCAGCGGCATTTATCCCTGAGCCGTCCCCGGCCAAGGCATTTTTATCCAGGCACATCAAAATTGCCTGTGGTGGGAAAGGACGGAGGCCGTGGTGCTCGCGGGGGGCCTCGGCCAGAGGCTCTCGCCGCTCACCAAGGTCCTCCCAAAGCCCATGGTGCCCATGGCGGGCAGGCCCCTAATAGAGTACGTGATCGGCCCGCTCCTCCGGCAGGGCTTCGGGAGGGTCATCGTTGCGGCCAAGTACATAGGACAAGTGATCGCGAGGCACTTCGAGGGCAGGGAGGGGGTCGAGGTGAGGATCTTGGACTCGAGGGACACCGCCGACGCCGTCAGGCTCCTCCTGGACGAGCTGGGGGGCGAGGCCCTGGTGACGATGGGCGACGTCCTAACCAACGCGGACTACGCCGAGATCGTCGGGTTCCACCATCGCGTCGGGGCCGACGCGACGATCGCGCTCAAGAGCGTCGACAACCCGCTGCAGTACGGGCTCGTCCTGGTCGACAGGGGCAACAGGATCACCCTGTTCACCGAGAAGCCGGCGGGGATCGAGCTGTACCTGCTCTCCCTGGCCTACCACAGGGCCATGGGCTTCAGCCTCCACTCAAACTTGATAAACATGGGCATATACGTGCTGTCGCGCGACGCGCTGGAGCTCCTCAGGAGCGAGCCAGATCTCATGGACTTCGGGAGGCACGTCTTCCCGTTCATGGTCGAGCACGGCTACAGGCTCTACGGGTGGATAGCGCCGCCGGAAACCTACTGGGAGGACGTCGGCAGGCTCGCGAGCTACAAGAGGGCCCTCTGGGACCTGCTAGCCGGCGAGGTGCCGGGCCTCAGGCCCTCCGGCGAGCCCGTGGGGCCCAACGCGTACGTGGAGCGCGACGCCGAGGTCCTGGGCTCGCTCGTGCCGCCGGTCTACGTGGGGAGGGGGTGCCTGGTCGAGAGGGGAGCGGTCGTCGGCCCCTTCGCGAGCCTGGAGGGCGACTGCCACGTCGGCGAGGGCTCCAGGGTTCAGTACTCCTCGGTGTGGTGGGGGGCCAGGGTGGAGGGGCACTCCTTCGTCCACGACTCGGTGATCATGGACGGCGCGCGCATCAAGGGCTCCAGGGTGCTCTCGAGTGTTGTGGGCTCGGGGAGGGTCGTGGCCGAGGACTTAAAGGAGGAGGTGGTGGAGCCGGTTGCAGCCTAGGGGGCGCCCGAGGCTGGTCGACGGCAGGCTGGCGGGCAGGCCAGAGGAGGAGCTGACGCCCGAGGAGGCCGTGGCCATAGGCTCGAGGCTAGGCACGGCGCTCGGCAGCGGCTCGGTCCTGGTCAGCGGGAGGGACATGAGCTTTGCGTCGAGGATGCTGAAGAGGGCGATGACGGCGGGGCTCATGGCCGTCGGCACAGACGTCTTGGACTTTCACGAGTCCACGGCGGGCGAGATAGCCTTCAGCATGAAGAGGTTCGGCGCCGCGGGCGGCTTCATGTTCGTGACCAGCCCCTTTGCGGAGGGCGAGCTAATGCTCAAGATCTTCAGGGCGCCCGGCGCCGAGTTGGTGGGCGACGAGCTCGCCTCGACCCTCTCAACGGAGCCTAGGAGGGCCGAGGCCAGGAGGGTGGGCTGGGTCACCTTCGCCGAGTACATGCACAAGATCTACGCATCAGCGCTCATCTCCTTCGTGAGGCACGACCTGATCTCGGGCAGGAGGCTCTCGATCGTGGTCAGCGCGAGCAGGGGACCCTCGTCGCTGATCTTGCACGAGGTGTTGCCGGCACTGGGCATCGACGGGGTGGTGGTCAGCGCCGGGTACAGCGGCTCAGTGGGGCCCCGGTATCCCATGGCGGAGGAGGTCATCAGGGTGCACAAGGTGGCCGAGGCCGCAGGAGCCGACGTGGGCGCCGTCGTGAGCACCGACGGTTCGGAGCTCGCGCTCCTGCTCGGCGGGAGGCTGCTGACGGCCGAGGAGACCTTCGCAGCGATCCTGAGGAAGGCATCGAGGGGCGCGAGGGTCGCGGTGCAGAGGGGCTTCATGCCCCAGTTCGCCAAGGTCGCCGAGGACCTCGGCGTTTCCCTGCTGCTGGCCGGCGACGAGCGCGAGCTCCTCTCGGCGCTCAGGACCCGCAGGGCCTCGAGGGTCGCCCACTGGAGGGGCAGGTACGCCTGCACGACGTTCAGCTACGGCTACGACGCGTTGCTGGCGCTCCTGGAGGTGCTCGAGGTCCTGGCCGAGAGGGGAGGGGATGCGCTGGCGAGGGATGCCGAGGCCGTCAGATCGCTCATGGCCCTGGGCCCCAGGCGCCTGGAGCCCGAGGAGGCCTCGGGCCTCTGCAGGGCCTGGGGCGAGTGCCATCCCCAGATCGGCGGCTACAGGCTCTTCAGGAACGGCGAGCCGCTGGCGGTTCTCGTAGTGGAGCCCGGGACGGGCTCCTACGAGGTCCTGGCGAGGGACTCGCAGGCCCTGTCGGACGTGGCCAGCTTGTTGGGCCACGTATTTTAGCTCCCGCGACGACCCAGCGACTCGGTGTTCGAGTTGAGGCGCTCGGACCTCGAGAAGCTCGTGCCCGAGTGGGCGAGGAGGTTCTACTCCAAGAGGATGTTCTCGATAAGGGACCTGTTCAGGAACGACAAGGCGATAATAGGCATGGTCCACCTCCTCCCCCTGCCCGGCGCGCCAGCCTACGAGGGGTGGAGCATGGACGTGGTAGTGGAGCACGCCGTGAGGGAGGCTAGGACTCTGGAGGAGCACGGGGTCGACGGGGTGATTGTGGAGAACATGTGGGATCTCCCGTACTTCAGCGGGGCATCGCGAATACCCCCCGAGGAGATAGCCGCCCACGCGGTGGCGGCCAGGGAGGTTGTGAAGAGCGTCTCGGTGCCGGTTGGCATAACCGTGATCCACAACGGCGGCCGCGTGGCCCTCGGCATAGCCAAGGCAGCCGGCGCGAAGTTCATAAGGGTTTGCCTCTACACGGGCGCAGCCGTCTGGGACACGGGGGAGTTCGACCACGGAAACGCCGCCGAGCTCATGAGGCTCAGGAAGGCCCTCTACGCCGAGGACATAAAGTTCTTCGCCGACGTCGTCAAGAAGCACAGCGTCATGTTCCCGGGAATAGACTACAGGACCCACGCTACCTGGGCCGACTTCTACATGGCCGACGCCTTGATAGTCACCGGCAGGATGACGGGGGAGGCGCCGAGCCCGGAGGACGTGAAGCTGGTCAAGGAGATCGTGGGGGACACGCCGGTGCTGATCGGGAGCGGTCTGACCCCTGAGAACGCCGAGAAGCTCCTCAGGTACGCGGACGGCGCCATAGTTGGGACCTACTTCAAGGTCAACGGCATGACGCAGAACCCTCTCGATCCTGAGAGGATCGACAGGCTGATGGCGGTCGTCAGGAGGATCAGGTCCGGAGGCTGACCATGCCGCGCGTGGCGGCCTACGGAGACCTGTTGCTGGACGTGATCATGTATTTCGACGAGGAGCTATCGCTCAGCGACCTGTCCTTCGTGGCCAGGGGGGCTGTCGTGGGTCCCGGGGGAGGCGCAGGGAACTTCTCCGTCGCCATCGCCAGGCTCGGACACGAGGCGACGCTTATATCAGCCGTTGGACGCGATCCCCTGGGCTCGTACCTCGTCGACGACCTGGAGGCATCCTCCGTAGGCGTCGACAGGGTCCTCAGGCTGCAGGGGCCCACGGGCGTCATGGCGGTGGTGGTGGGCAGGGATGGGAGGAGGACGATATTCGGCTTCAGAGGTGCATCAGCGCTGAGGAGGATAAGCCCCGAGGAGGCGCACGAGATCTCCAGCGAATCGGACGCGATCTACGTCTCTGGCTTCGCGGTCCTCAACGAGGATGGGCCGAGCTCGATCCTGAACCTCTTCGGCGCCTCGAGGGGACGCGTGGCGCTCACCATGCTGGACCTCTCGGGCTTCGGCCCCCAGCACGTCGACGTTATCAAGGGGCTCCGGGGCCTCCTAGACGTCGTCGCCTCGAACCTGGACGAGGCCAAGGCGCTCGTCGGCTCCGCGGATCCCGAGGCGGCGGTGAGGGCGATCTACGGCCTGGCGAGGCCGAGGGTGGGGGCTGTCCTGAAGATGGGGGCAGCGGGTTCGATATTCTTCGACGGCAATAGCGCGGTGAGGGTGCCGGCGCTCAAGGTCAGGGCAGTGGACACGACCGGCGCAGGCGACGCATTCAACGCCGGCCTGATGGCTGGGCTGCTGGAGGGGGAGGGCCCCCGGGAGGCGTGCAGGCTGGCGAGCGCGCTCGCCGCGTACAAGGTCACGGGCGAGGGCGCCAGGCACCTCCCGAGGGGGAGGCAGGAGCTCGAGCGGTTCGTGGAGGAGGTGGGAGGGGGTTGGCCGGGCGGCTGATAGCGCTGCTGACGGACTACGGCTACAAAGATCCTTATGCGGGCGTGATGAAGGGCGTGATCAAGGCGATAAACCCGGAGGCTGAGATCGTGGACCTGACGCACGGGATCTCGAGGCAGGACGTGCTCGAGGGAGCCCTCGCGCTGCTCGCGGCCAGGGGCTACTTCCCCGCCGGCACGATCTTCGTCGCAGTGGTGGACCCGGGGGTCGGGGGGAGGAGGCGGGCAGTGGTCGTAGAGACAACCAACTACTACCTCGTCGGGCCGGACAACGGGGTGCTCAGCCTGCTCGCGGAGGCGGACGGGATCAGGAGGGCGTTCGACGTGAGCAACAGCAGGTACAGGCTCCCAGCGGTATCGGGGACCTTCCACGGCAGGGACGTCTTCGCGCCGATCGCGGCGTGGATCAGCAGGGGCGTGCGCCCTGAGGAGCTCGGGGTCGAGGTGGACCCCTCGTCGCTAGCTAGGCTGGACATCGGCAACGCGGAGGTGGAGGGGGGAGCGCTCAGGGGAGCGATAATATACGTCGATGCCTACGGGAACCTCATGACCAACATACCGGCGCGGCTGGCGAAATCCGCGGGCATCGAGGTCGGGGATCAGTTGTTCGTCCGGCTCCAGGACGGCAGGCGCTTTGAGTGCTCCTTCGTCGAATCCTTCAGCTGGGTTAGGCCCGGGGAGCTCGCCTGTTACGAGAACTCGTGGGGCTATGTGGAGCTTGCGATCTTCATGGGCAACGCAGCGGAGGCGCTGGGGCTGGGGAGGGGGGCACGCGTCGAGATCAGGAGGGCTGGAAAAAAGTCACCTGACGACGAAGACGGACGTGGGGGAGTTGGCGGCTAGGGCCAGCGCAACGCTCCCCACGTTCGATTCGAAGATCCCGCCCCTCCCCTTGGCACCGACTATGACGACGTCGTAGCCGCCGTCGATCGCCTCCCTGAGCACCGCGGTCGCGGGGCTCCCGTGCGCTGGGTCGTACTCGACGGCCTTCAGCTCGGCGACGACGCCCCTGGCCTCAAGCCTCTTCCTGGCCTCGTCTATAGGCCCTTGATCCCTGTGCCCCCTTGGCCTGGCGTAGACCACTACCAGCCTCGAGCCGAACCTCTTGGCGAAGTCCGCCGCCAGGTCGAGGGCCTTAAAGCTGTGCTCGCTCCCGTCCACTGGCACCAGTATCCTCCTGTAGTAGAGGCTTATCTCGTAGGTGGGGGCCTCCGACGTTCCACTCGCCCTCACAGCTTCCACCCCAGGAACATCTTCGCTGATAGCTCCAGGGCCTTCAGGGCCGGTAGCTCCTCCCCCGAGAGCAGGAGCAGGAGGGCGTTGGGCCCCGTCGTTACGTGGACCCTCTGGCCGAGCCTCGAGGGATCGACCATTGAGGCCAGCTGGCCTCCCGCTATGAGGCCGTATGCCCTCCCCGACAGCAACGCCTCCAACAGCCTCGCCGTGCCCTCCCTCTGGGCCGGCTCCTCCACGATTCCCGCGGGCCCCTTCATGACCACGACCGACGCCTCCCTTATCATGTTGCTGAATATGTTGGCGGTGTTCTCGCCTATGTCGACGATCCTCCCGCTGATCGAGCCCAGGGGCTCGTTCCTCACCTCGCCGTCCCTCACGGTCTTGAAGTCTATGGGCGTCTCTATCGGCGCCCCCCTCAGGAGCACGTGCCTGGCCCTCGCGACGAGCGAGGTCAGCCCCAGCTCGTTGAGCAGCTCCACGTTGGCCCTCCCTATGTTAGCCCCCTTTGCCGCGAGAAACACCTGGGCCACGAGGCCCGTTGTTAGGATGCGATCCGCCAGCTTATTCCTCACGAGGTTCTCCACGACCCTCATGAGCTCGTGCACCTTTGCTCCCCCGAGCACGTACACCCTCGGGCCCTCGCGTGCCTCGAGGGCCCTCTTAACGGCCTCGAGCTCCTCTTCGAAGAGGGGGCCGAGGGCGCTGGGGAGCAGCAGCGGCAGTCCGACGATGCTCGGCTGGCTCCTGTGCGCGGTGGCGAACGCGTCGTTGACGTATGCCTCGCAGAGCTCGGCTAGCCTCCTCGCGAATATCGTGGAGGCCTGCCTCTCCATTGGGCCCTCCATGACCTCCTCCGAGGCCATCCTCAGGTTGTCCAGGAGCAACACCTCGCCTGGCCTGAGGGCCTCCATCGCCCTCCTGGCCTCCGGCCCTATCACGTCGCCCACGAACTTCACGTCGAGGCCGCTGTACTTCGCTAGGAGGGCGGCGTGGCGCTCGAGAGTCACGAAGCCGTGCTCGCCCGGCCTGCCCTGGTGCGAGCCGAGCACGAGGGCTGGCGAGAACCTCTCCACGACCTCCTTGATTCTCTTAGCGTGTTCCCTGATCCTCCTGTCGTCCAGGATCTCCCCGCTCTCCGGTTCTATGGGGACGTTTATGTCGATTCTCATGAAGGTCTTCTTCTTGGCTATGTCGAGATCAGCGAGCGTGGGGACCTTGGGAATCACCAGCCCTTCCACGGCCTTCACGCCCACGGTCCACGTCAGTTTGTGTCAAGTATTAAGCATTAGTTAGAAGCTTATAGCAAGCGATTAAAAATGAACCGCTGGGCCTGGACCGCAGGACGTTATAGTGGGCAATTGAATGCTCAGCCAGGGATAATCAAGTCACCACTCGTCTCGGCTCTTCCTCATCATCGCCGGCCAGCGCACTCTAGCATCAGCGTTGCGGACTAATAAGCGGCGGCCGGGCCTCCGAGGTGCCCAGCCTGTTGAGCTGATAAAATGGCCCCAGGAGGTGGTGACTGGCGTAGGTGGCCTGCGGGGCTCCGGGGGGCGGCAAGTGGAGGGCGCCGACGACCTGCCGGGCTACAGGGAGCTGAAGAAGCTCGTGATCCTTGTCTACGCCTTTTCCGATGGGTGCGGGCGGCCCAAGTCTCAGAGGGAAATCGCGACAAGGGCCGGGGTATCGCAGCAGAGCATCAGCAGGCTCCTCCTCGAGCTCGAGAGGGAGGGCTACCTCGCCAGGAGGGGGAGGGGCGAGCTGTCGCTGACGGAGAAGGGCAGGAGGGCCCTTTCCTCGCTCCTGGCAGAACTGGGCCGCGTCCTCTCGTCGCGCGGGCGCCTGGTCCTGAGGGGGGAGGTGATCAGCGGGCTCGGCGAGGGCAGGTACTACATGGGCATAGGCCACTACCTCGACCTCATGGAGAGGATGTTGGGCTTCCGCCCTTACCAGGGCACCCTCAACGTCAGGATACTCGAGCCTCCGGTGACGAGGGACTACATAGCGTCCCTGGGCGGGCTGAGGATCGGGGGGTTCTCGAACGGCGTGAGGACCTACGGCGGCGCCCTCCTGGTGCCGTGCGAGGTCAGGGGCTACGGGAGGGCCGCGGTGATAATACCCGAGAGGACCTCTTTGCCCGACAACGTCGTGGAGATCGTTGCGAGAGATCGCCTGAGGGACGTCCTGGGGCTCAGGGACGGGGACGCGGTGTTCATCGAGCTGGACATCCCCTGCTAGGAATTACTCATTTCTTTGTACATACGCTTTTTTGACGGCGCGACGTTGTTCACGGCTCGGTGGATGCCCATGCCAGCTCGGAGGGTTCGGGGCGCGGCGAGGACGGCCAGGGCTGGCGTGCTCACAGCCCTCGCTGTGGCGCTGCACCTCTTCAGGATCCCCTTCCCGCTCCTCCCCGCGCTCAAGTTCGACCTAAGCGGCGTGCCCCTGCTCGTGCTCGCGTCGCTCGACCTCCCCGTAGTTCTCCCCTCCTTCATCATTTTCTTTGCCGGAGTCCTGGCGCTTAGCGGCGATCCAATTGGGGCAGCGATGAAGGCGCTGGCCGAGGCCGCGACAGCGCTGCCGTACGCGGCCCTGGGGTCTAGAGGACTTGCCCTCGCAGGCGCGGCGGCCACGGCGGCGAGGATCTCGACCATGTGCCTGGCGAACTATTACGTCTTGCCGTACTGGATGATCTGGGCCGGCTGGGCTAGGAGCCTGGACGTGGCCAGGGCCTACGCAGTCGCTGTGACGCCCTATATAGCGCTCTTCAACGCCATAGCCGGGGCCTACACGGTCCTGCTAGGCCACTTGTCGATGGCCTACGCGGGTAGGAGGGCTTGAGCGCAGTCCTCGAGATAAGGGACCTCTGGCTGAGGTACGGCGAGGGTCCCTGGATCCTCGGAGGAGTCGACCTCGTGGTCGGCCGGGGCGAGGTGCACGCGATAGTCGGCAGGGTCGGGTCCGGCAAGACGACGCTAGCCAGGGCAGTGCTCGGCGTGGCCCAGGAGCTCTTCGGATGCGAGGTCAGGGGCGAGGTGAGGCTGGCCGGGAGGCGGCTGGGCGAGCTGGGGAGGGAGGAGATCAGGCGGCTTGTCCAATACGTCTCGCAGAACCCGTACACGCACTTCGTTGACTACGTCCTGGCCAACGACCTCCTCGGGACTGCGTCGAGGCTCGTGGGGAGGGGGAGGGCCAGGGAGGCGGTAGAGGAGGCGGCTAAGGCGACGGGCGCGGCCGGCTTCCTAGATAGGAAATACTATGAGCTGTCCGGGGGCGAGGCGAGGAGGGCAGCGATAGCCAAGTCGCTCCTCGGGGGCCCCAGCCTGCTGATCCTCGACGAGCCGTTCATGTGGCTCGACGGCGACGGGGCGGCCGGAGTGGCCTCCCTGATCAGGGGGCTGAAGGCCAGGGGCGTGGCCGTGCTGGTGCTGGAGCACGACGCGTCGAGGGTCGCCGGCATCGCTGACGCGGTGCACTACCTGAAGGGCGGGAGGCTGATGGCGGGCGACGGCGTCCGGATCACGAGGCGCGTTAACCTGCCGGATCCCCCAGCGCCAGGCGAAGTCGTAGCAAGGGCTGTGGGCCTCTCGGTGAGGAGGGGCAGGAGGGATGTGCTAGGGGGAGTGGACCTCGAGGTGAGGAGGGGCGAGCTGGTGGTCGTCCTGGGCAGGAACGGCAGCGGCAAGTCGACGCTCCTCAAGGCCCTCGCCGGCGCGCTGAAGCCGGCGAGGGGGAGGGTCGAGGTGCGGGGGAGGGCGGGCTACCTTCCCCAGATCCCCTACATGCTCTTCAGCGAGCCCAGCGTCGAGGCCGAGCTCAGGAGGGCCTGCGAGGCCTCACAGGAGCCGGCGCGCTGCTACAAGGAAGCCGTGGGGAGGATCGCCGAGGAGGGGGTGGACCTGGGCCTCAGCCCGGCCGAGCTCTCGTGGGGCCAGGCAGCCACGCTGGCCAGGCAAATACTGATCGCGCCGGGGAACAAGGACCTCCTCCTGCTTGACGAGCCCTTCTCGGGCCTGGGGCAGGACGAGATCCGCGGGGTGGCCGAGGACCTCGCGAGGGCTAGGCAGCGCTCGGGCCTCCTCGTGGCCATGAGCTCGTGGGAGCAGCTCGCGGACATAAAGCCCAGCAGGGTGTACGTGTTGAGCGGCGGCAGGCTGGCCAGGGTGGGCTGAGTGCTTGAGGGGGTGGGGGAGCTCCTGTCGAGCGCCGGAAGCGGTAGGCTCGGGCTCGGCTACGCGTCGAGGGCCGCATCGGCGCTCGCGCTAGTGGCGGAGTCGATCGCCGCATCGCTCCTGCCGGGCCCCGGGGCCCTCTGCTCCATGGCGCTGGTGCTCGTTTCATCCATAGCGATCCAGCTCGCAGAGGGGAAGTCGGCGGCCCTGTTGAGGGCCTCGGGCGCCATAGCGGCGTTCATAGCCATCTCTGCCGCCTTGAACACGCTATCAGCTGCCCTCTCCCTAGCCCCAGTGAGCCTGCAGGAGGCGGCAACCGGAGCCCTCAGGGTCGCCGCCCTTACGTACTCCTTCGTCCTTGCCGTCACCTGGGTCTCCCACGTGGAGGCCCACGCGCTTCTGGCCAGGCTGGGCCTCGGGAGGCTGGGCGAGCTCATTGCCATATCGTTTTCCAAGCTGCCGGTGCTGTTGGAGCAGGCCGGGGAGGCGAGGACGGCAATAGAGCTCAAGTACGGCAAGCGCGGCGTCCACATGTTCGTCGTGCCGCTGATCGCCAGGTCCCTCGAGCTCTCGGACGAGGCAGCGGTCGCCCACGAGCTCCACGGAATGCCGGAGCCCACGTCCCCCGCCCTGAACTTCCCGCGCGACGCGCTCGCGTACTTGCCGCCGCTCCTCGCCCTTCTACCAATGCTGGTTCTCTAGTCGGGCGGCCTGCCGGGGACCTGCATCAGCCCTGGCCACTCTCTTCACGGCCCTCTCGGCTCCGCGAAGGGTGTGCACTCATCACCTCATCATCTTCTCTATCATACTCGTCCAATTTAGGGCGGCGGCCTCGGCCTTCCGTGATAGGCCTATTACCCAGAGCTATTTTGACAAACTAATGCGGGGAGGGTGGCGGGACGTGAGGGCCAGGGCAGCAATAATGCGCTCCTACAACAAGCCCCTGGAAATCGGGGAAATCGAGGTGCCCGAGCCAACGGGCGAGGCAGTGGTCGTGAAGGTGGCTGGGGCGGGGATTTGCCACTCCGACCTCCACCTGCTGAGGGGCGAAATCCAGGGCATGCCCAGCCCGCTTCCGATCGTCCTTGGCCACGAGAACTCCGGCTACGTGTACGCTGTCGGCGAGAAGGCGCCGAGGGAGCTGGTCGGGAGGCCCGTCCTCGTGTTCGGCGCCTGGTACGAGGAAGAGGACGAGTTCACGTTGGCTGGCGAACAGCAGCTGGCCTACAGGGCAACGTGGCCCGGGATCCTGAAATACAATGGCGGCTATGCGGAGTACATGTACGTCCCCAGCTACAAATTCCTCGTCTCGGCCGAGGGCCTCGACGACCTGGAGGCAGCGGCAGTCCTAACCGACGCGGGGCTGACGCCCTACAGGGCCGTCAGGAGGCTCGTCGGCCTGGTGAGCCCCGACGATTACGTGGTGGTCGTGGGCCTCGGCGGCCTCGGCCTCTTCGGCCTCCAGTTCGTGAAGCTGTTGCTGAGAGCTAGGGCCATAGCCATAGACGTATCGGACGAGAAGCTCGAGATGGCGAGGAAATTCGCAAAGCTCGAGGCCCAAGATCATCTGATCAACGCCTCCAAGGCGGACCCCGTGGAGGAGGTGAAGAGGATAGCTGGAGCAAGGGGCGCCAGGGCGGTCGTCGACTTCGTGGGATCGCAGAAGACCATTGACGCCTATCTCAAGGTGTTGGGCAGGAAGGGGACGTACGTGATCGTGGGCCTCCACAGCCCCCTCGGCCCCCACATACCGATCCATGCCATGGTCATAAACGAGGTTTCGATCGTCGGCTCGCTGTGGGGCAACATAAGGGAGCTCAGGGAAGTCGTCGAGCTGGCCAGGCGGGGCCTGATCAAGTACAAGGAGCTCGTGACCAAGGTGGGGCTGGAGGAGGTAAATGAGGCGTTCGAGAGGCTTGAAAAGGGCCTGGTGAGCGGGAGGCAGGTGTTGGTCCCCTCCGGAAAGTGATCGAGCCAAGTTTTTCATTCGTTCCGAATTTTCTCTGCGCCCTCCCTTGCCTACGGCTGAAAGGGCTATGGAGACGTTCTCGGGCGCTAGCTACGTGCTTCTTGTCCTGGAGGAGGACGAGGCCATAGCTCGGAGCCCTGCAGTGAGCGGGGTGGAGGATAGCGCGCGAGGCCGCACCTCAGCAGGAGCTGGCTTCGGCCTCGCGCCTCCCCAGCCCCTCAGTACAAGGGGGTCAGGCGCTCAAGAGCTTGCTCGCCTCCCAGCTGGCGAGCGTGACGAGGGCGGCCAAGGCAGCGTAGGCCCATAGCCCCGGGCTCAGCGGCACCAGCCCCAGGAGCCCCGAGAGGGGCGTGTGGAGGGCAGCTAGCTGTAGGGCGAGTGAGAGGGCTATGGCGAGCAACATCCACCAGTTAACTGGCAACCTCCACAGAGGATGTCTCTCGCTCCTCGCCCCCGCCGCTACTCCGAACTCGGCGAGCACTATGGTGGTCATCGCGGAGCTCTGGGCTAGCGCCACCCCCATGTCCAGGCCCTCGTAGTACCCGAGCAGGGAGAAGGCCGCGATCAGCAGCCCCACGCCGGCGTACCTGGCGATCCTCGGGGCGCTGAGGAGCCTGCCGTCGGCCCTCGGCGGCCTTTCCATGACGTCTGGCTCCGGCGGCTCGGCGCTGTAGGCAATGGCGGGCAACGAGTCCGTGACCAAGTTGACCCAGAGTATCTGCGCCGGCTCTAGGGCCGGGGAGCCGAACGCGAGCTGGGAGCCGAGGATCGTGAACACCTCGGCCATGTTGGCGGGCACTATTCCGTCCACCGGCTTCTTGACGTTGTCATATATCGCCCTGCCCTCCCTGATCGCCTCCACGATCGTGGCGTAGTTGTCGTCGAGGAGGACCAGCTGCGAGGCCTCCTTGGCGACCTCCGTGCCCCTGACCCCCATTGCTATCCCGACGTCTGCGGCCTTGAGCGCTGGCGCGTCGTTGACCCCGTCCCCAGTCATCGCGACCCTGTGCCCCCTGGCCTTGAGCGCCCTGACGATCCTCTCCTTGTGCTCGGGGGAGACCCTGGCGAACACCGAGACCCTCTCCATCGCCTCGGCCAGCTCTTCATCGCTCATTTTGTCCAGGTCGGAGCCCTCGAGCACGCTGCCTTCGTCGACGTCCAGGCCGATCATCCTCGCCACGGCCAACGCCGTCAGTCTATGGTCCCCCGTGACCATTATGGTCCTCACGCCCGCCCTTCTCGCCAACTCCACGGCCTCCCTGACGCCCTCCCTCGGGGGATCGATGATCCCGAGCACCGCGAGGAACGTCAGGTCCCTCTCCACGTCGCTGGCATCGGCGTCCTCGGCGAAGTCCTCTAGCCACCTGTAGGCCACGCCCAGCGTCCTGTAGCCGCCAGACGCCATGCGCTCGATCTCCCTCGCGAGCCTCGCCCTGATCCCCTCATCCATGTCGGCCTCGCCGCTGGGCAACGCCGCCCTCGAGGATAGGCCGAGCAGGATCTCGGGGGCGCCCGTGACCACTGCCAAGTAGCGCCCCCCGACCTCGTGCACCGTGGTCTTCCTCTTCCTCCTCCTATCGAAGGGGTACTCCTTGACCAGCCGCAGTTCCTCTGCTGCCCTCTCAACGTTCTCTCGGCCCAGGATCTTGTGGGAGAGCACGAGCGCTGCCCCCTCGGTGGGGGACCCCCTGACGGTCCACCCGCCCGCCCCCCTCTCCAGGCGGACGTCGCGATACTCGTGCGCTGCCAGCAGCCTCGCGAGGAGCTGCGGAAGCCCGCCGGCGCCCCTGCACGAGACCTCGCCAGAAGGCTCGTAGCCTGTCCCTCCGGCCTCGCACGAGCCCTCCGCGAACGCCACCTCCCTCACGGTCATCTCGCCCTTCGTCAGCGTTCCGGTCTTGTCGGTGCAGATCACGTCGACGGCGCCCAGCGCCTCTATTGCCGCCAGCCTCCTCACGAGGGCTCTCCTCCTCGCCATCTTCCTGGCCCCCAGGGCGAGTATGGCGGTCATGACGACAGGGAGCCCCTCGGGCACAGCCGCAACGGCCAGCGATATGGAGAGCATCAGGGCATGCAGGGCGCTGCTGCGCTCCAGGAGTGCCAGGGCGAACACGACGGCAGCGACGCCAAGCACCAGGGCAGCCATCCTCTTGCCGAGCCTGTCCAGCTCCTGCTCGAGCAGGCTCCTCTCCTCGGGCGCCTCGGCCACGGCCCTGGCTATGCTGCCCAACACCGTGCTTTGGCCCGTTGCCACGACCACCCCCTTCCCCCTCCCCCTTACGACGTGGGTCCCGGCGAACGCCATGTTCACCCTGTCGCCCACAGGCGCCTCCGGGGGCAGGACTGCGCCGGGATCTTTCTCGGCCGGGGCAGACTCGCCCGTTAAAGCGGACTCATCTACTTCGAGGTCCTCAGCTTCTATCAGCCTCACGTCAGCGGGGACGCGATCGCCCTCCCCGAGTACGACCACGTCCCCCGGCACCACCTCCCGCGCCTGAATCCTCTTCTCCACGCCTCCCCTGACCACGGTGCACGTCGGCGACGCCAGCGCCCTCAGGGCCTCGAGGGTCCTCTCGGCCCTGTACTCCTGGACGAAGCCCATGAAGCCCATCAACAGCACGACGACGCCTATGGCGATCGCGTCGACGTACTCGCCCAGCACAACGGAGATCACAGTAGCAACCAGGAGCAGGACTATGAGGTAGTTCGCGAACTGCCTCGCGAAGATCTTGAGAGGCCCCGTCCTCCTCCTCGCGGCGAGCTCGTTCCAGCCGTACTCGGCCAGCCTTCTCCTGGCCTCGCCCTCGTCCAGGCCCCTCGCCGGATCCGTCCCAAGCAGTTTGACGACTTCTGCAGCGTTCATCGAGTGCCAGCTGACGCTAGCCAAGGTGGGCCCTGTGACCTGGGACAGGGGCCTGCCTTTTATTGTTGTCGACGTCTCACACTTATGTCCCCCTCGGGCCAGCAGCATTAGTGGGGTTGGCCATTGGCCAACAGGATATTTCTCGTTGAGGACTTCGTCTACAGGGTCGAGGTCGAGGGACGCCAGCCAAGCGAGGATGAGATCAGGAGGGTGGGGGAGCTCCTCGGCCAGCCCACCAGGAAGCTCGACGTCGTGCTGGGCAGGTACTCGCAGGTCTTCGCGAAGCAGATCGAGAGGAGGTGCAGCTCGATCGGCAGCAGGTCCATATGCATATATTCGTGGAGGGTGGGGGCGCCGTTCCGGCCCTTTCCGGCCGCCATGCACGCCTTCGGAACGATCATACTCTTCGAGGGCGAAAGGCCCAGCAAGGTGCTGGCGTATCCCTTCAGCAAGCCCCTGAGCTACGCCAAGTCGCCCGGCCTGTCCGAGGAGGAGTACAGGGACAAGGTGCCCAGGGAGGTCACGGCCAGGGTGGACGGCTGGCAGATCACGGCCTACTACAACCCCGTGCTGGGCAGGTGGTCCTTGGCCACGAGGCACGCGCTCCACAACATGTACTTCGCCAGGGGCAGGCTGGTTGAGGAGCCGCTGGACAGCGTGGCGAACCCCTACGTGGCCATAGCCAACGCGATAGCCGAAAGGGACGGCCTCTACGAGAGGCTGAGGGGGTACGAGGGCTGGACCTTCACGTTCGTCCTCGAGGGGCCGGAGCCCGCGATAACCAGGCCCCCCTACCCCATCGGCGCCGAGCCGGGGGAATACGGCCTCTACCTGCTCATGGCGAGGGATCCCGAGGGCAGGCTGCTCACGTGGAGCGAGGCGCAGAGGTTGCTCGGCTACCGCGGGCCGCCCCAAATAGAGCCGAGGCCGCTCGGCGAGCTCTACGGCGAGGTCAGGAGGAGGCTCGACGTGAGATCGTACTTCGCCCTGCTGGACGTCGGCGATCCCGAGGAGCCCCTCATAGCCGAGCTGGAGTCCGAGCTCTACCCGGACGCCATGAACGTCAAACACCTCTACGACGCCAAGTCGGCTGCCCTCCTTGCCTCCGAGGGAGCGGCCGCGGAGCTGGCGAGGATGTTGCCGGAGGACATCGCAGCGAGGGTCAGGAGGCTGGAGGAGGCGTACGTCGCGCTCGAGGGCCTGCTGGCGCAGATGGCCAGGGGGCGCGGCGCCCAGGCAGCGGCCCGCTGGCTCGTCGAGGTCCTCGAGGCGGCGGGCGTCAGGGGGCTCCACGTGGGCGAGGCGCTTAAGGCGCTCGGCGAGGGCAACGCCAGGCGCGTGGCCAGGAAGGCGCTTGCCCTGTTGCTCGAGGGAAAGTCGCTCGCCACCGACGAGCCGGTCGAGGCAGCGAAAAAGCTCGTGGAGGTGCTGAGGGAGGGCGAGGCAGCGGGCTGAGGAGAAAAAGGCTCACTCCCTGCACTTCTCGAGGCACAGGGCGGCGCTGGCGAACAGCGCCACCGCCTTCTCCAGGTCCGTGAGCGCGTGGCCGGCTCCCGGCACCACGTGCAGCTCGAACTCCTTGCCCAGCTCGTGCAACCTCTGCACGTACCTGAGCACGGGCTTCAGCGGCGTCCTCGTATCGTTCTGCGGATGGACTATGCAGAGCTTGGCCTTTACATTATCCACGTAGGTGATCGGGCTCCTCTCCTTCAGCAGGTCCATCCTCCCGGCGAACAGGATCTCGATGAACTTCCTGAAGGCAGCGTCGCTGAGCCCGTACATCTCCTCCCAATCGGTTATGCCTGCCCCGGCGACGCCGCACCTCCACAGATCCGGCTTCTTGCCCACGGCAAGGAACGTCATGTAGCCACCGTAGCTGTAGCCGTGGATCACGAGCCTGGCCGCGTCAGCTAGGCCCGACTCCACCGCCCACCTGGCAGCGGCCTCGACGTCCTCCAGGTCCATGCCGCCCGGATCGCCTATGTCCATCACTCTGAACGCCTCGCCGTAGCCGGTCGAGCCCCTGAAGTTCGGCGCGACGACGTGGTAGCCGTAGAGGACCGGGTACAAGGTGGTCGGCGACCAGGCGTCCTGTACCTCGCTCCAGGGGCCGCCGTGTACGTAGATCACGGTCGGCCCAGGCCTGCCCGCCAGCCTGGACTCGACGTAGAAGGTGGGCACCTCAACCCCGTCCTTGCTCCTGATCCTCGCGAAGCCCGCCTCGCCGAGCGCCCTCGACACCTCCTGCGGGAGCGGGTTGTCCACGACGAGCCTGCTCTCGCCGGTTCCCATGTCGGCAGCGTAGAGCTTCGGGGGCGACGCGAGGCCCTCGGCAACGTAGAATATTCTCCAGGCCTGTGCGACGGCTGAGGTGGGCCCTCCGGCCTCCGTTTGCACGAGCTTGCCGTTAACGAACATCGCCCTCCTGCCATCCCTCTTCCCGATCACTATGGAGGCGCCCTCGTAGTGTTCGTGGTAGAGGTGCTCGCTCGGGGAGAACTTGCGGTAGTCGCCGTAGGGGAAGTCAACTCGCTCGACCTTGGAGGCGGGCAGCGACAGCGAGTACAGCGCGTTCCTGCCCTCGAAGTCGCTCTCGAAAACGATCCTGTCGCTTCCGTAGAACTTCGGGTCCTTGTTCCTCGAGCCCTCTGCCGGCGTGAAGGACGTGATGTCGCCCGTCTTGAGGTCGTATATGAAGAGCTCGGCGGACCTCGGATCCCCCTTCAGGCTCCCCTCGCCGACTACGTACCTGTCGTTGGCGTCCGAGAGGTACACGATCGTGTTGAGGTCGACGAGGTCGTGGACCCCCTCGCTGTCTATGCGCGCCAGCTTCAGCCTGTCGCCCGTCGCGTAGGTGGCGTAGGCAACGTCGCGGTGGGCGACCAGGCTCCACACCCTGCCCAGCTCGTCTGCGACCTTCGCGACCTCCCCGCTCCACAGGTCGTAGAGGTAGACGCTGTGCTGCTCCCTTCCGCCCGTCTCGTCCCTGAGGTAGTAGACCGAGTGGCCCAGCCTGCTAGCCCCAACGTTCCACGGGACGACTCCCCTGGCTATGGGCCTGCTCTCCATGCTCCTCGCGTTGAGTAGCCTGAGCTCGTAGGAGCCCGGCTCGTTCGTGGCGTAAACGACGTGCTCGCTGCCCACGGCCCCCAGCACGACGAGCCTGGGGACCTTGAAGAGCGCCTCGACCAGCCTGGCGACCTCTGACATCGGGCGCACGGACCGCTCACCCCCTCAGCGATGCCACGCTGGCAATGATAGACGCCAGCTGTATTTTAACCAGCTTTGACACGGGGATCACGTAGTAGTTCACGTACTTCCTGAACTCGTCCGTCAGCCTCTCCAGTAGCCCCAGGGCCTCGCGCTCCAGGTCCCTGAGCTCGGCGCTGCCCCGCGATGCCTCGAGGCCTGCGGCCCTGTAGAGGAGGCCAGCCCTCAGAACTGCCCCGAAGAGGGGCCTGTTGTAGGCGTCGAAGGCCTGGGCCACAGTGGCGCTCGAGTCCAGCGATGGATCGCTCTCGATCCACCTCTCCTCGGCCTTCATCTGCTTCTCGGCGATCTCGACGAAGTTCTTGAGGGACTCGAAGAACGGGTTGTCGGGGGATGCGTGGGGCTCCAGCCTGGACATCAGGGGCCTCAGCTCCTCGATCAGCCCCCTCTCCCTCGCGAGCCCGATCTTCAGCACCTCCCTCCTCGGCACCCCTATCTTGGTGTCGTTGTCGAGCCTCGCATCGTAGATGTAGGGGACCTCGCTGACGAGCTCGAACACGTCCGGCCTGACCCTCCTCGCGTAGTCGTAGCTGCCGGCACCGTGCCTCAGCGCCTCAACTGGGCTCGATCCGAGGTTCCTCTCGAGCCAGTCGTAGATCTCGGTCACGCTCGGCATCCTGAAGACGCCCTCGGCGAGCTTGGTCATGTAGGGAGCCTCGGGCTCGCCCCTGTGGACCGGGACGCCGAGGCTCCTGGGAACCTCGTAGAGGATCTCGAGCACCTCGGCCCCCGGCTCCCTGGAGACGTAGTAGTACGTGCCGGTGAATCCGGCGTTGTGGAGGCTGAAGACGAACGACGGCCTCCACTCGTCAATGAGCTTCATTATGGCCCTGGTCTCCGGCGTCGGGCTGTCGAAGGACAGGTCCTTGTACTTTATCGGGAAGCTCCACTCGACCTGCTTGTAGCCGGGCGGCCTGTAGTAGTTCTTGGCGTACTTCAGCACGTCGAAGGGTCCCTTGAACCACCCCTCGTTGAGCCTCGCGCCGTACACGTCCGCAACCTTCACGATCACCCACGTGATCCCGAGCGACCTGAGCAGGTCCCTGCGCCTCGCCAGGGCCCAGCTGAGGACCTCCAGCGTCATCGAGCCCACTGGCTCGTTGGGGTGGGGGAACCCGAACGCCAGGGCGACGTCCTCGCCACCCCTCATCACGAGGGCCTCAACGGCGTCGCCGCTACGCGACTTGCCCGCCTCGACTACCTCGGCTACGTCCCCGTGCTCCCTCGCCAGCCTCCTCGCGCTTCCGCTGAGCTCGTCGACGGTCATGAACTCCCCTATCTCTGGCACGAGTTCCAGGAACTCGCGAACGAGCTCGCGCGCGGACCCCGTCCAGACCACCCGGAAATCCGTACATACTGGGACCCAAAAATTTAAAGGCTCATCTCCCACTACTTATCCACCCTAACAAGGTGGGTGGCAAATGAACAGATATATGAAAGTCGCACAAACTTTCATGTTGGCCATCCTTGTGTCCACTTTCATCCCGCCAGCGCTATCAACGGGCGTGGGCCAGCGGTATATGCAAAACATATACCTGCAGGGCCAGGAGCAGTGGCAGACCGTCGAGAGCGCGCTGCAGCCCATAACCTGCCCAGTCAGGGGCGGCACGCTGACCATAATTTACTGGGGAGATCCGAAGAGCTGGAACCCCGACAGCCAGGTCGACGACGCCCTCCACGGAATAGCGGCCAGCATATTCAACAGGCTCGTGGCGCTCGACGTCAACTACAACGTGATACCCGACCTGGCCGAGTCGTGGTGGGTGGCGCCGAACGCCTCGGTCTTCATATTCAAGCTGAGGCGGAACGTCACGTGGCACGACGGCTACCCGTTCACGTGTGCTGACGTCAAGTGGACCTTTGACGCGATTAAGAAGTACAAGGGGATAGCGTATTCCATGTTGAAGATGGATAACCTCGTCAGCGTGGACTGCCTCGACAACTACACTGTGGAATTTGTGTACAACGTCTCGTTCCCGGCCTTCCTGGGGTTCCTGGCCTGGTACGGGACGTGGATCCTGCCAGCGCACATATTCAACAACACGAACTACACCGACTGGATGGATCCGCGCATACCGGCGCTGCAGCGCCCAATAGGCACTGGCCCGTTCAAGTTCGCGGAGTACGTCAAGGGCGATCACGTGTTGCTGGTGGCCAACGACAACTACTTCAAGGGGAGGCCATGCATTGACAGGATAGTTTACAAGATCGTGCCAGATCCCGTCGCGGCCGAGCAAACGTTCCTCTCCGGCGAGGGGGACGTGCTGGCCAACACGCCGCCGTTGACCGACATACCGACGCTGAACGCGACGCCTGGCGTCATCGTGAAGACGTGGCCGGTCCCGAGCAGGTACTACATCGGCTTCAACCTGCTCGAGCCCATATTCCAGGATCGCGAGTTCAGGCTCGCGATAGCCATGAGCATCAACAGGACCGAGCTCGCGATCAAGGCCTACAACGGCTTGGCGTACCCGGCCAGGGGCACCTACGTGCCCGGCATAGCGTGGGCGTGGAACCCGAACGCCACGCTGCCGCCCTACGACCCGCAGGAGGCGTCCCGGATACTCGATCAGCTCGGCTACAAGCTGGGCCCAGACGGCTACAGGTACTTCCCCAACGGCACCAGGCTGACGCTGAGGCTGGTCATATTCCAGGGGGCGACCAGCGAGGCCATAGCTAATGTGCTCAAGGATCAGCTCAGGAAGGTCGGCATAGACGTCAAGATCGAGGAGTACGAGATAGCCACGTGGGAGAACATCGTCGTCAAGCAGAGGAACTTCGACATAGCGCTGGTCGACGGATTCCAGGGGCCGGACCCGGACAACATGAGGATGAGGTTTGCGCCGGGCGCCTACCTCAACTTCGCCAACTACACGAACCCACAGTTCGGCGAGCTGTTGAACGAGGCGGCGACCACTGCGAACCAGACGCTGAGGGCGCAGCTCTACTACAAGGCCCAGGAGATACTGGCACAAGACCTGCCGTACGTGCCATTGCTCGACCTGATGGCCATAATGATCTACAGGACCGGCTGGCACAACATGTACTGGGATCTGCCGAAGGTGGTCCCAATAGGCAGCTACGAGAGGGCCTACTACGCGCCTAGCGCTACCACCACCGCGGCGACCCCAACCAGCACCCCAACCAGCACTTCGACAACTGCCGCTACGGCTACCCCGACGACCTCGACCTCCACGGCCCCAGCGACGAGCACGGCTAGCGCTGCCACGAGCGCAACTCCACTAACGACGAGTCCGTCGAGCGCGGCCAGCGCAGCTGGCGCCTCCACCACGATCGTGGCCATAGCGGTTGCAATCGTCGCGGTCGTTGCAGCGGCCGTACTCGTTCTCAGGAGGAGGTGAGGGGGCTTGTTGGCTGGGTACATAGCCAGGAGGGTTTTTTACGGCTTCGTGGTCATCCTCGCCGTGCTGGTTCTGAACTTCGTCCTCATGAACTTGGCCCCGGGCAACCCCATCCAGATGATCGGCCTCGAGACGGGCATATCGAACCCCGAGTACGTACAATACATGATCAAGAGGTGGGGGCTCGATCAACCGCTCTACGTGAGGCTCGGGCTCTACATATGGAACGTGCTCCACGGGGACCTGGGGATCTCGTACAGGTACGCGGAGCCCGTGACGAGCCTGATCTTTGAGAGGCTGCCGGCGACCCTCATGATAACGGTGCCCAGCATACTGCTCGCGTTCGTCCTCGGAACACTGCTAGCATCCCTATCCCTGTGGGAGCCCGGGGGAGCGCTCGACGCCGCGCTCACCACGATGTCCATGGCGTTCTACTCGGCGCCGGCCTTCTGGCTAGGGATAGTGCTGATGAACGTCTTCAGCGTGAACCTCAAGGTCCTTCCATCGACCGGCATGGTGAGCTCGGACTTGGTGGGCCAGGAGGGCAGCCTGGCGTACTACTTGGACGTGGCCAAGCACGCGATCCTCCCGATAACCACACTGACGCTCGGCATGTACCCCGCGTACTTCAGGTTGGTCAAGGGAGTCATGGGGGATCAGCTGGCCGAGGACTACGTTCTGGCTCTGAGGGCGAAGGGCATTCCGAAGTTCGCAATACTGTATAGGCACGTGCTGAGGAACGCGCTACTTCCCGCGATCACGTTGCTCGGCATACAGATGGGCTTCGCTTTCGCGGGGGCAGCAGTCGTGGAGAACGTGTTCGCGTGGCCAGGCATAGGCAGGCTGTTGCTTGATGCCGTGAGCGCGCGAGACTACCCGCTGATCGAGGGGATCTTCGTCTTTGTCACGACGATGGTCGTGGTCGCAAACATCGTCACCGACATCGCGTACGGCTTCGTCGACCCAAGGATCAGGAGGAGGTGACGCGGAATGGGGCTGGACCTCGGGCGCTCGATCGCGTGGCCGCTCAGGTCAGCGGCGCTGGGCGTTATCAGCGCGACCAGGTTCCTCGTGCGCGATGGAGTGGGCCTCGCCGGCCTGTCAATAGTATTGGCGATGACAATGATAGCCGTTTTCGTTGGCTACCTCCCGATTCCGGACCCTAACTCCATGGACTTCGCGAGGTTCCTGCCCCCTTCCTGGAGCCATCCCTTCGGCACTGACAACTACGGGAGGGACGTGTTCTCGAGGGTCCTGTGGGGGGCACGCGTCAGCCTGGCGGTGGGCCTAGCGGCTGCGCTTTCTGCCTCGTTGCTGGGAAGCGTCGTTGGGGTCGTCGCCGGCGTGTGGGGCGGATGGGTGGACGAGGCCCTCAGCAGGGTGGTCGAGGTGTTCATGATGATGCCGACGTTCTTCCTAGCTTTGGTGATAGTGGTGCTCGTGGGCCCCAGCATATACAACATAATACTCGTGATCGCCATTGCCTCGTGGCCGGCCGTCGCCCGCGTGGTCAGGGCCCAGGCCATGTCGCTCCGGGAGCTGCCCTACGTCGAGGCGGCAATAGCGTTGGGGGCCTCGAGGCGGAGGATAATGTTGAGGCACGTATTGCCCGGCCTCGCCCCGCTCATCGTCTCCTACACCGTGCTGTTGGTCAGCGGGGCCATGTTGACTGAGGCGGGCCTGAGCTACCTGGGCCTAGGGGATCCAAACTATCCGAGCTGGGGCAGGCTGATAAGGGATGGCCAGCTCCTGCTCCTGAGGGCCTGGTGGGTCAGCGCGTTCCCGGGCATATTCCTGACCCTGACGGTGTTGGGCTGGAACTTTCTGGGCGACACGCTCGTCAAGTACGCGAACCCGAGGCGGAGGAGCGGCCAGCTGAGCCTCTAGCTTTTTCCGCCCCAACCTCCTCAGGCGCTAGGCCCTCCGCGCCGGAGGCGCGGCGCTAACCTCTGCCGGCGAACTTCTCGGCCGCCTCTAGCAGGCCTTTCATGAGCTCCGAGAACAACATGGACCTTGCCCTCTCGGACGCGTTCCTGCCGAGCTCGTCCCTCTTCTCGGGGTCCCTGACGAGCCCCTCGATCGTCCTTGCGGCGCCCTCCACGTCGTCGGGTCCGTTGACGTGCACCCCGTCGACGCCGTTCCTCACGAGCCACCTCTGTCCGTAGACGGCGCTCGTGACCACGGGGACGCCGGCGTACATGAACTCGAGCTGGGTCAGCCCGAACGCCTCGGCCCTCGACATGATCACGTTGAGGTACGAGGCCTTGATCAGGGAGGCCTTGAGGGCCTCATCGAGTTCCCCGGTCACGACGACGTTGTTGAGGTCCCTGGCCTCCCTTACCACGTCGTTCCACTGATCGCCCGGCCTTCCTGCCACCACGAAGATCACGTCCTTGAGGTGCCTGAGCCTCCTCGCGATCCTGACGACGGCCAAGGGGTTCTTCCTGTATTCCACGGTTCCGAGGTAGGACACGATGAGCTTGTCGCCCGGTATCCCGTAGCGTTCCCTGAAGTCGTCAGGCTTGGCCGCGTCCACGAGCCTTGCCAGGTCGTCGTCGAGCCCTCCGGGGAACAAGTGTATCTGGTCCGGCCTCGCCCCTAGGGACACCATGTCCTCGGCCTCAATGCCGGTGAGGCACAATACCATGTGGGCAGCCTTGAATATCGAGGGGAGGGCCGAGAGGTTCCACGCCATTCTAAAGGTCCTCTCGGCCAGCGAGTACCTCAGGGGATCGGGGGGCTGGTAATGGGACATGTGGCCATAGATCGTCTCTCTAAGCGGCTCCCCCATGGTCTTCATGAGCCTCTTCCACAGTACCCACTTGGCTGCGTCCTCGGGGCCGTTCCACAGGGTCGAGTGGGTCAGGAGGAAGTCCACGCCGAGCTCGTCGTCGAGGCGCCTGAGGACGTTGACGAAGTCCCTGAACATGATCCTCCTCGGCGGCCAGACGGTCTTGGAGCTGCCGACCCTGATGGTCGGGAGGCCGATGGCAGGGTCCTTCTCGAAGATCTCGTAGCCCCTCTCGGACGCGGCCAGCCTCCTCTCGGAGATCACGGCCTCGCCGTCGTGAAACGCGCTCGTGACAAGCCAGGCCTCGTGGCCGAGCCTCCTCGCCCACTTGACCATTCTCTGCGCTAGGAGCTCCTGCCCCTTGGAGTTGGAGGTCTGGTACATTACCGAGAGGAACTTCATTTCTCCCTTGCCCTTCGGACGATCTCGCTAACGACCACGGCCACCATTATCGCGGTAAGGCCCCACACCACGGGGGTCATGAGGATCCACAAGGTCGTAACCCTTATTCCCCCCTGCTCAAGCGCGAAGATCAGCACCACTACGTAGAGGATGACCCTCAGGTACTCGGCAATGGGGGCCATCAGCGCGAGCCCCCTCGCGCCCTCGAGCTCCGAGCTCCTGTATACGTAGCCCACGAAGGAGTCGACGAGGAGGAAGCCGACGATCACTATCACGAAGGCCTTCACGAAGCCGATGAGATACTGCAGGAGCGCCACGCACGTGTCGTAGACCCCCTGCAGGCCGAGGCTCGACGACAGGTATTCCAAGGAGAGCAGGACGGCGGCAGCGTATATGACCCAGGACGTGACGAGGCCGAAGAACTCGCTGGGGGGATAGCCCCCCCTCACTATGGCCCTGCCCACGGCGAACTTCTTCAACCACTCGTCGGCGCCCAGCCTATAGAGCAGGAGCCCCACTCCCTTGCGGGCGAGCCTGCCCACCACGTAGCCGACGACTATTATCGCGATGGACACGACCACGTAGAGCGCGACGTTGAGGAGGTACTCATACGAAGTCATGTGCTTCGAGCCACCTCCCGAGCTCCTCGAACTTCACCCTCTTGCTCGCCCCCTCTGGGAAATAATCCTTGTTGTGCTCGTGCTCGACGAAGATCCCGACGTCGGCCTCGTCGAACGCGGGGACGTCGTTAGCGCTATCGCCGAAGTACACGACCTTGTCAACGCCGAGAAGCGCTCTGAGAATCCTCACTGCATCCCCCTTGTTCCTCTTGGATGGATAGATGTCGACGAACCAGAGCCCCGGGTATTCGAGGACGTTGAGCCCCATGTGCTTCGCGCGCTCGAGGAGCGCGTCGAGGCCCTCGGGGCGCTCAGCACCCCTCCAGTCTATCGACAGCCCGGCAGTCGTTCCGAGGAGCGATCTCTTGACCTCAACCACGGTCCCCGTGGCGAGCGCCTCGTCGCGCAACTCCTCAATGGCCCTCACGAGCTCGGCCTTCATGAGCGCCTCGTCGTGGGCTATGTAGCCCCCCGCGACGATCTCGAGGCCATTTATGCACGCGAGTCCCCTCACGAAGGGCTGCAGCCTCTCCCTGAGGAACCAGCAGTCCTTGCTGCTCACCACCGCTATGACGAACCTCTCGCTGAGCCTCTCGAGGACTGCGGCAACATCTGGCCTTACCCTGGCCTCCTCGCGCCTGGCGCCGAGCGACGAGAGGGTTCCGTCGAAGTCGAAGAAGAGCCCTACTCGTCCCATCCCCCTCCCTTCAACAACGGGCTTCGGGGGAGGAAAAAAGCCTATGTCCTCCAGATTGCGAGGACCACGGATGATGCCGCCGCTATGAGGACGTTGTCGTCCACGGGCTTCGCCTCGAGCAGCTCGATCGCCGACGATATGGCGCCGGCCACGGCGCCGGGGAGGCCGGCGAAGTGAAGGCCCACGGGGATCGCCACGGCAGCCATCGCAACGTTACCGATCCAGTGCTTCGTCCTCCTGCCGAAGAGGGCGTTCCTGACCAGCCCAGTCACGGCGTCCCCGAAGGAGATGAATAGCGCTGGCACCACGGAGATCCTCTGGTTCCCGGTGAGCAGCCAGAGCGCGAAGACGGAGATCCCCCACGCCAGGCAGAAGTTGACCTCGTACGAGTTGTCCTCGACCTGGAACCAGTACATCAGCTTGCCAAGCCTATGGGGGGCGTAGGTCATGAGCGCGAGGGCCAGCGCGAAGGCGAGGGGGACCAACGGCTCCCTGAAGTAGTAAGCGACGACGAGGGCTGCCAGGCCGCCGGCTCCCATGTGGATGAGCTTCCTGTTGTAGTAGACGGCCACGTTATGCCTCAGCCCCACCCTCCTCATGAGCCCGTAGAGGGATCTCGTGGCGTATCCCACGAGGAACACTATGAACGCGAAGAGGGGCAGCGCCATCAGCGAGTCCGTCGCCAGCGCGCCAGCGCTGAGGTCTAGTGCCACGGCCCCTTACCTAGATCTTGAATGGGTTTGCGGCATGGGTTTTTAAGGGAGTCGCGCGGCGTCGAGCGCGAGGAGGTACGAGGAGAGCCCGAAGATCGTGGCCACGGACGCCAGCTCCAGGAAGTCCCTCAGGAGCCTTCTCCTGATCCTCCTCTCGCAGATCAGGACGAGGCCCGATGCGGCGTGGAGAGATCCCAGGACTATCAACGAGGTCCTCAGTAGGGGATCCCCGTGGATTGCTGAGGCCCTCGGGAACAGCGCTATTGAGGGGTGGACGAGCTGGTAGCCAGTCAACGCGAAGATCGCCGCCAGCACGAGCAGGGGCAGTGAGGTGGCCTCGACCACCCAGAGCGCGGCCAGCGCCCTCGAGATCTTCATTTCCTCGCGCCCTCAATATATTTCCAGATCTCCTCGAACGTCGCCTGCCTCTTGGAGGCCGGGACGCCCACGGGCATCAGGTACATCGGCACCTCCCCAGGCTTCAGCCCGACGATCTTGGAAACGGCCTCGTCGTCAAAGGCGCCCACCGCGACCGTGCCGTAGCCGAGGGCCGTCGCCATTAGATACACGTTCTGGCCGGCGTGCCCGACCTCCATTGGCACGTAGCGAACGGCCCCCCTCTCGCCATAGACCCTGGTGGTCCTCTCGAAGACCGCGGCGATCACTATCGTGAGGGGGGCCCTCCCAACCCACTCCTGGCCGAGGGCCGCCTCCTCCAGCTGCCTTCTCAGGTCCCCCTCTTTCATCAGCGTTAGCGCGTGCCGCTCGGGCTCGTAGTGATAGACGCCTGGCGCCATCGAGGATCCGCCCGCCCTGACCCCTCCCTCCCCGATCACGACGTATATCTCGAGCGGGTAGGTGGCACCAGCGCTTGGGGAGGCCCTGAAGCCCCTCGAATCGGTTATGCCGTAGGCAGCCCACAAGATCATCGCGAGGTCCTCCAGCCTCACCGGCTCGTTCGCATACTCGCGAATGCTCCTCCGGAGGAGGATCGCCTCCTCGACCGTCACGTTAGTGACCTTGGAGGGCAACGGCAGGTAGATCACGGGCCCAGCGAACACTGCCGGGGACGGCGCCGGCGTGGCGTAAATGATGCTGACGACGTAGGCGATGATCGCCGTCGAGATCGCCAGCCCAGCTATGAGCGGAATCGCCCCGCGTCCCAAGCGGCCCAAGGGTTGCCCCGGGAAAGTGTTGGGAAAAAGCCCAATATATCTCGGCTCGCTACACTCCGAGGACGGCCCTGAGGAGCGCCATCCTCATGTAGAGGCCGTTCCTGGCCTGCTCGAAGTACATTGCCTGGGGCAACGAGTCGACTTCGGGGGCCAGCTCCCAGACCCTCGGCAGCGGGTGCATGATCACGGGGACCTTCGGCAATTTCCTCATCAATTCCAGGTTGACCGTGTAGCTCCCCTTCAGCCTCTCGTATTCCTCGGGGCTCATCCTCTCCCTCTGTAGCCTGGTCACGTAGACGGCGTCGAGCTCCTTGGCCACGTCCTCGAGCCTCTCGGCGAACTTGTACTCCGTCCTTCTCGAGTCGAGGACCTTCAAGATCTCCTCGCGGGGCCTAAGGGCCTCGGGCGATATGAACACTATGCGCACGTCCCTGAACAGCGAGAGGACGTACGATAGGCTCGACACGGTCCTGCCGTACCTGAGATCGCCCATCAACCCGACCGTGAGGCCGTCGACCTTGCCGAAGATCCTCCACAGGGTGTAGACGTCCAGGAGCGCCTGCGTGGGGTGCTCGTTGGTGCCGTCGCCGGCGTTTATGACTGGGGCACTGCAGATTTCGGCCGCCTTCGCTGCGAAGCCGGCCTGCGGATGCCTGATCACTATCACATCTGGGTCGTAGCTGTCGACGGTCCTCAGGGTGTCCTCGGGGCTCTCGCCCTTGGCCCTGCTCGTGATTTCCTCGGGCCCCATGTCTATCGTCTGGCCTCCTAGCTTGGCCATGGCGAACTGGAAGCTCAGCCTGGTCCTGGTGCTTGGCTCGAAGAACGCCGTGAACATGACCTTGCCCCTGGCCACCTCGAACCTCTCGCCCCTGGCAAGCGCCTTCCTGATCTCCTCGGCGCTGTAGATCAGATCTTCGACATCCCTCCTGGTGAATTGGAGGGCCGAGATCACGTCCGAGCCGGGCCTCAAAGTCGTCACCCCACGTTGCCCTTTACGTTGGCCATGCTATTTTAACGTGTCCGCCTGCCGGCCACGAAGCGCCCAACGGGCTGCCCAACGTACTTGCCGTCCCTGACTATGACGTTGCCCCTCAAGATCACGTGCACGATCCTGCCCCTGAGCCTCCTCCCGATGTACGGCGACAGCTTGTGCTTGTACGCCAGCCAGTCGGCGGTGACCACAGTCTCGCCCCTGGGATCGACGACCACCAGGTCCCCGTCGCTGCCCACCTGTATTGCGCCCTTCATCGGGTACAGCCCGAAGAGCCTCGCGGGGTTCTCCGAGAGCAGCCTAGGGAGCTCCTCTAGCGGCATTGCCCCGCCCAGCGCGAGGTCTAGGGCTATTGGTAGCAGGGTCTGGACCCCGGGCATGCCTGCGGCAGCGCTCCACACGTCCCCCTCCTTTTCATGGGGGGCGTGCGGGGCGTGGTCCGAGCCCAAGGTGTCGATGCGCCCCTCCGCGAGCGCCCTGAGGAGCCTCCGCCTGTGATCCCCTCCCCTGATCGGAGGGTTGACCTTGATCAGGGGCCCGTACCTCCTGTAGTCCTCGACGTCGAGCACCAGGTAGTGGGGGCAGGTCTCGGCATATATCCTCGTCCCGTTGGCCCTCTCCCTCTCGATCGCCTCCAGGGCCTCCGAGGAGGAGACGTGCACCACCAGCGCCCTGCCCCCCGTCCTCCTAGCGAAGAGGCCTATCTTCGCGATCGCTAGCTCCTCCGCCAGCGGCGGCCTCGCGTCAGCGTGGGCCTCAGGATCCGTTCTGCCCGAGGACCTGACCCTCTCGGTGAAGAGCGCCACTATCGAGTTGTCCTCAGCGTGGAACGCGATCGTTGTCCCGTGCTTGGCCGACAGCTCCATGATCCTGTAGAGGTTCGCGTCGCTCGGCGGCGGGATGTTGCCGGTCGTGGGTCCCAGGAAGACCTTGAAGCCTGCGGCTCCTGCCTCGAGGATCTCGCCGAACCTGTCGACGTTCCCGTCGTGCAGGACGCCGAGAAGGGCGAAGTCTACCCTGGCCTTGGGGCCCAGCAACGATGCCTTCTGCCTGAGCCTCTCGGCGCTGTCGACCGGGGGCAGCGTGTTGGGATGGTCTATGACCGTCGTCACGCCCCCGAGCGCGGCGGCGAGCGTGCCGTGGTCGAAGTCGTCCTTGTACTCGAGCCCGGGCTCCCTCATGTGCACGTGCTCGTCCACGGCGCCCGGCATCACCAACAGCCCCCTCGCATCTATGACCTCCTCGACCCCCGAAGGATCGAGCCCCCTGCCGATGGCCGCCACCTTGCCCTCAACGACTTTCACGTCCGCCTCGACCATTCCCTGCGGAAGTAGGAGGGTTCCGCCGCGGACGAGCACGCCCCCTTCGCGCAAGCCGGCCACCCACCGGCGTGTATGGGCCCTAGGAAGCTAAAAACGTGGCCTGTCGGGACTAGGTCAACAGTACAGTATGTATATGTATTGACAAATACGAAATGTTTTTAAATGTAGGATTAAGGGGATACCTCCGTGGGGTGTAAAAACTTATGAATGCCATAGCTAGGACCACGCTCGCGGTGATAATAATCGTTGTAGTGGTGGTGGCCGGCGCGGCCTCCTACCTCGCCTACCAATACCTTGCCAAGCCGACTGCCACGACCACCCCCGCGGCTCCGAAGGAGATAGTCATAGGGCTCATAGAGCCCCTCACCGGCAGTCATGCAATCTTCGGGCAGGAGGCCAGGCAGGCAGCGGAATTGGTGGTCGACATAATAAACAACGAGCTGGGAGGCGTGAAGTCGCTGGGCGGCGCCAAGCTCAGGCTCGTGGTCGAGGACGCCGGAGAGAACCCCGACACAGCGGCGCTGGCGGCGCAGAGGCTGATCTCAACCTATCACCCAGTCGTGATCCTCGGGGCGTACATTAGCAGGCTCACGCTGGCCATAGCCCAAGTCACTGAGCAGGCCAAGGTCATACTGGTTTCCGATGCCCTGGTCGACTCGCTGAGCCAGCAGGGCTTCATGTACTTCTTCAGGGTGGCGCCAATCGCGAGCGCTCACGGCAAGAGCGCGGTGGATTTCGTGGTCGAAATGGCCGATAGGACCGGCACCCAGATCAAGAGGGTGGTGATAATAAACGAGGACTCGATATTCGGCACGACGGTGTCCAACGGAGCCCACCTGGAGGCAGTTGCCAAGGGCCTTGAGGTAGCGGCCCACATCACGTATCCCTACACGATAGCCGACTTCTCGCCAATAATAGATCAGATCAGGATGCTCAAGCCGGACATCATAATAGCCGTGCCCTACTTTTCGGACGGCGTCCTGTTCGCCAAGCAGTTCGCGGCCAGCGGGATCAAGGTCAAGTTCATAGCCGGGGCGGGCGCCTGCGGCTTCACCGACCCCGACTCGATCAAGGCGGCGGGGGACGCCGTCCTCTACTACACTAACACGTACAGCTACAACCCCTACAAGCCCACCGACTGGAACAAGAAAATAGTCCAGGCATTTCAGCAGAGGTACGGCAAGTTGCCCACTGAGGGCGCTGGCATAATATTCTACTCGCTCTTCGCAGTCTACGAGGCCCTCGAGGCAGCGGGCAAGATGTTCCCGAGTGACCCGCTGAACCCCGACAACCTCAGGCAGGCCTTCCTGAGCCTCGACCTCAACGAGACCAACAGCATCGCGGCCCAGCTCTACCCATCGGGCAGGATAAAGTTCGCGCCGAACGGCGACAACCTGTATCCGCAGACCGCCATACTGCAGGTCCAGCTGATTAACGGCACCCTGACGCCGGTGGTCGTGTGGCCGCAGGCACAGCCGGGCATCACGCCCGTCTTCCCACGCCCGTGACTTTTTCCTCGCGCGCCTGATGGGACCCGGCTAGGGGGTGTGGGCCCTTGGTGGCGCTCCCGATGATTACACCGGAGCTCCTGTTGGAGGGGGTCGTGGACGGGCTCATGCTTGGCTTCCTCTACGCGTTGGCGGCCATGGGCCTCTCCCTGATATTCGGGGTGCTCGACATAATCAACTTCGCCCACGGGGACCTCATAATGTTGGCAGCATACATGGTATACCTCATTGCGCTCTCTTCGGGCAACCTCTGGATCGCGCTAGTGGTGACCGTTGGGGCTTTCACGGTGCTGGGCTTCATTATCTACAGGGGCCTGATACAGCCGGTGATAGGGAAGGAGCCGCTGATCCAAATAGCCATAACCGTGGGACTGGGGCTCGTGTTGCAGAACGTCGCCCTCGCGCTCTTCAGGGCGGAGCCCAAGGGCATACCGCAGTCTGTGCTGCCATACACGTTCTCAGCGGGGCCCCTACACGTTAGCGCGGCCAAGCTCCTGGTAGCGGCCGTCTCGGCCGCGACGCTGTTGGCGACGCACCTTTACCTCACGAGAACCAGGCAGGGCCTGGCGGCCAGGGCCGTAGCCGACAACAGGGAGTCGGCGTGGCTGATGGGGATAAACGTTCCCACGACCTACATGTTGACGTTCGGCCTAGGAACGGCCCTGACGGCCCTTGCCGCGTTCCTGTGGATGTTGATAGGGCCCGTCAACCCCTACCTCGGGACCACGTTCGGCCTCATAACCTGGGTGATCGTGGCTCTGGGAGGCCTGGGAGGGGTGTCCGGCACGCTCGTTGCCGGACTAATAGTTGGCGCTCTCGACGGCCTGGGCAGCGTCGTGCTAACGCCGTCCGGCAAGTACATACTGGTGTACATAGCCTTCATACTCACGATATGGTTCAGGCCCAGGGGCCTGTTCGGGAGGAGGTGAGGGGGGTTGAGGGGCCTGAGGACGGCACTGTTTAGGATGGCCCTCGTCGCGGCAGCGCTCTTCGCTGCCTACGCGATAGCCTGGCCCAACACGTACTACTTGCTCTTCGTGATAAACCTCACCTACTTCGCCTCGTTGGTCCTTGCCTGGAACTTGGTCGGGGGCTACGCGGGACAGCTGGATCTCGCGGCGGCAGCCTACATGGCCCTCGGCGGCATAGTGGCCTCAGTCCTGACGGACTCGTGGCGGCTGAACCCGCTGCTCTCAATGCTTCTCGGCGGTGCGGCAGCCGCCCTCCTCGCCGCAGCCGTGGGCGCGCCGGCCTTCAGGTTCGGTGTCAAGGAGGTGTGGTACGCCCTGATGAGCGCTACGCTGGTTGTCATACTTAATAATGCTGCGCGGTTGATCATGGGCCCCTACGAGTACTACCTGTCCGTCAGGCCCATAGCCTCCTACGACCAGCTCTTCCTAGCCACCCTGTTGCTGCTGGTCGCGACGCTCCTCGTGAACTACGCAATAGCTGCCAGCAGGGCGGGCTACTACCTCAGGGCAATAAGGGAGGACGAGCTCGCGGCCGAGATGATCGGCGTTGATACCTGGAAGTACAAGATGTTCGCGCTCGTGGTCTATGCCTTCATAGTCGGCTTCTCGGGCTACCTGTACGTAGCGTTAGTCGGCTACTTCTACACCTACAGGTTCTTCGACAGCTCGGTGGCGCTCAGCATTGCCCTCCTGGGAATCATAGGGGGGCTGGGGAGCGTGGAGGGATGCCTGGCGTCGGCATTCGTGCTCAGGGGGCTCGGGGAATACCTCAGGGCATCCCTCGGGAGCACGATACCCGGGCTCCACCTGCTGCTCTACGGCGCAGTGCTGATAGCTGTTGGGATCTTCGAGCCTGAGGGCTTCGCCGGGATCGCGAGGAGGATCTGGAAGGTGATCAGGACGTGAGTTCCAGGATCATCCTCAGGACTGAGGGCCTAACCAAGCTCTTCGGCGGGCTCAGGGCAGTCGATGGCGTGGACTTCTCGGTCGAGAAGGGGGAGGTGAGGGGCCTCATAGGCCCAAACGGGGCCGGCAAGACCACCCTGATCAACTGCGTAACCGGGGTCCTGAGGCCTGACAAGGGAAAGGTGTTCTTCGACGGCCGCGACATCACCGGCCGCCCGCCCCACGAGATCGTGAGGAACGGCATAGCGAGGACGTGGCAGATCGTGAGGCCGTTCAGGGGGATGACTGTCGTCGAGGCGGTTGCGACAGGGGCCATGGCGCGCGCCGGGAGCGTTGACGAGGCCCTCAGGATCGCCGAGGAGATCTTGCACGAGCTGGGCTTCGGCAGGGATCTCATGAGGAGGAGGGGGAGCGAGATAACGCTCATGCAGCACAAGATAGTCGACCTGGCCAGGGCCCTCGCCACGGGCCCCAAGCTCATATTCATCGACGAGATAGCGGCGGGCCTGAGGCCGGGCGAGGTCGAGGAGTTGGCTAAGCTCTTGAGGAGGGTGAACGAAGAGCGGGGGATCACGATGGTCGTGGTGGAGCACCTAATGACTTTCATCATGAGGATCAGCGACTCGATCTCGGTGATGCACGAGGGAAAGCTCATAGCCGAGGGAAGCCCAGACGAGGTCTCAAGGAATCCCAGGGTGATCGAGGCCTACCTGGGCATTAGGCTCTAGGGTGGTGCCCGTGGACGAGCTACTCAGCCTGGATGGGATCGAGGCCGGCTACGGCGAGTTCCGGGTGCTCCACGGCGTGAACCTAGAGGTGAGGAGGGGCGAGGTGGTGGCCCTCGTGGGCCCCAACGGGGCTGGCAAGACCACGCTGCTCAAGACGGTCATGGGCCTCACGACTCTCCACGGCGGGAGGGTGAAGTTCGAGGGCCGCGACATAACCAGGCTGTCCCCCGACAAGCGCGTGAGGCTCGGCATAGTCCTGGTCCCGGAGGGCAGGGGGCTCTTCCCCAACCTCACTGTGAAGGAGAACCTGCTCCTGGGGGCGTTCACGGTCAAGTCGGAGAGGGAGATCGCCAGGAGGCTCGAGTTCGTTTACTCGCTGTTCCCGAGGCTGAAGGAAAGGGAGGGCCAGCGAGCGGGGAGCCTGTCGGGAGGTGAGGCCCAGATGCTGGCAATAGGCAGGGCGCTCATGGGATCGCCCAAGCTGCTGCTCCTGGACGAGCCCAGCCTCGGCCTCGCGCCCAAGATCGTGCAGGAGATCTTCGGAGTCATAAGGAGGCTGCACGAGGAGCAAGGGATCTCGATGTTGCTCGTGGAACAGCACGTCAAGGAGTCGCTGGAAATCTCCGACAGAGGCTACGTGATAGAGGGCGGGAAAATCGTGGCCAGCGGACCCTCCAAGGAGCTCATGGAGCTCGAGGCCCTTAGGAAAATATACTTGGCTAGGTAAGCTTTTTCCCTGGGGGTGCCACAACTCGCACGAGGGGCCACCCGCCTTGTCAGTTCCCGAGTCGCCTGAATTCATCCTCGAGAAGTGGCTCAAGGCCGAGAGCTTCCTGGTGATCGGCCGGAGGGTGGCCAGGGCCGACGCGCTCGACAAGGCCCTTGGCATGGCGGACTTCACCGAGGACCAGCTCGTCAAGTACTTCCTGGGCAACGCGCTCTTCGTCAAGCAGGTCCTGAGCGCGGAGCCCCACGCCATAATAAAGGGCATAAGGACCTCTGCCGCGCTCTCGGTGCCCGGCGTCGTCAGGGTGTTGACCGCAGCTGACGTGCCAGGGCAAAACCAGGTGGGCTACTCGATTCCCGATCAGCCGCTCCTCGCGGAGAGGAAGGTCAGGTACGCGGGAGAAGTCGTTGCCCTGGTCGTGGCCAGGGACTTCGAGAGCGCCGCGGACGCGGCCGGGCGCGTCGAGGTCGAGTACGAGAGGCTTCCAGCGATCTTCGATCCCCTTGAGGCCATGGAGAGGAGCGACGTCCTCGTGCACGAGGAGGCTGGCTCCAACGTAGCCTTCAGGACCAGGGTGCGCCGCGGCGACGTGGCCAAGGGCTTCGAGGAGTCCTCGGTGATTGTCGAGAACGAGTACAGGGCGCATCACCAGGAGCACGCCTACCTCGAGACGGAGGCAGCGCTGGCGGTGCCCCAGCAGGAGGGCAGGATCCTGGTTATCGGGGGGATCCAGTACCCACACCTCGCGCAGAAGATCGTCGCCAGGGTCCTCGGGATTCCCATGAGCAAGGTCAAGGTGGTCGTGCCGTACGTGGGCGGGGGCTTCGGCGGAAAGGACGACGAGGGTCCGCTGGCCGCGGCGAAGGCCGCGCTCGCTGCCTACCTCACGGGGAGGCCCGCGTTCATCGAGTACAGCAGGGAGGAGTCAATGGCGGTCCACCCGAAGAGGGAGGCCGCAATAATAAGGTACAAGAGCGGCGCCTCCTCGGACGGCAAGCTGAAGGCGATCGAGGTCACGATAATCCACGACACGGGCGCTTACGCTAACAGGGGCCCGTTCATACTCTGGAGGGCAACGATGCACGCCTCGGGCCCCTACGCCGTGCCCAACGCCAAGGTGGACGGCTTCTGCGTGTACACGAACAAGGTCTACCAGGGGTCGTTCAGGGGCTTTGGCAACCTTTCGATACAGTTCGCAGTGGAGAGGCAGATGGACCTGCTGGCCGAGAAGCTGGGAATGGATCCAGTGGACTTCAGGCTCACGAACATGCTGAGGCCGGGCAGCACAACGATAACTGGCCAGGTGCTCGACCACTCCGTTGGAGTGGCGGACGCGCTCGCCAGGCTGGCGGAGGCGTCTGAGTGGAAGAGGAGGAGAGCCGAGTACTCGAAGTTCAACGCAGCCGGCGGCAGGCTCAGGAGGGGCGTAGGCGTCGCTGTGGCGTGGCACGGCATAAGCACCTCAAGGGGCGTGCCGGACTGGTCGAATGCGTATGTTAAGATCGAGTCGGACGGCTCCGTGACGGCGTTCACCGGGATCGTGGAAATAGGGCAGGGCTCCCCGACGTCGTCGCACGTGCAAATAGTCAGCGAGCTCCTCGGCGTCAGGCCCGAGAGGATTAAGGTCGTCTTCGGCACGACGGATGCCCCGGACAGCGGGGCCACGCACGCCTCCAGGGGGAGCAGCATTGGCGGCATAGGGGTGCTGGTCGCGGCCGGGAAGTTGAGGGAGAGGTTGGTGAGGCTTGCGGCCGACGTGATGGGAGTGCCCGTCGAGGACGTGGAGCTCAGGGACGAGCACGCCATATATAAGAAGGAGCCCTCGAAGAGGATCCCGTGGGATGTCCTGATCAAGGAGGCGATCGCCAGGGGCGTGGAGCTGTCGGCCACCGGCTACTTCTTCCTGCCCAAGGGCAAGTTCGATGATGTGACGGGGCAGGGCTTCGCCTACCCGGCCTATAGTTACGCCGTGGTGATAAGCGAGGTCGAGGTCGACGTCGAGCTGGGGAAGGTCAGGGTCCTGAGGGTGTGGCCGGCCCTCGCCTGCGGGAGGATCATAAATCCGCAGCAGGTGGAGGGGCAGATCGAGGGGGCAGTGATGCAGGGCGTCGGCTACGCCCTCATGGAGAGGCTGGCCTTCGACGAGAGGGGCAGGATCGTGAATGCCAACCTGACCGACTACGTGGTGCCGTCGCCGAGGGACGAGGTGGAGGTGGCCAGGCCGATATACGTCGAGGACCTGTTCAGGTACGGGCCCTTCGGCGCCAAGGGGGTGGGCGAGCTGGCGCTGATCCCCATGCCAACCTCCATAGCCAACGCCGTCGCCCACGCCCTGGGGGCCAACGTGACGAGGCTCCCCCTGCTGCCCGAGGAGGTGTTAAGGCTGGCGAGCCGCGCGGGGTGATGCCATGTTCTACAGGATGCCGGAGGTCGAGTACGTGAGGCCGAGGACGTTAGAGGAGGCGCTCAAGATCCTGCGGGACGGCGGGGCTGAGGCCAGGCCCATAGCGGGCGGCACCGACCTCCTCGTGGACATGAAAATAGGCAGGGCGAGGCCGAAGGTCTTGGTCGACGTATCCAGGCTCCCGGAGTTGAGGAAAATCGTGGACGAGGGCGACAGGGTGAGGATAGGGGCAGCGGTCACCATCCAGGAGATCCTGGGGTCGGAGCTCGTGTCGAGGAAGCTGCCGTTGCTCTGGCAGGCAGCTCGCGAGTTCGCGTACTGGCAGATAAGGACCATGGCAACGATCGGCGGGAACCTCTGCAACGCCTCGCCGGCAGCCGACAGCGCCCCTCCACTGCTGGTCTACGAGGCGATGGCGGTTGCCAGGAGCGCTGAGGGCTCGAGGGAGATACCCATGACCAAGTTCTTCGCTGGCTACCGCAGGACGGCCCTCGAGGACGGCGAGCTCCTGGCGGAGATCGTGGTGCCAGTGCACAAGTGGGACGGGCAACGGTTCCTCAAGCTTGGCAGGAGGAGGGGACATGACCTCTCCGTGGTATCCGTTGCCGTGGCGTACAGGCTGGCCGCCGGCTCGCTGGACGAAGTTAGGGTAGCCCTCGGCTCAGTTGCGCCGACTCCAGTGAGGGCCAGGGCGCTCGAGAGGGCGCTCAGCGGGAGGCCGCTTAGGCGCGAGGCGATTGAGGAGGTGATTGGCGAGCTCGACAAAGACATATCGCCGATCACCGACGTCAGGTCCACGGCCGAGTACAGGAGGCACGCGGCCAAGGTCATGGTCATGGACGCATTACTGGGAGCGGGGTGGGAGGCGTGAGGAAGGTCTCGTTCAGGCTCAACGGGGTGCCGGTGGAGGTCGATGTGCCCGACAACGAGATCCTGTTGGACACGCTGAGGTTCAGGTTCAAGCTGACCAGCATCAAGAGGGGCTGCGAGAGAGGGGAGTGCGGGGCCTGCACGGTGCTGGTGGACGGGGAGCCGGCCCTCTCGTGCCTATTGCTCACGGCCATGGTGGACGGGAGGGAGGTGACGACGCTCGAGGGGCTCAGGGAAGATCCGCTGGTCCAGAGGCTCGCCAAGGCCTTCGTTGAGGAGGGCGCGGTCCAGTGCGGCTTCTGCACTCCCGGCTTCGTGTTGGCAGCCTACGCAGCGATCAAGAGGGGCCTCGTGAAGAACAGGGAACAGGCCAAGGAGCACATAGGAAACCTGTGCAGGTGCACCGGCTACGTGAAGATCTTCAACGCCATAGGCAAGGCGGCGAGCGAGTGGTGGTCTGGCCGTGGCTGAGCGCGCGTTCAGGTACATAGGCAAGAGGACCGTGAGGAAGGATGCCCTCGTCAAGGCCACCGGCGCGTTGAAGTTCACTAACGACCTCTCAGTGCCTGGCATGCTCTACGGCAGGATCGTGAGGAGCACATACGCCTTCGCGGACATAGCGAGGATAGACACGAGCGAGGCCGAGCGAATGGGCGCCGTGGTGATAACGCCGGCGGACGTGCCGCAGGCCCCCTTCAACCCCAGGCTCGTGAGCATTGAGGAGGTCACCTACAAGGACACCTACGTCCTGACCATGCATCCGAGGTATCTCGGCGAGCCCGTAGCAGCGGTCGCCGCCCCCAGCGAGGAGCTGGCCCAACGGGCTGCCGAGGCGGTGCGGATCGAGTACTCCAGGATTTACGAGCCGATCCTGGACCCCTTTGAGGCAATGAAGGAGGGGGCTCCGAAAATACATGAAAAAATAATGAGGGGCAGCCAGTGGATCGAGGTCAGGAACAACGTTGCGGCCAGGCTCGACTACGAGGAGGGGGACGTCGACAGGGCCCTCGAAGAGGCAGATCTAGTGCTGGAGAGGAGGTTCAGGACCGGCAAGAGGTACCACATGCAACTCGAGCCCAAGGCCGTCCTCGTGGTGCCCGAGCCCGACGGCAAGCTCACAATATATACGACGACCCAGACGATCCACAACACCAGGATCTTGATACACCAAATCTTCGGGATACCCCTCAGCAAGATCAACGTGGTGAAGGTGCCCATAGGGGGATCCTTTGGCTCGAGCATCCAGACCAACTACCTGGTCCCCATAGCAGTCGCCCTGGCGCTCAAGGCCAGGAGGCCCGTCAAGATAGCGTACACGCGCGAGGAGGACATCCTCGACCACTCCAACTTCGTCTTCCACTTCAGGATAAAGATAGGCGCCAAGAGCGACGGCACTTTCGTGGGGGCCGAGTTCGAGAACGTCCTCGACGTGGGCGCCCACCAGGTCCAGCCATACCCGCTCCTCGGGACGTCGCTCGGATGGTTTGTCTCGATGTACAAGTGGAAGAACCTGAGGTACAGGGGGATAGCCGTCTACACGAACAAGGTCCCGGGCTGCGCGCTGAGGGGCTACGGGGCCCCCGAGGTCCAGTGGGCGGTAGAGACGATGGTCGACGAGATCGCGGAGAAGCTCAACGTCGATCCGATAGAAATAAGGCTGAAGAACTACGTGGGGCGCGGCGAGATCTTCTGGGGCCAGGGACCAACGGTCAGATCCGTGATCAGGTCCGATGGGGTCCCCGAGCTCCTCTCCAGGGGGAGGGAGCTCGTGGGCTGGGAGTTTAGGGGGAGGCCCGAGGATAAGAAGGGGAGGTACAGGAGGGGAATAGGGCTCGCCAGGGGCTTCCACACGTCTGGTGCCGGCGGGCCGATAAGCGGCGAGGTCATAGACTACACAGGCTGCATACTGAAGCTCAACGAGGACGGGACGCTTGACTACATAACGGCGCTCCAGGACCACGGAGGGGGGACGCTGGACGCGCACGTGAAGATCATCTCGGAGGTGCTCGGGGTCCCGCCAGACCTTGTGAACCTGGCCACTGCAACAACGGAGAACACCCCCTATGACGTGTGCACCCACGCCTCCAGGGGCACGTACGTCGGGGGCGAGTGCGCGAGGAGGGCAGCGGAGATCGTGAGGCAGAAGATCCTCGAGTACGCGACTAGGATGATCGGCAAGGTTGTGAACCCCGAGGCCCTAAGGATAGGCTACGACGAGAAGGCCGGCGAGGCCGTCGTCTACGTGGAGGGCACGGACATCAAGTTGCCCCTCAGGGAAATAGCGAAGGCGGCGTGGCAGAGGAACTGGGGAACCATTGGGGCATTCGTCACCTATAGGGCCACGTCAGCTCCCCCCAGCTTCACCGTGTACTTCGTTGAGGTCGAGGTCGACACTTGGACCGGGAAGGTCAGGCCCCTCAAGGTCGTCGCAGGGGCCGATGTCGGGACGCCGGTGAATCCCGACATGGTCGAGGGGCAGCTCCACGGGGGCTTTGCAATGGCGTGGGGCATGGCCTTCACAGAGGACACCAGGTACGACCCGGCTACGGGAGAGATCGCTGGGAGGGGCCTGATAACGGACTACAAGGTCCCCTCGGCAGCGGACCTCCCCGCCCCCGAGGAATTCACCGTGATCCTGGCCAACACCTACGAACCAACGGGCCCCTTCGGCGCGAAGGGCTTGGGAGAGGCCGCCATGAACCCAGCGGTCGGCGCCATACTGAACGCGGTCTACAACGCAATAGGCGTTAGGTTCTACGAGCTACCCGTGACACCCGACAAGATAGTCAAGGCCCTCAAGGAGAGGGGCGAGCTGCCTTGGTAGTTCGCGAGGTCCCGATAAACCTCAGGAATACACACATACTGCCTCCATTCGAATACTACGAGCCCCGGACGCTCGACGAGGCCTCCGAGATCCTCGGCAGATACGCCGGCGAGGCGAAGGTCCTCGCGGGCGGCACGGACCTGCTCGTCAAGGTCAAGACCGGGCAGCTGAGGCCCAAGGCAATAGTCAACATAAAGAGGATCGGGGGCCTCAGGTACATCGTCGAGGAAGGAGATCGCGTGAGGATCGGGGCCCTGACGACCTTCCGCGACCTCGAGCTCTCGGAGACCGTGGCCAAGCACCTGCCCGCCCTGCACGACGTCGCCAGGATCATGGGGAGCGTGCAGATAAGGACCATGGCAACGATCGGCGGGAACCTCTGCAACGCCTCGCCGGCAGCCGACAGCGCCCCCCCACTGCTGGTCCACAACGCACAGGTGAGGCTGTACAGCAAGCGCGCAGGCTACAGGACCGTGCGCCTCGAGGACTTCTTTGCGGGGCCTGGCAAGGTGTTTGCTGAGCCGGACGAAATATTGGTCGAAGTGATAGCAGAGAAGGCCGGGAGCGGCTCCTCCGCGTTCGTCAGGGTCACGAGGACGGCCATGGACCTCTCGATAGCGAGCTCGGCCGTCTACCTGGCGGCCTCCGGCGGCAAGGTCCTTGAGGTCAGGGTGGCCCTTGGCTCGGTGGCCCCAAGGCCTGTGAGGGCGCGGAAGGTCGAGGAGGCGCTGAGGGGCAGGGAGCTGGTGCTCGGCCAGGTGGCCGACGCGCTCAAGCTAATTGACGACGACATATCGCCGATCACCGACGTCAGGTCCACGGCCGAGTACAGGAGGCACGCGGCCAAGGTCCTCACCTACGACGCCCTCCTCAAGGCATACGAGAGGCTCGGGGGCAAGTGAGATGGTTAGGGTCTCGTTCAGGCTCAACGGGGCGCCAGTGGAGGTCGACGTCCCGCCCTGGGAGCTCCTGATAAACACGCTGAGGGAGCGCTTCGGCCTGACGGGGACCAAGTACGGCTGCGGGATAGGGGAGTGCGGGGCCTGCACAGTCTGGATCGACGGGGAGCCGGCCCTCTCATGCCTGGTGCTCACCGTTGACGTGAACGGGAGGGAGGTCACGACCATAGAGGGCATATCAGCCGAAGGACCCACGCCCCTCCAGAAGGCCCTTGCCGAGGAGGGCGCGATCCAGTGCGGCTTCTGCACTCCTGGCATGGTGATGATGGGCGAATACCTGTTGAGGCGCGTCAAGGGGCCCAGCGTCGACGAGATCAAGGAATACCTGAAGGGGAACATATGCAGGTGCACGGGCTTCATCAACATAGTCAAGGCCGTGCTCAGGGCGTCTAAGGAGAGGGGCTCTTGAGGGTCAGGGCGTTTTTCATAGGCTTCATGGCCGACTCGCTCGGCGTTAGGGAGGTGGAGGTGGAGCTCCCCGAAGGGGCAGGCGTCGGGGACCTCCTGGAGGCCCTCGCGAGGCGCCTACAGGGCTTTGCCTCACTGGTCGAGAGGCTTCCAATGGTGGTGGCATACGTGGATGGAAGGGAGGTCGGCCCCTCCGAGAGGCTGAGGGACGGGCTCACCGTCTACCTATCTGCCTCGTTCTACGAAGGGGGCTGAGGAAGGAGGGAAAAGAGAGGGCGCTGGTGCGGCCCACGTGCTACTGCCCGGCCCCTGCCCGGAGGAGGCCCTCAAGGAGCGGCCGGGCCACTATGGTCCTCTCCGCGAGGAGCTCCGCCAGCTCGGCGAACTCTAGCGCCATCGTGAGGTTCTCGTGGACGGCCACGACGCCGTGCCCCTTCATGTAAATTATGTTGCACCCCTCCCTGGCCTTCTCGCTGACGGCCCTCGCCAGCTCCTCCGAGCCCGGCATGAACTTGCCGACGAAGCATATCCTCGGCCTGAAGACGAGCTCCAGCTCTGTGTCCATGACTAGCTTATCCGCCAGGCCCTCGTCCATCAGCGGGGAGTACGTGCCGTGCACGTGTGCCACGGCCCTGCACCTCTCGCACGCCCTGTAGATCGCCAGGTGCATCGGCAGCTCGCTGGTCGGGTTGGCGGATCCCCTCACGACCCTGCCCCCCAGGTCGACCACTACGAGGTCCTCGGGCTCGAGCTCGTACTTCATCTTGAAGATCGGCCTGGAGGACGACGGCGTCATCAGCACCAGGCCATTGCTGAGCCTAACGCTGAAGTTGCCGCCGAGCCCCGTCAACAGGCCCTTCAGGTACAACATCCTCATGGCCTCGACGATCTTCCTCGAGTAGAACTCCACCTCGTCCACGCGCGCCACCGACGTTCGCTTCCCCCTACGACGGGCTTCTCGGCTATTAATTGCTATTGCTTTCCGAGTACGCCATACACGTTTGCCAGGGACCTCCACGCCGCTTCGAACGACTTCCTGGCCCCTCCATATGCCGCGGCGAGCTGGGGATCCGGCTCCGCCCTCCTCTGGACCTTGAGATACAGCTCCTCGATCTCCCTCACGTCCCTGAAGAGCTGGCCCCTGAGCATCGCCGGGATCAGCGCCCCTAGCCCCACCCTCTCGCTGTACACCACGACCGGCTTGCCGAATATCGACGCCCTCAGCCTCAGCCATGCTCCCGATCTCGTGGTGCCGCCGCTCATCTTGACCACGCCGATCTTGACGCGTCCCAGCTCCTCGAAGAGCCTGACGTAGAAGTCCTCCAGGAGCGCGACGCCAAGCATCACGGAGAGGAAGAGCTTGCCCAGGACCCTTCCCCTCGGCTCCTCCACGACCTCGAGGCCGAGGAGAGCTGCCCTCAGGCTGGGGTCGTTGAAGGGGCTCCTGTCCCCCGGCGGGAGGAACGCGGGAACGCGCTCGCCGAGGACGGCCTCAACGAGCCTATCGGCCTCCTCCATGGTGAGGCCCGCGACCTTCTCGACAAGCCACGAGAGGAAGCCGCCGGTGAACGAGGTGGCGGCGCTGGCGAGGAAGCCCCTGATCGGGTGCCTGTGGTAGTAGACGGCAGCGTGGGGCCTCAGCTCGCCTGTGACGAACTTGGGAACCGTGGTGGTCCCAGTGGAAATGCTGCAGTCGCCCTCGGCGAGGGCGCCGCTGGCAAGCGCTGCTGCGTTTCCATCGGTTGTCCCGTGGTAGACCTCGGCGCCGGCCAGGCCCAACGCCTCGGCGAGCCTGCTCGAGGCGATGCCTATGTACTTTCCCGGCTCCACGATCTCCGGCATCAGCTCGAGGGGGATGCCGGCCTCCTCGTAGATCTCCTGGAACCATGCCGGGGGCTCGCGCGTTATGTCTGCGCCAAACTTGAGGGCGTTGTTGTAGTCGGTCTCCACGTGATCCCACGCAGCGCCCTCCGGGAGCACCAGCCTGTAGGCGATGAAGGTCGCCTGCGGCACGATCCACCTCGCCCTTTCCAGCACGCCCTTCCTCCTGAGGGAGAGGAGCTTGGCCAGCGGCGAGCCCGGGTCGACTGAAACGCCCCGCTTGGCCAGCTCGGCGGCGGAGGGGAGCCGGGCGATCTCCTTGTGCTCCTCCAAGGCCTTCTCGTAGTACATGACCGGCTGGTGGACGGGTTGTCCCCTCGCATCGACGGGGACGAACGTCCCCGAGGTCCCGTCTATGGCTACGATCTTCCTGCCCGCGAAGCCCTTAAGGAGTTCCACCGGCGAGGCCTCTCGAAGGCCCTCAGCCACTCGTCGACAGTCTGCCCCCTGATCTGGCCCCTCCTCTCCATCACGGCATTTCCGCGCAGGTCGTACACCTCGACCTTAACGGCGCTAGTGCCCAGGTCCACGCCTACGAGTAGCGCGTCTGCCAACCTGGGATCTCCCAGGAAGGCGCAAGGCGCTCAACGACTTAACCCTTCCCAGGGCCCTGCCCGGACCCCTCACAACGCTCTAGAGAACCATTGAGATGCTTGAGATCTTCTGATGTCTAAAGGTCCTCGTAGTCCAGCTGATAGAGAGCAGATTAACTCCTCGCATAAACCTTGCATATATCTCTTGCATATATCTAGGGTATGCATCGATATATGAGTGGTCATCATATTTATAAGCTTTCAGCCTCAAAATCAGATTAAAGTGGCAAAAAATGTCCAGTTTTCGTAGTGTTAGAGAACGAAAGACGCTTTACATCGCGCTCGCCGCAGCGATTCTGGCATCGTTCTTCTCTTCCTTTGCTCTAATCATGACGACAGAGCCTGGAGTGTACCTAGAGATCGTGCCCTATAGAGTGGCGGATAATAGATCTGTTGTGGATGAAAGCGAATTATTCAGGAAGAGCAAGGACGTCGTCCTGTGCATTCGTGCTGAAGCAAATTTCCCGTCAGATGAGGATCTGCCGTTAATAGCTAGTGGATGCTACTCTGGGCTCCCCATAATACACATACCGTACGAGAGATTGGAGAGGGTGGCCAACAGCTGGGTCGCCTTGCTGAGAGAGCGCCGCGTTTCTCCAGAAGATATCAATGAGCACGTCTTTGGCATGATAACGAGGGTGAGCATATTGAATGGGAGTAGTGGGGAAGTCCTGTATCACGCCGTGAACTCGATACCGCTGACCATTGGAGATTTAGTGAAGAGACACATGGTGTGGTATACTCTAAGAATGGTGAGGGGCAGTAGCCATATTTGGCATGAAAAGAAGATAGTCAACTTCGCGGTCAAGAACAATGTCGTCGTGGCAGGCGTCGAAGAAGAGGCCTACACGGAGGGAGGGTCGAGCGGTTCTACGGATGTTCTGCCGAACCAGTTTAGATGGGAATATAGGCTTGTAGCGAGAATAACAACAGAAGATCTACGACAGTATCTGCCGAGCGATTACTTCACATATTCTAACAACAAATTATATGTGAAAGTACCGGTTTTGATAGTGTATAATCAATACTATTATTCCGGAGTAATAGACTCAAGTATAAATATCGGTGTGGGCGCGAGAACTGAAGTGAGGCTTACTTTCGCTGCGGGCGAGATAATATCTAAGCTACATAATGCAGAGTTCCCCTCGGTAAATTTCGAATTAAAAGACGCTAGCTGGGGTGGCTACTACTACTTCTATAAATCTTTATATGTACCTCCTGGCGAGGCTCAGTGGGTCTATGTTTGGGGTAGACCTCGCTACGAGTTATGGGAGGTATGGGTGTGTCGTGATGTTTGTGTTTATGCGAAAGATGAGGCGATAGCGGTGGTAGAGGACTTGTTGGTGAGCGGTTCCACGATATTGGGTGGTAAGAGTAGTGGCTTACCGCATCCCGCGATCATGGATCTTTTCTTTGGGGGAACAAATGAGACGTTACTTCAAATACCCGGTACGCTGGCGAGTGATGGAGATCTAGACGCAGGGGAATTTATAGCGTTTGAGCAAATATTTAAATATTACGACACTTGTGGTAGCGATTTCGAAGTCGGCATACCCGTCGGGTCGCTCGTAGCTCTCGCGATCTGTAGTGCTCTGGGGATCCCTACTGGTGGGACGGCCTGTGCTGTTGCTATGGCTTTCGGAGCAGCGTTTCAATTATCTCTAGGGGTTGAGGGAAGCGCTATGGTAACTGGAGGTCTCGAGAATCTTGGCGAACATTTGGGTAGGGGATACAACGTGAGCGAGGTGGTATACATTAAATTGAGTAAATACAACTACCAGGTTCCGCCTCCTTGGTGGTGCTTCTGGTGTTCTCCGTGTGTATATAGAGTTCCTGCAGGAATCTATTTTAGGTGTGCGTAGGGACTATAGTTTTTAAAGGTCTAAAGATCCTTTCCCCAAGTATTTTACCTCTACACAGGCTCTACAGCTTCTTTCCTCTGTTAAATACATGAATAGATGTCTGTCAAGCCCTGGAATATTTCTAGAGCTTACGAGCGTAGTGGAATACTGCTCTAGAATTTTACTTCGGAGCTGGCGTCGAGGACTGCGTTTCGCTTAGCCCGAGGCGATTTCCGAAGCGCGACGGCTGCGCGGGGAAAAAGGCGCGGGCTCCTGGGAATGCGGCTGGCTCAGTGGGCCTTCCTCGCGATCTTGTCGGCATATTCCTGCGGCTTCATGAGGGACTCGTACTCCTTGACGTCGGCTGGCTCTATCACGAAGATCCAGCCATCCCCGTATGGGTCCTTGTTCAGGAGCTCGGGCTCGCTCTCGAGCCTCCTGTTGACCTCGACGACTTTGCCAGCGACTGGGGAATAGTAGGAGCTCGTGGCCTTGACCGAGTCTATGGAGCCCAGTTCCTCCCCCTTCTTCACCTGCCTGCCGACCTGGGGCAGTTCGACCGCCACTATGTCCTTGAGCTCCTTCTGCGCGTAATCAGTTATGCCGACCTTGATCCTTCCGGCCTCGAGCAGCGCCCACTCGTCGGTGTCCGTGTACCTCCTGTCCCCCTTCACTATGTATTTCTTGCCGCGGACCTCCACGGTTAGGTCCTCCAAGGCGCCTCGCCGCCCCTCCACTCATGCCCCGGCGACGTTTTATGCGCTTTCGCGTTGGGGCTACGGCGTCGCGTGTAACATCACGTTCAGCAGCCAGCGCTCGCTCTCGGCGTCGAGCCTGAAGCCGTAGCGGACCTCCACGAATTCCCTCCTGAACTCGGCCACAGCCTTCCCCACCTCGCGCGGATCCCTGCGATCTATGAGGACCATCCTCATGAACTTGGCTATCTCCTCCATCTCGCCCCTCCCCATTCCCCACCTGGTCATTTCCTGCACCCCGAGCCTCAGGCCGCTGGGATCCTTAACGTCCTCCGGCCTGTCCCAGGGGAGCATGTTCTTGTTCACGATTATGTTTGCCTCCTCGAGCATCGTCGCTGCCTTGGTGCCCCTCCCCAGGTTCGCCACGTCCAGCACCACCTGGTGGCTCTTGGTGTACCCCAGGTGCTCGGCCACGACCTTGAAGCCCTGCGCGGCCAACGCCTCGGCCAACGCCCTGGCGTTGGAGACCACCTGGCCGGCGTACTCGCGCCCCCAGATCTTCATCTCGATCGCCGTCACGGCCGTGGCGGCTAGCCTGTGGAGGTGGTGGTTCGACACGAACATCGGGAACACGACCTTGCCTAGCTCCTTGTAGTCCTCCTCGTTCGAGGTGGCGAACATGCCTCCCTGCGGGCCGGGGAACGTCTTATGCGTCGAGGAAGTTATTACGTCTGCCCCGAGGGCGAGGGGGTTCTCCCAGGCCCCGCCGACGATCAGGCCCAGCACGTGTGCAACGTCGTGGACCACCTTTGCGCCAACAGAGTGGGCGGCCTCAGCGATTTCCTTGGTCGGGTGCGGGAAGAGGTAGAGCGAGCCGCCCAGCGTGACGATCCTCGGCCTTACCTCCTCTATGAGCTTCCTGGCCCTGTCCACGTCTATGTTCCACCTCTCGACGTCGAACGGCATGTCCACCTGTTCAATCCCAAGGGCGCCCAGGGTCCCGAACCTCGTGTGGCTCACGTGGGCGCCAGCCTGAACTGGGGCCACGACTGCCTTGTCCCCTATTCTGGCGAGCGCCCTGAACGCCGTGGCATTGGCAGCCGTGCCGCTCACCGGCCTCAGGTCGACGTAGCTGGTGTTGAGGAGCTCGCCCATGAGCTCCGAGGCCTTGACCTCCAGCTGGTCCACGTACTTGAGGCCCTGGTAGAACCTCTTGAATGGCTTGCCCTCGGCGTACCTGTGCATCATGTCGTTCAGGTAGACCAACATGGCAAGGGGGGACATGGCGTTCTCGCTCGCTATCAAGTTCACGCACTGCCCCTTCCTCCAAAGCGTGTGGTGCACGACGAGTTGGAGGACCTCCTTGAGCTCCGGCGCCCTCTCAGCTAGTTCGTCCAACCCCTTCGGGAGGGCGATCGGCTGCATCCAGATCCCTCACAAATTTCTATATGTTTTCTTAAAAGCTTGTTACTTCCTCACGAACGGGAAGTCGACGATCTTCGCAGGCAATCTCTTGCCCCTGATCTCCACGTCAACTTCATCGCCGAATATAGCATACCTCGTGTCGACGTAGGCCATAGCGATCCCCCTCTCGAGGATCGGCGAGTAGGTGCCGCTCGTGACCCAGCCCACCCACAGGTCGTCGACGTAGACCGCTGCACCCTCCCTAGGGAAAGCCCTCCCGGCCTCCTTCCCCATCCTCAGCCCGACCCTGACCCACCTGAGCCCCTCCCTCCTGCACGCCCTGAGCGCCTCCTCACCGGCGAAGCCCCTCTTTGACCACGTTATGGCCCCCATGCCATACCTCAGGGCGAGGGCGCAGGGGAACTTCGTGGGGTCCTCGCCGTACTCGTGTCCCCCGAGCACGAAGCCCATCTCTATCCTCAGCGTGTCCCTGGCTATGAGGCCAGCGGGCTTGACGCCCCTCGAGACCAGGGCCTCGACGACCTTCCTCACCTCTCCATGCTCCCCCCAGATCTCGAACCCGTCCTCTCCCGTCCAGCCGCTCCTGCTCACGAGGAACACCCTCGCCCCGGCGATCTCTTCGTTCAGCCTGAACTCTAGCGGCTTGAGGTCGGCGGCCCACTTCGCCCCGAGCGACTCCATCACCTCGGCCGATCTGGGGCCCTGGACGGCGATCATGGAGTACGAGCCGGTGAGGTCCTCGAGCTCGACCCTGGCCCCCACCCTGGTTGCCGCCTCGGCCAGGTAGGCGACCATCCTCTCCCTCGCTGCGGCGTTGGGGACCACGAGCCACTCCTCGTCGCTGATTTTGTAGAGCATCTCGTCGTCCCTCACCCTCGCCCAGTCGTTGAGCGCCAGCGTGGGGCCGCTCATCCTCATATCCTTGACCGCTGAGAGGTCCTTGGTATAGACGTACTGGATCAGCGGCAGCGCCTCGCCCCTCAGCCTCAGCCTGCCCATGTGCGACACGTCGAAGAAAGTGGCCGAGGTCCTAGTGGCGACGTGCTCCTCGATCGCGCCCGAGAACCTCATCGGAACCTCCCAGCCGGCGAACTCGCCAATTTCAGCGCCAAGCCTCTCGACGTAGAAGTCCAGCAGGGGTATCCTAGGCAAAACCGACACCCCGAACTAGTACGTGTGTCCCCAAGCGTGAAATTAAAAATAATTTCTTTCACAAGGCTCTCAAATCCGCGGGGAGGTCGTTGCTCAGGCACCCGTGGATTCCCAGCTCCTCCGAGGAGCAGGTCCAGAAGATCCTGGAGACGCTGGGGATCAAGAGCGTCGAGGAGCTCTTCTCGGACATACCACCGGAGGCCAGGATCTCCAAGGAGCGCTGGGACTCCCTCGAGATAGGCGCCGGAAGGCCCCTCTCCGAGATCGAGGTGCGAAGGATCTTCGAGCAAAAGCTCTCGAAGAACTCCAGGCTCAGGTGCCCCCCGTTCATGGGCGGGGGCGTTTACCCCCACTACGTGCCCCCGCTGGTCAAGTACATAATCTCGAGAGGCGAGTTCCTCACTGCATACACGCCCTACCAGGCCGAGGCGTCGCAGGGGCTCATGCAGGCCCTGTTCGAGTACCAGTCGCTGATGGCCGAGCTCCTCGAGATGGACGTGGTCAACGCATCGATGTATGACTGGGCCTCGGCAGCCGCGGAGGCCGTGCTCATGGCGCTGAGGGTCAACAGGGGCAGGAGAAAGGTGGTGCTCCCTAGGTCCATGAACCCCTGGCACAGGAGGGTGGTCGAGACCTATGCCAGCCCACACGGCGTCAAGTTCGTCGAAGCCCCCCACGATGAGAGGGCTGGGAGCCTCGACGTCGAGGCGCTCAAGGGGCTCGTCGACTCGGACACCGCTGCGGTCTACGTGCAGTACCCCAACTTCTTCGGGGTCGTGGAGCCAGAGCTCGAGGCCGTTGCCGAGGTAGCTCACGAGAAGGGGGCGCTGTTCATAGCGGGCGTCTACCCGCTCGCGCTCGGGCTCCTGAAGTCGCCTGGCGAGGTGGGGGCGGACGTAGCAGTTGGGGAGGGCCAGCCATTCGGGCTGGGCATGAACTATGGCGGGCCCCACCTCGGCATATTCGCTGTGAGGAACGACGCCAACCTGGTCAGGCAGATGCCGGGCAGGCTCATAGGCCTCACGACCACCGTCGACGGCCTGCAGAGGGCCTTCGCCATGGTTCTCCAGACGAGGGAGCAGCACATAAGGCGCGAGAGGGCCACGTCGAACATCTGCACGAACGAGGCCCTGATGGCCGTGGCCGCTGCGGTCTACATGTCCCTGCTGGGCTGGGAGGGGCTGAGGAAGCTAGCGGAGCTGAACTACTACAGGGCGCACTACGCCGGGAGGAAGCTCTCCGAGGCCGGCCTCAGGGCCCCCATATTCGAGGGCGACTTCTTCAACGAGTTCGCAGCATCGTTCGAGCCCCTCGGAGTGGACTACAGGCGAGTGCACGAGGCCCTCCTCGGCAAGGGGATACACGGAGGGATATACCTCGGCGACCTCTACCCGGAGCTTGGGAACTCGGCGCTCATGGCGTTCACGGAGCTGCACTCCAAGGAGGACATAGACTACCTCGCCGAGTCGATAGCGGCGATCGCGCGGGGGTGAGGCGCTTGTCGTACAGGCAGGCCAGGTGGCCGGAGCCGCTCATCCTCGAGGCGGGGGCCAGCGGGCGCGTCGGCTTCCTTGTGCCGGAGCCCGAGGAGGAGGTCAGGAGGGCCGTTGGCAGGATCTCGATACCGGAGTCGGCCCTGAGGTCCAGGCCGGCCAGGCTGCCCGAGCTAAGCGAGGTCGAGGTGGCCAGGCACTTCGTCAGGCTCAGCCAGATGAGCTACGGCGTCGAGGCGGGTCCCGTCCCCCTCGGCTCGTGCACCATGAAGTATAACCCGAGGATCGCGTGGGAGCTGGCGTTCGACGATAGGATCGCCGAGCTGCACCCGCTCCAGGACGACAGGACCGTGCAGGGCCTCCTCGAGATCATGTACGAGCTGCAGAAGTGGCTCGCGAACATCGTCGGCATGGACGTGTGCGTGCTCCACCCGCCGGCCGGGGCCAGCGGCGAGCTCGCGGGGGCCTTGACGATCAGGAGGTACCACGAGATCGGGGGGGACTTCCAGAGGGACGAGATGCTCGTGCCGGCCAACGCCCACGGCACTAACCCGGCCAGCGCAGCGATGGCGGGCTTCAAGGTCGTGGAGGTGCCGGTAAACGAGGAAGGGGAAGTCGACGTGGAGGCCCTGAAGGCAGCGCTGGGCGCCAGGACGGCCGGCCTGATGCTGACGAATCCCAACACCCTCGGCATCTTTGAATCGAGGATCCTGGAGATCGCGAGGGTTGTGCACGAGGCGGGGGCCCTGTTATACTACGACGGCGCAAACCTTAACGGCACGATGGGCTACGCGAGGCCCGGGGACATGGGCTTCGACATAGCCCACATCAACATACACAAGACGTTCTCCTCCCCGCACGGGGGAGGAGGGCCCGGGGCGGGGCCGGTGTGCGCAAGGGACAGGCCAGTGGATCCCGAGGGGAAGGTGATGTTGGGCGACCTGTTGCCTGGGTACAGGGTCGTGTACGACGAGGAGTCCGGCCTCTACAGGGTCAGGGGGCCTGGGCCCCACAGCGTTGGCCTGCTCAAGGCGTTCTTCGCCAACGTTGTGCCCCTCGTCTGGGCCTACGTCTACATACTCTCGATGGGGTCCCAGGGCCTGAGGGCCGCCACCGAGCACTCGGTCCTGCTGACCAACTACTTCCTGAAGCTAATGGAGGGTGCGAGGGGCTACGAGCTCCCCTACGGGAGGGGAAGGCCGAGGAAGCACGAGGCGGTCCTCAGCGCGAGGCCCATGGCTGAGGAGACGGGCATCGGCGCCGGCGACGTTGCCAAGGGATTGCTCGACGCTGGCTTTTATGCGCCGACCATATACTTCCCGCTGATAGTCAGGGAGGCGCTCATGGTGGAGTTCACAGAGTCCGAGACCCCTGAAAACGTGGAGGCGTACGCGAGGAGGCTCAGGGAGATCGCGGAGGCGGCATATGCCAGGCCCCAGGAGGCCAAGGGATGGCCGAGGAACACGAGCGTTGGAAGGATAGACGACGTGAGGGCCAACCACCCGAGGCACCTGGCGCCGACGTGGAGGGTGCACGTCGGGAAGGCCTCTGGAAGGGGTGGGTGAAATTGAGGCACGACGTCGTCGTAATCGGGTCGGGCGTGGGCGGCTACCCCGCCGCCACGTACCTCGCCAGGAGGGGGCTCTCGGTCGCCGTGGTCGAGGAAGACAAGGTAGGGGGCGAGTGCACGAACTACGGGTGCGTGCCGAGCAAGGCTCTTTATCACGTGGCCGAGGCGGTGAGCGCGCTCGAGGGGGCTGGGGGAAGGGCCGAGGTCGAGTGGTCGAAGCTCGTCGAGTGGTCAAGCGCGATGGTGGCCGAGGCCAGGTCGGGGATCGAGGCCCTGCTCGAGTCGTACGGAGTCAAGATATATAGGGGCAGGGGGGTCCTCAGGGGCCCCGGCAGGGTCGAGGTCGGGGGCGAGGTCCTTGAGGCCGGCAAGGTCCTGCTGGCGCTTGGCACGGATCCAGCTGACATACCCGCGGCGAGGTTCGACGGCAGGGACGTGATCAGCAACAGGGAGCTCTTCTACCTCGGCGAGAGGCCGAGGAGGTTGCTGGTGATCGGAGGGGGCGTCATCGGGGTCGAGGCCGCCAACGCCTTCGCGGCCCTTGGAACCGAGGTGGCGTTGGTCCAGAAGGGGCCCTCCATACTCAACTCCATGGGCAGGGACGTCTCGCTCGCCGTGAAGGCCCACCTCGCCGAGAGGGGGGTCAAGGTGTTCGAGGGGACGACGGTCGTGAAGATTTCCAGGGAAAGGGGGGCGCTGCTGGCCAAGCTCTCGAACGGGGACGAGCTCGAGGCCGACAAGGTCCTCGTGGCGGTGGGCAGGAGGCCGAGGACCTCGGGCGTCGGGCTCCAGGAGGCAGGCGTCAGGCTCAACGAGGAGGGCTACGTGGTCGTGGGCGAGGGCATGGCCACCAGCGTTCCCGGCATCTACGCCGCGGGCGACGTCGTCGGGGGCCCGCTGCTGGCGCACAAGGCGATAGTGGAGAGCGTGGCGGCTGCCATGGCCATCGCCGGCGAGAGGAGCTTCAGGGTCGACTACAGGGCGGTGCCGGAGGTCATATTCTGTGGCCTCGAAGTCGCCCGCGTGGGCTACACGGAGAGGGAGCTGGAGGCCGAGGGGATCAAGTACAGGGCGATCAGGGTACCGCTGGGCTTCCTAGCCGCGGCGAGAATTAAGAGGGGGAAGAGGTCGTTCGCGAAGTTCCTCATGTCCGAGGATGGCGCCAAGATCTACGGAATTTACCTGGTGGCGCCGAACGCCTCGGAGGCGATATCGGCGTTCATGACTGTCTACCTGGGCAAGCTCGCCCTGGGCGAGGTCGCCTGGACCCCCTACCCCCACCTGACCATATCCGAGGCCCTCAGGGACGTCGCCGAGTACCTGATCGGCGAGCCCGTCCACATCATCGTGAGGAGGTAATTTAACTCGCGTAAAATTTAAAAGCTTTTTTCGCTTCTGGGGAAAGCGGGTGGGAAGATGTTGGCCCCCGACAAGGTCCAGGTGGTCAAGGAACTCCTGAAGTCGATTCACAGGGGCGCGAGCCCCGAGGAGCTCAAGGCGAGGTATGGGGACTTGTTGGCGGCGATATCGCCTCTCGAGATAGTTGCCGTGGAGCAACAGCTGATTAGGGAGGGGGTGAGCATCAACGAGATCCTCAAGCTGTGCGACCTCCACGTCGCGCTCTTCAGGGATTACTTGGCCTCCAGGGAGCTGAGGGGGCTGCCGAGGGGGCACCCACTCGAGATTCTGCTCAGGGAGAACGACGAAATACTGAGGAGGGCCGAGGCCCTCAACGCGTTCGCGGCCGCGGCGGCCAGTTCCGGGGACCCGAAGGAGGCAGACGCTAGGCTCGAGGACCTCAAGGCGATCGCCGTGAGGCTGAGGGACGTGAGGATCCACTACAGGAAGGTGCAGATGGCGCTGTTCCCGTACCTCGAGAGGAGGGGAATAGTGGCGGTGCCCAGGGTCCTCTGGGGGAGGGAGGACCAGGCGCTGCTGAAGGTCAGGAGGCTGCTTGACGAGCTGAACAAGCCGAACAGGGATCCGGCGCAAGTCGCGAAGATGGCGCAGGAAGTCGCCGGCGAGCTAGCCGAGCTGGTCTTCAGGGAGGACAAGATCCTTTACCCGGCAACCTACGCCCTCTTCAGCGAGGGCGAATGGGCGGCGATAGCGGAGATCTTCGACGACCTCGGCTACATGATCGAGGTCGGCGAGAGGGAGTGGAGGCCCTCGGCGAAGCCCGTGTACCCCTACGAGCTGGTGGCGGCAGTGGACGAGTCGCAGCTCCCAAGGCTCCCGCCCGAGTTCAGGGCAGTGGCCCAGAGCGCCAAGCCCGACGCCTACGACATTAGGCGGGCTGGCGACGTGGTCCTCGAGACGGGCTTCCTGTCTCCTGAGGAGATCGAGGGAATATTCAGGATGTTGCCCGTCGAGATAACCTTTGCAGATGCCAACGACAGGGTCAGGTTCTTCTCCGAGAGCGAGGTCTCGGGCGGCTTCGCCAGGGCCAAGACCATAGTGGGGAGGGACCTCCGCTACTGCCACCCGCCGAGGCTAGAGGGCTACGTCGTCAAGAACGTCGAGGCGCTCAAGAAGGGCGAGGCCAAGTACAGGGTGTTCTACACGAGGCAGGGGGGCCGGCTCATCAGGGTGATCGTCGCGGCCGTCAGGGGAAGGGACGGGAAGTACATCGGCACGCTCGAGGTCGTGGAGGACATAACCGAGCTCGTCGAGAACGCAGAGGAGGTCAAGAAGAAGGTCGTGGTGCTTTAGTTGAGGAGCCCATTTGAGCTGGCCTACAGGTACGTCGAGCCCGCCCTAAGGAGGGAGGTCGCGAGGAAGCTAGCCGACCTGGGAATGCCCAGGATCGAGATCGCGAGGAGGCTTGGCGTATCCCCTGCTGCGGTGACCAAGTACCTGAACGGCGAAGATCATGCGAGGCTTGCCCTGGGCCGCGAGGAGGTGGCCGAGCTCGAGGAGCTCGTCGAGGGGATCTCCGCGGGCTTGGCAGGTCCAGAGGACGTCGAGGGCCGGCTCGCGAGGCTTGCGCTGAAGGTCATGGCAAGCGGCGGGGCATGCGCGCTGCACGCCGAGATAGATCCTGAGGTCGATCCGTCGAGGTGCAGGATCTGCAGGGTCACCTTTTTGCCCCTCCTGGGCAGTTGATCAAGCGGCTTGTGGGCTTCCGCGCTGGAATCCTCGCGCGGCGTCCTCGCGGTTTCCTTTTTAGGGCACGATGCAACGGAATGCTCGGGGAAGCGATGGAGAGGGCCAGGGTCGGCAGGATCGCGTTCGCGAGGGTTGCGCGCGTGGGGAGGATAAGGTTCAAGGGTGTCGGAGGACTTGCCCGTGAGGCTGAGGCTATCGATAAGGGCTGAGGGCGGCGAGGCCTCGGAGGTGGCGCTCCTCAACAGCGGCTACGAGGCTCCAACGCCGCAGCTCATGGTTCCAATCAGCACTGCGAGGAAGCTCGGGCTGTGGCCTCCCGCGGAATCAGCAAAGGAGGTCGAGGTCGAGACCGCCGGAGGGCCCCTCAGGGTCTGGTACTACCCGAGGGCAGCGAGCGTCAAGGTGGTCGCCAGCGATGGGACAACCTCCAGGGAGGTCCTCGCAGACGTGCTGGTGTCCCCCCTGGCCGACGAGCCGCTGATCAGCGACGCGCTCGCCGAGGAGCTCGAGCTGGTGGTCGAGGCCTTCGGGCGAGGCCTCTGGAGGTTCAGGTGGGATCCTCCGGGAAAGTTGAGGAGGTCTGAGCAAAGGGCCACCTGAGCTCCTCGCGGCAGCCAGCTGCGCCTGGCCTACTTTAAAGGGCATAGTGCTTGGTGGAACGCGTAGAGGAGGGTTAGGGCTTGGCGTCGCTGCTCTACACGTTGCACCACGTGCTGAGGGAGATCGCCAGGTCCCTAGCATCCGAGCCCGTGCTCGGCGCCCTCGTGATCTCGCTAATTGGGAACGCCATACCGCTGATCTCTGTGCCGTACTTCATAGCAATCCTCATATACTCCAGCAGGGCCAGCGGACTCCACGAGAGGCTGGCGATAGCCGTCGCAGCATCGGCCGGGGCCACAGCCGGCAAGCTGGTCACCTACTCCATGGGCAGGGGCGCCTCCCTCGCGCTCAGCGAGAGGTCGAGGAGGAACGCCGATGCCTTCGTGAGGCTCGCGAGGAGGGCAGCCCCGCTATTCGTCTTCCTCGTCGCAGCGCTCCCGTTCCCCGACGACATCCTGTTCATACCCCTCGGCGTCGCCAGGTATCCGCTGGTGCCCTTCGTGATCTCCCTCTTCCTCGGCAAGCTCGTCCACCACATGTTCGTCGTGGCGCTCGGCTACGCCGCGTCCTTCCTCTTCGAGAGCCTCACGAGGCTCCCCCCAATGGAATTTGCCGCGTCTCTCGCGCTCGTGGCGGCCGCCACGATCCTCCTATCGCTGGCCATAATTAGGATCGACTGGGAGGGCGTGCTCGCAGCCTACGAGTCCGGCGGCCTCAGGTCGGCGCTGAGGGAGGCCCTGTCGACGATCAGGCGGAGGGCGCGACGATGAACGCGAACTTGCCCCCGCCCATTGGCAGCTCGACCATGAGCGGGGAGTCGCTGCTGAACTTCAGCGTGGCGGCCTCAGCGTGCCTCGAGAGGTCGGCGGGGATCGAGAGGTAGGAAGCCTGGTACGAGGACCTCGACTCCTTCTTTACATTGAGTAACAGAAGCGCTGGCGAGCCCTCCTCGAACTTGGCCTCGGCCTTCGAGCCGGCGCCTCCTCCGATTCGCAGGAGTCCCGGGGATGCCTGGAACTCGATCACGTCGCTCACCGCGGATATGTCCTCGATCGCCGTCCTGAAGGCGTTCGACATCAGCTGCGCCTCGACGTCGAACTCGAGGCCCTGGGCCGTGAGCTCGGGCGCCGGGACGTCCAGGTTCCTCAATACGAAGCTGGTCCTGATCGCGGCCTCAAGCGTCAGCTTGACCCTGTCGCCCTCGAGCTCGAGGATCAGCCTCTCGCCCTTCTTGACGCCCTTGAGCAGCTTTGAGAGATATGCCAGTGAGACGCCGACGTTCGTTGGCTCCTCGAACGTGTAGTCCGCGAACGAATCCCTCGGCAGCTCGAGCTCGGCAAGCGCCGTCTGGCTCACGTCGAGGGCCCTCAGCCGGAGCCCCTCGGGGCCCAGCTGGATCGCCACCTCGTCGACGATGTCGCTGAGGGCATCGACTATTGCCTTAAAGAGCCTGGCATCGGGCATCTCGAGCCTGGGCAAGGTCGCCACCCCTAAGCTTGCCCACGGTATAAGGTCTGGCGCGCGAGTAAAAAGCGCGAGGGCGGGGGACTTGGAAGATCCAGCCGCCAAGTACTTTTCGGACAAGGTCACCGAGAGGGACAGGGCTTTCTTCGAGGCTGGCATAGCCATGGGAATGGTCGTTCACCAGTTCGCCGGCATACCGATCGGGGATCCCGAGATGGTGCCGTTGCTCGAGGAGGTGATCAGGAGGGCCCTGCTCAGCCAGCCCTTCAGGGTCGGCGCGAGCGTGAAGATCGAGTGGAGAGGGGGACAGAGGAGGGGGCCCTACGATTACTCGACGCTCAGGGCCAGGGACATGGACGTCTCGGTGGTCGTGAGGTACGGCAGGTGGGAGGTGAGGGCGAGGCTCAGGAGGATCGAGGAGCTGGACTACAACCTGGCATACGTGGAGGACGTGAGGGAGGCGGGGGAGGGCGCAGGCCAAGGTGACGTGTCCTGAGGGGGGTAGCCTGGGGCATAACGGGGGCGGGCGCACTTCTCAAGGAGAGCGTGGAGGCCATAGCGGAGCTCGCGAGGAGGGGCTGGAGGGTCACGGCCTACGTCTCGCGGGCCGGCGAGGAGCTCCTCAGGTCCTACGGCCTCCTCGAGGCCCTGGCCAGCTCCTGCACCGGCCCCTACCCGGCCGGCATCGTGTTCGAGAGGGACGAGCCCTGGAGCTTCCCGAGCGCCGCCCGCGTGTACAAGGGTGTCTACAGGGCTGTCGTGATCTCGCCGGCGACCACGAACGCCGTCTCCAAGATAGTCCACGGAATAGCCGACGACCTGGTGTCCAACCTCGCCTCGCACGCCCTGAAGTCGGGGACGAAGCTCCTGGTGGTCCCCACGGACCTTAAGCCGATCGAATCGCTGATCCCCGTCCTGGTCAGGAGGGAGCTGTGCGAGCAATGCGACAGCTGCGCGGCCGCCCCCGCCTGCCCAACCGGAGCCCTCAGGCCAGACCCCCTATGGAAGGTTAGGGTGAACGCCGCCCTGTGCACCATGTGTGGCGCATGCGTGCCCCTGTGCCCCGCGGGGGCGATCGAGGTGGGCGCAAGGGTAGTCGTCAGGCCGCACCCTCACCACGCCAGGATCGTCTCGGCTCTCAGGGAGATCGAGGGGGTCTCCGTGCTCGAGGATCCCGGGAAGGTCCTCGAGTTGCTCGAGGCGATGGAGCGGTGAAGATAGCGTTCGTGACGGGCAAGCTGGCCAAGGAGCTGGTCGAGAGGCATGCGAGGGAGGCCGGGCTCGGCGAGGGCGAGTACGTCGTGATAGCCCTCGACGCGCCCGTGGCAGCGCTGATGAGCGCCGAGTACATAGCCAGGGAGCTGGAGGCGAGGGCCAGTGAGCTCGAGGGCGTCGACGTGATCGTAATACCCGGCATGGCCATCGGCAACGCCGAGGTTATCACGAGGAGGCTGGGAATAACGGCCTACAAGGGGACTAGGCACGCCCACGGCATACCTGCCTTGGTTAGGGCCCTCAGGAGGGGCGCCAGGCTTTCCACGACCGAGCCCGCTGACGCGATCGTCGAGGCCGAGGCAAGGGCGCTGGTGGGGGAGGCCCTGGCGAGGGCCAGGGAGAGGGCCAGGGTACACGGCATCACGGCCGGCACAGCGACTTTCTCGGGCGAGTATCCAGCGCTGCTTGCCGAGGTCCCGGGGGTAGATCGGGAGGGCGTGAGCTCTGCCGTGGAAGTTTCCCTGCGCTATGCGCGCGAGGGCGCTGATGTGATCGTGCTCGGCAGCAGCGGCGGTGGCCCCTCCCCCCGGACATTTGCTGAGGCGACCTCGAGGCTCCTGCGCGAGGGCGTGGCGGTAGGCGTGGACTCGCCCTTCGTCGAGGACGTCGAGGCAGCGCTGCAGGCCGGCGCAGCCGTGGTCGTCAATCCACCCCGCGAGTCGATCGAGGGGGCAGCAGGGAGGGGGGCCATCCTTGTGTTGCCGTACGCTGGCAGTTCCAGGGATCCCAGGGAGATCTGCGGCGCGCTCGTGGAAGCGGCGAGGGAGCTATCCTCGAGGGGGGTCGCGAAGCTCCTCGTCGACCCAATCCTGAGGCCGCCCCTGGCGGGTCTCGCCAGATCGATCGAGGCCTACGCGTGCGTTAAGGCCGCTGGCCTCGGGGCGCTCATGGGGGCCGGCAACGTGACCGAGCTCATCGATGCCGACAGCATTGGCGTGAACGCGCTCCTCGCCACGATTGCGGTGGAGCTGGGCGTGGAGGCGATCTTAACTACGGAGGCCAGCGTGAAGACCAGGAGATCGGTCTCCGAGCTGAGGAAGGCCATAGACATGGCCGTGGCAGCGAGGGAGCTCGGGGCGCCGCCGAAGGACCTGGGCATAGATCTGCTGGTCGCCAAGAGCAAGAGGGATCCCTCGAGGCCGCCGCCTCTAAGGGAGGGCGCGGTGAGGGCGGGGCGGCGGAGGTTCGGGGTCGACCCCCTGGGATATTTCAGGGTCTACGCGGACCACGCCAACGGCGTGCTGATCCTCGAGCACTACCGGTACGGCTCGGCCGAGCCCGACGCAGTGATATACGGCGAGACCCCCGAGGAGGTGGGCCTCGAAGCCATAGGCAGGGGGCTCGTCTCCTCGACGGATCACGCCCTCTACCTCGGGATAGAGCTCGCCAGGGCCCACGTCGCGCTCAGGACGGGGAAGGCCTATGAGCAGGACTCGCCCCCCTTCTAGGCCCCCGTGGATCGAGGAGGGAGTAGTCTACGAGTCCATAGCCTCGTTCTACGACCTGTCCGGCTCGCCGCGCGCCGTGCCGCTGGGCTTCGTGGCCAGGGGCGAGGCCATCGAGCTGAGGATCTACAGGGGCAGGGCGCTCGAGTCCATGGAGCCGGGCAAGGGCTTGGTCCTGAACATGACCGATGACTCCCTGCTCTTCGCCGAGGCGCTCTTCGGCCTGGGATTCGCGAGGCTCAGCTTTGTCGAGAGCAGGTGCTCTGGCGCGCCGAGGATCGCTGAGGCTCACGCCTACATCGACGCAGAGGTGGCCGAGGTAGGCGAGGGCGAGCCGGCCACAGTGCTGTTGAGGCCCCTCTGCTACGAGTGGGCCAACAGGCCCCCCAGGCCCTACACGAGGGCCAACTCCCACCTGATCGAGGTCCTCATATACGCGACGAAGGTGAGGGCGTTTGCGGAGGCGGGAGACGAGAGATCTGCTAGGGCGGCCTACGAGAGGATCGCCCAATCGCTCGAAATTATTGAAAAGGTCTCGCGGGGCTCAGCGTACTGGGAGGCTGCCAGGAGGGTTGCAGAGGAGGCGAGGAGATGGCTGTCGAGGTCGTAGCGCCGTCGAGGATACACCTCGGCATGCTGAACCCGGCCTGGCCCTCGCTGGGGAGGCTCTACGTGTCCGCCGGCCTGGCGGTCGATCGCCCGAGGACCGTGGTCAGGGCCAGGCGCTGCCGGGAAGCCTCGTTGGATGGGCCATACGAGGAGCACGAGAGGCTGGCGCTGCTCAGCCTGCTGAGGGAGCTGGGGCTCGCGGCATGCGTCGAGGTGGTCGAGGCGCCCCCGAGGCACGTGGGGCTTGGCTCAACCACCCAGCTGCTCCTCGCGACGGTCCTCGCCGCTGCCAGGACGCACGGCGCCGAGGTGGACATGGCAGCAGTGGCGAGGAGGCTGGGGATAGGCAGGAGATCCGGGGTCGGCTTCCACGCGTTCCTCCGCGGCGGCTTCATAGTTGATGGCGGCCTCCGCCCGGGGGATGCAGGACCCCCTCCCCTGCTGCTCAGGCTCGAGTTCCCCGAGGAGTGGAGGGTCGTCGTCGCCCTTCCCCGGGGTAGGGGGCTCGCCGGCGCCGGGGAGGAGAGGGCGTTCTCGGCGCTCTCGGCCCTCGAGGCCCCAGGCCACGTGGCCGAGGCCTCGCGCGTGCTCTTCACCCAGCTGCTCCCGGCAGTCGTTGAGAGGGATTTCCAGGAGTTCGCCAGGGCCCTTGGGAGGCTGCAGGAGATCGTCGGCGCGATCTTCGGGCCCGTGCAGGGCGGCACCTTCTCGCCGACGTCGGCGGAGCTCGTGAGGGCCCTGAGGGAGGCCGGCCTCGAGGGAGTGGGCCAGAGCTCGTGGGGCCCGGCGATCTACGCCTTCGCCGATGGGGAGGAGAAGGCTTGGAGGGCTCTCGAGGTGGCCAGGGGGCTCGGCGCGACAGTCGTCGTGGCCGGGGCCTCCAACGCCGGCGCCAGGGCCAGGGAGCTGTGAGAAGCAGGCGGCCGCTATCGACCCGCTCCTTTTAGGAGCTCAGCTCTCCCATGGGAAACCGCGGGGGCTGGCCTTGTGGAAGTGGACGGCGGCCCTGTTAGCGGCGTTGCTCATGTTCACGGACTTAATCGTGAACATCGTTAGCGTCAGGTACCTGGGGCTCGACCTCGTCGGGCTCGCGCTCCTCAACTCCCTGTGGACCATAGTGTTCATACCCGTCGCGAGGATCTCGTCCAACCTCGCGGACAGGGGCGTGGCGAGGAGGCAGGCGGCCCTCGGCGCGGCGTTGTTGGTAGCGTCGCAGCTGCTCCTGTACTTGTCCCTCGCGCTCTCCAGCGTTCCCGTGCTCTTCCTCGCATACGCCGTGGAGGCGGTGTCCTTCCCGTTCGTGAGGCTGGGGATACAGGCGGGCCTGCTCGAGAGCGTCCCGAGCGAGAGGTGGGGGGTCGAGAACAGGTACATGCTCGCGAGGCAGTTGCTCTTCGAGTCCCTTGTGCTGCTCTCGGTCTCCAGGATCGGGCTCAGGGCCTTTTCGTTCACGTACTTGCCCGGGGCAACGGCGGCCACGGCCCTGGTAGGCGCGCTGGCGGCGCTCACCCTCCCCGAGCCGAGCGTGAGGATCGAGAGGACGCTCTCCAGGTTCCAATCGCTCATGAACAGGGCCCTGGTCACGGCACGTGGAGTCCTCGAGATCACGAGCCTGGACTTCTCGGGGCTCAGCAGCGCCAACCTGGTCCTCGCCCCCGTTCCCGGCCCGCGGATCGGCCTGCCGCTCATCTTCTTGGGCCTCGCCGGCTTCAGGATCAGCAACGAGTACCTCTTCACGCCCTTGCCCTACTTCCTGGTGGTTACGAGGGGGTTGCCGAGCGACGTCGTGCTGGCCGTATATGGTGTCAGCAAGCTGATCAGCATAGCCCCCCTCCTCCTCACCCCGAGCAACTCGACCTCCCCCGGCTTCCTCGCGCTCGCCCTTGCGCTGAGGCTCGCGTCGGTCTTCGCGATCGTGGCGCTGGCGCCGGGGCCCATCGCCATGGCCGTGATCCTGTCCCTGGTCTACTACTCCAACGCGGTGATCGACAGCTCGCTCTACGCGCTCTTCGTTGAGGCGATGTCGGGCTACGGGGTTGGGCTGTACAGCATAGCCGGCAAGGTCAGCAGCCTCGTGGGCACGTTGACCTCGGGCTACGTGATGGTGGCGTTCGGCCCATGGGCAGTCGTGGCCGCGGCAGCGGCGGCATCCCTGCTGGGAGCCCCTCTCGTGACCAGGCCAAGGGGATGATAGTCCCGGAAGGAGGAAGTTAAAAACGGATTAGATCTTCGGGCTCAGCTTCATCCCGACGAGCCTCGTTATCAGCGTGCTGCAGGCGTTGTCGCCGGACGCGTTGATCGCGGTCCTCATCATGTCGGTCAGCGGGTCTATGACCATCATGATCGCTATGCCCTCCAGCGGCAGCCCGCACGTCGCCAGCACGTAGGCCAGCATCACCGTTCCCCCGCCGGGTATGGCTGCAGTGGCCACAGAGCCTATGGTAGCGGCGGTGATCGCGAGCCAGATCAGAGTTGGGGTGATGGCTATGCCGAAGAGCTGGGCTATGAACAACGCGCTGAGCGCCTGGTAGAGGGCGGCGCCGTCCATGTCCACCGTGGCGCCGATCGGCAGCGTTATTTGGTAAATCTCCTCCGGGATCCTCGTGAGCCTCCCCGCCTCCATGTTGTAGGGCAACGTCATGGCGCTCGACCTGGTGGTGAAGGCGACATAGTCACTACGTGTATGGAAAACCGTGTTAGCCCGGACATGGCGCTAGCGCTTTAAGGGCGAGGGGCTACCCCCCCGCTGGGGCTGTGCGCGATGAGGCTGAGGGACGCGGGGGAGGACGCGGCGATCGAAGCGATTTCGAGGTTCCTCGGGAACACGAGGCTCGGCTCGCTCTCGCACCCCGACGACGCGAGGGACGCTATCCCCCTCGGCCCGAGGCTGGTCTTCAACGTGGATGGGTACTCGATTAGGTCGCTGGCGTTGCCCTGGAGATCGCTCGCGGACATTGGATGGTCTGCCGTGGTCGGGGCCCTCAGCGACCACTACGCAAAGGGCTCCGTCCCGGCCTACGCGATGGTGGCCCTGGGCCTCGACCCAGGCTGGGAGATCGGCCAGCTTGAGGAGCTGGCGAGGGGGCTCTGGGAGGCGGCGAGGGCCCACGGGGTGGAGATCGTCGGGGGGGACACGAACTCGGCCGGGGATCCCTGGATCGCCGTGGCAGTCATCGGCTTTTCATCGGCGCGCAGGCTGCCGGGGAGGAGGGGGATGGGGCCGGGCGACAGGATAGTGGTCACGGGAACCTACGGGGCGATGGGCTTCGTGTCGCTCAGGGGGATAGAGGAGGCTGGCAGGAGGGGCTGGGTCGTGGAGCTCACGAGGAGGCCCAGGCCGGATCCCAGGGTGGCCTTCGCTGTCCAGGCGGCCCACGAGCTGCTGAGGGCGTCGATGGACGTGAGCGACGGCCTCGGCTACACGCTCCTCCACCTCTCGAGGCTGAACGGCGTGGGCATAGTCCTCGAGGACCTGCCCCCGCATCCGAGCGAGCTCGAGGAGGAGTGCGGAGGGGATCGGGAGTGCCTCTGGAGATACGTGCTCAGCGGCGGCGAGGAGTACGGGTGCGTCTTCGCCGTCGGCGAGGACGGGAAGCGCTTCCTGGAGGAGCTCGACGGCATGGGGGTGGAGTACAAGGTGGTGGGGAGGGCCGTAGAGGGTCCCCCGGGAGTCTTCGTGAAGGGAGTGGGCGAGGCGCGATTCCTGGCGTGGGATCAGTTTGCCGGCTTCTCGGCGCGCGGCTGACACAGGTCCGGGCGACGCGCTCCCCATGTCGCGGCTACTGGGGCAGAGCGCCCGGATAGGGCGCCTTATTATTCTCGTCGCCGAGATTGGAGGGGGCAGGCGAGGGAGTTGTCGTTCAACGTGCTCGTCACGCACGAGCCCGGCAGGAGCAACTACAGGCACGCCGTGAGCGAGCTGAGGAGGCTCATAGGCGAGGTAGTGGTAGTCGACACGGCGCCCTCGGTGATATTGATAAAGGTGAGGGATCCCTACGAGGCGATCGGGGCGTTGCTCGAGAGGGCCAGCGAGATCACGCCCGTCATATACAGGATCGTGCCGATCGACCTGGTCCTCAACCCCTTCGTGGAGGACGTGGCCGAGGCGGCGTGGAAGCTGGCCGAGGAGAGGATCCCGAGGGAGGCCACGTACAGGGTGACGCTCCACGGCAGGCTCTACTGGAGGGAGACCAGGATGCCCGCGAGCAGCAGGGACGCCATCGAGGTCATAGCGAGGAACATAGCCAGGAAGGTCTCGCTGACGAGCCCCGACTACCAGGTTTACGTGAGGAGCGTGAGGCTGTACCACAGGAAGAGGGTCGCGGCGCTGGCGGTGGCGCCGACGAGGATGTTCATCTCGCTCAGGTCGGGGAAGCCCTAGGCCGGATAGCCCAGGGGGAACACGTACAGGGCGACGGCGTCGCCATCCCCAAGTCCGATCGCCTTCAGCACCTCGGCGTCCTCGAAGGCCCCCACGGCCACGGTCCCCAGCCCCGCCTCGGCAGCCGCCAGATATATGTTCTGGCCGACGTGGCCGGCCTCGAGGATCATGTACCTCTCGCCCCTCTCCCCGTACCACGGGACTATCCTGCTCCTGAAGCCAACTAGCACTATGTTGGCCGGCGCATCCCTCACGAACCTCTGGCCGAGGCATGCCCTGTAGAGGGCGTGGCTCCTGTCCTCGCCCACGACCATTGTCAGGGCGTGCTCCCTCGGCAGGTACTCGTACACTCCGGCGCCCAGCCCCTCGACGCCGCCCTCCCTTATCGAGGCGTAGACGGCCAGGGGGTAGAGCGCCCCCGCGGAGGGCGAGGTCCTCCTCCTGCACCTCGCGTCGGTGCATCCGTATGCAGCCCACAGGACGAGCGACAGCTTCTCCCTCTCGAGCGGCCTCGCCGCGAACCTCCTGATGCTCCTCCTGGACCTGAGCAGGGCCCCCAGGGGGCTTTGCGTGGGAGGGCTCGGCAGTTCCACTGGGCCCCGCACGCGCCCCCACCGTGTGGATATTTAGCTCGTCGACTCACTTTTGACTCCTCGGTGTGCCGGTTGGAGGCAGGAGGCCTGCAGCTGCGCGACATATTCCCCGAGAGGTTCATCGACTTGTTAACGGAGTACCTCAAGGACCTCGCAAGGCTGGTCACGCTATTCAGGAACTCGCTTAAGCTCCTGAACGACGTGAGGGTCGGCGAGGCCAGGGGCGAGCTGGCCGAGGCGGTGAAGGTCAGCAGGAGGATGGCGGCGACGCGCTCGGAGCTCCTTGAGGTGATCACCGGCCTCAGGGTCGAGCCCAGCCTGAAGTCCGAGGCAGTGGAGTTCGTGCTGAAGCTCGACAGGGTCCGCGACCTGATCAGGGAGGCCTCGAGGGAGCTCATGATAATGCCCTACCTCGAAGTGCCGCACCCAGTGAGGGAGGGCCTCAACAGGCTCGCCGACAAGGTCGTCGAGGAGGTCGAGGAGCTCGTGAAGGTGATCTCCGAGGCCGTTGAGGGGGACTTTGAGAGCTCGCAGGAGCGGATGAGGAAGGTCTACGAGCTCGAGGAGGAGGCGGACAGGCTGGACGTCTCGAACAGGGGCATGCTGATAACTTACTCGGACTCCTTCAAGCCCCACACGTTGGCCATACTCGTCCACGACTTTAACAAGGACCTCGAGGACACGGCCGACGCCTGCACTGACGCAGCCGACGTGCTCTACAGGATCCTGGTGACCTGGTTCAGGGTAAGGATAAGGCGAGGTAAGCCTTGATCGCGGCGAACGAGAGCGCCATGCCAGCGACGATGCTGGCGGCCCACGTCGCAGCTATCCTTGCCAGGACCTTGGCATTGACGTTCCTGGTCCCCCTGGCCAGCCCCACCCCGGCCACGCTGCCGACGACGGCCCCGGTTATCGACGTTGGGAGGCCAAGCCTAACGGTCGTCAGGACCACCTGCGAGGCGCTGAACTGGGCAACGAAGGCCGACTCGGGAGTCAGGGCAACTATCCTCTCGCCTACCGTCTCGACGACGCTGTAGCCCCAGGTCAACACCCCAGCGGCTATGCCCAGCGACGAAAGCGCTATGATCGGCAGGGGGACCTCGACCCTCTCGGAGCCCATGGCCCCGTAGGCCTCGGCGTAGATGACTCCCGCCAGCGGGCCGCTCGGGTTGGCGACGTCGTTGCCGCCGTGCGCTAGGGCTATTGAGGCGGAGCTGAAGGCCAGGAGGAGCCTGTAGAGCCTGTACCTCTCGCCCCCGCTCCACTTCCTCGCGTAGCTGTGGAAGGCGGCGGCTACGGCTGCCGAGGCCCCCACGCTCAGCGCCAGCGCCAGGGCCCATCCAATTGCTGGGATGCCCGTTAGCGCGAAGTACGAGGCCATCGCGACCGTGGCGCCGGCAAGCGCGGAGCCCGCGAGCAGGTGGCCGGGCTCCCCCAGCCTCCGGGTCGCTTCCTCCATGAGCCTGTACTCGACGAAGGCCAGGGCCGTCGATGCCGCCGGCACGGCCGACCAGGCCACCGCGAGTGCTGCCACGGTGTCCCACGCCACCCTCCGGCCGCCAAGGGCTAGCCCCAGCCCCACGAGGGAGCCCACGACGCACTGCGTGACGCTCACCGGGATCTTCGCCCTCGTGGCGGCGTAGACCACTAGGGCGGAGGATAGCAACACGACGGTCATGCCGGTCGCCAGGACGTTCGAGCCCATGCCAACCGGGTTCACCACGCCCTTGAATAGCGTGGGCGAGGAGAAGCCGCCGTAGAGGAGGCCGCCCACGAGGTCAAAGACTGCTGCGAGGACCAGGGCCTCCCTCAGACCCATTAGCCCCCCGCCTATGGCCACGCCTATGCTGTTGGCAGCGTTGTTCGCGCCATCCATGAATGCCAGGGCGAAGGCGGCTACGGTGGCGACGAAGAGCAACAGGGCATTCACTCCGATCACCGCCCGGGGTTGATGGCCTCTTTTTCTGGCCGCGGGGTTATTAAAGGGAGTTCGTGCGAAGCGAATTTTTAAATTCAAGGCTCCTAGCTCATAGAGGTGCGCAGTTGTGGGCAGGGATCAAGCGATCGGCTGGGGCCTGCTCGTGGCCTCGATCGCGGTCATCATAGCCTATGGCTACATCCTCTTCCTGACGAAGTACAGCGAGGCGCTCGTCAAGATCACGCTAATGGTCGCGGTGGCAGCCGTCTTCGGCATCCTCGGCTGGATCGGGTACACGATCGCCACGACGCCCCCGCCAAAGCCCATAGAGGAAATAGAAAAGGAGATAGAGGAGGAGCTCAGGAAGCTGGAGGAGGAGCAGAGGAAGGCGGAGGGGACGACGTCGAAGGCGCGGACATGAGAAACTACATACGATATATGTGAATCTAGGGAGCGCCATAGGGAAAAGTTTCATACGCGTTAAAAAAGTATGTTTTTAACCCCGCGCACTAGAGCGTTAACCAAGCCAGGTGTCCCTCTTGCGTGCGGTGAGTAGGACCCTACTGGCCGTAATAGTCGTCGTGATCGTCGTAATAGCTGCTGGAGTGGCTGTCTACGTCCTCAGGCCGCCGGCGGCTCCTGCTGCGACGTCCTCGCCGTCCCCGACGACGAGCACGCCGGCCCACAGGTACAAGGTAGCGGTGGTATACGACATAGGCGGCAGGGGAGATCTGAGCTTCAACGACATGGCCTACATGGGCGCCATGAGGGCCAAGCAGGAGCTCGGCGTGGACGTCGTGGAGGTCCAGAGCGTGACGGAGCAGGACTACCTGCCCAACCTGAGGACGCTAGCCCAGAGCGGCCAGTACCTCGTCATAATAGCCGTCGGGTTCCTCATGACCTCGGCGGTCAACCAGACGGCCCAGGAATACCCCAACCAGCTGTTCGCAATCATAGACTCCTTCGTTGACCTGCCCAACGTGCTGGGCGTGCTCTTCAAGGAGCACGAGGGCAGCGCCCTCGTGGGCGCCCTGGCCGGCATGGTGGCCCACTACTACAACTGTAGCGCGGTCGGCGTGGTGCTCGGCATGGAGATACCGGTGCTCTACAAGTTCGAGGCCGGCTACTACTGGGGCATAAGGTGGGGCGAGCAGTACTACGCCAACCACACGGGGCAGAAGATAACGCCGCTGAAGATCTTGTACACGTACACCGGCGCCTTCAACGACCCGGGCAAGGGCATGACGGCTGCCCAGGCCCAGCTGGCGCAGGGCGCCTGCGTGATCTACAACGTGGCTGGCGCCACGGGCCTTGGCATGATACAGGCCGTCGAGAGCGCCGGGCGGAGCGCTGGCAAGCAGTTCGGGCCGCCCTTTGCGATAGGCGTCGATAGCGACCAGGACTGGATAGCGCCCGGCTTCGTGATCGCGAGCATGGAGAAGAGGGTGGACGTGGGCGTGTACACGGCGATCAAGAGGGCCATCGATTACAGGGAGGGCAGGATAAGCAGCTACGGAGGAATCCTCGAGCTGGGCCTCAAGGAGGGAGGAGTCGCGATGAGCACCGTGGAGGACCTGAACACGTTCCTACAAATAGCCATCATGGCCGGCAAGCAGGTCAACGCGACGCAGATACTCCAGACCGTCCAGGCCATGAGGAGCCAGATACCCAGCTGGATATGGGATGCCGTGCAGAGCCTCAGGCAGCAACTCATAGACAACCCGGCTGGCGTGAGCGTCAACAACCTCACGTTTGCGCAGATCGAAGCCATGATACCCTTCGACTCCACCAAGATAGCCCAGGTCAGGCGGCAGCTTGGCGTTTCGTAAACAAAGCTAAGCTTTTTTCCCCGACCTCTGTGCTCCACCTCCCAAAGATTCCCGGTGGAATGCGAAGATGTCGTCCTCGGGCAAGGCCGGCGAATCCCCAGTCGTGGAGATGAGGGGCATAGTGAAGGTCTACCCGGACGGCACCAGGGCCCTACAGGGCGTCGACTTCGTGGTGTTTAAAGGCGAAATCCACGGGCTGCTGGGCGAGAACGGCGCCGGCAAGACGACGCTCATGAAGATATTGGCCGGAATCCTGAGGCCCACGCGGGGGACGATCTGGCTCGAGGGGAGGAGGGTCGAGTTCAGGAGCTCACACGAGGCGCTCAGCATGGGGATAGGCATGGTTGCCCAGTACCCTGCCCTCGTTCCGACGTTCACGGCCAGGGAGAACATCTTCATGGGCCTGCCGCGCAGGGAGGTCGACGACGAGAGGCTCAAGTCCCTGATCAAGTCGCTCGGCTACAAGATCGACCTCGACGCCCCCATCGAGGCGTTGTCCATGGGCCTCAGGCAGAAGGTCGAAATAGTGAAGATGCTCTACAGGAACGTCAAGGTCCTCATACTAGACGAGCCGACGACTAACCTGACGCCGGCCGAGGTCGAGGAGCTCTTCGAGGTCCTCAGGAAGCTGAAGGAGAGGGGGATAACGATCATATTCATTTCGCACAAGCTCAGGGAAGTGCTGAAGATCACCGACAGGATAACGGTCCTGAGGAGGGGGCTCGTCACTGGCGTCGTGGAGACGTCGAAGACCAGCGCGCTGGAGCTGGCCAAGCTTATGGTGGGCCGCGAGGTCGAGCTGGCAATTGAGAAGGGGCCCGCTAGGCCCGGTCGCGTGGCCCTACGCGTCGAGGGGCTACAGGTCCTGGACGACAGGGGCCTCCCAGCGGTCAAGGGCGTGAGTTTCGAGGCCAGGGAGGGGGAGATCTTCGGCATAGCCGGCGTTGAGGGGAACGGGCAGAGGGAGCTGGTGGAGGCCATAACCGGCCTGAGGCCCCCAGCCGGCGGCAGGGTCGTGCTGTACGACGTAGACGTGACCGGGGCGCCGCCCCAGATCCTCTACGGCATGGGGCTTGCCCACATACCCGAGGACAGGGTGGCCACGGGGCTGGTGGTGGGCATGAGCGTCGTCGAGAACGCGCTGCTGGGGCTCCAGAGGGACAGGAGGTTCGTGAGGTCCCTTGGGGTGATCGCGTGGGACGCAGCGAGGGGGCACGTGGCTAAGCTCATCGATGAGTATGGCATCGTGGCTCCATCGCTCTCGGCACCTGCTCGGAGCCTGAGCGGCGGCAACCAGCAGAGGCTTGTGGTTGCGCGGGAGATGTCCAAGTCGCCAAGGGTCGTCGTGGCGGCAAACCCGACGAGGGGCCTCGACGTCGCGTCCACGGAGTTCGTGAGGAGGAAGCTTGTGGAGATGAGGGACAGCGGGAAGGCGGTGCTCCTGGTCTCGGCCGACCTCGACGAGGTCCTCCAGCTCAGCGACAGGATTGCGGTGATGTACGAGGGGAAGATCATGGGGGTGGTGGAGGCCCGCGAGGCTGACGAGAAGTTGATCGGGCTAATGATGGGGGGCTACGAGCTCGACCAGGCCAAAAAGCTCCTCGGGAGGTGAGCGCCGTGGACATCCGCTCCAGCCTCTGGTACGTTGCCGAGGTTGCGCTGGCAATAGTGATCGGGCTCCTGGTGGGCGCGGCAATAATGCAGATCGGCGGATACGACCCCTGGGCAGCCTATTACTCGCTCTTCGCCATGACGCTCTCCTCCCCCTACATGGTGTGCAGCGCCATCAGCTTCATGTCGCCGCTCGTGTTGACAGCCCTCACGTTCGCGATAGGCGTTAGGGCCGGCGTGTTCAACATAGGCGCCGAGGGGCAGGTGTACATAGGGGCCCTCGGCGCCGTGGTGGTGGGGGCGTTCAGCCTGCCCCCCTATCTATACCTCCCCCTCGAGGTCGCGCTGGCCCTGTCGCTGGCGACCCTCTGGGGAACGATCGCGGGCGTCCTCAAGGCCTATAGGGGGGTGAACGAGGTGGTGTCGACCATAATGCTCAACTGGATAGCCTACTGGATCGTCGAGTACATGAGGGTCCACGTGATCTTCGATCCAAGGGACGCGTCGAAGACCATACCGGTCCCCCCGCAGGGCAGGCTGCCGCTCCTGGTGCAGGGCACGGAGCTTTCCGCTGAGCTCATCATAGCCCTGGTGGTGGACTTTGTAATGCTGTTCCTGCTGTGGTACACGGTGCTGGGCTACGAGATAAGGGCCGTGGGCCTCAACCCCCAGGCGTCGAAGTATGGCGGCATAAACGTGAAGAGGGCCGTGGTCTACTCGTTCCTGCTCGGCGGCATAGCGTCGGGCCTCGCCGGCTTCGGGGAGGTGGCCGGTCGGCCGCCCTCCTACGCGATCACGACGGGCCTCAGTAACCTGTTCGGCCTGGGCTTCGACGGCCTCGCCGTGTCGCTGATAGGCGCCAACCACCCGCTCGGGATACTGCCGGCGGCGTTCCTGATGGGCATAATGAAGGCCGGCTCGAGGAACATGCAAATATATGCCCGCGTGCCGCTTGAGATGGTACAGATAGTGCAGGGCGTGATCGTTGTGGCCCTCTCAGTGCCTGGCATCCTGAGGCTCATTAGGAGGAGGCTCGGCAGGTGATCGCCGTGCTCGAGTACGCGATACAAATAGCGATCCAGACGCTGAACGCATCAACGCCGCTGTTGCTTGCGGCGACGGGGGAGATAGTCGCCGAGAGGTCCGGCATAGCGAACATAGGCGTAGAGGGCATGATGTTGATCTCGGCATTCATGGCAATCCTCGGGACCTCCTTCGCCAACGACCCGTACATAGGCCTAGCGCTCGCCCTGTTAACCGGGACGGCGCTGGGCATGTTGCTCGGCTACCTGTCGGCGTACGCGAAGGGCAATCAGATAGTCACGGGCGTCGGGATCAACCTCTTCGCGACGGGGTTCGTCGCCTACTCGATCATAGCGTTCTTCCACGTCGCAGGATACTACACGATCCCCATAGAGCTCAGCCTGCCGAAGGTTTACGGGCTCTCGGTGGTCGCGCCGGCATCCATAGCGGTCGCGATCCTGACGTACCTGTTCCTCTACAGGACCCAGACGGGCCTGGCAATCAGGGCGTGCGGCGAGAACCCCGAGGCCGCCGACTCGGTGGGCATAAGGGTCGAGCTAGTCCAAATGCTCTCGGCCGGCTTCGGCGGGCTACTGGCCGGCGCTGCAGGCGCCTTCCTGAGCATAGGCTGGCTCGCCTCCATAACCAAGCAGATAACGGCGGGCAGGGGCTTCATAGCCCTGGCGATCGTGAACTTCGCGAACTGGAACCCGCTGCTCGGCCTCGCCGGCAGCCTCCTCTTCGGCTTCTTCTGGGTCATTGGCGAGTGGGCTAAGAACATTGCATGGCTCAGCAGGCTACTGCCAATGGAGCTGTTGAACACGTTGCCCTACGTGGCCACGCTCGCCATAGTGGCGGGGGTCATAGGCAGGTCGCGGCCGCCAAAGTACGTGGGCGTCCCATACACGAGGGAGTGATTTTTATTGTGCCATTAAAGGCATAGTTAAATCCAGCGATCGGCTACTAATTCGCGGCTTTTAATGGCACGGTGGACGTTGTGGCGGGCTACCGCGTCCTCTTCGTGGACGCTGGGAGGAGGGGCCACTGGGTTGAGGAGTTCCCGCTTGAGGAGGTCCTGGGGCCCGTCAGCCTAGGGGTGCGCCTCCACCTGGAAAGGTACAAGTCGTGGTCAAAGCCCGCCTACCACGGCGACAACGCACTCGTCATGGGCGCCGGCCTCCTGGCCGGCACAGCGCTCTATGGGGTCCACAGGTTCGTCGCCGTCTTCAAAAGCCCCCTCACCAGGGGACTCCACGTCGCGGCAATGGGCGGGGCAGCGTACAAGTGGAACGTGGCCGCCGACGCGTTGGTCGTCCAGGGACGCTCACAGGTCCCCCTCGCGATCGTGATCGAGGGAAAGGGAAGCGGCGAGATCTCCGTCGAGTTCCACGAGATCCCGGAGGCAGAGCTCGAGGACGTGTGGAGGGGCTACAAGGGGCTGAGGGGCGTCTACGCGCTGCAGGAGTACCTCTTCGACAGGCTCCCCAGGCCCTTCGAGGAGCTCGGGGCGAGGAGCGTGCTGGTCGGCCCAGCGTCGAAGTACACGAGCATGGGCGCCCTCTTCAGCATAGACACCTTCAAGAAGTCAATGGACTGGGGCAGCGAGGACCTGGCCGCGAGGGGAGGGCCCGGGAGCGTCCTCTACAGGGCGCACGGCGTGGCCGCCGTAGTCTATGGCGGCATGTACAGGAGATCTGCCTCGAGGCCCGCGCAGCTGTCGAACATGAGGGGGGTCGACGAGTACTCGAGGAAGGTCCTCGGGAAGCCGTACATAACAGCTGTCATAGACGCGGGCTCGAAGTACAGGTACGATCCGAAGGTCGGCAGCGGCGGCACGTTCGGCGGAAACTACCCGCACCTCGGCAAGCAGACCCCGATGTTCAACTGGAACATGATATACCTTCCCGAGGAGGTCAGGGCGAGGTTGCACGGGATGATCATGAAGCACATGTGGGAGCCATTTAACAAGGAGGCGATCGAGACCAAGAGCTGGAAGACGTGCGGCGAGCCCTGTCCGCTCGCGTGCAAGAAGGTGAGGAGGGGCAGGTACAAGACCGACTACGAGCCCTACAACGGCCTTGGGCCGATCGTCGGGGTGCTCGACCTGCACGAGGCCGAAAGGCTCGTGGAGCTCGCCGACTCCTACGGCTTCGATGCCATAGAATTGGGCAACGTCGTCGGCTTCGTTTTCGAGGCCATTTCCAGGGGCCTGCTCGAGCCCTCGGAGGTCGGCCTGAGCGGGAGGCCCAGGTTCGACCCGGCCTCCTACTCCGAGGAGGACGCCAAGCTGAACGCTGACCTCGCCGTGGAGGTCATAGAGTCCCTCGCGTGGGGGAGGAACCCGATCCTGAGGCTGATCGCCGAGGAGGGCCTGAGGGCCGCCTGCAAGGTGCTCGACGTGATCTACGCGGAGAGGGTCGCGAAGTCGGGAGCAAAGTTCGAGGACCTCGCAATTTACGCGTCGTTCGGCGAGAGGGGACACATAACGCCGAACTTCTACTGGACGCCGGGCATGGTCGCGCCGCTGCCCGTCCTGGGGAGGTACTGGACCCTCTATTCGGGCGTCTTCGCGGAGCCCGAGGAGTTCGCCGCCAAGTCGTACGAGAGGGCGATCAGGGAACTCATGGTCGACGACTCGGGGGTCTGCAGGTTCCACAGGGGGTGGGCCGAGAAGCTGTTGCCCGAGGTGCACAGGGACTTCCACGGGGTCAAGGACGTCGAGGGATTTTATAGGAGGGTGTACGCGTCGATCGTCGAGTACCAGGAGAGGGCGCTGGCCTCGCCGAGCCCTTGGGACAGCGGAAAGGTCGTCGACTTCATGGCAAGCGCGGCGAGGGAGTACACGCACAGGGCCTGGGCCGAGAAGTTCGCGAAGGACAGGGGCGCCGCCGCTCAGGAGTGGTGGGAGAGGTTCTACGCCAAGCTCAGGGAGCTAGCGCTTTCCTAGCCGTTCCCATAACTTTAAACAGGGCCTTATCCTGGTGTAGCCCGGGCGCAGGTCTTGGAGGAGTCCCCGGCGGGCTTCGTCGAGGGCTGCCTTCGCGAGCAGCTGCTAAAGGCCATCGAGGCCTCGGGCGCGGTGTCGCCCGAGAGGGCCAGGGAGCTAGCGGCATCCGGCAAGCTAACGGTTTCCAGGACTCCTGATCCCAGCCTGGGGCACCACGGCGTGGCCCTCCACGCGATCCTCAAGGGAATCGAGAGGAGCAAGTGGGACGAGATCGCGCGGGAGCTCCTCTCGGCCATGAGATCCATCGGCGCGTTCGAGAAGTGCTACGTGGTGGAGGCGAAGTTCGTAAACGGATACCTGAACTTCACAATAGACTACGCCAGGCTCTCGAGGAACGTGCTCGAGGAAGTCCTAGGCGGATCTGTGAGGAGGCGCCTCGCATCTGTCGGCGGCGGGAGGAAGGTGATAGTCGAGCACACGAGCGCTAACCCCGTGCACCCGCTCCACATAGGCAGCGGGAGGAACAGCGTCCTGGGCGACACCTTCGCGAGGCTCCTCGCAGGGCTGGGCTACGCCGTCTCGAGGAGGTTCTACGTTAACGACATGGGCAGGCAGGTCGCGGTGCTGGTCTACGGGGCCAGGGCGCTGAAGAGGAGGGGGGTCCAGAGGCCGAGCTGGGTGAAGCCAGATCATTGGTACGGCGCCATCTACGCGCTGACCAACCTAGTCGCGGAGAGGCTCAGGCTGGCCTCGAGCGCCAGGGAGGCAGAGGCCAAGGCCTGGGAATCGATCGAGGGCATCGCCAGGGAGCTCTCGAGCTCATCCTCGAGGGAGGCGCTGGAGGCCCTCGCGGCCACTGAGGCAATCCTCGGGAAGAGGGGCACGATCTTCGACTGGCGCTCGCTGGCCAACTACGTCAAGCGCGTCGACGTCCTCGCGGCGAGGAGCGAGGACGTGGGGAAGGCGTGGCGGCGCCCGAGGGAGCAGGTGACGTCCTACGTCCACCTTTTAGCGAGGATGGCTGCCGTGGCGAGGAGCGAGGCCAGGCTGGCTGCCCTGTTCCCGGAGGCCCACGCCGCCATCTCCTCCGAGCTCAGGGACTTCGAGCAGTTCGAGCGCGAGGTTAGGGAGCTTATGAAGAGGCGCGAGGCCGGGGATCCCGAGGTCGAGAACGAGTTCATGGAAGCGGTCTCGGCAGTCCTCGAGGGCTTCAGGAAGACCCTGGACAGCTACGGCATCTCCTTCGATGGATTCGACTGGGAGAGCGACCGGAAGATCCTGGGGCTCGGCCGCGAGGTGGTGGTCGCCCTGGAGGGGACCAAATATGCGCGGAGGGAGGGCGGGGCGCTGCTCGTAGATCTCGACGCGGCCGCCCGCGAGCACACATTCGTGAAGGAGCTATTCGGCAGCGATGCGCCAGGGAAGTTCGTGGTTCAAAGGAGCGACGGGACTACCCTCTACGTGACCAGGGACATAGCCTACGCGATCTACAAGTTCAGGGAGCTGGGCGCCGAGCTCGTCTACAACGTCATAGCGGTGGAGCAGGCCAGGGAGCAGAGGCAGGTGATGGCGTCGCTCTACCTCCTCGGCCACGAGCGCGAGGCCAGGTCGATCGTGCACTTCGCGTACGAAATGGTCCACATGCCCGGCGCCAGGATGAGCGGCCGCATGGGCAGGTACTACACCATGGACGAGCTGCTCGAGGACTTACGCACAGTAGTGGCTGCCAAGATCTTGGCGGAGACCGGCAGGCGTCCAGAGCCGGAGGCCGCGGCCGCGCTGGCCAGGGCCAACGCCAGGGCCCTCCTCCTTGGCATAGATCCCTCCAAGGTCCTGGTCGTGGACAGGAGGAAGCTGGGCGAGCTCTCCGCGGGCGCTGACATACTTTATTCGTACGTGAGGGCGCAGGGCATACTGAGGAAGGCGTTCGGCGTCGAGCCCATCGATAACTTGGAGCGGCTGGCAGAGGGCGCGCTCGGGGCAGCGGGCCACCCGACAAACCTCTCCGAGGAGGAGAGGAGGCTCGTGGAGCTGTTGGCGACGTTCGAGCAAGTGGTTCTCTCGGCCTACAGGGACCTGAGGCCGGATAAGCTCCTCGACTACGCGCTGGAGCTGGCCAACGCCTTCAACAGGTTCTACGAGTACCGGAGCGTCCTGGGCGAGAGGGACGAGGCCCTCAGGTCCTTCAGGCTGGCACTAACCGTTGCATTCCTCCAGGTCATGGACTTCCTGGTATACGTCCTCGGATTCGATAGGCTGAGGAGGCTGTAGCTACAAGCTTTTTTATCGCCGCGCGTTAAATTCTACGGTGAGGCTTCTTGAGGCCCACAGTTAGGGTCAGGCCCGGCTCGCCCGGCACGAGGTCGAGGGCCCTCATTGACGAGCACGCCAAGTATGTGGCCCTCACGACCCACGACCCCGAGAACTTGCCCCTGGTCGTGGAGAGGGGGAAAGGGGTCTGGCTATACGACGTGGACGGCAACGTGTTCCTCGACTTCAGCAGCTGCATTGCGGTGAACAACCTCGGGTACCCGTCGCATCCCGAGGTGATCAGGGCAGTTAAGGAGCAACTGGACGTGATCAGCCACGCCGCGGGGACGGACTACTTCAACCCCTACCAGGTCGAGCTGGCCAAGAAGCTTGTCTCGACCACCCCAGGCGACTTCCCCAAGAAGGTGTTCCTGGCCAACAGCGGCACCGAGGCCAATGAGGCGGCGGCCAAGCTGGTGAGGCAGGCAACGGGGAGGCCGCTGCTGCTGGCATTCTACGGAGGCTTCCACGGGAGGACGCTCGGGAGCCTCGCGCTGACGGCGAGCAAGTCGGTGCAGAGGAAGAGGGTGGCAGCGCTCCCGTGGGGCGTCGTGCACGTGCCGTACCCCAACCCCTACAGGAACCCGTGGCACATCGACGGCTACGAGCAGCCCGACGAGCTGGTGTCGCGCGTGATCGAGTTCATGGAGGAGTACGCCCTCGCCCGCCTGGCGCCCCCCGACGATGTGGCGGCGATATTCTTCGAGCCAATACAGGGCGAGGGCGGCTACGTAGTCCCTCCGAGGAACTTCTTCGCGGAGCTCAAGAGGCTGGCCGACAGGTACGGCATACTGCTCGTCGACGACGAGGTCCAGATGGGCGTCGGCAGGACTGGCTTCCTCTGGGCCATAGAGCACTTCGGCATCGCGCCCGACGTGCTCACGGCGGCCAAGGCCCTCAGCGGCGGCCTCGTGCCCGTCGGCGCAGCGGTGTTCAGGGCGGGCCTGGACTTCAGGGAGCCCGGCATGCACAGCAACACCTTCGGGGGCAACGCGCTCGCAGCAGTTGCGGCAATCAAGACCATCGACATCGTCATGGGCCTGTTGCCGCACGTCAGGAAGCTCGAGGGCCTCTTCAGGGACGAGCTCGGGAAGCTCCGCGAGGAGTTCGAGTTCGTGGGGGACGTCAGGGGGCTCGGCCTCGCCTGGGGCGTCGAGATCGTCAGGGACAAGCGCTCCAGGGAGCCCGATCCCGCCAGGAGGAACAAGATCCTGCGCGAGGCGTTGCTCAGGGGCCTGGCAATGTTGGGGGCCGGGGTCAGCACGATTAGGGTCGCGCCGCCCCTCGTGATATCCGAGGAGGAGGCCAAGCTAGGGCTCGAGATCTTCAGGCAGGCGGTTAGGGAGGCCTCCTAGGAGCAGGGGTCAGATGTAGGGCCCCCTGCCCCACCCCCTGAGGTACTCGAGGAGGTCCTGTTTGGAGTAGAGCTTCCTGTTGAAGTACTCCCTCAGTATGTAGCTGTAGACGTTGTCCTCCTTCTCCTCAACCGATGGCCACAGCCCCAGCTCGACGGAGAGGTAGCCCCTCGGGGCGAGGGCCTCCAGCAGTTCCTCCTCGTCCTCTTCGACGTCCCTGAAACGCCCCTCGTTCAGGCCAACCACTCCGTGGAGGATCTGGTGGAGTAGCTCGTCGAGTAGCGTGGCGCCAGTCGAGCTCAGACCTGCGAAGAGGCCAGCCAACATCTCCCCCCTCGCCTTGTCCACGAAGAGCGTGGCGCCGAAGCTCCTCTTGCCCGGGTTGAAGCCCATGATCACGTGAATCGTTCCCGGCAGCCTCACGTTGCCGAAGACCTTGGCCAGCTCCCCCTCGATCGCCTTCCTCCTCGCCGAGAACTCGGCGGCGAGGCCGTCCGCGAGCTCCCTCAGGAAGGGCTCCAGGTCGTCCCACGCGTCCACGCTCACCGAGCTCAGCAGCCCCTCGATCTCCTCGGGGAGCTGCTCGCCGTACATCAAATGCCTCCAGCAGGCCTCCCAGAGCCCCTTCCTCGAGATCGCGAGGCCCAGCCTGAGGAGCTTCGAGACCTCGCCGACGACGTGTATGTGGAGGGGGACCTCCTCGTCGGAGTAGTAGGAGTAAATGTCGTAGGCCAGCGCCAGGGCCAGCGACCTCTCGGAGATCAACAGCCTCAGGTCCAAGCGCTCCCCCTCCGAACTCGATATTCCCTTGAGGGCTTTTTGGCGTCTCGGCTAGGATCCCAAGTACTTGTCCTCGATATACCTTATGAAGTGCTCGGGCTCGTAGCCCTCGCCGAGCGCCCTCCTGATGAGCTCCTCGGGGGCATAGGTCATGCCCCACCTGTGGATCTTCTCCCTCAACCACTCCCTGATCCTGCCCAGGTCGTCCCGCGTGAGCTCGTCGAACCCTATGCCGAGCTCCGCGGAGATCTTCCGGCCTACCTGGGCGGCGAGCACCGTCCCGAGGCTGTACGTGGGGAAGTAGCCTATGCTGCCCATGCTCCAGTGTATGTCCTGCAGGGCGCCCTCCGAGTAGTTCCTCGGCCTTATGCCGAGGAGCTTCTCGTAGAGGTCGTTCCACAGCTCTGGCACGTCCGACGCCCTTACCTCGCCCCCCACGAGCGCCAGCTCGATCCTAAATCTGGCGATTATGTGCATGTTGTACGTCACCTCGTCGGCGTCGACCCTTATCGGGCCCGGCCTCACCACGTTGAAGTACTCGTAGAGCCCCTCCGGCCCGTAGGGCTCGACGAACCTGAGGCGCTCCCTGATCACCGGGTAGACGAGCTTGGCGAACCCCCTGCTCCTCCCGACCACGTTCTCCCAGAACCTGCTCTGGCTCTCGTGCACGCCCAGGCTGGCGCCGCCGGCTATCGGCGTCATCGCGAGATCCCTATCGATCTGGAGCTCGTAAAGCGCGTGCCCGAACTCGTGCACGACGCTGAACAGCGTTCTCTTGAAGTCCACGCCCTCGTACCTCGTGGTGATCCTCACGTCGTCCACGCCCATGTTCGTCGTGAATGGGTGGGCCGAGACGCCGAGCCTCGCCCTCGTGCCGAGGGGGTAGCCCAGGAGGCGCAGGACCTCGACGTTCACCTCCTCGGCCGCCTTCACATCGTACTTGATCTCCTCGAGCGCGTGCCTCGACGGAGCCCTCGCGACGACCCTGTCTATCAGGGGCCTGAGCCCCTTCTCGAGCTTGTCGAGCACCTCGGCAGCTTTCCTGGCGGTCATGCCCTCCTCGTACAGGTCGATCAACGCGTCGTACGGGTGCTCCTTCCACCCCAGCCTGTCAGCCATCTCCCTCGTCAGCGAGACGATCTTGGAGAGGTAGGGCTCGAACTTCGCGAAGTCGTTCTCCTGCCTTGCCCTCCTCCAGACCAGCATTGCTTCCTGAGTGACCCTGGCAATCTCGGCGTTCAGCTCGGGCGGTATCGCCCTCGCGATCCTCACCTCCCTCTCCAGCACCCTCACGACGCCTCGCTCGAAGTCGTTGAGCCCCTCCTGCTTCGCGGCCCTCTCGAGCAGCTCTATGAACTTCGGCCTCAGCAACATGCTCTGCCTCAGCACCGTCAGCTCGGCCCTGGCCGCGGCCCTCTCCCTCACTCCTTCGGGCGGCATGTAGGTCTCGCTGTCCCAGCCCATCAGCGATAGCGCGTGGCCTATGGCCCATATGGGCCTGTACTCCTTGATCAGCTCCGCGACGGCCTCGTTCGAGAAGGGCTGGCCGGGTGCCAAGCGCCTCTCCACCACTTCCTCGTGAGGCGAGAGCTTAAATGCGCTCGCGGCGCCTGCGTGCTTGGTGGGCAGGTTGTCCTCGAGGGAGAGGCTCGAGGAGATAAGGCGCGAGCTGGGCGAGCTGGTGGCGAAGGCCGACGAGCTCAAGTCCTTCCTCGAATACGTCGAGAGGGCCGAGTCGGGGAGGGCGCTCGACACGAAGACGAAGGAGCTCATGTCCCTCGCGATAGCCGTGGCCATCAGGTGCGAGCCGTGCATCATGTGGCACGCCAACGCAGCCCTCCGCGCAGGCGCGACGCTGGACGAGGTCCTTGATGCCATAAAGGTCGCCGTCTGCATGGGAGGCGGCCCAGCGCTCATGTACGGCCTCAAGGCATACCAGGTGGCCAAGGAGTTCGCGGGGTCCAGGTAGCTCTCGCCCCGGAAGGCCTAAGGTCCCTCGCTCCATAATCCTTTTTGAGGGGCGCTGGGAGCTTGCGCGGCGCGCCCAAGTACGTGATCTGGATCTTCACCGCGGCGTGCAACCTCGACTGCCTCCACTGCTATGCCAAGAGGTTCCGCGGTCTGCCGGAGCTTCCGCTGGGCGAGAAGCTGAGGATAGCCAGGGACCTAGGGGAGAGCGGGGTCGAGTACGTCAACCTGACCGGCGGGGAGCCGCTGATCCATCCCCACCTTGAGCACATCCTCGGCGAGCTCTCGGAGCGCGGGGTCGAGACCAGCGTGGTGACGAACGCCACGGCCGTCTCCGACCGCGCGGCATCGCTCCTCGGCAGGACGGGGACGTACGCGTATGTGTCGATCGAGGGGCCGAGGGAGGTCCACGACAAGATCAGGGGGGAGGGGACGTTCGAGAGGGCTATGGCGGGGCTAAGGAAGTTGCTGGGGAGCGCGCTGGGGGTGTCGGTCGTGACTACGGTCAACAAGCTGAACGCTGATCGAATTGAGGAGGCAGTCGACGTCGTGGCCGACCTCGGAGTGGAGGAAATGGCGGTTATTCCAGTGATGCCGTCCGGCAGGGCAGCGGAGACGAAGATATACGTGGGGCCCGAGGAGTACGCGAGGGCCCTGGTGGCAGCTCACAGGAAGGCAAGGGAAAGGGGGATAAGGCTGTCGACCTGGTGCACCCCCTGGGCGCCGCTCCTCATCGGGGACCTCGAGGGAGGATCCTTCTGCAGGGCCATGGTGGGCTTCGACGTCGACCCCGCAGGCGACGTGCTCCTGTGCGACGTGCTCGACTTCAGGATCACAACGCTCAGGGGCAAGGGCGTGCGCGAGGCCTTCACCGAGTTCAGGCAGCACTGGCTGGTGAGGGCGGTGATGGAGCCTGGCTTCCTGCCGCGCTGGTGCGCCTCATGTCCCCTCAGGGCCTCCTGCGCGGGCGGGTGCTTCGCGAGGGCCTACCTGGCAAGGGGAGGGCTGAACGCGGGCGATCCCCTATGTCCGAGGGCGGCGAACGTCCGCGCTGCACCATAGCCGTTGACCTGGACGGCACCCTGGTGCCCAACCTCGTGGACTTCGAGGCCCTGAGGGAGAAGGTGAGGAGGCTGCTCGGAGTGGAAGGACCGCTGAAGCCCCTCGGCGCCTCGCTCGAGCGGCTGGAGATCGACGAGGGGCTCAAGAGGATGGCATGGGATCTCATAGAGGAGGCCGAGGCCGAGTCGGCCGCTCGCCTGGATCCCTCCGAGGCACTCCAGAACGTTGAGGCGCTGAGGAGGGCCAAGGCGGCAGGGGCAACGCTGGCCCTAGTGACCGCCAGGAGCGACGCCTCGGCGAGGCCCATCCTGGAGAGGCTCGGGATCCTGGAACTATTCGACGCCGTGGTGACGAGGAGCCTGGCCGGGGCCGATAGGTCGGCCCAGCTGAGGGCCCTGGTCGCGGCTGGCAGGCTCGTCCTGATCGGGGACACCGACTACGACGAGGCTGCAGCCTCGAGCGTCGGGGCCGCGTTCATCAGGGTAAGGACGCACAGGGAGTTCCCGGCCGCAATGGAAGAGGCCCTCAGGCTGTGCCTCGATCCCTCGGGATCCCCCCGCTAAGCGAGGACGCCAGCTGGAAGCCCCTCCTGAACGCCTCGATTGACGTGGCGACCGCCCTCGGGGGCAGGACAGCCCTAATGGCCTCCTCGAGGGACTCGGTCCTGAGCAAGCCCGAGATCGCGTGGAAGGCGCCGAGGAGGACCATGTTCATGGCCCTCGGGTTCCCGGACTCGGCGGCGACCTTCCTGGCCGGGAGCACCAGCGCGTTCGGCCTCCTCGACACCAGCTCCTTAATTATCTCATCCCTCGTTGCCCTGGGCCTCTCGAAGCTCATGGTGTAGGGGGCCCTGAGCTCGTCCGCGGTCACGAGCACGCCCGAGGACGAGAGATAGTGGAGGTTTCTGAGGGCCTCGACGATCTCGAGGCCTATGAGGTAATCCGCTTCGCCCGGTCCAAAGGTCGGCGACTCCACGCGCTTCCCGAGCCTCACGAAGCTCACGACTGCCCCGTAGCGCTGGGCCATGCCGAGGGTCTCCCCAGTCCTCACGCTGAGCCCCTCCAGCACGGCAGCGACAGCGATGACCCTCGAGAGGGTCAGGCCCCCCTGGCCTCCAACGGATGCCACGAGCACGTTGACCACGTCCTTCAAGCAACCTTCACCGCGTATATGGCCTTGCGTGGACAATATCTCGCGCAGAGCCCGCATCCGTTGCAGTCCTCCTCGACTATGTGCGCCTTCCCGCCCTCGATGTATATCGCTGGGCACCCCGTCGCGACCAAGCAGGCCCTGCAGCCGTCGCACGCGGCCTCGTCGACCCTATAGACGAGCTCGACGCCCTTCGCCCTCCTCTCCTCCAGGGCGCATGGGTGCCTCATGACAACCACCCTGACGCCCTTGGCCCTCAACATCCTCTCGGGCACCTGGGTAGCCCTCTCGAGGTCGTAGGGGTCCACCACCTCGAGCGCGTCGACGCCCAGCGACTCGATCACCCTCTCGATCGATATCGGCCTCGCCTCCCTCCCCGTCTCGGTGACGGCCCACGCGGGCGTGGACTGGTGGCCCGTCATCGCCACGATCCCGTTGTCGAGCACCAGGACGAGCAGGTCAACCCTCTTGTGCACGGCCTCCAGCAGCGGCTGGATCCCGGCGTGGAAGAACGTCGAGTCCCCTATGACGGCGACGACTGGCTTTTCGTAGCCGGCCACCTTGAGGCCCATCGCCATCGATATGCTAGCCCCCATGCTGTGCTCCGTCCACAGCATGTTTATCGGCGGGTAGACGGCGAGCGCGTAGCACCCTATGTCGCCGATGATCGGGACCTCGCTGAGCCTGTAGCCAGCCCTCGAGATCGCTGCCCTGAGCGCGAGGAAGCTGTTCCTGTGGGGGCAGCCAGGGCAGAGGGGCGGGGGGCGAGCGTGGACGGCCACCTGAGTGGGGGAGGCCGCCTTGAGCTCCCTCCCGGAGGCGGAGGCCAACGCCGCGATCACCAGGGGCCTGCTCAGCTCCCCCTCGAGGGGCAGGTGGCCGGTCGACTTGCCGTACACGGGGATCTGGATCCCCTCCTCGTGGAGGAAGGCCCTGATTCCCTCCTCGAGGAAGGGGTCGAGCTCCTCGACGACCAAGATCCTTTTGCATCCATCCAGCGACTTCCTGAGGAAGCGCCTGGGAAGGGGGTGGATGAGGCCCAGCTTCACGAGCCTGGCACCGCCCGGGAGGAGGCCAAGCTCCTCAGCGGCCTCCCTGGCGTAGCCGTAGGCAACTCCCTCGGCTATCACGCATAGGTCCCCGTCGCCCTCGGCAGAGTTCAGCCCGAGCCCCTCGGCCGCCTGCTCGGCGACGGCCAGCCTAGCGTTGAGCCATTTGTGCCTCTCGAGGTTCCACGACATCCCGGCCCTCACGAACCTCTGGGGATCCTTGGAGAACCCCCTCGCCTTCCTCGGGGGCACGGCTTCTCCCAGCACGACCTCCCCGACGGCGTGGCTCACCCTGGTGGTGGTCCTCAACAGCACGGGCAGCCCCAGCCTCTCGCTGAGCTCTGCCGACGCCTTCACGAAGTCCTTTGCCTCCTGCGGGCTCGAGGGCGAGACCATTGGTAGCTTGGAGAGCTTGGCGTACCACCTGCTGTCCTGCTCGGTCTGGGTGGTGTGGGGCCCTGGGTCGTCTGCTACGTACACCACGAGGGCCCCGTCGACCCCCGAGTAGGCGGCCGAGAGCAGGGGATCCGATGCCACGTTGAGCCCGGGGGCCTTCATAGTTGCCATGGCCCTCGCGCCCGCAATGGCGGCTCCTATGGCTATCTCCAGCGCGACCCTCTCGTTGACTGCCCACTCGACGTATATCCCGAGCTCCTTGGCGACCTCCTGGAGGGACATGATGACCTCGCTGGAAGGCGTCCCGGGATATCCCGTCACGACGTACATCCCCGACTCTATGGCTCCTCTAGCAATTGCCTCGTTTCCCATGAGCGCTAGCCTCGTCCCGGGAGGGGCGAGGAGCGGGCTGTGCAATGAGCGGACCCGCGTGCTCACATGCTCTTTCGAGTTATTAAAAAACGAGAAGGCCGGGACTACGTTGAGATCGCGAGCACGACGCCGCGTGCCTCCCCGCTCGCGTGTAATGCGTCGTAGTCCAACTGGTACTTCCCCGCGATCGCGTAGACGGGGACAACGTAGCCCCTCGGGGTTAAGCGGTATGTCTATGCTCAGCCTCGTGAAGGCGAGCCGGTCGAGGTACCGGTCGACCATGGGCTCCTTCATCGGCAACCTTGGCCCTGAGATCCTCGAGGGGCCTGCCGGCGCTTTTGCTGGAGAGCGCTTGCGGCAGCTCCCCAGGCCGCATTCCGGGGCAGGGCTAACGAGCTCGTAAAACGTGCCCTCAGAGGGGGCAGGGCCAAGTCGCTCGAATGAGGTGAGGGCAACCGGATGCGATCCCGGATGCGATCCAGGTCCCCTGGGCTGCAAAGCTTAAAAGCTGCTGCTCCATAGCTTCGTGGACACGGTGGCTAGGATGCGCCAATATTAGTCCGCCCACGTAAGTTCTCATACATGTCCTTCCATGAGCTATACAAATCGATAAGAATCGATGGGCCCTCTAGGCCCGCGGGTGGCCTCCGATGGTCCTGGTGAGGGACAGGCAGGGTAGGGAGCTCTACGTCGAGGACTTCAGGATCAGGGTCTTCCAGAGGCTCAGGCTCCCGCCGGCTGCCGAGAGGCTGAGAGTCCTCGAGGAGGCGGGGTGGAACACCTTCAGGATACCGGCCAACGAGGTCTTCATTGACATGCTCACGGACAGCGGGGTCAACGCGATCAGCCTCGAGCAGCTCTCGAACATCCTCGGGGTTGGCATGGAGGACGCCTACGCCGGGGGAAGGGCCTACTACCTCCTGCTCGAGGCCTTCAGGGAGCTCGTGCCCCACAAGCACCTGGTCCTCGCCCACCAGGGCCGCGCCGCCGAGAACCTGGTCTTCAGGGTCCTGATGAGGGGCGGGAGGAAGCGGTACGTCTTCACGAACGTGCACTTCACCACGACGAGGGCCATAATTGAGAACGCTTACGGAGGCGTGCTCGTGGAGCTGCCCGTGGAGGAGGCGTTCGATCCCGAGAGCGAGCACCCGTTCAAGGGCAACATGGACGTGGCGAGGCTCGAGGAGGAGATCAGGAGGGTTGGCAAAGACAACGTTGCGGCCGTTAGGATGGAGTACGCCGCGAACCTGCTCGGCGGGCAGCCCTTCAGCATGAAGAACTACGAGGAGGTCAGGGAGGTCTGCGACAGGTACGGCCTGTTCCTCGTGGCCGACGTCAGCATGGCCGACTGGCAGCTGGCGCTCATGAGGAGGAGGGACCCCAAGGCCTCCGGCAGGAGCGCCAGGGAGCTCTTCGGCGACTTGATGGAGCTCACCGACGTCGCGTACGCGAGCGCCAGGAAGGGCTTCTACGTCAGGGGCGGCTTCATAACCGTCAGGGAGGACGAGGGCGTCCTGGAGGGGCTGAGGACGTGGCAGGTGGTCTTCGAGGGCCACCCCACCTACGGCGGCATGAGCCTCAAGGAGGTGGCAGCCCTCGCTGAGGGGCTGAGGATGGCGCTCGATGACGACCTGCCGTACTACGAGCTAGAGCTGATAGAGCACGCCGTCAGGAAGCTCGACTCGCTCGGAATCCCCGTCGTGAAGCCGCCGGGGGGCCTGGGAATTCACGTGGACGCGATGAGGTTCCTCCCCCACGTGCCCCTGGTGCCCGGCGACGATGTCGGCGGCTACCCGGCGGCGGCGCTCGCTGCCGCGACCTACCTCGTCTCCGGCGTGAGGGGCATGGAGCGCGGCCAGCTCTCAATGGACAGGGACCCGTCCACGGGGGCTGAGATCCCCGTGAAGCTGGATCTCGTGAGGTTCGCAATGCCGAGGAAGACCTACGTGAGGGGGCACGTGGAGTACCTCGTGGACAGGTTAGCCTGGCTCAGCGAGCGCTCGCACCTCATTGGGGGCCTCAGGTGGATTAGGGAGCCGCCGATAATGAGGTTCTTCGAGGGCGTGTTGGAAGACGTAGGGGGGTGGGGCGAAGGGCTGTTCAAGGAGTACGTGAGGGACCTCGGGGACCTGTAGCTACTCTTCGAGGCCCTCTATTTCCCTCAGGACCTCCCCATACGTCTTCGGGCCGCTCCTCTCGGCCACGAACTCCACTACCACGTGCTTGAACCTCGGGTCCGCCCTCCTGACGGCTTCCTCTATCGCTCTCGCGACGCCCTCGAGCTCGAGGACCCTGGCGTTTCCGTCCACTTCCACCTCGAGGGCGATCGAGAACTCGTCCTCGGATATCATGAAGGCCCTCACCTCGTTCACGTCCCTGACGCCCCTGACCTTCAGCACCTCCTCGACGGCCCTCCTCAGGGAGCGCTTGGGCGGGGCGCGCCCGATGAGGACGAGGAAGTACCTATAGCCCTCTGTGGCGGCCGATATCACGACCGCAAGGGCAGCAGCGAAGCCACCTGCTATGTCGAGCGCGTTGCTCCTGGTAACGAGCGATGCAAGTGCCGCGGCCCCGCTGACGCAATCGCCGAGGGAGTCGACGAAGCCCCCCGCGAGCGCGGGATCGTCGCGCCTCCTCCTCAGGATAACCACGGCGACCAGGGTCGCGACGTTCGCGGCGAAGGCGGCGGAGAACGCGGCGATGGAGCTGGAGCTAGCGCTGACGGCGCCGTCGCTCAAGGCGTTAGCCAGCCTGAGGGCCGACGCGAAGATCACCGCGCTCGAGAATAGGGCGAGCGAGGCCAGGCCAACGACGTAGGCGGCCCTGCGGGTCCCGTAGGGGTACTCGATGCTCGAGCCCCTCCTGCTGATCTCTATGCCAATCGCCAGCATCCCCAGGCCCACGACGTCGCCGAGGTCGTTCATCGCATCTACGAAGGCGGCCACCGAGTTCGTGCCCCGCAGGCCGACGAGCTTCAGCGCGGCCGAGAGCGCGTTAATTGCCAGGAAGACGGAGGCTGGATGCAATCCCCCGGCTTTCACCAGTTAGAGCCATTTACTGTCCCCACATCCCTTATAAGCTTTTGCGCGGGGCCCGGCGCCGGCGAACTCCTCCTTTAAACGCCTGGCCAGTGCGAGGTTACCAGGGAAAGGCCATGGCCTCGGTATCGTACCTGGACCTCTTCCTCGTGTTCCTGAAGTTGGGCTTCATCATGTTCGGCGGCGGCTACGGCGGCATAGCAATATACTATAGGGAGCTGGTGGAGGAGAGGGGGTGGATCGGAAGGGACGAGTTCCTGTCGCTGGTCGGGATAGCCGAGAGCACGCCGGGCCCCCTAGCGATTAACGCGGCCACGTGGATCGGCTACGCGCTCGGAGGGGTGCCAGGCTCGATAGTGGCGACCGTTGCCGTGGTGATACCGAGCTACGTCGTGATCCTGGGCATAGTGGTTTCGCTCAGGCCCTACATGGATCACTGGGTGGCGAGGGCCGTCTTCCGCGGCATAAACGTTGCGGTGCTCTCGATCATCCTGTACGCGCTGCTCAAGCTCGCGGGCGGCGTCCTGGCCAAGGGAGGACAGCCGGACGTCGTGTCGATAGCGATGTTCCTAGTGCTCGCGGCGCTCATGCTGTTGTTCAACATGAGCCCCGTGACGGCCCTAGCGTTGGCAGCGATCGTCAGCCTTGTCCTGGCCCTGGCGCTCGGCGCGTAGGGGCTCGGGCCGCCTCCTGGCGTTTCGCGGCGCGTTTATTACTTTTGGCGCCAAGCACTAGGCGGTGGAGGCTGTGTTGTCCAAGAACCCCCTCGACCTCGCGCCCGGGAGGAAGCTGACCAGGGAGGAGGTGGCCGACGCGCTCAGGCTCGCGGTGATCGCCGAGCTGGACGCCATCAGCCTGTACCTGCAGCTGGCCAGGGCCATCGACGACGAAGCCGTCAGAAGGGTTTTCGAGGACGTGGCGAGGGAGGAGAAGACGCACGTCGGCGAGTTCATGGCGCTGCTCAAGCACCTGGACCCGGAGCAGGCCGAGGAGCTGGGCAAGGGGGCGGCCGAGGTCAAGGAGCTGACGGGGTTGGAGGCGCGCGATCCTGGGGCCCAGCCAGCGGCCGAGCAGAGGGGACAGGCGGGCCCCGAGACACGGGTGGCCGCCGAGGCCAAAAGGCTCGCCGAGTCGGCCCGCACGGTGATCAGGAGGTTGCCGACGGCCCTCGTTGGCAGGGGCGCTGATGCCGTCGCGGTCGAGAGGCCCGATGGAAGGATCGTCCTGGCTCTCCAGGAGATCAGCCAGAGGTTCAGGGTCTCGCAGAGGGCCCTCGACAGGGCGCTCGGAACTGGCCTGCAGATCGAGATGCCGGAGGCCTCGAGGGCGGCGCTCGCCCTTGCCTCCTCCGAGGAGAGGTACGTGGTTGAGGCCCTCATCAGGGAGGGAGGGATCAGGCTACCGATGGGGGGATGGGACGAGCCGGGCTCGTCGATCGCCGACGTGGCTAGGGCCGTGGCCGAGCTCTCGAAGAGGGGTTACAGGAGACCCTACGTCCTGTTCGTGAGCCCCGCGAGGTATGCGAGGATGTTGAGAGTCAGCGAGAGGACGGGCCTCACAGATCTCGAGAGGGCCAAGGCATTGGTGGACGACGTGGTGTTCTCGCACGCGGTCCCCGACGACAGGGCCATCCTCGTGTCCTCCTCGCCCGAGGTCGTTGACGTGGCCTTCGGCGGGAACGCCGAGGTGGACTACATAGGGCCCGAGGACGGCTTCCACGCTTTCAGGGCGTGGTCCTCGATAGCCGTGAGGGTCAAGCTACCAGATGGCATAGTTGTCATGGAGGAGGCCGGGCAGCGCTGAGCTAGGGCGGCCTCGCCCCCTCGAGCTTTTGCTCGCCAGCTCGCCGCCGATCCCCCAGTTCTCCTTCGGCACCTCTATGATTATTACCTCGACGGCCTGGGCAGGTATTCCGAGGCTCTCGAAGGCGCCCGTTACGCCCCTGACGATCTTCTCCTCAGCCTCGCAGGATGTGCCGCTCCACGCGTACCCCTTTACCAGGGGCAAGGGCGCTCGCAGGCCAGATCTTCACGGCTCGAGAAAATGAGGGCCTCCCTTGGGAGGTGGCAGGACGCGGGCCCGCGGGGATTCGAACCCCGGGCCTCCGGCTTAGGAGGCCGGCGCCCTATCCTGGCTAGGCGACGGGCCCCGCAGGCCGAAAGAGTGCAGTTTTCCCCATTTAATAAGCATTTCGCGGTCCCCTGCTCACGCGGCCAGGAGGGAGGCGATCGCGTATCCCAGCGAGGAGAACGCGTAGGCGAACGCGAACGATATGAGAACCGAGAGTGCGGTGTACTTCGCGCTTCTCGTCTCGCCGTAAATCGTCGCCACCGTGGCGAGGCAGGGGGTGTAGAGGGTCACGAAGAACATGGCAGCCACCAGCTGGGGGGTCGTTAGGCCCAGCGAGGCGATCGCCTCCTGGACGGTCGTGGCCCCGGTGGCTACGACGAGCGTCGACGCCACGATCTCCTTCGCCACGAAGCCAGCTATGAGCGCCAGCGTCACGATCCAGGCCGATCCCCCGGCTATCCCGAGCGGCGCCACGAGGAACGCCAGGTGCTTGGCCGCGATCCCGGCGAGGCTCTGTCCCGGATCCTCGACGAGCTCGAGGCCGGGTCCGATCTGGAGGAGCGCCCACACCAGCACGCCCGCGACGAATATCACGACCCCCGCCCTCTTGAGGAATTGCCTCAGCACCGCCTTGACCTTCCACCACACGACCTGCGGCAGGGGCCTGTGCAGGGGCGGCAGCTCGAGGAGCATCTGGGGGCCCAGCTCCTCGACCTTCCTCGCCCTGTCGAGGGCGAAGAGCACGTAGTTGGCCAGGGCGAAGGCGGCCACGGCCACGACGTATGAGAGGGCGACGGCCACCCCTCCCATTCCCCAGGCTATGGCCGAGGAGAGCGCCAGCAGCACTATCAGCCTGGCCTGGCAGGGTATGAAAGAGATCGTCAGGAGGAACCTAAGCCTCTCCCTCGCGCTCGGCAACGGCCGCGAAGCCATTGCGGCCGGCACGTTGCACGCGAACCCCGTGAGCAACGGGAAGAGGGCGTTCCCCGAGAGCCCTATCCTGGACGTCAGCCCGTGCAGCCCCACCGCGAGCCTCGGCCCCAGCCCGCTGTCGTCGACCGCGGCCACGAAAGCCATGAGCACCAGTATCGGGGGCACGAAGACCAGGACCGCGCCAATGCTGCCGAGCACCCCGTCGACGAGGAACGAGGTTAGTAGGCCGCTACCGAGGGCTGCCGAGATCGTCGACGAGGCCCAGTCGAGCGCCTGTTCGACGAGCCCCGAGAGCGAGTAGCTTTCGACGATCCCCGCGGCCTCCTCGAGCCCCAGCGAGCTGAGGAGGACGTTCAGGGGGTAGCCGGTGCTCACCACGAAGGCGGCGATGAAAATGGCCACGTAGAACGCGATGCCGATCGCCGCGCTCGCCCACGGGTTGTACAGGATCCTCGGAACCCTCTCAGCGCCCAGCCTGACCCTCGCGACGTTCCCGCTGGCCAGCTCCCTGGCGAGCGAGGCCCTCGCGGACATCACGTACCTCGCCGGATCCCCGAGCACTCGCCTGGCCTCGGAGATCGTTTGCGAGGCCCTCTTGGCTGCCTCGGGATCGAGGGACCTCAATCGCTCGAGGAGCTCAGCGTCCCCTTCGAGCAGCCTAACGGCAATGAACCTCGGCGAAACGCCCAGTTCCTTGGCGGCCCTTTCCAAGACCTTCTCGAGCTCTTCGACGAACTCCTCGAGGTCGCCGTAGTCGAGCCTCAACACGTCCCTCCCGGTCCCCTCCCTTGCAACTTTCACGACCTCGTTGAGCAGGAGCTCCAGCGACCTCTTGTCCTTGATCGACGTCGGGACCACTGGGACGCCGATCTTCTTCGCGAGCCCATCGACGTTTATGTGTATGCCCATGGAATGTGCGAGGTCCCACTTGGTCAGGGCCACAACGACCTTCGGCGTCAGCTCGAGGACCTGTACCAGCATGTGGAGCGTCCTCTCGGGGAGGGTGGAGTCCACGAGAACGATCACGACGTCTGGCCTCTCGGCCAGGAGGTAGTTGCGCGTCACGAGCTCCTCGAGGGTCACGGGGCTCAGCGCGTAAGCCCCTGGGAGGTCGACGACCTCGATCTTGACCTTGCCGTACCTGGCATGGCCCCTTTGGAAGGCCACCGTCGTGCCAGGCCAGTTGGTTACGTCAGCCGTCCCTCCCGTGAGGGCGTTGAAGAGCGCCGACTTGCCCACGTTCGGCTGCCCGACGAGCGCGACCCTTATCAACGCGCCATCAGTCAACGGGCTCCACCAGGACCTTCTTAGCTATTCCCCTCCCGAGCGAGACCTCGGCGCCGTCGACCGAGATCACGATCGGACCCCTGCCCTCGTTGTACACGACCTCCACGACTGCGCCGGGCAACAGGCCGAGCTCGTAGAGCCTCCTCGCGAGCCCTCCGCCGGCGGACAGCGCAACTACCTTCGCCTTCTTCCCCTGCGGGACCTCGCTCAACATCAAGGCCGATCCCCTGTTAGGTAAGCCTAACACCTCATTGGCTAAGGACTGCCCGGCGCCTTTTAAAGGCTGTGCCCGTCCGCAAGGCGGTTATGTCCATTAGTTGATGGACACATACTTATTAGCTTTGGGCATCTAGTCCATTGCCCGAGGGACAACGGCATGAGGGCTGTGAGGGCCGAGGAGGCGGTCGGCAAAAAGCTGGCATACGACGTTGTGGCCATCACCAGGGAGGCGGGGCGCCCCCTATTCCTGAGGGGCCACGTGATCAGGCCCGAGGACGTCGAGGAGCTGAAGAGGGCCGGCCACTACGTGGTCTACGTCGAGGACGAGGGATCCCGCGAGGACCTGCTGAACGAGAACGAGGCATCCGTCGAGGCGGCCCTCAAGATCTCCGGCCCCGGCATCGACGTGGTGCCGAGGCCCATGGGCGAGGCCTACCTATACGCGAAGCACGACGGCATGGTGCTCGTAAGGCACCGCGCGCTAGCTGTGCTGAACTCGGGCAACATCGTCAGGGTGATCGTGAGGCGTGGCGGGACCTTCGTGAGATCCCGCGAGCTGGTTGGCGTGGTGGCGCTGCTGCCCCTCTCGGTGAGCAGGGCAGAGCTCGAGGAGGAGCTGGGGAAAGTTGCCGAGGACCTGCCGCTGGTGGAGGTCAGGGAGGCGCGCAGGATCAGGATGGGGATCCTGGTTACCGGGACGGAGGTGGTTGAGGGGAAGATCAGGGACGAGGCCTCGCAGGTCATAGCTGAGAAGGCCGCTGCATACGGGGCGACGGTGGGCAGGATCCTCTACTCGAGGGACGATGTCAACGAGATCTCGTCGAAGATCCTGGACCTGCTCGCAGATCACGACGCGGTGATCGCCAGCGGGGGGATGAGCGTGGATCCCACCGACGTCACCAAGGACGCCATTGCGGCAGTGGCTGACGAGGTCGTGCTGTACGGGCTCCCGGTGAAGCCGACCTCCATGACCATCGTCGCCTACAGGAGGGGAAAGCCGGTGGTAGGCGTCTCGGCCGGCATCGTGCACCACAGGCGGAGGAACGCGCTCGACATCCTCATGCCCTGGATAGTCACGGGGACGAAGGTTAGCAGGGACTTCCTGGCGGGCCTCGGCGACGGCGGGCTGTCGGAGGAGTTCGCGGCCGAGGTAGGGGGACGTGCGCACTAGCGTCGCGATAGCCCTCGTGGCGATCGCGCTGGCGGCCTCGCTGGGGGCCTACGTGGTCTATCAACGAGTTGCCGGCCGCGCGAGCACGGCGGCCGAGCTGTTGGTGTACGCGCCGCCCGTGGTCTCCAGGTACCTGAACGTCTCGATCCCGATCTTCGAGTCCGGGCACAGCGGGGTCAGGGTGCAACTGACTTATGGCGCCACGGGAAGGCTCATGAACCAAATAAATCTCACAGGCACCGGCGACGTCTTCGTCGTGGCCGACTCTGACTACATGTTGAAGGCGATGAGGCTGGGCATGGTGCGCAATGACACGGTGAGGGTGATCAGCTGGCAGGTCATAGCGATCATCGTGCCGAAGGGTAACCCAAAGAACATAACGAGCATATACGACCTGGCAAGGCCCGGCCTTAAGGTGGCCATACCGGATCCCAGCGTGGCGCCGGGCGGCGCGATAGCCGTCGAGATACTGAAGGCAAAGAACATATACGACAAGGTCAAGGACAACCTGGTGGTCCTGCCTGACATGGCCGCCGTTGCCCAGCAGGTGGCGCTGGGGGCCGTCGACGCGGCGCTTGCCTGGAACAACGTCGTCTACTGGTACCCGGGCTCGCTCGACATAGTGTGGCTCAACCAGAGCGACCTGCTCTACAGCGGATGCCAGCTTGCGGCCGTGCTCAGGTATTCCAAGAGCCCAGGCCTCGCGGCAGAGCTCGTGGACTTCCTGGCGAGCTACCCTAGGCAGAACCGGAGCCTTGCCCTGTCGCTCGGAATGATCGTCGACGCGTCGACCCTCAGGGCGCTCACGCCGTACACGAGCATACCCGGGGACAGAGTCGGCTTGTGCGGCGCGCTGGGTGCTGGGGGTTGAGGGGGCTCGAAGCCGGGAGGGCCATGCTTTTTGCCCTCTCCTCCCTCGTCCTCGCATTTCTCCTGCTCTACTTCTCCTGGGCCGTCGGGAGGTTCAGCGCGATCTCCCTGAGCAACGACGAGCTTAGGTTCAGCGCCGCCCTCTCGCTGACCACCTCGTCCTTCGCAACGCTCGTATCCATTTTTACAGCCCTGCCGGTGGCGCACGCGCTCGCGAGGAGGCCCGGGATCGCCGAGAGGGCTGCCCTCGCCCTGCTGATCCTGCCGAGCGCCCTCTCGCCAGCGGCAGTGGGCCTCCTCCTGTTGATCTTCTTCACCCAGACGAGCGTGGGGGGCGCGCTCAACGAGCTCTTCTCGTTCGTCAACGACCCGAAGGGCGTGGCGTTAGTGCAGCTCGTCATAGCGTACCCGACGGCGCTAGGGGTCCTGGCCCCAATGCTGGGGGCGCTGGGCGAGGAGTACGAGGAAGTGGCAGCCACGCTCGGCTACGGGAGGCTCGAGGCCCTTTACAGGCTGATCGCGCCCATGCTCGGGAGGGAGCTGGGCCTGGCATCGTTACTCGTCTTTGCCAGGACCCTCGGGGAGTTCGGGGGCTCCTACATAGTGGGAGGCGCCATAAGGATGAGGACCGAGACGCTTCCCATAGCGCTGTACTACGCGAGCACCTACGGGGACATCCCCACCCTCGCGTCGGCGCTAACGCTCTACACACTCATCGTGCTGGCCATAGTGTTTGCCGCTGGCTACATGTCATTGGGGGTCGTGAGGCGGGATTAGGGGGCCTGCCCGCCCTGGGCCTGGCCCTGGGGCCTCCAGAGGATCAGGGGCACTAGGAACAGCAGCAGGGCAACGACGAACAGCGTCATGATCAACGCCACCGCTAGCATTGCCCAGCCCCCTGGGCCCCCTGAGCCCCAGCAGTAGACGAACGGGAAGATGCCAATGCATCCCCCCGTCTGGGGCTGGCCGGGCAGCGACGTCGCTGAGGCAAACGCCATCATCAGGCCTCCGACGAAGGCCAGCGTGAAGCCGATCACGAAGAGGACGAGCCCCAGCTCCCCGGGCTTCAACGCGGCCACCCGATGGCGATTACGAACGTTAAGAGCATCAGGGCAATGGCGAGGATCGCCAGCACGAGCGCCGCGAACGCTGCCCTCTCGCTCGTCCCCACGACTATCGGTATTGGGCCAATCATGAACACCGCGCCCCCCTCGGCCCTGCTGCCCGAGCCGCGCAACGAGGAGAGGAACATCAACAGGATGCCGACGATCGAGAGGGCCACGCCGAGGAAGACTAACAACAGGCCAGCGCTCCAGAGCGCGTCCAAGGGGCCCCGCCGGACCTCTCTAATGGCCGGAAGGGGTATTAAGCGCTGTAACGATGGATCGCTGTCCATTAACTAATGGACATAGCTTTATATTTAAACCCATTGATGTACAATGGTGCGGGCGACAGGCTTGGCAGGGGACGCTGGGGCGCTGACGGTGAGGGGGCTCTCGAAGAGGTTCGGGCGGAGGAAGGCGTTGTCGGGCGTCAGCCTTGGGCTCGGCCGGGGGCAGGTCGGCCTGTTGCTGGGCCCTAACGCCTCGGGCAAGACGACGCTGCTGAAGTGCATAGCAGGGTTGCTGGAGCCGGACGAAGGGGAAATATACATCGGCGGCGAGGCCGTGTTCTCGAGGAACATTAACGTCCCGCCCGAGTTGAGGGACGTCGGATACGTCCCTTCGAGGCCGGTCCTCTTCGAGCACCTCACGGTGTGGGAGAACGTGGCCCTGGGCGCCAGGAGGAAGAGGGGGCTGAGGGGGGCTGAGCTAGACGAGAGGGTGAGGTGGGCCCTCGGGCTGCTCAGCGTGGAGGATTACGCCAGAGCGAGGCCCCGCGAGCTGAGCCACGGGACGCGCCAGAGGGTCGCGATCGCGATGGCGGTGGCCATGGAGCCCAGGGTCCTCCTCATGGATGAGCCGCTGGCCAACGTGGACCCCGTGCTCAAGCCCAGGCTCAGGCTGGACATCGCGAGGCTGGCGAGGGAGCTAGGCATTGCCGTGCTCATGGCCACGAACCTGGCCGAGGACGCGGTCGCGCTCGGGGACGTCCTCTACGTCCTCGAGGGCGGCAAGCTGGTCTACTCGGGCCCCCTGCTCCACGACGCGGCAATCTCCTCGCGCTTCCTGGCGTCCTCCCTGGGCTACGGCGTGATCCCGGCCAAGGTCCTCGGGAGGGAGGGGGACGGGGTCCTGGTGGAGACGCCGGCCGGCCTGCTCGTCGCGTCGGCCGTGAGGGGCAAGGGGGAGCAGTGCTGGGCCGTCATTAGGCCAGAGGGGGTGGAGCCGGCCGAGGACCCCGCCGGACGCGGCACGATCGCGTGCGAGGAGACGGCCATCGTTCCAACGCCGCTTGGCCTCGTCTCTGCGTGTCGAAGCGGGGACGCGATGGTCTTTTCGAGGAGGCCCCTCAACGGCGCCCGCGGCGTTCGCGTGGCCTCGAACGCGGTCGAGGTGCTCTGCGAGTAGCGTTTTTGCCCAACGACAACGACGGGGCATAAGCATAGCGCCTTCACGACATTTTTAAGCAGCATCCCAGGGGATTTGCATATAAGAAACGCGGGCTGGGGCCGTTCGATGGTCGAGGAGTACGACGTAATAGTGATCGGCGGCGGGATCGCGGGGTTCTCGGCAGCGCTCTACTTGGCCAGGCAGGGCCTCAGGACCCTCGTCATCTCCATGGACATAGGGGGACAGCTCTCCTATGCTAGCACGATCGAGAACTATCCCGGCCTCGATCCATTGCCCGGCCAGGAGCTGGTGATGAAGGTGCAGAGGCAGGCCCTCTCCTATGGGGCACAGCTCCTGGTGGACGAGGTGCTGGCGATTGAGTGGCTGGGGGATCGATTTCGCGTAAGAACTAGGAGGGGCGGTGAGTTCGCCTCCGTCGCGGTGATCGTGGCGTCTGGCAAGTCGCCGAGGAAGCTCGGCCTCCCGCACGAGGACAGGTTCCTCGGCAGGGGCCTGAGCTACTGCGTCGTCTGCGACGCTCCACTGTTCAAGGGGAAGAGGGTGGCGCTGGCCAGCTTCGGGGAGAAGGGGGCCGAGGAGCTCGCCAGGCTCGCAGCCATAGCGAGCGTGGTGCACTACGTGACGCCGTCCAAGGACGATCTTGGGCTTCGCGAAGCGGCGCGCCACGGCAACGTCGTGGCCCATCCCGGCTGTAAGGTGGTCGGCATCGAGGGGGGCGACAGGTTGCAGGGCATCAGGATCTCGTGTAGCGATGGCACCAAAGTCCTCGAGGTTGACGGCCTCTTTGTCGAGATGGGCTTCGAGAGCAGGCTGGACTTCGTCAAGGATCTGGTGGAGATCAACGAGCTGGGCGAGATCATCGTCGACGACTTCTGTAGGACCAGGACCCCGGGCCTCTTCGCCGCCGGCGACGTGACCTCCAAGGCCGTGTTCAAGCAGGCGGTGATCGCGGCCGCGGAGGGGGCGAAGGCAGCGCTGAGCGCGATCAACTACGTGCTCAGGAGGAGAGGGGTGGCCAGGACGGTGAAGGCGGATTGGGAGAAAAAGACGACTCGCGAGCCCGTATCCAAGAGGTTCAAGCTCTAGCCCTACTTCGGCTGGGGCCTCGTGGCGGCCCTCTCCATGAACTTCCTGGCCTCGGCGGCCTCCTCGGCTGGTATCTCCCTGTGGCAGAACCACCAGTCGTAGCACTCGTACTTCTTCAGCCTCTCCTCGGCCTCCTTCACCTCAGTGGGCGGCGGCACTATGGCCCTCTCCCCAATCAGGGCGTTGTTGGGCCAATTGGCCGGCAGCGCGACGCCGTACTTGTCAGTGACCTGCAGGGCCTTCACCAGCCTGAGTATTTCGTCTAAGTTCCTCCCCACCTCAGCTGGGTAGTACAGGATGGCCCTGATGATGCCATTGGGATCCACCACGAAGACCGCCCTGATCGTGTGAGTGCCGCCGGCAGGGAACATCCCGAGCTTTGACGCCACCTGCCCGGTTGGGTCGGCTATGATCGGGAACGGCACCTCCATCTTCAGCTTCTCCTTTATCCACTCAGTCCACTTGATGTGCGCGTAGGCGCTGTCCACGCTTAGCCCTATCAGCTCGACGCCGAGCTTCTTGAAGTCCTCGAACCTGTAGGAGAATCCGTAGAACTCGGTCGTGCACACGGGCGTGAAGTCGGCCGGGTGGCTGAACAGCACGAACCACTTGCCCTTGTAGTCGTCCGGCAGCTTCTTGGTGCCGTGCGTCGTGACAACTACCATTTCGGGGAACTTCTCGCCTATCAAGGGTATGGTGCCCGGCATGTTCACACCGCTAATTATCTTGGTTAGGAAAGGGTATAAAAATGTTTCGCTTTTTATAGCCATCTTGTTAAGGATTCTAAACATTGCTGTTAATTAATTCAACTGCTGCCGGATCCTTCAGCGCGCTACCGGTCAGGACTAGGACCGCCACCTCGTCCCTGTCCACGGCCCCCTCCTCGAGCGCCTTCCAGTAACCGGCCAGCGCGGCCGCGCTGGCCGGCTCGACGCCGATCCCCTCTCTCCTTGCCAGGTGGGCGAGGGCCCTTAGTATCTCATCGTCCTCAACCACGACGAAAGTGCCGCCCGAGCTCCTAACGGCCCTCAGGGCCCTGGGCCAGTTCACGGGCCTCCCGATCCTTATTGCCGACGCAACGGTCTTGGGCTCATCGACGAAGGCAGGCTCGCTGAGCCCGGCCCTCCACGCGGAGGCCAAGGGCGCGGCCCCGCTGGCCTGAACCCCCACCATCCTCGGGACCCTATCGGCGAGCCCTGCCGCGACCAGCTCGGCGAACCCCTTCCATATCGCATATATGTTGCCCGCGTTCCCCACGGGGACGACGACCGCGTCGGGGACGCCAATCTCCTCGAACACCTCGAATGCCAGCGTCTTCTGCCCCTCGAGCCTCCACGGATTTACTGAGTTCAGCGGGTAGGCCCCCCGCGGCGCATACCTCGATAACGCCTCCTCAAGAGCCCTGTCGAAGTAGCCGTCGACCTCGATCACCTCGGCGCCGTGCAGCGCTACCTGGGCGAGCTTCCCCGCGGCCACCTTCCCCCTGGGGACGACGACGAGGCACCTCAGGCCGGCCCTCGCAGCGTAAGCGGCAGCCGACGCGGCCGTGTTCCCGGTGCTGGCCACGACGACCGATCCGTAGCCGGCTGCCCTGGCAAGCGTCATCCCAACGGTCATTCCCCTGTCCTTGAAGCTCCCAGTCGGGTTAGCGCCCTCGTACTTGGCCAGCGCCCTTCCGCCGGCCTCCCTGAGCTCTATCAGCGGGGTCGAGCCCTCGCCGAGGCTGATTCGGCGGACTCCCTCGCGCAGGGGCAGGACAGCGGAGTACCTCCAGACGCCCCTGCCGCGCAGGCTGCCGAAGGACTTGGCGAAGTCCTCGAGGACGCGCCTCTCGTACGCGACTTCGAGGAGGGATCCGCAGGACGGACACCGGAAGGTGGCGGGGCTGGCGGCGATGTCACGGCCGCAGGAGGGGCACTTCAGCGAAACTCCGTCCCTGAAGGGCGAGGCCCCTAGGCCGTTTCCACGGGTCACACCTTCCGCGCTGGCGCGAGGATCATGGGCCTGGTAAATAAGCCTACCGGCCCTCGAGCCCCCCTTCCAGGAGGGCCCTCGCGGTGCTCGCTATTGCCCTGGCCACATCAAACGTCCCTGAGGATCCGCCGAGGTCGGGCGGCAACGCCACGCGCTCCTCGACCACTCTCCGAACGGCATCGGAGAGGGCGCGCGCCCTGGCGAGCAGGCCTTCGTCGCCGTGCTTGGCCCCCAGGAACTCGAGCATGAGCCTAGCCGCCTCGATCTGGCCAATTGGGTTGGCCACCCCCTTGCCGGCGATATCGGGGGCGGTCCCGTGGACTGGCTCGAAGACGGGGATGCCCGCGCCGTACTGGCCGGAGCCGCAGAGGCCCAGGCTCCCCACCATTCCTGCTGCCAGGTCCGAGAGTATGTCCCCGTAAAGGTTCGGGGTGACTATGACCTGGAACTCCGAGGGCCTCCTGACCAGCGCGTAGGCGGCCGCGTCAACGAGCATCTCGTCGGCCCTTGCCCAGGGATGCCTCGAGGCCACCTCGAGGAAGGCCTCCCTGAAGAGGCCGTCGGTCTCCTTGAGTATGTTGGCCTTGTGCACGGCCGTCACCCTGGCATATCCGCGGGCCCTGGCGAGCTCGAAGGCGAACTCGGAGACCCTCGTCGAGCCCTCGCGCGTGATCACCTTCAGCGCTATCGCGGTGTCGCCGAACCTCCCCTCGAGGCCCACGTACAGGTCCTCCGTGTTCTCCCTGACGATCACGAAGTCGAACGTGTCCCGGGAAATGCCCCTGAAGCTCCTGAAGGGCCTCACGTTGGCGTAGAGCCCGAGGAGTCTCCTGATCTCCACGTTAGCGCTCCTCGGGGTCCCGGGCCCCTTTGGCGTCTGCAGGGGGCCCTTCAATATCGCGTCGAGCTCCTTGGCCACGTCGACGAAGTCCGGCGGCAGGGTCCTTCCGTACTTCTCGTAGGCCCTGAGGCCGGCCTCGATATCGACGAGCTCCGCGTCAACGCCTAGCTCGCCGAGCACCTCGAGCGCTGCCCCGACCACCTCGGGGCCGATCCCGTCGCCCCTTATCACGCCTATCCTCGGCCTGCGCGCCACGGCGGCACGCCCCTCCTCCTGACGTACTCGACCATGCCTCCCTCCGAGAGCACCTCCAGCGCAAAGCCAGGGTATGGGGGAAACCTCTCGCTGAATCCCTTGGTTTCGTCCACCACGACCCCGGCGGCCAGGTCGACCACCATCAGGTCCCCTTGCTCGGCGATCCTCGGCAGCTCCCTTGCCACTACAACAGGGAGCCCGACGTTTATGGCGTTCCTGAAGAATATGTGGGAGAAGCTCCTCGCGATCACTGCGCCTATGCCGAGCATCTTGAGGAGCCTTGGCGCCTGCTCCCTGCTCGAGCCCTTTCCGAAGTTCCTCCCCGCGACTATGACGTCGCCCGGCCTCACCTTCTCGTGGAAGCCGGGCACCAGCTCCTCGAACACGTGGGGCAACATCTTCCTGATGTCATCTATTGCGCCGAACTTGTACTTGCCCGATATTATGTGGTCGGTGCTAACGTCGTCTCCGAACTTCCAGCACCTGCCCCTGACGATCAACTCCCTCCACCGAGGTACTTTCTGGGGTCGGCCACTCTTCCCGCGACGGCTGACGCCGCAGCCGTCGCGGGCGAGGCCAGGAACACCTTGCTCGAGACGTGCCCCATCCTGCCGGGGAAGTTCCTGTTGGTCGTCGAAACTGCGACCTCCCCCTCCGCTAGCACGCCCATGTGTGCCCCGACGCACGGCCCACACGTCGGAGGCGCCACGACGCATCCCGACTTGAGCAGGGCCTCGATGTAGCCAGCAGCTAGCGAGTCCATGTAGACTCGGCTCGAGGCCGGGGACACTATGCACCTGGCCCTGGCCCTCCGGCCGCTGAGGATCTTGGCTGCCATGGCCACGTCCTCGAGCCTTCCGTTGGTGCAGGAGCCTATGAAGACCACGTCCACCTCGGTCCCCTCGGCCTCCGAAACCTCGGCTACCCTGCCGACGTCGCCGGGCAGGGAGACCATGGGTTCCACTGCGTCTAGCTCGAGCTCCACCCCATCCACGAACGAGTCATCGCCGAAGTGGAGCGGCCCCTCGAGCCCCAGCGCGGCAGCGGCCAAGTCATCGACCTCGAACACGGCAGTCACGGCCCCCATCTCGGCTGTCATGTTCGAGATCGTCAGCCTGGAGTCCATGGATATGCTGCCGAGGCCCTTGCCCCTGAACTCGGCGTACTTGCCCAGCAGGCCATCGGTCCCCAGCTCGCCGATCAGCCTAAGCGCGACATCCTTGCCCATCGCCCACGGCCTCAGCCTCCCCTCCAACTTGACGAGGAAGGGCTCGGGGACCTGGAGCCAGGTCTCGCCGTAGGCCATCGCCAGCGCCAGGTCGGTGCTGCCCACGCCTATGGCGATCGCGCCTGTCGCCCCCACGGTCGGGGTGTGGCTATCGGCGCCGAGGATCAGCGCCCCGGGCCTCGCTATCCCCTCCTCGTAGACTACCTGGTGGCTTATGCCGCGGCCGACGTCGTAGAGCTTGATCCCGTGCCTCCTGGCGAACTCCCTCATCCTCTTATGCACGGTCGCAGCCGCCACGTGGGGGGCCGGCGCGGAGTGATCGATGAAGAAGTACGTCCTGTCGGCGGCCTCCAGCGGGCCCTTCCACCCCAGCTCCGATTCGAGGACGTCCATCACCAGCGGCGCAGTGCCGTCGTGGGCGTAGAGGGCATCCACGCGCAGCGCCACGATCTCGCCGGGCGAGACCTTCCTCCCGAGCTTCCTCGAGAGTGCTCCCTCAACCGTTCCCACGCGCCTCCCCCAGCGCCTCCCTCACCAAGCTCCACATCTCCTCGTCGTCCAGGGGCTCCGTTCTCCCCGTCTCCTCGAATAGCTTCACGACCTTCTCGTGGATCTTGGCCACGATCGGGTCCTCCTTCCTGACGTGCGCCATCCCCGCCTTGTTCCTGAGCCAGAGGACTATGGCCGCTCTGCCGGAGTACGGGGTTATCTCGACGCCGTAGGGGATTCCAAGCACCTCGAGGGGATCGAACGGCAGGTACACCTCGGGGTTCTTGAGCAGGCCATCGGCGTGTATGCCGGCCTTGGTCACGAACGCGTTCCTCCCAACGAGCGGCTGGTGCTCGGGCACCCTGTACCCCATGTCCTCGAACAGCCTCGGTATCTTCGATATGGCCTTCAAGTTTATGTCGCTCGTGCCCTTCAGGGCCGCGTAATGGATTGCCATCACCTCCAGGGGGCAGTTGCCGGACCTCTCGCCTATTCCGAGCAACGTGCAGTTCGAGAGGCCAGCGCCGCTGAGCCAGGCGGCCAAGTGGTTTGCGACTACTAGCCCGAAGTCGTTGTGGCCGTGGAACTCCACGGCCTCGGGCGGCAGGCCGGTGGCCTCTCTTATGTGCTTGACCAGCGCGGGTATTCCCCTGGGAGGGGGCACGAAGTCGAAAGGGAGTCCCAGGCCGAGCGTGTCGGGGAGCCTCACGCCGATCTCGATCCCATAGCCCTCGGAGATCCTCATGAGCCTCTCGAGGAACGGGATCACGAAGCCCTCGATGTCAGCCCTCGTTATGTCCTCGAGCGAGGCCCTGAACGATATTCCGAGCTGGGCAGCCCTCCTGGCGACCTCGAGGTACTTCTCAGCCGCTTGCTCCCTGCTGAGGCCGAACTTGTGCCTTATGTGGAGGTCCGAGATCGACATGAGCACTATTGCCTCGTCCAATCCGTTGTCGGCGACCAGCTGGACGTCCGAGAGGGTTGCCCTGACCCATGCTATGACCTTTGGCCTCTCGTAGCCGTAGGACCTCAGCTCCTTGGCCACCTCCCTGTCCTTTGGAGTGTACAGGAAGACCTCGGTGCACCTTATGGCCCCCTTCCCCCCGATCTCGTGGAGTAGCTCGTAGATGGCCGCGGACTCCTCCTTGGACAGGTATCTCCAGCCCTGTTGCCCATCCCTCAGCGTTGTGTCCGTTATGTAGATCCTTTCGATGTGCTGGGGCCTGGCGCCGAGGGGAAATGGGGGGACCTTCCTGAAGTCATGTAAGCTGTTCAACTCCAACTTGGCTACCTTGGAACACTTTCCATTTCGTGTGCATTGGGCCGAAAATGGTTAAAAATGTAATGATTGGCTTACCGAAATATATATGAAACAAAACGAACGGCTCCACCACTATATGCGACTTGGCCAAGCATTTTAGAGCGCCAGGCCATGGTCCCCGGCAGGTGTCCTAAATGCCACGTGACGGAACCATATACTCGAGGGGCCCCTCGTACGATGACCCCTACGGCTCCGGAGTCTTCCCCATATACACGAGCGCCGTGTACGAGTACGTCGATCACGAGGCCGGCATGGCCAAGTTCGATGACGCCGGCAGGGTCCTCAAGTACGGGAGGGAGTCCAACCCAACGGTCAGGTACCTGGAGAGGCTCGTGGCAATGGCCGAGGGGGCGCAGGACGCCATAGCTTTCTCCAGCGGCATGGCCGCGATAACGTCGACGCTGATCGCGCTGGCGAGGAGGGGGGCCAAGATCGTCGTGCCGTACGAGGTGTACAGCACCACGATAAGGTTCCTGGAGGTCATGTCCGAGAAGTTCGGGCTCAAGTACGCGCTGGCGTGGCCCTCCGCTGAGTCGATACTCGAGGAGGCGGGCAGGGGACCAGCAATAGTCTTCCTCGAGGTCCTCACCAACCCGACTCTCAAGGTAATAGACGTCGACGAGGTGGCCAGGGGGCTTGTCGAGGGCTCGGTTTTGGTGGTCGACAACACCTTCACCACGCCCATGATGTTCAGGCCCCTAGATCACGGCGCTGCAGCAGTGGTCCACAGCGCCACGAAGTACCTCGCCGGCCACAACGACGTAGTCGGGGGCGTCGTGGCGACGAGCACCAAGCTCGCGTCCGAGCTGTGGGAGTACAGGAGGATCATGGGCACGATAATGAGCCCCTTCGAGGCCTATCTGACGGCGAGGGGGATGAGGACGCTGCATCTGAGGTTCGAGAGGTCCTGCAGCAACGCGCTCGCCCTGGCGGAATTCCTCGAAGATCACCCGAGGGTTGAGGAGGTGTACTACCCGGGGCTCAGGTCCAGCCCGTACCACGAGCTGGCCAGGAAGCTCTTCGGCGGCAAGTACTTCGGCGGCGTGCTGAGCTTCAAGGTGAGGGCCTCGTACGGCGAGCTCCTCTCGAGGCTCTCCAGGCTGAGGGTGATCAGGAGGTCGCCGAGCCTCGGCGCCACGGAGACCATGATGGTCCTGCCCTACAAGTCCGTGTCAGCCCACATACCGGCGGACGTGAGGGTGAAGCTGGGCATAACTGAGAATCTAGTGAGGCTTGCCGTGGGCGTTGAGGACGTCGAGGACCTGAAGGAGGACCTCTCGGCGGCGCTCTCCTAGCCCCGCTTCCTCTTCGCGCTTTTTCGCCTGGCCGGCTGAAGTCTTGGATGGGCGGCCCAGGAGCGCAGGGGCGTCACGCGCCGCGATGATGAGTTCTCGGGGAGTAGAGGAGTGTGGTGACTGCGCGGTTATCCGCTGAGCGACAGGCGAGGAGAAAAGCGCGGAGGGAAAAAGGGCGAGGCCTAGGCGTACCCCTTCTTCGTCAGTAGCTCCGCTATGAGGACCCCGTTCCCCGCCGCGCCCCTTATCGTGTTGTGTCCGAGGACGACGTACTTGATGCCGCCGAGCGCTCGATCCTTCCTGACCCTGCCGACAACGACGCTCATGCCGTTGCCCTCGTTCCTGTCGAACCTCGGCTGGGGCCTGTCCTGCTCCCTTCTCACCACTATTGGCCTGGGAGGGCTGGAGGGGAGCCCCAGGGCCTTGGCAGGGTTCTCCTCGTTGAACCTCTCGAAGGCCTTGATCACCTCCTCGGGCTCGGCCCTCGACCGAAGCTCGACGAAGGCTGCTATGGTGTGGCCCTCGAGGACCATGACCCTGTGGCAGCTGGCGCTGATCGAGAACTCCTCCGAGGGCCTTATCCCGTCGCTGGCCAGCGCGCCGAGCATTTTCCTGGGCTCGGCCTCGACCTTGTCCTCCTCCCCCTCTATGAACGGAATCAGGTTATCGAGAATAGCCAGGGACGGCACGCCCGTGAGCCCGGCGCCCGAGAGGGCCTGCATAGTCGATGCCACGACCCTGCTCAATCCAAAGAAGTCGTGGAGGGGCTTCAGCGTGAGGGTGAGGATTATCGAGGTGCAGTTGGGCACCTTGGATATGGATCCGCTCCACCCCCTCCTGCTCCTCTGCAGCTCTATCACGTCCGCGTGCTCCGGGTTGACCTCCGGGATCAGGAGCGGTACGTCGGGCTCGAGCCTCATGTTGCTGGCGTTGGATATTACCGCGATGCCCCTCCTGGCCAGCTCCTCCTCGACCTTGGCCGCGGCCTCGGGCGGCAACGCCGAGAACGCTATATCGATGCCCTCCTTGTCGAGGAGCGCTGGGTCGATTTGCTCGACGATCATCTCCCCGACCTCGTCGGGCAACGGCTTCTCGAGCGTCCACCTGACGATCTCCGAGTACTTCCTGCCCGTGCTCCTCTCCGACGCCGCCAGCACCCCGAGCTCGAACCAGGGGTGCTCGGAGAGCAGCGAGACAAACCTCTGGCCCACTATGCCCGTGGCCCCGAGCACCGCGACCTTCTTCGCCACTCCTACCCCCTGGGGAGGAGCGCATCGTGTACTAGGGCTAAAAGCTTGGGGAGCTCGCCGGGATACCTGACCCTGGCGCTCAACGAGCTTCCCCCTCCCCTGATCTCCACTACGTCAGCTCCCGACGTCTCGAGCGACTCGAGGAACTTCGACGCCCAGGCGCTCCTGAGCATGCCGCGCCCAATGACGGTGATCTCGTCCCCCCTGAGGGTGAGGAGCTTGGGCCCCTCCGGCACCTCGCCGGCCTTCCCGGTGATCCTCGTCCCCATGAGCCTCCACGAGCCCACGTATACGTCGGGGCCGGGGAACGCCAGCAACGGCTCGAAGGCCTTAGGGTTGGTGTTCTTTGCCCCCCTGAGCGCGGCCTCGTAGGCCTCCCCGTAATCCATCAGGCCGACGAGCCTAGCGCTCGGGACCAGCCTCGGATCGGCGGTGAAGACGCCGTCCACGTCGGTGACCAGGTAGACGTCGCATCCGAGGAGCGCGCCCAGCGCTGTTGCTGTGTAATCAGAGCCGCCCCTCCCGAGGGTCGTGACGCTTCCGTCCCTCGCCCTTCCCACGAAGCCCTCGATCACCGATACGTAGTCAGGGCCCTCGAGGGAATGCTTGGCCTTCTCCAGGAGGGCCCTCGTCATTTCGAAGTCCACGCGCGCGTCCCCGTGCCTCTCGTCCGTTATCAGGATCTCATCTGCGTTGAATCCCACGGCCCTGGCGCCCGCGTGCTCGAGCGCTGCGACCATCAGCAGCTTGCTGATCCTCTCGCCGAAGGATAGCACGAGGTCCCTCGTCGCGCCGTCCCTGACGCCGGCCCTCACGATCATGGCGAGCCTCCCCAGCTCCTCGACGACCTTGTTGGCCAGCGTCCCCCCGAGCTCCCTTGCAATGTCCTCGTAGAGCTCCTTCGCGGCGGCCAGCGCCGCCTCGTCCCCCTCCGACGCCCTGATCAGGAGGTCCGTGACGCCCCTGGCCGCCGACACGACCACTATCGGCTTGCAGCCGCTCCTCGAGGCCAGGGCCAGCACGTTGCGGGCGCTCTCGACGTAGGATCTGGCGTCCACGAGCAGGGAGCCGCCGATCTTGACGATGCACGCGCGGCTAGCCATGTCCCCCGCCCAACGCCACTGCTATGAGGTCGTCCAGCACGCTGTGGGCGGTTTCGACCCCTCCGCCGCCCTTGCCGACGAAGAAGAACTCGGTGGCGTCGGTGACAACTTTCACGGCGTTCGTGGTCCCAGATATCGAGGCCAGCGGATCGGAGGCCTCGAGCTCCACGGGCTCCACGTAGGCCTCCCCCCTCGTCGGGTTCAAGTAAGCCACCTGCTTCACCACCTTCCCCCTCGCGAGCGCTCCCAGCAACTCCTCGAGCTTGAGCCCCTCGACGCTCCTCCTCCTGACCTCCTCGAGTCCGATCGGCCTGCCTATGGTCCACGATATTATGACGAGCTTGGCGGCGGCGTCGACGCCCGCGAGGTCCAGGGAGGGGTCGGCCTCGGCCACTCCAACGGCCTGGGCGTGCCTCACGGCCGTTCCCATGTCAATTCTCCTCTCCTGCATCAGCGTGAGCACGTAGTTGGTGGTGGCGTTGAGGAGCCCCCTCACCTCGACCACCTCGTGTGACCTGACGCCGAGTAGCGCCTCCATGAACGGCGATCCTCCCATGACGGTTGCCCTGTACCTGACTGAGAGGCCCCTCCTCCTGGCCTCGTCCATTATCCTGGCGAAGGCCTTCACGAGGGGGGCCTTGTTGGAGGTCACCACGTGGCAGCCGGCCCTGAGCGCGGCTAGCACGTGGCTGAGGCCCGGCTCGCCCGTTTCGTAGTTCGCTGGCGTGAGCTCGGCCAGCGCGTCCGGCGAGAGGAGCTCCAGCGCCTCCGCAGCGTTGAGGCCGGGCCTGCCGTAGCCCTGGAAGCTGGAGACCCCTCCCCGCGGGAGCTCGGCGAGCTTCAGGAGCTCGTAATCCGTGAACCCCTCCGGCTTGATCGCGGCCCCCCTCGAGTCGACCACGCCGACCACTTTGAGCTGCACCGCGTGCCTCAGTTCTATGTACTTGCTCCTCATCGCCACTGCCCTCGCCAGCGCCCTTCCAACGCTTCCGAAGCCGGCTACCAGGACCGCGAACCTCCTAGGGGCCGACAACGTGCGCACCCCGCTTCGAGGGCCTCGTCAGGACGAAGGTCGCCCTATAGCCCTCCTCCTCGTAGAGCTTCACCAGCTCCCTCCCAATCTCCTCGGCGCGCCTGGGATCGTCGTGGACGAAGAACGTCGAGGGCCCTGCGCCCGCGATGTTGAAGCCGTAGGCCCCGAGCTCGAGCGCGAGCCCCTTGGCCCTGGAGTAGAGCGGTATGTGCGGGGCCCGGCCCGGCTCAGCGATCGCGTCGAAGTTCACGGCCTCGCCGAAGCTCTTCACGTCGCCGTTGCGCAGCGCGAGTATCGCCTTGGCCAGCGCCGACGACTGCCTGACGTGGTCCTCTATGGAGACCTGCCTCGGTACGAGTGATCTCATGAACTTTGTCTTCCCGCCGGCAAACTGAACGTCGGGCATCAATATGCCGAGCACGAGGCTCTCGGGGGGCTCGATCCTGAGCACCCTCCCCTTCTGGTGGTCGTACAGGGCGAAGCCGCCGACGAGGCTGGCCGCTAGGTTGTCCATGTGCGCCTCGCCAGCAGCCGCCGCCTCGCCAGCGCCACCGGCCTTCAGCAGGGCCTCCAGGCCGGCGTCGGGCGCCAGCAGGGCAGCGACCGCCACTGCGGTGGCTGCCGCCGTGGCTGCCGAGCTGCCCAAGCCCCTGCCCACGGGAACTCCCTTCCTGACGTGGACGAACAGGTCAACTTCGCTTGGGCGAGCGGCCAGCAGTGCCTCGGCGACTGCGAAGGCGACGTTCTCCCTGGAGCTCGGGACGGGCCCCTCTGCCTGTACCTCGATCCTGCCGCTTCCCGGGCAGGCCCTGACCTCGACCAGGTCCCAAAAGGCTTCCACGGCAACCGCTAGCACGTCGAAGCCAGGGCCGAGGTTAGCTACAGAGGCCGGCGCTGCGGCCCTGGCTACGCCACAGGCCCCCTCAAACGCCTCGTAGGGTAGATCTTCATCACCCTCCCCCTCCGGGAAGCTTTTTCAGTTGGTCCTGGTTGGGGACCCCTAGGGGCTCAGGAAAATTTAAGCGTTCCCCCCAATTGCAGTGGGGGCCGCCTCGTGAAGATCGCCAGGGTTGACAGAGCGAGGTGCCTCGAGCTAGCCAGGATCATCTCGGACGCCAGGGGGGTGATCGACGAGCTCATCGAGCTAGATCCGCAGATGGTTGCCGTGAGGGGGCTAGTGGCGCGGCTGGGCTCCTGGGGGGCGATCGCCGTCGTGGCCAACGCGCTGGTCAGCTACAACCTCTCGTGCAGGGGCGAGGACTACTGGCTGGAGTTCTCGAGGGAGCTTGCAGCAGAGGGGCCCGGAGACGTCCGCCGAGCCCACGCAGCATTCCTGCGCGCCAGCAGGTGCAACAGACTGGGCCTCGAGGCCAAGCTCAGGAGGCTCGAGAAGTTCTACGGCTCGGATCCCGCGCGGAAGCTCGCCGAGGACCCGCTCGCCTACTGCGGTAGGCTGGGGGAGCTGAGGGACGAGGTGGCGAGGGCGCTGGGCTCGAGCCCGGGGAGCAAGACCATTGCCTTCGCCGCCAAGATGTATTATTACGCTCTAAGGGCCCTCGAGGGCGCCCGCGCCGACGATTGCCTCGAGTTTCCCGGCGAGATGCCGGTCGACAGGAGGAACGCGTTGCTCTCGGCCGCGAGCTGCATCGTCGTCTGCCAGGCGGATCTGGGCGAGTGCGCTGAGCACCTGTTGAGGGAGAGGTCCACGGCAGCCGAGGCTTGGAGGGAGGTGTGCGCGGCCTCGGGGATTCCGTGTGCCAAGCTCGACACGCTCACGTGGCTCGCCGTCGGCGCCCTCAGGGATTCGGGCTTTGATGCGCGCAGGGCAGCGGAAAGGCTCCACGGCGGGAGGCCGCCCCAGGCCCTGGTCAGGGTGCTCGACGAGCTGTCCGCCTGCTCGCGTCCCGGCCCCCGCCAGCAGTTCCCGGCTTAAATGGCGTAGCCAACGCCCATGGAAGTCCCGGTGGGCGGCTTGGACTCCGAGGAGCTGGTCAGGAGGGCCTCCGAGCTCGCCAGGACCGCGCTGGGCGAATCCTTCGACCACGGCTACGGGCACGTCCTGAGGGTCGAGTCGTGGGCGAGGAGGATCGTCGAGGCCGAGCGCCTGGACGTCGACTGGCTAGTGCTCAGGCTCTCCATATACCTGCACGACGTCGGCAGGCCGCTCGGCGAGCCCCACGCCCTCTACTCGGCGATTGTGGCGCGGGGCTTCCTGGAGAGCGCTGGGCTCGAGGGGAGCAGGCTGGAGAGGGTGGTCAACGCGATACTCTATCACAGCTACTCGTACGCCAGGAGCGCCGGGGTGAGGCCGATGGGGCCGGAGGCGATGGTGCTGAGCGACGCCGACAAGCTCGACGCCCTGGGGCTCGTCGGCTTCCTCAGGGTCATGTCGTACGGCTGGAGGGCCGGCAGGTCCCTCGAGGAGTCGCTCAGGCACTTCGACGAGAAGATACTGAGGCTAAAGGACCTGATGCACTTCGGCTACTCGAGGAGGGAGGCGGAGAGGCTCACGGCAAGGGTAAGGGAGCTGCTCGACGCCCTGGCCGAGGAACTGGGCCTCAGCCGCAGCCCAGGATGAAGCTGTCGTCCCTGGGCCTCTCGCAGCCGACGAGCCTCCACGACAGCTCGAAGAGCCTTTCGACTTCGCTCTCATTGGGCTTGGACGGAAGGTACCACCTGACGCTGATGGTCTCAGCCCCCTCCCCGCTCAGGAGCCCCACGATCTCCACCTCGATCGCCCCGTCCGCGAGCTCGCCCAGGCCCAGGTCCCCCGGGCTTGCCCTGTAGTAGATGAGGCACACGTTGCCGTCGGCCACGCACTCCCTGGAGGTCTCGCCGAACCTCCACCCGCGCCTGTACACGTCGACGATGACGACGTACCTCTCCCCGGCCCTCACGAGCAACGTGTGATAGTACCTGCTGAACCAGTACTCCCTGACCTCGGCCTCGTTGGAGCCGTGCGTCGGCAAGGCTCACGCCCTCACGAGACGGGCTCGAACACGAGGCCGAGTTCCTTGGCCGTCCTGTATGCCTCGAGGATTTCCTCGCTCCTCGGCCTCCTGGCGATGTCCTGGTACTTCTCGGGATACCTCCTGACCAGGTGCTCGGGCCTGTACTGGTCCATGACGTTCACCAGGGCCCTCGGCGCGTTCTCCGATATCCACTTGAGCACCGGCCTGGTACAGCACTCGACGTGGTTCGGCAACACCAGGTGCCTAATTATCATGTCGCCCCCGCTGTCGTGTGCCGCCTTTATGTTCCTCGTGGCCACTTCCCAGTAGTTCCTCACCTTGCTGAGCCTCCAGGCGCACTCGTCGTTCCCGTACTTGAGGTCGGGGAGCCATATGTCGATCACGTCGATCAGCAGCCTCATTGCCTCCTCGCTCATGTACATGTTGCTGTTCCAGAGCTGGGGGACGTTGACTCTGACGTACCTCATGCTTTCGAGTATGAACGGCAGGTGTGGCGTGGGCTCCCCTCCGACGTGGTTAATGTTCCTGGCCCCCGACTTGCGCAGCTCCTCCTGGATCCTCGCCAGCTCGACGGGCTCGACGACCTCCCCCCTCCTCGCGTTCACTTGGCTTATGTCGTAGTTCTGGCAGAAGGCGCACTTGAAGTTGCAGCCGCCGTAGAATATGGTGCCGCTGGGCACGAGCGGGGCCTCCTCGCCCACGTGGAGGAAGTAGCTGTGAACGATGCATCTCGAGTCCATGAGGCACACGCCGGGCCTCCCCTCAAGCCTCCTCGCCCCGCACCTCCTCTCACAGAGCCTGCAGGGGCTCATGAGCCTCCTCGCTATGGCAACCTTCACGTCGAGGTAGCTGTGCCTGGCCTCGCCGAGGTCGCCGAAGCCCAGCGAGCCCTTCCTGGCCGCCTCCCATTCCCTTGCGAACTTCCTCGAGAGCTCCTCGTGGAGGTCCCACAGCTCGTCCAGGGAAAGGGCTCCGTCGTAGGGGTTCGCGTTGGCCTCTATGGACCTCGCGATCAGGAACTTAGCTGGCGCGCGATCCTCCATTACTGCCCTATACCACGCGAGCCTCCCCTTCACCTCCTCGTAGGACCACACCGAGATAGCGTCAGGCCTCAGCAGGTATACCTCGAGCGGCACTCGGAACGGCATGAGCGCCCTCGCGAATCCCTACGCGTGAACCCCTATTATCGTTTCGAGCCGCCGCGGGGCTCAGATTTAAACTCGGACGGCCGGCTAAGAATCCCGCTGACGGTGGCGCTCCTTGGAGGAGTTCGTGCCGAAGCTAGCCGAGAAGCACTGGAGCCCCTCGAGGGAGAGGGAGCTATACGAGCTCTGGATCAGGGAGGGCATGGACAAGTTCGACCTCAACAGGCCGGGCGAAGTGGTCGTCATCGACACGCCCCCTCCCTATCCAAGCGGGAAGTGGCACGTCGGAGGGGCGGCGCACTACGCGCAGATAGACATGATAGCCAGGTACCTCAGGCTCAAGGGGTACAACGTCCTCGTCCCCTTCTACGCGGACAGGAACGGCCTGCCGGTCGAGGTGCAGGTCGAGAAGGCAACGGGCGTGAACCCGCACGCCATGGCGTCCACGCCCGAGGGGAGGGCCAAGTTCCTCGAGATGTGTAGGTCCTTCCTGGACAAGGTCGAGGAGGAGCTCGTGGGGCTGTGGAGGTCGCTGGGCTGCGTCTTCGAGTACTGGAGGGACGGGACCGATAGCCCGGAGTACAGGAGGCTCACGCAGGCGACATTCATCGAGCTGTACAGGAGGGGCCTCGTCTACGAGGCGGAGAGGCCCGTCAACTGGTGCCCCAGGTGCAGGACCAGCCTGGCCGACGCCGAGCTCGAGTACGAGGAGAGGGAGGGGGTGATGGCGTACGTGAAGTTCAGGGTCAAGGAGACGGGGGAGGACATAGTCGTCGCGACGACGAGGCCCGAGCTCCTCAGGTCCTGCGCGGCCCTCGCCTTCAGGCCAGGCGACGAGAGGTACGAGAAGTACAGGGGCATGACCGCCATAAACCCGCTGTACGGCCACGAGATGAAGATCCTCGCGCACCCAGAGGTCGACCCGGAGTTCGGAACAGGCATAATGATGGTCTGCAGCTACGGCGACAAGGCGGACGTCAAGATGTTCAGGGACCTCGGCCTCGAGCCGCACGTCATAGTTGACAGGGACGGCGTCATACACGACGGGGGGCCGCTCGAGGGGCTCAGGGTGGAGGAGGCCAGGTCGAGGGCCATAGAGCTGCTCGCCTCCGCTGGGAGGCTGGTGAAGGTCGAGAGGGTCAGGAGGGAGGTCCCCGTCTGCTGGAGGTGCAAGACGCCGGTCCAGATCGTCAACGCGAGGGAGTGGTTCCTCAGGCAGCTGGACTTCAAGCAGGAGCTGAGGAAGGCCATCGACGGGATGGAGTTCAGGCCGCCGATGCACAAGCAGAAGCTCCTCGACTGGCTCGAGTCGATCAGCTCCGACTGGCCGATAACGAGGGACAGGTACTACGCCACCGAGGTCCCGGTGTGGCGCTGCAGGAGGTGCGGCGCGGTCCTGGTGCCGGAGCCCGGCAAGTACTACAGGCCGTGGATCGAGAGCCCGCCGTGGGACAGGTGCCCCAGGTGCGGCGCCCCGGCGAGCGAGCTCGAGGGCGAGAGGAAGGTCTTCGACACATGGTTCGACAGCAGCATCTCGGTCCTCTACGCGACGGGGTACGGGAGGAACGAGAGGCTCTACAGCTCCGTGAAGTTCACGATAAGGCCCCAGGGAATAGACATCATCAGGACGTGGCTCTACTACTCGACCCTCAGGGTCTACCAGCTCACGGGGAGGCCGCCCTTCAAGTACGTCAGGCTGACCGGCATGGGCCTAGACGAGAGGGGGGAGGCAATGCACAAGTCGAAGGGCAACGTCATAGATCCCGAGCCGTACATAGCGAAGTACGGGGCCGACGCGTTCAGGTTCTGGGCAGCGGCCAGCGCGAAGCTCGGATACGACTACAGGTTCAGCGAGCAGTTGCTCAGGACCGGCTACCTGTTCACCCAGAAGCTGTGGAACATAGCGAGGTTCGTGTCGAGCTTCCCCGATCCTCAGGAGTACTCGCTCAGGCCCATCGACGCCGCCACGCTCCAGCTCCTCGGGGAGGTCCTCGAGACTGTCGACAGGGCCTACTCCGAGCTAGACGTCTACGAGCCGGCCAACGCCCTCTACCAGTTCGCGTGGAACTACTTCGCTTCCCACTACGTCGAGCTCGTGAAGTCGAGGGCCTACAACAGGGAGGGCAGGTACAGCAGGCTCGAGCAGGCCGGCGCGTGGCACACGCTCCACAGGGCGCTGAGAGCGATACTCGTCGCCCTCGCCCCGATAATGCCGTTCATCACTGACGCCATCTACAGGGGGGTCTACGGCGAGAGCGTGCACCTCCAGAGGTTCCCGAAGATCGAGGAGGGGCTCGGGGGCAACAGGGAACTCGCAGTCCTCGCGGCCGAGATCAACTCCGCGATATGGGGCTACAAGAAGAGGAAGTCGATGAAGTTGAGCGAGCCGCTTGCGGCCAAGGTCTACCTGCCGGCGTCCGCGGAGCCCGTGCTCCGGGAGCTGGTGGACCTGCACAGGCTGGAGCGCGTCGAGCTGTACGAGGGAAGCCCGCCGCAGGGCCTGGAACACATAGGGGCGGGCATATACGTGGAGTAGCGCCGCTGGGCAAAAACATGGCCTCGGGCTTCCTACCTCGCGCGTCCCCTCCTGGCCAGGACGTATGCAGCGGCTGCCGCTGCCCCGGCCACCGCTAGGCCCGCGGCGGCCGCGAGGGGCAGCTGGCCCTGGCCGCCCACGATCTCAACCCTTAACGACGACAGGTTGCCCAACGGGACCTCAGAGACCTCGGAGCCGTTCAGCGTAACCTTCACCCCCGGCTCGGCCGCTATGCCGATTCGGTAATCGCCCACTCGGGCTGCGTTGGCGAGCCCCACATCCTCCAGCAGCTCCTCGAGCAGCCCCTGCAGCGCGGCCAGCGAGTCCTCGGGCCTTGTCGCGTTCCTCTTAACGAACTTGGGGGTCTCCAGGTGCAACCTAGCGAACCCGTCCTTCGTGGTGGAGAGGTTCAGGGAGGCGCTCGAGGGCAACACCTCGAAGTTCTCCGAGAACTCGCGTATTAGTTCGAGCGCCTTGTCGAACTTCTGCGGCCCTATGCCCTCCCTGCCCAGCACCCCCTTCGCCATGTCCCCCAGGTTCGTCGAGGAGATCGCGTTGAGCAGGGCGTTGACGTTGCCGCGCAAAGTCCCAGACAGGTTGAGGGCGAAACTGGCGCCGGCGGCGCTCATGTTGAGCTCGAGGCGCCGGAGTTCGAGGCCGGGCGCGGCGCCCGCGGGGCGGGTGGCGTTGGCAGCGCTCAGGTTACACTCGAGCGAGAAGCGCACCTCGGCGGAGCTCCCGCGCACGGTGACCTCGACGTCCTTCGCGGAGATCCAGGTGGCGTTGGCCTTGGCGAGCATCTCGTCGACGAGCCGCTTGTTGAGGAAGGCGAGCCACGGCACAACCGCCGCAGCTGAGCCCTCGGCGCTCACGTTAACTGCGCCCACGACGGTCCCCACGGCGCTCGAGGCGTTGAGGGAGAAGTTGAGGTACTCCAGCCTCACCTCGAGCGAATTACCTGAGGGGTCCCGGAGCCTCAGGTAGCCCGAGGCGCTCGCGCCGCCGGCCTCGCCCTCCATCTTGAAGTGGGCATCGATGCTCGATCCCTCGAGGGCCTCCGGCAGGCTCCCGTTAGCCAGCGCCTGGAACTGGATCACGTCGCTTCCGATCGTTGCGAGCGCGACCAGGTCCAGGGCCGCTTGGCCCCGGGGCACCGTTCCGCTGGCGTCCACGGACATCGAGAGGCTGCCGTCCCTGTGAACGTGGAGCACCACGCCGAGCTCGGAGCTCTGCAGCGCAGCAGCGCCCCCAGCCAGGAGGAGCGCGATGGCCAATGAGGCCATTAGCAGGCCGTTAGCCAAACGAGCCACCGGGCTTTGTACGAGGAGGGAGGCTAAAAGCCTGCGGCGGCTAGAGCTCGAGCTCGACGAGCTTCCTCCTGCCCGGCAGGGAGACGTTGTAGACCGGGACCCCGCCCAGCTCCACCCTTTCAACGGCCGCCAGGTGGGCGTGCGCGTGCAGGATGACATCAGGCCTCTCGGCGGCCACCTCCGCGCCCATGGCCCTCGACGCCAGGTACGGCCATATGCTGGCCGGCTCGCCGAAGAGGTTCGAGTAGGTGACCCCATAGTGGCTGACGAAAATGATCTTCTCCGCCCCCGCCGACCTGGCCTCCCTGATCAGTTGCCTCATCCTGGAGGGCAGGGACCTGTAGTAGTCCTCGATGCCCTCCACGTGCTTGGCCTGCCACGGCGTCGGCCTCTCCAGCGCCCCCCTCGTGCCGACGACGCCGACCCTGGTGCCGCCCACGTCCAGGAGCACGTACGAGTCGTTGAGCCAGTGGAACTTGGGATAGGACTTGGCGTACGCCTCCTCGAAGCCCTTGTACTCCTCGTTCCCGAACACGCTCACGACTGGGCCCCCCTCGGCGAACTCCAGGACCTTTTCGTAGACGGGCCTGAGGGCCTCGATCCTGTTCCTCTCGACCAAGTCCCCGGCCAGTACCACGAGGTCGGGCCCTGGCCTAGCGTTGGCGAGCGCCCTGAGCAGGAGGGGGAGGTAGCGGGGGCTGTGCACGTCGCCCGTCGCGACGACCCTCAATCACATCGCCCGGAGCGTCAGCTTTAAAGGCCCTATTGCCCTCACGCCTTCCAGGTGTTATAGCTTGACAGTCGGCCTGCTTAAGGGAGTGAACAAGGGAGGACACAAGGGGTGGACAACGGTCAAGTGCGTGATATGCAACAAGAACATAGACCTCTTCGAGGCCTACGACACGAAGGAAGCCTACTATTGCCCGAGGTGCACGACCAAGTTCCGCGAGGTCTTCTTCTGCGCGGCTGACGCCAGGAGATTGCACTACAGGTGCCCGTACTGCGGCTCCGAGCTCAAGCCGTACTTCCCCCTGTGAGCGGGCCCAGCGCCTCCACGCAGCCCCCCTCTGCCGGCTCCTCAACGATTTCTATGGCCTTGGTCGGGCACAGCATGACGCACACGTAGCACTCGACGCAGTCCTCCTGGCGGACTGCCACGGCCTTCCCGCCCGCCATCTCTATGACGTGTGTTGGGCAGTAGGCGGCGCAGGCCCCGCAGCCGTTACACGCGCCGCGGTCTATGAGAACCCTGGCCAACGCCTTCCCCGTCCCCACGAAGTGCTGCGGTGCTTAAAGCCGGCCAGCGACCTCAAGCCCCGGTGAGGCAGTGGGGCTTGAGGGCCGACCTCCACATCCACACGAGGTACAGCGACGGCGCGGCGAGGCCCGAGGAGGTGCTGGCCCGGGCGGCCGAGCTCGGCCTCGGCGCCGTGTCCATAACGGATCACGACACCTTCGAGGGGTCGGTGCGGGCGGCAAGGGCGGCGACAAGCTTCGGGGTCGTCGTCGTGCCCGGGGCTGAGGTGAGGACGAACCTCGGCGACGTCCTCGTCTACTGCCCCCAGCCGATCGAGATCAGGAGGGACGTCCGCGAGCTGATCGAGCTGGCCCACGCCAGCGGGTGCGTCGTTGCCGCGGCGCACCCGTTCGACTTGCTGAGGCTTGGCGTGGGCGACGCCCTCTACGAGATCAACGGCTGGGACGCCATTGAGGTGTGGAACGCGGGCGCGAGCGCCAGGAGCAATAGGAGGGCGCTCGAGGCGGCGAGGGCCCTCGGGCTTCCTGGGATAGCCGGCAGCGACGCGCACATACTCGACCACGTGGGCGCGGCCTACACGCTGATCCTGGACCCGTGCGACGACGCGGAGTGCGTGATCGATGCGATAAGGAGGGGGAGGGTCAGGCCGGTACCCGGCCACTACCGGCCCGGGACCATGCCGAAGAGGATCCTGTGGAGCATCGAGTACAGGGTCAGGAGGGCGCTTCGGGGGGCCTCACCTGACTCCCTCTAAAGCGCCCGCGTACGCCACGAGCGCTAGCAGCTCCGAGTACTCGTCCAGCCTCACGCCCCTCCTCGCCAGCTTAGCGTCCAGTTCGACGAGCTTCCTGAACGCGTCTCGCTCCGCTATGGAGCCCGACGCCAGCCTCTTGGCCTCCTCCCTGACGTCGCCCGGGAGCTTGGGCTCGACGAGCTGGAGGTAGAGGGCGCCCAGGGCCACCCCTGCGTCCCCGAACTTCCTGTGGAGTTCCACGAGGGCCTTGACCATGCCCGGCAACGGGAACTCCCTGGGATCTATTGCAGCGAACGAGGGCCACCTCGAGCCCAGGACCCTGAATACTTCGGCCATGCTCGCCTGTCCGACGGCGTAGGGGAGCGGGGAGACCCCCGCGGACGACGCGTGCTCGTACATGTCGTCGCGGTGCACGCTCCTGAGGGCCTCCAGGAAGCCCCTCGCCTCCGACCACGGGGCCGAGGTGAGCAAGCTCTCGAGGAACCTCTTAACTTTGGCTGCGTCCTCGACGACGCTCTCCGAGTCGGCGTAGCCCATGGCCATAGTCAGGACGGCAATGGGAGCCACGAGGGCCGGGTATGCGACGCCGCACCAGCGGAATGCCTCCCTCACGAGCCTGGCCAGGAACTTCCCGATCCCGAGCGAGGGGGCGCCAACCTCGCCCCTCCTCACGGCCCCGCCCATGTCGCTGGCCTCCTCAATCCCGTCTATAGTTGCCGCGACGTTGCACAACATCTTCTCGGGTCTCGCGCCCGGCTTGAGGGCGTATACTCCCCCCGGCCTCACGCCGGCGTAGAGCGCGAGGCCCACGCCGTAGACTGCAGCCTTGGCATAGGGGCGATCCAACCACGCACACCTCAGCTAGAGAGCTCCTCCTCACCGCTCGGGCGGTTAGCTAGTCATCACCGTCACTTCCTAACTCTCTCCACGGCGTATTTTACTATTTCCATGGGGACGTTTACGCCCGTTGCCTGCATGAGGCCCTTCCACTGCGGAAACACGTTGACCTCCAGGATGTAGTACTTGGACGTCTCGACGTCGAGAGCCACGTCGACGCCTGCGTAGTCCAGGCCGAGGACCTCCGTTGCCTTGATCGCCAGCTCGAAGGGCGCGGGCTCCTCCTCCTCGCTTACCTTCTCCCCCATGGCTCCCTGGGCTATGTTCGTCTTCCAGCCCGACGCCACCCGCCTCCTCATCCCGCCTATCGGCCTTCCCCCGACCACGAACACCCTGTAGTCGTAGCCCGGCTTCCTGAGGAACACCTGGTAGTAGCTGGGCATCCCAATTCCTATGAGGTTCCTCGTGGTCTGGAACGCGAGATCAGGGTCCAGGAGCAACGCAGAGCCCAGCCCCAGGCTGCCCGATATGGGCTTGTAGACGACTGCTCCGTTGCTCTCGACGAACCTCATGGCGCTCCTCGGGTTCTCAGTCACCATGGTCGTGGGCACGGGGAGCCCGGCCCTCAGGAGCCTCAGGAGCCCCCTCCACTTGTCCCTGGCAACGAAGGCCCTCTCCGGGTCGTTTATCACGGGGATCCTCGACGCCATCGCCTCGAGGACGCCGAGCCTCTTGGTCAGGAGCTCGTAGTTCGTCGTAGCGCCGAAGCTCCTCAGGAGCGCGCAGTCCGCGTCCACTTCCTCGGGACCGCGCATGACCTTGACCCCGCTGGGCCCCATGATCGCGTCGAGCTCGGAGATCCTGTAGTACTGGGGAGTTCCGCCGAGCTCCTCCACGGCCTTTGAGAGCTCCAGGGCGCTTGGCGGGGGCGTGGACCTGTAGTGGATTATGGCGACCTTCACGCCAGCTCCCCCCTCTCGCGCAGGCGAGTGGCCCCAGCGGCCATCACGGCAGCCGACAGGGAGAGGGCCAGTGCCACGCCAACGCTGAGCACGGCGCTTCCCCCGAGCGTGAGGGAGCCGAGCAGGGCCCCGAGCGGGACCAGGGCGGAGATCGTAAGGGCCAGGTAGTACACCTCCTTGGGGCTCGCGACCTCCCTGGCATACCTGAGGGTGTAGGCCGAGGTGAGGACGAGCAACGCGAGGCCCGCAGCAAAGGCGGGCAACTTGTTCGGGGAGCCCACGAGGATGCCGCTGACGAAGTAGGACAGGAACGCCAGCTGTAGCCCCCTCTTCCAGCGCCTCCTGGCCTTCGACGTCGTGCCCCACCACCCCGTTCCCTGCGAGCGCCTTTCTCGTGCTCCCCTCTCGTGGGGCCTGCCCTTTTAGTCCTTTGCTCCCTGCTCGGACCTCCCGGGGCTCAGCCAGACCCCCCTCAACAGGATGCCGAGGATTGATGCGTAGACCGAGGCCTCGAAGAGGTCGAAGTTGAACGAGACGTTCACGACCTTCTTGCCCTGCAGCCTCGCCCTCGCGCTCGCCAGCCTCGCGAAGGGCTCGTCGGCGCTCGTGGACAACACGATCACGCTCTCGCAGCTCGCTGGCAAGCTCGCCTGGGACCCCACGAACGTTGCGCCCCTCTCGGCGAGGGCCCTGGCGACGAAGTCCCCGGCGCCGCCAAGGGCCTGTGGCGCCACCACGCAGGGCGATTGCGCCTCTGCCATTGCCTCGAGCTCCCGCGAGTAGCGCTCGGCCAGCTCCTCGGCCACGGCGGCGAAGCCCTCGCCCGCGTGTTCCCTCAGCCTCCTGAACCTCGCGCCCTCCCCTGACCCTCCCACTAGGGCCATCAGCATGGCGACGTTGGCCACGAAGCCGAATTCCAGTTCGTCGCCGGCGTCCACGCCAATCACGTTGTCCGGCCACCCTCCGCCGGTGGGCCGCCTGGGCACGACGGCCAGGGCATCGTGGCCCAGGAGCCTGGTGGCGTCGAGCAGGGCGCGCAGCGCGGGGCTCGCCTCGCTCGATATCGCTAGGATCCTGAGGCGCTCTGCGTAGGCAACGAGGTGGTAGAGAGCGGACGGGACGTCGGCGGCCAGGAGCCTCCTGCCCTGGGCTGCTGCGTACCACACGGCAGTGGAGGCGGCGAGGAGCCCCGTCCCCTCGTATGCGACCACTAAGTCGGGATCGACAGCGAAGCCCTTGAGCCTCTCGGCGAGGCGCCTGGCCTCGCCCTCGAGGTGCTTCAGCCTCTCGAAAAAGCTGCTCAGAGGAGGGCTGCCTCCAGGCTCCTGCAACAACTGCACAACCCCGGGTCCGGGCGCTCGGGCAGCGACCTGACGATCTCCGGCAGCAGCCTCCTGGCCTTGTCCACGTTCTCGGCCATGACCCTCGAGACCTCCTCGGCCGTGACGGGCCTCTCGGCCCAGACGTCGTAGTCCGTTACCATGGCTATCGTCGCGTAGCACATCTGGGCCTCGCAGGCGAGGTTGACCTCGGGGACGAGCGTCATCCCTATTACGTCGGCCTTGAACACGTCCCTCCAGATCCTGCTCTCGGCCTTCGTGCTGAACCTGGGGCCCTCTATGCACACGTACGTGCCGCTCCCATGCACCGTTAGCCCGAGCCTCTTGGCCGCCTCTATCGCCACCCTCCTGAGCTGCTCGCAGAAGGGCTCGGCCATGCTCACGTGTGCCACGTAGCCGCCCTCGAAGAACGTGTAGGGCCTGAGGCCCTTGGTCATGTCTATGAACTGGTCCGGCACCACGAAGTCTCCTGGCCTGTAGTCCCACCTCAGGCTGCCCACTGCCGAGAACGAGATGAGCCACTCGACCCCGAGGCTCTTCATGGCCCACACGTTGGCCCTGTAGTTAACCCTGTGGGGAGGTATCCTGTGGCCCCTCCCGTGCCTGGGGAGGAAGGCCACGGTCCTCCCCTCGATCTCGCCGAGGATCACCTTGTCGCTCGGCTCGCCATACGGCGTGTAGACCTTGATTTCCCTGACGTTCTTGAGCTCGGGCAGGTCGTAGATCCCGCTTCCCCCTATCACGCCTATGCTCGCCGCCTCGCGCGGCCTCACGAGCATGTCAGGCCACCACGTACCTCTCGCCGATCTTCTTCAGGAAGCCGCTCGATACGAGGCTTTCGAGGGCCCCCCTGTAGTACCTCTCGCCGACATCTATCTCGTACCACTCGAGGAACTTCGAAACTACCTCGGAATACGACCACTCCCTCTTGCCCGACTCCTTGAGCTCCTCGGACATCATCCTCCTGATGAACTGTGTCGTGTCCTCGAGCCTGGTCCAAGGGTACTGGAACCACCACCAGTCCTTGACCTCCATGTAATAGTAGTCGGGCCTGAACTTCGCCACGCTGCTTATCCACTGGAGCGCCGCCGTCCTGAGCTCGGCTGGCCTCCACTTCTCGAGGATGAAGTCCCTGGCGAGGAGCATGGTGTCCCCCGTGTCCACTATGTCATCCACGAGCAGTGCCCTCTGGCCGCTCAGGTCCACCGTGTATGGGTATTTGATTATCGCCCTCTCCTCTGCCTTGGCGGCCTCGGTCCAGTGCTGGCTCTGTATGCTTATCAGGTTCTCGACCCCGAGGAAGTCGCACATCAGCCTGGCCGGGACGTAGCCGCCCCTGGAGAGGGCGACCACCACGTCGGGCCTGTAGCCGCTGGCCTTGACCTTCTCGGCGAGGCCCCAGGACCAGTCCAGTATGTCGTCCCAGGTGACCAGCTTGGTCTTGACCTTGGCCAAGGGCCTCACCAACAAGTTAAAGACCTGCACGGTTTTAAAGCGAGCCGGTGAGCCGGCGTTGGCGAGGGGTAGTAGGAGGTCCCTGCTGATCGCGGCGCTTCTGGCCGCCTACGCCTTGGCCTACTTCCACAGGACCATGACCGGGGTCATGAGGGAGAACGTCGAGGAGTTCTCGAGGTACTACGGCGTCAGCGAGAGCCTGCTGGAGGCGACGTTCTTCTCGGCATACTTCTACGCGTACGCCGCGTCTCAGCCGATCACCGGCGGCCTGCTCGACGCCTACGGAGTCAGGAGGGCGGCTGCGGCCATGCTGGCGCTCCTCGCTGCGTCGACAGCGATCATGATATACCCCTCGCCATTCGGCCTGGTGGGAGGAAGGGCGCTAATTGGGTTCTCGGCCGCCGTCGTTTTCCTGGCCGCGCAGAGGTCCCTGTCGCTCCTCTTCGGCAGGGGCTCCCAGGCCACCATGACCGGCGTCCTGCTGATGATAGGAAACCTGAGCGCTGCAGTGGGCACCCTCCCCCTCGTCGAGTTCCTGAAGCGCTACGGGCTGTCGACTCTGCTCGCCCTCCTCGCGCTCGTCGCGGCAGCGCTGGCCACGCTCGTCTACGTGCTGTCCACGGACGTGGGAGGGGCGTCGAGCGGCATAGGCGCCCTCGCCGCGTATAGGAAGTTGGGCTCCGTCGCGCGGGACCCCCACGCCTGGGGCGTGGGCCTGGCCACGCTCTCGATATACAGCACGAGTGTCGCCTACCAGGGCGGGTGGGGCCAGAAGCACCTGGCCTCCCTCGGCCTCAGCACCGAGGGCGCTGCCGAGGTCCTGATGGAGATGGCGCTCGCGTTCGCGGTCGCGTGCCCGATCTCGGGCTACCTGAGCGACAGGGTTTTCAGGAGGAGGAAGCCCTTCCTGGTGATCGGCCCAGCCCTCTCGGCGCTCGCGTGGGCGCTGGCCCTGCTCAGCCTCAGCGCGGGCCCGGGAGTCCTCCCAGCGTTCATCGCCGTCCTGGCGATCGCATACTCGTTCCACATGCCTGCTCCGCCGATGGCCAGGGAGCCCTACGGCCCCCAGTTCTCGGCCACCGCGGTGGGCTTCTACAACGTGGTGCTCTTCGCGGGCCTCGGGGCCCTGCTGACGGCCTCGGCCTACGTGAGCCCCGCTGGCATGTGCGCGCTCAGCGCCGCCCTAGGAGTCATCGGGGCCCTGGCGGCGACCATGACCAGGGAGACGTTCAGGGCCTGAGGGGCCTAGCCCGAACGACCTCGCCGGGGAAGACGAACGACCTCCCCCTGTCGTGGAGGGCTATCCTGGCCCTCCCGTAGTCCCAGCCCCCTTCCTTGAAGAAGCCCTCGGCGACCCTTATCGCCCTGGACTCGCACAGGAACAGCGTGGTGCTGTGCACCGGGATCTTATTCACCACGGCGCACTCTATTATTGCGTAGGCGCCCTCTATTCCGGGAACGCCGACGTGCTTCGACGGCACCGGCCTGAACTTTGCCAAGGCCCACTTGTCCACCTCCCTCCCCGAGTACCTGCCGGCCGTGTACACCTGGTCCAGCATTTCCCTGCCCACGACGTTTATCGTGAGCTCCCCAGTCCTCAACAGGTTCTCGTGGGTCAGGGCCTCGCTATCTATTGCCAGCCCTATGGTGAGGGGCTCGTCGTGCACCGGCTGGACCCAGGAGGCGGCCATCACGTTTAGCCTGCCCTCCGGGCTCCTGGTGGCTATGAGGTATGCGGGCCTCGGGTGGAGGACGCCGTAGTCGTTGGGGTCGATTTCGACGTACTTGGGCACCGGGGACCCCACCCGCTGGAAGCCCATGGGTAGCGGGCTAAAAACAGCGCCGCGAGGCCCTGGCGCCGGATGCGGGGAGGAGTGCGGGGGGTGGGATTTGAACCCACGCAGGCCTACGCCATCGGGTCCTGAACCCGACCCCTTTGGCCTAGCTCGGGCACCCCCGCGCCGGGCAAAGTAGAGAACGGCTGAGCCTTTTATCCCTTAGCGCCCAAGGGCCAAGGGACGTTGGCGGGGCCCGCCTTTCGGCGGGATAGGGGGGGGTGGATTCGAACCACCGACCTCGGGGTTATGAGCCCCGCGGGCTACCAGGCTGCCCTACCCCGCTGCCTGGCCCCGCCGAAACGTCACTAGTTTCTCGAGGAGTTTTAAGCGTTCCGCCCTAAGGCCCGTTAGACAAAAAGCTCAAACGGTTTAAAGGAAATGACTCGCGCTAAGGCTTTGCCGGCGATGGAATGGGCGTCGGCGACCTGAGGGTAGGAGGGAGCGCTAGGCTCCGCGGCCTCATCAAGCTCGGCAAGGTCGAGATCGCGGGCTCCCTAGTCGTCGAGGGAGATCTTGATGCATCGCTCCTGGACGTCAGCGGCTCGGCGAAGATCTCCGGGGGCCTCAGGGCCGAGGAGGCGAGGGTGGCTGGCTCCCTAGCGGTGGGCGGGGACCTCTTCGTGGCCAGATCGCTCTTGATCGCCGGGTCTGCAAGGGTTTCCGGCGGGGTGAGCGCCGCCGAAGTCGAGATCTCGGGCTCGATCAGGGCCAGGGCGCTGAGGGCCGCGAGGGCGGAGATCCGCGGCAAGGCCGAGGCCGAGCGCATCGAGGCAGCGGAGCTATCGATCGGGGGGAAGTCGGAGGTCAGCGGAACCGTGATCGCTTGTAGGGTCGACGTGGGCAGGGACGCCGAGGTCGACGTGGTCATCGCCAAGGAGGCCAGGATAGGGAGAGGAGCAAGCGCCTCGAGGATCGAGGCGGAGAAGGTCGTGGTGGAGGGGGGCGCCGAGGTCGAGGAGCTGTCGTACGTAGCGGAGGCGACGATCGACGGGGATGCCAGGGTGGGGAAGCTGCAAAGGGTGGAAGGGCTGAGTGAGGAGCCCAAGTGCCAATAGGCCACGCTGAGGGAGGAAGGGCGCGCTCGCGAGCGTGTTCTCTCTGTTGACCTCAATGGCCCCAGAGGGGCTTAAGAGCGTCGCGCGCAGGGGGCTTCGCAGGGAGGCGGCGGGCCGAGGGACGCCGTGAAAGGGGAAAAACCTTATGAGGGCCGGCACAGGAGCCCTTACGGCGAAGTGATGAAGGCATCCTAGGCGGAGCCGTGAAGAGAGTCGCGGGCCTGACGGGCTAGCACACTCGCTTCGGCCCTCGCGCCCTGCTGCCCGGGAAGGACTCCTTCCGTGATGCGTGGTGGCGTGGAGCCGATCCTAGGCCCCGCGAGGACGCCAGTTATCGGGGTCCAACGTGCCACGGCGTTCCCTGTGGCGGGCGAGCTCTTCTTTGGGGGCTAGCTCAGGAGGCTCCCAGGGAGGGCTCCAGGACGATTCAATGTTGTGAGCGGGATTCTCCCTCGGCCAGGAGGGCCCTGGCGAGCTCTACGTGCCTCGCGAGGACGTTGAAGGCCCTCATCACGTCGTCCTTCGACACCACCACTACGGTGTCGGTGTAGCACGATTCCACGTGAACGACGTTGATCCCGTTCTGGGCCAACACGCCAGCGACGTAGGCCAGGACCCCGGGCACCCACATGACGCTCGGCGGGCTCACCAGGACTATTGCGGCGTAGTCGCGCTGGACCTCGATAACGCCCTCGTCATCCAACGACGCCAGCAGCTCCTCGGCGGCCTCGTTGTCGAGCAGTATCGTGGCAGCGGCGCCGCTCTGCATCACTGCCACGTACCTCGCCCTCCTGGAGGCCCTCGTCACTAGCTCCATCACGGCCTCCAGGGAGCCGGCGCCCACTATTATTATCGTGATCCCGGTCCTGACCTCGATCCTCGAGCCCGCCAGGACTCCCAGGACGTCCCTGTTTAGCAGGGGCCGCTCTCCCCTAGACCTGGACCTTATTAGGGCCATCTTGATCGCTTCGAGGGAGACCTCCCTGCCCAGGAGCTTGGAGAGCGTAGGCCTCAGCTTGTTGGCCACCCTGGAGTAGTTGACGACGCCGAGCTCGAGGCACTTCTGGAGCGACGGCTCGCCCAGGAGCAGCTCACGGACGAGCTCGGCGACGCTCTCGCGTTCCAAGAATAACGCACCAGCAACGAATGGCACTTCGGGGCTTAAAAAGCGCTGGCCCTCAGCGCGGCTATCCCGCCCCTTGCGTTTCCGTTTGTCCCTGGACATTCATCGACATTCTCTCGTATCCAGGGACTTCCGCCTCGCCCACGCTTCGCGCGCGATCTGCGTGGGTTCATGGGTGGCTGTCGAGCCCAACGGCATGGGGCTCCCATCTACGGAGAGCCCGTCCAGGCTTGGAGCGCTGCTCCCATCGCCTGGACGAGCTCATAAACGGTATTTATAAGCTTATAACATTTCCCCAGAACATCAAAAAGAAGACAGCCCGCAGCGCAGGGCCCTCGGGCGGACCCTCTCCTCGACCTCGCAGTTGCCGGTCGCGAAGCACTCGACGGCCCTGACCGCCTCCCTGTCCATGCACTCCACGGCCTCCCGCGTCGCGAAGGCCACGTGCGGCGTCACGACGACGTTGTCGAGGGAGAGGAGCGGGTGGTCCGGGCCTATGGGCTCCCCCTCCACGACGTCGAGGGCTGCCGCTCCCACCTTTCCGCTGGCCAAGTACTTGACGAGGGCCCTGGTGTCGACTATTGCCCCCCTGGCGGTATTCACCAGGATCGCCCCATCCTTCATCCTCTCGAATGCCCGCCCGTCGAGCATGTGGTAGGTTGTGCAATTGAGCTCGGCGTGCACCAAGATGGCATCTGACTCGGCCAGCAGGACGTTGAGGTCCTCCACGTACGTAAACCCTCGGTCCTCGACGGCGCCCCTGGGCACGTAGGGGTCGTAGACCAGCAGGCGCCTGATGCCGAAGCCCCTCGAGAGGATCTCGGCGGTCCTCGACCCTATGCAGCCGAAGCCAATGATGCCGATCGTCATCCTCCTCAGATCGCGCGAGAGCAGCTCGCCCAACGAGTAAAAGCCCTCCCTCGCCCACCTGCCGCTCCTCGCAAATGAGCTCGCCGCGAGCACCTTCCTCGCAAGCAGCAGGAGCAGCGCGACGCTGTGGACGGCCACGGCCTCTGCCTCGCAGTGGCACGGCGCCCTGGCCACGATCACCCCCCTCTTCTCGGCAGCCTCCACGTCAACGTTGTCGTAGCCCCTGCCGTTCAGGTATATGAGGCGCACATCGCCGTTCAGCTCGAAGAACCTCCTCCCGAACCTCGGGAGTATGGGCTCAGCTATCACGGCGTCGAACCCCCTGAGGGCCCTCGCAACGTGCTCCTCGTCGTGCGGCCTCTCGAGCTTCATCACGTGCACGTCGGCGAACTTCCTCAGCTCGTCGATGGCGTTCGTGTGAACCCCGAAGAGCTCCTGTCCCTCGACCCTGGCCACGGCGACCCTGATCACTGGGCCTCATCCCCTAGCGATCCCAAGCCCCCTCAGAGCCTCCTCGGAGTAGGGGCCCACGTAATGGGGTCTGCCCTCCTTGATCACCAGCACCTTGTCCGCGAGCTTGCTCGCGAACTCGGTCTCGTGCGTCACGACCACCATGGCCTTCCCGAGCTTGGCCACCTCCTCCAGCATCTCGAGCACGTCGGCCCTGGACTCGGGGTCCAGGCTCGAGGTGGGCTCGTCAAGCAGGAGCAGGTCAGGCTCCATTGCCAGGGCCCTGGCCAGCGCCACCCTCTGCCTCTGCCCGCCGCTTAGCTGGGCCGGGTACTTCTGGGCAGCGTCGGCAACGCCGAGGAGCTCGAGGTACTCGATCGCCCTCCTCCTCGCCTCCTCCTTTCCCATCCTGAGCACCAGCCTGAGGGGAAGGGCCACGTTGTCGACGGCCCTCATGTGGGGGAACAGCGTGCTTCCCTGGGGCAGGTAGCCCATCTTGGACCTGACCCCAGCCAGCTCGCGCTCCGGTAGCCTCGTTACGTCGATCCCCCTGAATAGTATTGAGCCGGAGAGGGGCTCTATGAGCCTCGGGATGGCCTTCAGTAGCGTCGACTTGCCCGAGCCGTTGGGCCCCATGATCACCACCTTCTCTCTGGCTCCGACGTCTAGGCTCACGCCCCTCACCACGGGGACGCCGCCGTAGCCGGCCGAGAGCTCGACCAGCCTGAGCAGGGGCTCGACCTTCACCTCGCCCACCTCTCGAACCCGGGTATCGCCAGCCTGCGCTCGGCCGTCCCGAGAGCCTTGAATGTCACATAGGAGACGGCCAAGTAAATCAGGGCCACCAGGCCGAGCGCCTCGAGGGCTTTGAACGTGGCCGCAGTCATGTACTCGCCCACCCTGGTCAGCTCCATGACCCCTATCACCGACGCCAGCGAGCTCTCCTTGAGCAACGTGACCAGCTCGTTGACCAGCCCGGGCATGGCGTTGAGGATCGCCTGGGGCGCAATCACGTGGGAGAACGTCTGCAGCCGGGTCAGGCCGAGGGACCTGGCCACCAGGAGCTGCTCCTCGGGTATGCCCTTGATCGCCGTCCTGAGGAGCTCGGCCTGGTAGGCCCCGCTGTTGAGTCCTATGGCCAGGACGGCCGAGGTGATGGCGTCGAGCCTCACCCCTAGGCTGGGGAGCCCGAAGTACACGAACAGGATCTGGACGAGGAGGGGGGTGCCCCTGAAGAAGTCCACATACGCTTTGACCAGGGCGTTCGCGTGGCCCCCCACGAAGAACCTCGCGAAGGTCAGGGTGAGGGACATGGCAAGGCCCAGGGAAAAAGAGAGCGCGGTTATCACGAGGGTGTTCAGGAGGCCGCGGACCAGCAAATTGCCGTACAGGAGTGCCAGGTCTAGCAACGTCAACCTCCCTGCAGGGCCAGCCACTTGTCGATCTCGGACGCGGTGATGTTCTTGATCTCGCCGCTCTGCAACATGTCCCAGAGGACCTGGGAGACGGCGGCGTTTAGGTCGTATGCGCAGTGGGGCATGACTATGACGGAGCACGAGAAGAAGGGGAGTTTGCCGACTATGGCTAGGTCGCCCTCCCTGTGCACGATCAGCTGGGCCACATCTGGCGCGGTGATTATCGCGTCCACCCTGCCGGTCTTGAGGGCCATGACCATCTCAGGGTAGACCCTGTCGTACGTCACAATGGTTGCGTTGTTGCCGAGGTACTTCTCCGCCAGGTCCTGCTCGGTCGTCCCCAGCTGCACTCCCACGGTCTTGCCGTAGAGGCTCTCGATCCCCTTGTAGGAGGGGGCGTCGGAGGCCCTCATTATTATCGCCTTGCCGTCCTCGCAGCGGTATGGGATCGAGAAGTCGACCGCCTGGAGCCTCGAAGGCTTCATAGCTATGTCGGCTATCGCTATGTCGACGTCGCCCCGTTGCACGGCCTCGAAGAGGGCCGAGAACTGCATGTCCTTGATCTCGAGCTTGACGCCGAGGGCGCCGGCGATCTTCTTCGCAATTGCCATGTCTATCCCGGCGAAGCTGCCATCGGGGGCCACGTACTCGTATGGGGGCCAGTCGGCGCTGGTCCCGACCACGAGCGTTCCCCTATTCTTGATCCTGTCGAGGAGTCCGTAGCCGACGCCGCACGCCTGCACCAGCCCCTGTGGGACGGCGTTGGACGTCTGCTTTCCGAAGTAGAAGCCGAGCCCGCCAGCCAGGGCCGCGGCCACGAGGGCTATGCCCAGCACCTTGATTCCCAGGAGGTTCATGCCCTGCACCTGGCCACGGCGGGCACGCAACAGATTTATAGACTCTTTGTTGCATTCGAAACCGGCGAAGGCCTTCGAGTTCTGGCTGTAACTCGCGTCCAAGGGCTCTAACGATTATAATCCCGGGGCGGCTCACGTCTCGCCGTCGCTGGCGTGGCGGCCTTGCTCAGGCTCCACATGAATGAGTCCCCCTACCCTCCCCCCAGGCTTGCGATCGAGTACGTGGCCAAGTACGCCGAGCTCATGAACTTCTACGAGGTGGAGTGGCTCGAGGAGGAGCTCCTGGCAAGGCTCGAGGGGTACGCCGGGGCTCCCAGGGAATACCTGGACTTCTACCCGGGGTCCTCGTACGCGCTGACGCTCATGCTGGCGATGGCCAGGGCTCGGGGCCTGGAGATCGTCACCCCGCACCCGACCTTCCACGTGCTCTACCCCCTCTTCGACGGCTTCGGCGTGGTTCACGTGAGGCACGCCCTCTCGAGCGGCTTCGAGATGGACCCCGAGGGGTTCCTGAGGGCAGCCGAGGGCAGGGTGGCCTACATCGCCAACCCGAACAACCCGACCGGCAACATCCTCGTCGACGATCCTGGCTACTTCTCGAGGCTTGCGAGGGTCGCGAAGTACGTTTTCATCGACGAGACCTACTACGAGTTCTCGGGCTTCACGGCAAAGGACGCGGCGCTCGAGCACGACAACGTGGTCGTCCTCAGGAGCCTCTCCAAGGCCTTCAGCCTCGCGGGCGCTAGGTTCGGGTACGCGATAGCCGGCAGGAGGGCCAGGGAGGCGCTGGCCTCGCTGAGAATAGGGGTCGAGACGCCGGTGACGACGCAGGCAGCGGCGCTGGGCGCCCTCAGCGACGTTGGCTACGCCAGGAGGCTTGCAGCGGAGATCGTCTCAACAAGGGAGCTCGTGGGCCGCAGGCTTGCGGAAATGGGAATTCGCAACATCCCCAGCAGGACGAACTTCGTCCTCATCGACGTCGGCGAGAGATGTGGGCCCGTTTGGGAGGGCCTGAGGGCGCGCGGGATCCTCACGCTATGCCTCGAGCATGCCAGGGGCCTAGAGGAATATGCGAACTACATGAGGGTGACCATCGGCAGGCCGGAGGACATGGAGCTCTTCCTCGAGGCCCTCGGCGAGCTCGCTGGACAACACTGGAGGCCAACAGAGGAAGGAAAAGGAAAGAGAAAACTCTAATTGAAAGGCGGTGAGGTCACTTCAGGAGCTCCAGGGGGGTGTTCGTGAACGCCGGAATGAAGGGCAGTATGTGCCTGGTCGTCTTGGGCGCGTAGACCTGGCCCCTCCTGGCCATCTCCATGACCTCCTGCTTCGTCACAGCCTTCCTCAGGAACAGGTAATCGACCTCGCCCCCCCTCAGCCCAGCCATTGCATCGTCCAGCTCGCCGTAGTAGTATAGCACGAATGCCCCCTCCATGTTGAGGTCGCCCAGGATCTTGGAGACCGCCTTCTGCTCCTCGATGGACCCCCTCACGCACCACGACCTGCCGTCCCTCCCCAGTATGACGAAGGCGTTGGAGCCGAGGAGCTCATCCAACGGTCGTCCTCCACTGCACGCCTCCACGGGAAGTCCATGCTTCATAGCGTTCTCGAGGAACGGCTCTATTGGCCCCTTGATCGCCGGCAGCCAGGTCTTGAGTCCCACCTTCCCGTCGAAGTAGTCTATGACGATGCAGGGGATCTTCCTATAGCCCATGGCCTTCAGAGCGGCCCACCTGTGGTGCCCGTCGACTATCAGGTACTTGTCGGTCCCGGGTATCGGCGCGACCACTATCGGCATGTCAACGACGCCCTCCCTGGAGATCTTGTCCGCGAGAGCGCGCAGCCTTCCCTCGACGATCTCCTCGTGCGACACGAGCTTGTCGACGTCTATGAGGATCGGCTCGACATACTTCGTGGGGATGTTGAGCTTCGGTATCTTAACAATTACTTGGCCGGCCTGAGACGACAATAAATGACCACCGCGCCCGTGTTATAACGTCCAAGGAAAAAAGCCTTGCGGGCATGGCGCGGAGCCCCGAAACTCCGACTAGGCTCATCCGCCCTTTTCTGAGAAGAACCTGGACACTATTTCGGCGGCCTCGATCCCTGCCCTGTCCTGGGCCTCGCCCGTGTTGGCTCCCACGTGAGGGGTCAGCACCACGTTGTCGAGCTGGGTCAGGGGATGTCCCTTGGGCAGCGGCTCCTCCTCGTAGACGTCGAGGCCGGCGCCAGCTATCCAGCCCTCCCTGAGGGCCCTCACGAGGGCCTCGGTGTCGACAACGGCCCCCCTCGAGGTGTTTATCAAGATCGCGGTCCTCTTCATCATCCTCAGCCTCCGCTCATCGATCATGTGCCTCGTCTCGTTGGTGAGCGGCACGTGCAACGTCACGATGTCGGCCTCCCTGAGGAGCGCGTCGAGGTCCGCGCAGGTCGCGCCGGTCTCCTCGTCGACGCTTCCCGGCCTGCAGTGCGAATCAGTGAAGATGACCCTGGCCCCGAAGCCCCTGGAGACTATCCTGGCCACGGCCCTCCCGATCCTCCCGTAGCCCACTATGCCGACGACCTTGCCCTGGAGCTCGCTGCCGACGGCCTCGTGCTTTGGCCACTCCCCCTCCCTCATCCTCCTGTCGACCAGCGCTATCTTCCTCAGCGCTGCCAGCATCAGGCCCACTGCAAGCTCAGCGACGCTCTGCGTGGTGGCGGCCGGGGTGTTGGCAACCTCGATCCCCATCTCCTTGGCAGCCTGCACGTCGATGTTGTCGAGCCCGACCCCCGCCCTGACTATCAGCTTCAGCCTCCTCGCGTTCCTCAGAACCTCCCTCGTGATCAGCGGCTTCCCCCTCACTATGATGGCGTCGTACTCGCCGATGATCTGCGCCAGCCTCTCCGGGGGAGGCTCCACTACCACGTCGACTTCGAAGCCCCTGCTCCTCAGCAGGTCCACGGCCTTCTCGCTGATCTTGCTGGCCACCAGGACCCTAGGCAACGCGCCCACCCCTGAAGCCCAGCCCCTCCAGGACCTCCCTGAGGGCGCTGAACAGGGCATCTATGTCCTCGTCGGTTATGTAGCCCATGTGCCCTATCCTGAAGGTCGCGTCCCTGACCTTGCCGTAGCCCCTGGCGATCTCTATCCCCCTCTTCCTCAGCTCCTCGTATATGACCGGCCCCTTGACTCCCGGCGGGTTGTAGACCACCGTTATCGTGGGGCTGTAGTAGCCCGGCTCGGCGAATAGCTCCAGGCCGAGCTCGAGCACCCCCTTCCTTATCCTCTCGGCCCTCCTGGCGTACATGTCGAGCCACGCCTGCTTCCCGCCCATCCTCTCTATAATTCTGAGGACCACGTCGAGCCCTATGACGATTGACACGGGCGGCGTGGTCGGCGTCGACCACTGCTTCTCGAGGAACTCCCTAATTTCCAGGAGGTCGAAGTAGAGGCCCCTGTTCTCGATCTTCTTGGCCCTCTCGAAGACCTCCTCGCTCACGGCGGCCATCGCCAGGCCGGGGGGCAGGCCAAAGGCCTTCTGGCTGCTCGCGAAGACCAGGTCTATGCCCCACTCGTCGACCCTTATGTCCGCGGCGCCCATCGCCGACACGGCGTCTACGAAGACTAGCTTGCCCCTCTCCTTGGCCACCTTTGCGAGCTCCCTGAGCGGGTTGAGGACGCCGGTGCTGGTCTCGTTGTAGGTGATGGTCACGGCCTCGACGTCCGGGTTCTTCTTGAGCGCGTCGTCGAGCTCCTCCGGCTTGACTGCCTTGCCGAGCGGCTTCTCGAGGACCACCGGAATCCTGCCGTTCCTCTCGACGGCCTCCCTATACCTCTGCCCGAACTCGCCTATGATCGTCACGAGCACCTTCCCGCCCGGCGAGATGGCGTTCCTCACGCTGGCCTCCATGAAGCCGGTGCCGCTCGACGGTATCAGCAGGACCGTGGCCCTCTCCGCCTCGAGGAACTTCTTGAGCCTCAGCGCGGCATCCCTGTGGACCTCCTGGTACTCCTTGGACCTGTGGCTGAACATTTGGAACTTCATGGCCTCGAGGACCTCGGGGAAACAGGCGACGGGCCCCGCCGTGAACAGCCTCAGGGGCCTCGGCCACACGATCTTCCTGACCTCCTCGACCACGTCCGGGTACTGCAACGCTATATCACCCGTAATGCGATATTGTGGCTGGAAATAAAAGCTCTGGCGATCGCCGTGCTGGTGGTGGCCGGCACGCCGGGCACGGGGAAGACGTCGGTTGCCAGGGAGCTGGCGAGGAGGCTGGGGGCGGAGTTCGTCGACCTCAGCGAGTTCGCCCTGGAGAGGGGGCTCGTGCTGGAGTACGACGAGGAGTCCCAGAGCTACGTCGTGGACGAGGAAAGGCTAGTCGAGGGGCTGGCGAGGTTCGTTGCCGGGGCAGGGGGGAAGGCAGTAGTGGCGACGCACTACCCCGAGATACTGCCGCCCGACATGGTCGAGCTCGTGGCAGTCCTCAGGCTCGATCCAAGGGAGCTGGAGAGGAGGCTGAGGGGAAGGGGGTGGCCGGAGAGGAAGGTGAGGGAGAACGTCATGGCCGAGGTCCTGGGCGTCGTCGCGGCCAACGCCCTCGAGGCCTTCGGCGAGGACAAGGTCGTGGAGGTGGACGCCACCGGGAAGGGGGTCGAGGAGGTCGTGGAGGAGATCGTGAGGGCCATGACGGGCCCGGACAGGAGGGGCGCGAGGATCGACTGGCTCGACGTGCTCGCCCCGGAGGAGGTGGCGAGGTACGAGTGGCGCTAGGAAGGCTGAGAGGGGCATCAGGCTCGCGTCCTGGGGGGCCGTGAGGAGGCTCGTCTCCCAGGCTGACCTGGTCGTCGAGGTGGTGGATGCGCGCGACCCCCTCAACACGCTGAGCAGGAGGCTAGAGGGGATAGTCGGCGAGGAGGGCAAGGAGCTCGTGGTGGCGCTCAACAAGAGCGACTTGATCCCCCCGCGCCTCGTGGACGAGTGGATCAGCTGGCTGGCCTCGAGGGGCTACGCGGCGGTCCCCACCTCGGCCACCAGGCGCTCGGGGATCTCGAGGCTGAGGAGGAAGCTCGAGGAGCTCGCGCCGAGGAAGCCCTTCGTGGTAGCAATCGTGGGGTTCCCCAAGACCGGCAAGTCGAGCCTGGTGAACGCGCTCAAGGGCAGGCGGTCAGCGGGAACTAGCCCGATCCCCGGGAGCCACGGCTACACGAGGAGGCCCCAGCTCTACAGGGTCGGCGAGGACATGTACCTCATCGACACGCCCGGCATGTTGCCCATAGAGGGGGACGAGCTGATGAGGGTCATCAGGGGGATGCCGCCCGAGAGGCTGCGAAACCCCGCCGGCGTCGCGGCGAAGCTCATAGGCATGGTGCTGGAGAAGGTCCCCTGGGCGTTCGAGTCCGCCTACGGGGTCAAGTCCGCCGACCCCTACGCGATCCTCGAGGAAGTGGCGAGGTCCCGCGGCTGGTTCTACAGGTCCACGGGCGAGCCGCTCATCGAGGAGGCTGCAAGAGCGATCATAAGGGACTTCCACAAGGGTAAAATCCCCTTCTTCTATGAGCCTCCCGGGGAGGGAGTTGGCCAGGCTCGTGATAAAGGGCAGGGGAGTGGTTGAGGTCAGCGGGGGGGGGAGGGCGGGGGACCTGGTCAAGAGGGGGGGGCTCGCCCTCAGCGAGGTGCTGATCCTCAAGGGGGGCGAGGTGGTGACCGAGGACGAGCCCGTCGGCGAGGACGAGGAGATAACCGTGTACATCGTCAAGTCGGGTGGCTGATCGTGTGCTCGCTCACGGGCGACGAGCTGGAGAGGTACGACAGGCAGCTCGGCCTATTCGGCGAGGAGGGGCAGCTCAGGCTGAAGAGGGCCAGGGTCCTAGTGGCCGGCCTGGGCGGCCTCGGCTCCGCGATCTCGCTCTACCTGGCCGCGGCCGGCGTCGGCAACCTGTACCTGGTCGACAAGGACGTGGTCTCGATCAGCGACCTCCAGAGGCAGGTGCTCTACGGGGTCGAGGACCTCGGCAGGCCCAAGGCCTACGCCGCCGCTGCCAGGCTCCAGTCCCTCAACCCGATGATCAACATCTACCCGATCAGGGCCGACGTCTTCGGGAGGGAGGTCGAGGAGCTGGAGGTCGACATCTACGTCGACGCCCTCGACAACTGGCCGGCCAGGGCGAGGCTGGACGAGCTGGCCTGGAGGAGGGGGAAGCCGCTGGTGCATGGAGGGGTCGAGGGGTTCTACGGCCAGGCCACGGTGATCATCCCCGGCAAGACCCCCTGCCTCAGGGCGATCATGGGCTGGAGGCCCCAGGCGGCCGAGGGCAGGAGGATCCAGGTGGCTCCCACCACCCCTGGCATAATAGGCCTGGTGGAGGCGAACGAGGTCCTGAAGCTGCTCCTGGGGGTCGGGGAGACTTTGGCGGGGAGGCTGCTGATCTATAACGGGCTGAGGCCCTCCTTCGAAATAGTAGAGGTCAGGGCCTCCGAGGAGACGCTGAAAAGGTGCTCGGAGGGGGCCGGGCCCGCTAGCGGGACCTGAGGAGCCCGACGAAGTCGGCCATCCACTTGGGAATATCGCTCGGGATCCTGGCCGTGACCAGGTTCCCGTCAACCACCGAGGGCGCGTCGACCCACTCGCCGCCAGCAGCGCGCACGTCGTCGGCTATTCCCGGGTAGCTGGTCAGCCTCCTCCCCCTCACCACTCCGGCCGTGATCAGCAGCTGGGGCCCGTGGCAGATCGCCGCCACCGGCTTGCGCGCCTCGAAGAAGTGCCTCACTATTGCCGCCGCGCGATCCCTAGCCGCGACCCTTATCCGCTCGGGCCCCCTGCCGCCCGGCAGCACGAGGGCGTCGAACTCCTCGGGCCTCACCGAGTCCATGGGAACGGTGTCGATCGGATAGCCCCACTTGCCTTCGACCCTCCCCCCGCTCGGCGAGGCGACCACCACCTCGAGCCCCTCCTCGATCAGCCTGTAATACGGGTAGAGGGCCTCTATGTCCTCGAACTCGGGGCCCACGAGCATCAGGACCTTCCTTGCCATTGGCCTCCCCGCCCAGTGAAATGCGGCAGGGAAATAATAAGGGGGCGATAAGGGCGCGGCCTCTCAGCCCCCCATCTCAGGGGTTACCAGGACCACCCTGTCCCCATCGCTCAGCACGTGCCCGGGGCTGAGCACGGGCCTGTCGTTGACGTACGTGACGAAGACGAAGTGGCCCTGCGAGTACCTGGCGTAGAGCTTTGGATTCGTCTTCTCGGCGACGGCCTTGATCAGGTCGTCGAGGGTGGACCCCTCCGGCAACTCCACCTCGACCTTGAAGACTCCGGCCAGGTCGCTGGCCCTCCCCGTCAGCACCACGGTCACCTTCAACGTCTCCCCCTCCGAGGGCCCCAAAGCAGATGAGGGGGGAGGACCCTATATTTTTTCGGGCTGGCGAGAATGGGCCGCGTCTGCGCTAGGATCTTGCCGGAGGGCTCCAGCCTCTGCCTCGACCTCCCGGAGCCCACCCTTGGGAAGCTCCTCGAGCTCCTCAGGAGGGAGTATGGCGACGAGGCCATCCTCGTGCAGGTCAACGGGAGGTTCGCGGAGGACCCGGGGATCAGGCTAGGAGAGGGGGACGAGGTGCTTGTGATCAGGGAGGCCCCCGGCGGGTAGAGCCCAGCCTGGGATCAGGCCCTCCTGTCGAAGTATATGTTCTTCGCCCTGGCCGAGAGCGGTATGCCGTAGGCGACGAACGCATCTATCATGCCCGCCTCGAGCGCTGCCATGCCGGCCGAGTACATGACTCTGTTGTCGACGTTCAGGAGCGAGGCGGTCTTGACGGCCGAGCCTATGGCTATCCCCAGGTTCACCAGGCAGTTGACGAGGTCCGCGCTCATCCCGAACCTCTTTTCGCCCTTCAGCCCCATCTCTACGATCTTGCAGCCCACGAGCACGACCGCGTCGCTGTCCCTCACGCTCCTCGCGTCCCTCCTGAAGAACTCGCCGTACTCGTCCGCCAGCTCCTCCATCTTCCTGGCGAGCCTCTCGAGGTCCTCCCTCGACGACAGGATCTTGACGACGACGTTGTCCACGCCCCTGGCCTTCGGCGCGGTCTTGGCCGAGACCGCCATCAGCTCAGCAACCGCCAGGACGCCCCTCCTAAGCGCTTCCGCCTCCTCCTGGGCCAGGGACTGCGAGCCCACGCGAGAGCACCGAGGGAGCAAAGCGCCCAGCTGGTTAAATACTTTGCATGCGGCACGTGGGGGCGGGGCTTGGGCAGCCGTTTCACGGCAGATCGAAACCGCCTCGCGTTCTCATTGACCAGGAACAGGAGCAGGCTCCGGCTTCGCATTTACATGGCGCTGGCTCGGAGGAATGCACCCAGGACTTGGCGCCTAGACTTGGCGCTCCCGCGCCTTCGGCAACGATGGTCAAGTTAATCGCCACTTAACAACACCCCAGTCCAGTTAACCACCTGCCCAAGTAGATCTTTGACGCCGAGGAGCTGTTCGCGCTCCTGCGCCCCGTAGCTGGGCGAGCTACGCCTTCCAGG
>JBEULI010000022.1:0-19777 GCA_041287395.1 Desulfurococcaceae archaeon
GCCCCAGTTGCCCAGGCCCAGGCAGCCCCGGCCCAGCAGCCTGCCGGCGCCAAGGAGGAGAAGAAGGAGGAGGCCGAGGAGAAGGAGGGGGTCAGCGAGGAGCAGCTCGCCGAGGGCCTCGGAGCGCTATTCGGGATGTAATCTTACAAGCTGGAATGACGTCCCTGTTCATTGTTTTAAAAATAAAAATAGTTTCCCAAGGATTTTCTGCGTTTAAGTCTGGTGGACGCTTTGGAGGAAGCCGTATCGTTGGAGTACCTCAGGAAGTACGGGTTCGAGCGCTACCCATGCAAGAGATGTGGCGGCCACATGTGGAGCTTGATTCCGCGCGAGGAGTGCCCCGATAGGCCCTGTAGCAAATACGAATTTCTGTATAAGAAGTACCCGAGGGTGGCCCCCCTAAGCGTGCAAGAAGTCCGCAAGAAATTCATTGAATTCCTGAGGTCTAGGGGCCATGGAGTCCTGGAACCATATCCCGTCCTAGCCAGGTGGAGGGACGACCTATACCTCACCATAGCCTCCATAATAGTGTTCCAGCCACACGTAACGGACGGGCTCGTCGATCCTCCATACAATCCCCTTGTGATCGTACAGCCATCAGTCAGGTTGGCCGACATAGACGACGTTGGGCTAACGTTCGGCAGGCACCTCACGAGCTTCGAAATGGGAGGCATGCACGCGTTCAACAGCGATAGGAAGTTCGTCTACTGGGTGGAGGGCGTAATAGACAACACGTATGACTTCTTCGTCAAGGAGATAGGCATAGAGCCCGAGGACCTGGTCTTCAAGGAATCCTGGTGGGAGGGGGGAGGCAATGCTGGGCCTGCCCCCGAGGTGCTGGTTGATGGCATGGAACTGGCAACGCTGGTCTTCATGATGTACAAATATGTGGATGGCAAGCTCGTTAGAAATCCGTTGAAGGTTGTGGACTGCGGCTATGGCATGGAGAGGATCGCGTGGTTCACGCAGAGGACGCCCACCGGCTTCCACGCCATTTACGGGAGTCTCGTGGAGAGGTTCAAGGATCTCCTGGGCGTCGAGGAGCCCCCTCACGACGTCCTCAGGAAAATGGTGTACGAGCTGAGCGATAAGGAGTACAAGGGGATGACGGGGCTCGTCGCGTTGTTGAGGGGGCTGGGCTATGGCGAGTACGAGCGCGAGTTGACAAGCTCGATATACATGTACGCGGCCCTGGATCACACGCGAACGCTTGGCTTGATGCTAGCTGACGGCATAGTTCCCTCGAACTCCGGTGAAGGCTACCTGGCGAGGCTGGTGTTCAGGAGGTTGGCGAGGATCCTCGCGAAGCTGGGCATTAAGTTGAACGAGGTAGGGGAAAAAGTGCTGGACCTCCTCGAGGAGCAGGCGAAGTACTGGAAGGACGACTACGTGTTTGGCAAAATACACAGGAGCCTGGGCTACATCGAGGACGTCGTGAGGGTCGAGGCAAACAAGTACGTTGATTCCATGGCTAGGGGCGTGGAGATAGTTGAGAGGGTCCTTAGAAGGAGGGACAGGCTAAGCGTTGACGATGTTATAGGCCTCTACGATAGCCACGGCATACCGCCTGACGCGGTACTCGAGGCGGCGAAGTCGCGCGGCATAGAAGTAGAGGTCCCGGAGGACTTCTACTCCATGGTAGCGGCTAGGCACTCCTCGCCGCCATCGCTCGGGAAGTCCGAGAAGCTGCAACTAGACAGGCAGGCGTTCGAGTGGGCGTCAAGGTATCCCCCTACTAGGGCGCTCTTCCACGAGGACCCCTACGTCCGAAGGGCAGTCGCTAGGGTTCTCGGCGTGATGGGCAACATGGTGATCCTGGATTCAACGATATTCTATCCTCGTAGTGGAGGGCAGGACAGCGATAGGGGCCTGATCACGATCAACGGCAGGACCTACGAAGTGAATGACGTGTTGAAGGTCGGCGACGTAGTGGTACACGTGCTCAACGGCGCAGTCATCGCCTCACAGGGCGATGCGGCCGTGCTGGAGCTGGACTGGCGTAGGCGTTATGCCCTGATGAGGCACCACACGGCGACGCACCTACTTCTCGGAGTCGCAAGGATGTTGCTGGGAGCACACGTGAAGCAGGCCGGGGCCGAGAAGACAGTTGAGAGGGGCAGGCTCGACATAACGCACTACAAGACGCTGAGCAGGGATGAGGCCGAGAAGATCGAGGCCATGGTCAATAAGCTCATAGACGAGGGCGTGGACGTCGTGGCCAAGGAAATGACCAGGTTCGAGGCAGAGAAGGTCTATGGCACGCGGATTTACGAGGGCGGGCCCGTCTATTCGTCTAGCGTGAGAGTAGTTGAGATACCCGGCGTGGACGCCGAAGCGTGCTATGGAACGCACGTGAGGAACACGAGGGAGGTCGGAGGATTCAAGATCATAGGCATCGATCGAATACAGGACGGGGTCCTGAGGTTCGAATTTGTTGCCGGGCCAGCGGTCGCAAGTTACGCGTCGAGGCTCGAGAAAGCTATAGATGACGTCGCCAACGTCCTGGGGGCTAGAGGAGACCTGATGTCGGCTGCGGCGAAAGTCGTGAGCGAGCTCAAGTCATCCGAGGGCTTGCTCTCAGCCTACAGGAGGGCGTTGTCGGAGGAGCTGGTGGCTGTGGCCGAGGAAAGGGCCAAAGAGATCTCGGGGATTAAGTACGTGGCGATCGAGTTGCCGGTGAACGACGAGGCGTTAAGAAGGAAAGTAGTCGAGGAGCTGGCGCTGAAAAGGGGGTATGTAGCCCTCATCAAACAAGGCGAGGTCGTGGAGATCGCCATCAAGCCTGAGCTCGCCAGGAAGAGGCAGATAGACCTAAGAGCGCTTGCCGATCGCCTGAGGGAGAAAGGGATTAGGGGAGGCGGAAAGGAAGATCACGTAGTGTTAAGGCTGGGCCCAGGTTCAGGGCTCGACGACGTCGAGAGGGCGTTAGCGGAGCTGCTCAAAAGGGTTTGATCGTCGTGCGCGGAGTTCCTCGAGAACGTTTTAACCCCGGTAGCCCAAGCTCTAGGGCTGGGCCCGTCGCCTAGCCAGGACAGGGCGCCGGCCTTCTAAGCCGGAGGCCCCGGGTTCAAATCCCGGCGGGCCCGCAACTATTATGTTAAAAGATGAAGGACATGGCACGCGGTTCTCGACGGCAGATTTGAAAGTGCGTGGAAAACGCGGCACAACGATAAGCGTGGGCCCCCACGGCCGAGCAAGGGGGTCCCAGTCGCTCCACCTACATCATTCATCAGCTTGTCTCTGCTCGGTCATCCCTGAGACTGTGCCCTCCCATGGCACCTAATTAATGTTACAGGCATGCTAGGTCTTGTCCGCGTGTAGCCATCCGTAGGTCTTTTTGTAGAGCTCCGTGGACTCTAGGGCTTTCCTATTTCGTATGTATTTCTTGGCAGCCATGCCTTGGGAGAGCCCATATTTTCTGGAATACTCGCCGATGGGAACCCCGAAGGTCCTGAAGGCCTTCTCTCTATAATATTCTTCGAATATGTTGAATGCGCAGAACGGTATCAGCCTTCCGTCTGGGATGCTGTAATGTATGTTACAACGTTGAACTCTTTGTATGTCATAGTTGTATAGATCCATGAAGTGCATTTGTCCTATGAACAACAGTTTGTAATGGAGCTCTCCCAGTGCGCTGTAGTTCCTCTTCACGATCACGTTGAACAATAGGCTGAACAGGTCAAAGCCCTCTGGCGCCTTCTTGCTGTCAATGAACTTCCTGATGTTGTAGAGGAGCGATAGGCCGGCGAGCAGCCTACTCGACCCGGACAACAGATCCTCCCACTTCTCGTTGAGGTACTCAATCAGCCCTTCCACGTCGACGAAATGCGACACCGGCACGAGTTTCGTCGCGTTCCCCCGCCTCTCCACGTATACGTATGTGCCGACGCCGCAGATTGGGTGGTTTGTCATCTCGAACTTGTACTCGCCTCCAAAGCCCTCGATGAATCTCGAGAACGCCGCGCTGACGTTGACCGGGAACCAAGCCTCCCTCGGGATCTCCCCATTCGTTTGTTCCTCGATCAGCTTGACTACGTCAGGGATTGTCACCCTGTATTTCTCCCTCTCGAACCGCTTCATCTGCCCCGTCATGCTAACCGGTTGGAAGTTGACCGATCTAACGATGTCCATGTTCATGGCTGCGAACTTTATTATGGCCCCGAGCTCATGCGTGTTTATCCCCCTTATGACGGTTGGGACGAGCACGACGCTTGTCATGTTGGCCCTCCTAAAGGTCTCGAATATGTATGGGATCTCCCAGTGGTTCTTCCAGTTAGTTACCGGTGACACGCCATCGAAGCTGAGGTAGACGGTGTTAACGCCAGCGCTCCTCAGGGCCCTAGCAAAGTCGACGGCCTTTTGCGGATCTTCCCAGAAGAGCTCTGAGAAGCGTATTCCGTTCGTGTTAAGTTGTACGTGGGTGACCCCCTCTTCCTTAAGGGTCTTGACTATGTCGACGAGATCGTCCCTCAACAACGGCTCGCCGCCGGTTATCTGAACCGCCACAGAAACCGACTGCTTCTTAATTGACCTTATCATATGCCTTATCTGCTCTATGGTGGGCTCGTACACGTAGCCAGAGGCCTCAGCGAAGAAGAAGCAGTACCAACAGCTCAGGTCGCACCTATTGGTGACAACGAGGTTCACGAGGGCCGAGTGCTGTTTATGCAGAGGACATAGCCCGCAGTCGAATGGGCAAAGGCTCTTGGACGGCGTGTAAATGTACCTAGGCCCGCGGCCATCGATGTGCCACTTCATCACGCGCTTGTAGAACTCGGCATCGCCGTAGTATAGCTCCTCGATTTCCCCATGCTCCGGACAGACTCTCCTTATGTACACTTTGTTGTCGCGCTCGACGATGACGGCTGGGAGCACCCTCCAACACGAGGGGCAGACGCTCGTGGTGGTACTGAGGAGTTCCTCGCCATGCTTGAGCTTGGGCACGGTGAATGCCGCTTCTCCTGGCCTCTTGTCCACGGCCGGAGCCCTCGGTTGAGAGGTGTATTGGTCATCGGCATTAAAAAACGTTAGACGCGGACGTCTGCCGATTATTTATAGATTTTTCATGTAACGTTTATGGGACCGCTTAAAAGGCCTCCCGCCCCATAACGATCACTGGGGCCATGGGAAATGAAAAGACGCAAAATCGTTTTGACGCTTCTAATGGGGCTTTTTGCCGCGTTGATGTTCAGTAGTTGTGTCGTCTACGCGACTCCCAGCATTGATGTGGAGGCTATATCGTTAAAATTCCTAGAAGACGTTGTTGGGTTCGATATGACGAACTATCATGTAGTTTCCTTTGATGCTTCTACTGTGGGGCTTCCAGGTTTGCCACACCATCAAACCGACATCAAAGTCGTGATTGAGGATACCACCAATAAAAATAGATTTGAAGCTCTTATAGTACTGTTAGATGGCAAAATATGGGCATATTGGTTAAGTGGCAAGTTCGGAGATAGCAATTTAAGCGTTTGGGACCATTTAAAAATAGCAAGTAGAAGCCTCGCGTCCTATAAAAAGCTCGTTGGCGCATCAGAAGATTTCAACAGACTTATTGGAATGCTGTTAAAAGCCATTGAAAAAAAGAAACAACATATCGAAGATGAGGGATTTGCCTTAGACATCGAGCATAATGAGCTTGTAATAGAGAGAAGTACTTACATATATTTCGCTCGCAAGGTAAACGACTACAGGTTCAGCTACTTTGTGATGGCCATTTCCAAGGACGGGTTGCCAACATACATTGCTGATCATTCGATGTACCGCGTCGCAACCACTATCAACATCACAAGGGAACAAGCGATAAGCAAGGCATTACCATATGCTGAGGCATATGCCCGTTTACATGGACAGAAAATAGTTGCAGTCAACGCGACACTTGAATTCATAAGGGATCTGAGTGGCGTTCGTGGCGACGGCTTCACGATATATCCCCAATGGAGGGTATGGATAACATTCGATAAAGTGAATGAAGAAAACGTTTTTGCGTATGCGGTGTGGATATCGGCGGACAATGGCGAAGTTTATCGTCATGGCCCACAAGGACTCTATTGCTATGGCTGCAACCCTCCCTATAGCCTCCACATCAATGCTGGGAGTCGCGTAGACGACCTATCTGAAAGTCCACCATGGCAGCTTGTAGCGACTACAGTCGCTGTAATTATAATAGTCATGCCGTTTCTAGCCCTACTGCAAGTATTTCATCACCGGGTACATCATGCCTTGAACCCAACGCAATGGAGGACTTCGCAAAGGATACTGGTGACAAAAGGGGAAGGCAAAGAAGTGCAATCATAAGCAATACGTAATAAGTCCTCGGGCTAGCCCTCCATTTATATTTGGCGTATGTTATCTGGGTACATAGCGTATTGGATAACTAAATACTCAGCTATGGCTGGATACTACGCTTATAATTGGTATGGAAATCAAACAACTCGGGACAATATATATTCAGCAGCTTATGGCAACGGTCACACGTATTCAATAGTGTTTTACATAGGTCATGGGTGGACGTACTACGAACAGCAATGGTTCATAACGGATGATGGTGGAGAAGAAATATATGATAAAAACATATTTCCATATTCAACATGTGGGAACGTCAAGTTTGTGCTATTATGGTCTTGTCGTCAGGGAGACACCATTGGTGGAACACACTTGTCAGGCACGCCCTTTGGAATGCCTTACGCATGGCTACATACTACTTCGCTAAGTAGCGATGGGTATGCCAACCCTGATAATGGAGGCCGCGCTTTCATCGGATTTCAAGGGGTGGCTCCCTTCCTAACCTATGACGGCCTAGGGGCGCCTAAAGCAGGTTTTTATTTCCTTCTGTATTTTTACTGGGCCGCAATTTATAGGGGACGCTACTATTCCATTAAAAGCGCTCTTGATTATGCTGCTCAAATGGTTTGGGGTGATAGTACAGGCTTCGAAGATTGCATTCTACGTACTGGATATTCCATTGACGGTTATAGCGGAAAGATGGTAGTGTACGGGGACGGAAACATGCATATAAGCGATTATGCTGGTAGCGGGTAATGAGGCCGTCACAATTGAGCTTTTTTTGCCTCGCCCCCTAGCCAAAGCTGGGAGGTGAGTTTAAGGGCCCATAACCTGGGCGACGACTTGTTCACACATAGCGTGTGAAATGCCTCGACAGCACATGCCCTCGCAAACGTGAATTGGCCCAACAGCAGTCGAATTCCAAGCACGTGCTCGGAACCCCCATATATAGGAATTAAATTGCGTTCCCCCCGGGAAGGGACTCTCCCAGTATGCATGTAACGAATCCAATGAGATCTACGAAAGTCGCCTTTTTAAACATCAGCACGCCCTGATAGTTTTTAGCTATTTAGGCAGGCTTTTCTGTACAAGCTGTTCTAATGGCAGGTAGCGAGTTTTTAATTCCGTCTTAAACAACATTGAAGGCGGTGAAGTACTAATTAACGTCTTGGCTGGCGATGATGATTTCGGCGGGCTTTGATGAGCCGTGAATGTTGCGGTCGTAGCTGAGCCTTCAGGCGAAACCTCATTGAGACGTAAATGGTCCCAGCGTTCACGCGTTCTTTTTAAATATTCGCTTGCGTCGTCTCTTTAGCTAGGTAGGAAGCGGTAGCAACACATGAAAAGGACGCTTCTCGTGTTCCTGCTGCTTGGGACGGTTTCATTATTTGCTGACGCAGTTTATGAGGGCGGCAGATCCATTAGCGGAGCGTTTCTCGAGTCCCTGGGGGCTCCCGCGCTTGCGTCAGCGCTCGTGGGCTTCGGAGAGTTCCTGGGACTGCTCCTGCGCTTCGCATCTGGCTATGCAGTGTGGAGCCTCGGGTCCTCGCTCCTCCTTTGGGGGCTAGTGATATCCGGCTACTCGATCACCGCTATAAGCATTCCAGCCCTGGCCTTCGCGGGCTCCTGGCAGGTGGCTACGGCACTCTACATAGTCGATAGAGTGGCGAAGGGGCTTAGGGCGCCTGCTAGGGACGTGGTGATAGCCGATGTAGGTAGGGATGTTGGGACTGGCAAGGCGTTCGGACTGCACGAGCTACTGGACCAAGTAGGAGCTATGGCAGGCCCGGCGGTCTTACTGGCAGCTCTTCCTGTGATGGGAGCGAGGGAAGCTCTTAAGATGCTGTTCATCCCAGGCGCAATATCGATAGCCCTGGCCTCCTTGGCTGCAGCGCTCTACCCCCACATAAAGACCCTGGGGCCCAAGAGATCCATGGGCTTCATGGCGGGCTTCAGATCTCTCGGGCGACAGTTCCAGCTCTACCTGGCGTCCAACGCCTTCCTCGCGCTCGGGCTGTTGCATTGGACGATCGCAACGTATTACATGTCATTGCGGGGCGTGATCGACGTGGACGCCGCAGCCATGTACTACATGATTGCCATGGCCATTGACGCCTTGATGGCAGTGCCGCTCGGGGCGGCGTTTGACCTGTGGGGCTATGGGGTGCTGCCCCTGCTGCCCATAATCTCGGTGATCAACGCCGTGACAACGTTCTATGGGCATGGGTGGCAGATCCTGGTGGCAGCAATCACGTGGGGGACCCTCGCATGTGCCGAGGAGAGCCTCCTAAGGGCGGCGATCGCCACGTGCGTTGCCCCGGAAGTCCGTCCACTGGCTTATGGAATGTTTGGCCTCGTGTTCGGGCTCTCGTGGTCCGTCGGCGGCTACGTATACATAACTATCATCTCGTTCTTCGGGTTCCAATACGCAACGTTGTTCTCTGCTGCAACGAATGTAGCAGCGTTCTTCCTATTCCTACTCACTAGCCGTAGCGCGGGCCACGTGAGCCGGAAAGCATGACTCCACGCGCTTTTATTAAGCGGGTAGCCGATAACAAGGTAACGATGATGATTCGCCACTTCACCGAGCCTTGATGAGGAGGGCTCGTGTGCCTGAGGCCATTTAAGGGGATGAAATGTTAGTGCATTGATGTACGGGATTCGAAGGCCATGGACATAACCCTGTATGGTCCTGGATGGAAGAGCATAAGCCTCGTGGACGTCTACGGCGCACCTTCGTTCACTCTGTGGCTATGTGGCTGTAACCTGCGTTGCCCGTTCTGCCACAACTGGAGGTTAGCGACGTGGAGAGCCGAGACCTGCTCGCGCATGGATCTGGACAGAATGCTCGAATCCCTCGAGGCCAGCAGGGCACTCGTCGAGTACTTTCACGTGACGGGCGGGGAGCCGCTGGTCCAGCACGCGGAGCTCGCCAAGCTTTTGGCACTCATTAGGAGGAGGATGCCGGAGCTTAAGATATCCCTGAACACCAACATGACGCTTTACGGGCCGTTGGTGAAATTCCTGGAACAGGGGCTACTGGACCACGTCGCAACCGACCTGAAGGTGCCGCCTCGCGTGATGTACGGCCACGATCCCAAGGCAACCACGATCTTGTGGGAGCTCTTCAAGAGGAGCTTAGACGTGGTCTCGAAGAACGGGGTGGCGCTAGAGCTGAGAGTGCCGGTGGCCAAGGGCGTCTCCCTCGAGACGTACAGGGAGGCTGCAGAGGAAGTGGCCGAGCTGTTGCCCATTGAGAGGACCGTGGTGATCGTGCAACCCCTCCTGAGCAAGCCGTTCACGGAGCCGAGGGACTTAGAGTGGTGTGAGCAGTACTGTAATCCAACTAATGACAGGTTATTTGAAGTCGCCAAGGTTCTGGAGGACGTCCTAGGGCTCAAAGTCCACGTGAGGAAGGCCCCCGAGTGAATGGAGCCCTCAGGAGGTCCTGCCCAAGTACTTTGCTAGTTCTGGCTCCTTTCGCGCGAGCTCACGAAGAATCTCGTAGGAGAGCCTATCCATCAAAGCCCTGCCCTGGGGGCTTAGAACCCTTCCTCCCTTTACCTTTTTTACGAGCCCGGCATCCTCTAGCTGTTGCAAGATCTTCCTTATGATCGAGCCGCTGGCCTTCTCGCTATGGGGAGGCCGCACGCCGCGCCTCTTCCTGCCCCCGTACACGGTTCTAAGGGTCTCTATGCCCACCGGCTCGTTGCCCTTGTACAAGGTTCTCAGAATGCTCGCTGCCCTTGTGTACCACCACTTCGGGTCTTCGGGCGGGTGCTCCTTGAAACAGCCGGTCTTCACGTATGGCGCCCAGCTCGGCGGCTTCACTTCTGGGACGTTGTCCTCTAGGTACTCAGCTAACCTCCTGATCAACGCGTCGGCTGGAACCTCTAGCGCCGTTACCATGGATACATCACTTAGCTCCCGGCTCTGTGCTCTGTAGGCATGGATGTCGCTCGCTTATAAACGTTGACGGCCCTTGACCAGGACAAAAGTATGTCCACGGACGTCTACTACCCTGGCCTGGAGGATTTCGGCCACTTTGTTGGCCACGTCGTCTACGCCCAGCCCGCTGGCCCTCAGGAAGGATTTTAGGATCTTAACTTTGACTACCCTATGTTTTTCCAACCTCGATTTGACTTCGTTAATGAATCCCTCGGTTAGCCCTCCCTTGCCAAGCTGGACGTCGACCTTGCCCCTCAGCCTTTCCTTGATTTTATCGCGTATCTCCTTTTCCAACCGCACACGAGGCATGTCACCACCAGCCTAGAACCCCGACCCTCGCTCGAGATACGGTACCTGGCCGTGAGCCCAGGCAACAACGGAAGATGACAACCCCGGCATATATGCCTTTTCACTTTTCGCGGAAGCCTCACTTTAGTTTTGTTAGCTATCTCGAAGATCTCGTCGACGTATCTTCTGGCGCGCTCGTAGTCCCCGTCCCTGGTAGCGCGGATCGCTAGTTCGAAGAGCCTGGATATTCTTTCCAGGGCGATTTCCCTCAGCAGGCCAGCGCGCTTCACGTTAGCCACCGCGCCCTTTGGTCAGCCCCGCGGAGCCACGCGCCCAACAACTAAGTTTTTAGAGACCTATTATACGACACACCCTTCCAGGGCTCGCCTTGTCCCGAGGAGCTTTGAAAATAGTCCTCCTCGAGGCCCCGATAGAGCTGGTGCCCGAAACCATTCGGGGACATCCAGCAATAGTCAAATGGGCGAAGAGGAGGCGGAAGAAGCCTTCGGAGATTTTGCTGGACGTGTCGTTGCACCGGCGCGCCATGGAGGATCTTCCCAAGAGGCACAAGAGGGGAAGGCCTGACATAGTACATATAACGTTGTTATTGATAATGGAAAGCTATATCAACAGAAAAAACATGTTGGAGATTTTCGTTCACACAATAAACAATGAGCTTATACACATAAACCCCACGACTAGGTTGCCGAAAAACTACAACAGGTTTGTGGGACTGATGGAACAGCTGTTGAAGGTGGGAAGGGTCCCTCCGACGTCGAGCAAGCCACTCCTGTGGGTGGAACGCGGGGTTGGCGTTGGCGACGTGGCTCAGAGGATTGGCACTAATGGCCTGTTATTGTTATGGGAGCGGGGGGAGAGGGCAAAGGCCACGGACGTCGTTAAGTTGGCGATGGACGAGAACTTGGCCATCTGCATAGGGGCATTTCCACACGGCGACTTTGACGAGGAGACGCTCGGCGCAGCCGAGCGAAAGTACTCGTTGTACGAGGGCTCACCGCTTCCTGCGTGGGTCATAGCTTCTAAAATAATATTTAGCGCCGAGGAGTTGCTCGGAATTACATGATCGTCACTCGATCCTAAGTAATACCAGATAACGTGGGATCACGTGGGTAATTTCGTGGTATTAATTATTGTGCACTTATAACTCACTTATCTAATAGTTTAAAAAGGTTCGTGAAGTTAACGTTGACTGAAAACTGAGAAGAAAATTGGTTGCGTGGTATTACATGAAGGCTGGACTGCTTGGCGTGCGTGACAGCCTTCAACAGGACCCTCTGCCCAAATATGCGGAGTGGAACAGCTTAGACGTTAATGAGAACGCGAACAAGTACCTCGGCCCCTCGAGCTTCTTCAGCTTCCTGCTCGAGAAGTACATGAAAGATGAGCTGCTGGGGCTATTGCCAGGCGACGTGCTGAAGGCGCACATAGAGGGAGAAATATACGTCCACAAGCTCCCGTTGAGCCTCTACATACCTTACTGCACGGGGCACAGCATTTCCAGGTTGCTGAGGACCGGCCTGAAGACTCCAACAGTGGTTTCCAGGCCTGCGAGGCACTTCGACACGTTCGCCGATCATGTGGCAAACTACTTGATAACGTTGCAACATTACTTCACCGGCGCCCAGGCATTTTCGAGCGTCGAATGGTACGCGGGCCCGTTCATAAGGAGGGACGGAATCGACTACAGATCTGTCAAGCAGCACATTCAGAGGCTCCTCTTTAACCTCAACTACCCGACCAGGGTCGGCATGCAGACGCCCTTCACGAATTTCACGGTCACCATGGACGCTCCGAGGAAGATGTTGGAAGGGGATCACGCAGTATACGCGGGCGAGGACGTGGGACCCGTTGGCGAGTACGAGAAGGAGGCCAAGATCTTCCTGAAGGCCCTCGTCGAGAACCTGTTGGAGGGGGACGCAGAGGGCCAACCGTTCACGTTCCCCATACCAACGCTCATGGTAACGGCCAAATGGCTTTGGGAGGATCCCGAGATCCACGAGCTGGTCTTCAGGGCAGCGGCAAAGCGCGGGAGCTTTTACTGGCTTAACACCAGGGTCGTGGATCCGGACGCCTCCTTTGCCATGTGTTGTCGCATAAACATAGACAAGAGGGAGTTGATCATAGCGTACAACGGGGGTTCGAAGTTCTCGCTGGGGGCTCTTAAGAGGGACGTGGAGGAGGCATCCGAGGAGTACATGCGCAAGCTAGAGAAGCAGAGGTTCGGCGGCCTCTGGGCGCTGCCCGACGTGACGGGCAGCGTCAACGTCGTTGACGTGAACTTGCCGAGGATAGCTCTTGAGGCTAAAGGCGATGACGACAAGTTCTGGGAGCTATACGACGAGAGGCTGGCGCTGGTCAAGAGGGCTGTCGACTGGTTCAGGAACAGGTACGTCAAGATACTCGAGGAGTACCCCGGATTCTACTGGATGATATCCCAGTACCTCTCAGAGTTCCCGAGCTCGCACTTCAACACCATAGGGATAATCGGCCTCCCAGAGGCAGCCTCGATCTTAATGCAGGAACCCAAGCTGTGGCTCGAGGGATCCAGGAGGGAGAGGCTCGCAGCCGCTGACCTGATGGCAAGGATGGTCGAGTTTGCTGTGGAAAGGGCCAGGAGGTGGATGGCTGAGGAAGGTGTCCCGTGGAACGTTGAGGAAGTCCCTGGCGAGAGCGCGGCACCGAAGCTAGCCATGGCGGACTTGAAAGTCTATCACGAGTTGGCTGAGTACCTGCCCGAGGAGCCGCTGTACAGCACCAGCGTAGTGCCATATTACGCCGACGTGGAGCTAGGGGAGAGGATCGAGCTCGAGAGCAAGGTTCAGAAGTACTTCACTGGCGGCGTCATGATGCACATATTCCTGGCCGAGGAGCCAGATCCCGAGGCCCTCTCCAAGCTCGCCAAGAGGCTGATCGACACCGACATAGTGTACTGGAGCTTCACGCCGGCCCTGACTCATTGTACCAAGTGCGGCAGGACGTTCACGGGGCTCCACCGCGCGTGTCCAAAGTGCGGCTCGGAGGAAGTAGAGATCTGGAGCAGAATAATAGGTTATTATAGGCCGCTCAAGAATTGGAGCCCCGAAAGGAGACGCGAATTCTGGCTTAGGAAACATTACGCATTTTAACGATCTTAATTTTCATTTTTAATATTTGGGGAATCCTCGGGACTACCTCTCACGAACTCTATAATAAAAATAAAGGGCGCAGACTTCTACGTATGTGAGGCCGAGGCGTGCGAGCCGTGGCAGAGGGCTACGACGAGGAGCTCGAGGCGATAAAGCAGCGAAAGCTTGCGGAGATGCAGAAACGCGTGGAGGAGGAACGTGCCAGGAGGGCTCAGATGGACGCGGTGCTCAGGCAGATACTCACGCCCGAGGCCAGGGAGAGGCTAGCTAACATAAGGCTCGTGAGGCCGGAGCTCGCCAACGCCCTCGAGGAGCAACTGGTGGCGCTTGCCAGGAGCGGCCGAGTGAGGCTGCCCATAACCGATGAGTTCTTAAAAAGGCTCCTCGAGGAGTTATATGACCAGACGCACAGGGACACAAGAATACAGATAAGAAGAAAGTGATGGAGGATGGCGCGCTTCAAACCACTCGCAAGGAAGTTACGCCTTGCGGCAGCTAACAAGTCGAATAGGCCGGTGCCCCTGTGGGTCACCGCTAAGACCCGGGGAAGAGTTAGGAGGACGTTCAGGCTGAGGCACTGGAGGAGGACCAAGTTAAAGGCCTAGGGGGATGGGAGGAATGAGTGCGGCGGACAAGGACTTACACGTGATACCGCTCAGGAGGGTGTTCTTTGGCCGGCGTGCTAACAGGGCTGATAGGGCGATCAGGCTGATCGAGAGGTACGTGATGAGGCACTACAAGGATGCGGAGAAAGTGGTGATAGACCCCGAAGTGAACGAATACGTGTGGTCGAGGGGACGCCTCAAGCCGCCGAGGAGGGTCGTCGTCAAGGTCAAGGTAGATCCAGGGAGCAAAACTGCGATAGTCATGCTTGCCAGAAAAGCCTGAGAGCCCTGGTAGTAGGTCATGGAAATAGCACGGTTTAGCGTCTTCGGCAATTCTAACGTGGGCGCATACATTTTTGCTAATAACAAGGTATGCCTAGTCCCCCCTTCGATTCCCAAGGACGACAGGGACCTAGTTCAGGAGATTTTGAAGGCGGAAGTCGTGGAAGCGAAGATTTCGGGCACGAACCTCAACGGGGTTTTCGTCGTTGGCAACGACAATGGGATAGCGCTTCCCTACATCGTGTACAGGGAGGAGCTCGAGGAGCTTGAGAAAGTCTTTAAGGAACTGGACCTGAGGGTCGTCGTGGTGCACTCGCCGATAACGGCGCTTGGCAATGCCGTGGCCGTTAATAACAAGGCAGGCATCGTGAGCCCCGAGGTCCCCAAGAAGGATGTGGAAATTCTGCAGGAAGTACTCGGGGTCGAGCTCGTCAGGACTGCTGTGGCTGGCCTGAGCATACCCGGCAGCCTCATCGTAGTAAACGACACCGGCGGCGTGGTGTATCCGCGCGTTAGCGACGACGAGCTTAAGGAGCTCGAGGGCATTTTGAAGGTGAGGCTGGGCAGGGCAACGGTGAATGCAGGGGTGCCATTTATAAGGAGCGGGCTTGTTGCTAACAACTCTGGCGCGCTCGTGGGAGGGGCCACCACCGGCCCTGAAATCCTCAGGGTGAAGAAAGGGCTTGAGGGCGGTGGGGAATGAGCGACGTTAGGCCGCGCATATATAGGGTGAAGGGCGTAATGCTCATAGGTCATGATAGAAACCCGAGCTGGCAAAAATTCGTCAAGGAGGTCAGAGCTCTCAACGAGAGGGAGGCGCTGGAAAAGGTCTACTCGATCCTGGGGAGTAACCACAAGGTAAAGAGGCGCCACGTGAAGATCGAGTCGGTTGAGGAAATAACGCCGGAGGAGTGCACTGAGAAGTTCGTTAGGGATCTTTCACAAGCTGAAAGGCTGATCCTGCCATGAGCGCTGGCGAGGAACAGTCCAGGCCGCCAAGGACCATTTCGCTGGAGGATCTGCTGATTCGAGCAGAGGAACTACGCACGTACATAGCGGCCCTCCAGGGGCAGATAGACGCCCTTTCCCAAAATTACGGGGAGCTACAAATAGCTATAGAGACCCTGAATAGCTTGCCACCGAATGGCCGCGAAGGATTCGCGGTCCTAAATAGATTGAACTCGGCGTTTATTCCGATAAAGGTCGACCCCCTGTGGGAAGGAAACATAATAGTCAACGTGGGCTTGAGCTACTACGTGAAGACCACGAAGGAAAAGGCAGTGGAAATACTCACAAAGAGGCTCGAAGCCACGCGGAGGGTATTAGAGAAGTTGCAGAGGGATTACTCCCAGGCGCTAAACGAATATAACGCTTTACAGAACCTGCTTGTTCAAGTCTACAGCAAGATAAGGGAAGCAGCCGAGAGAGGGGGCTAGTGGGAGAACGCGAATAACAGATGGCGTCCAGTTAAAAAGAGTGGTTATAATTGTTCGAAAAACTGCGTAACACGTTTTCGAGGTTTCTCGAGGGCTTCAGGAGGGCATTATCCCTCGGCGGCAACGTGGACGAACTAATAGACGAGTTCAAAATGAACCTATTGTCATGTGATGTCGCTTTCGACGTCGTGGAAGAAATGTCCGAGAAATTAAGGGGGCTGACGAAGGAGGGCGTAGTGAGGGACGGCGCAAGTCTCCTGAGAAGTCTTGAGGACATGATAAGGTCGTACTTCCCGGACCCCACGCCAATAATTAAGGCATTCACGGAGAAGCCAAGGAAGAGGCCGCTTGTGGTCCTGTTCTTCGGAGTAAACGGCGTAGGCAAGACCACGACCATAGCCAAGCTCGCGGTATTTTCATCTAAGCATGGGCTCAGGGCGCTAATGGTGGCAGCTGACACGTTCAGGGCCGGGGCACAGGAACAGCTCAAGATACATGCCGAGAGGGCGGGCATTCCAATATTCGTGGGGAGGTACGGCGTGTCGCCTGCGTCAATTGTCTACGACGCGATAGAATACGCGCGAAACAGGGGCTACGACATTCTGTTAGTCGATACGGCAGGGCGCATGCATACGGACGAAGATCTCATAAATGAATTAAAAAAGATAGTAAGGGTCAGCAACCCAGATCTCAAGTTGTTAGTCGTTGACGCGCTCACGGGGAACGACGCGGTGGTTCAAGCGAAATTCTTCGAGGAACGTGTTGGCGTGGATGCCGTAGTTGTGACTAAGGTCGATGCCTATGAGGGGGGCGGCGTGCCCCTCAGCGTGGCGTACGCTATCAGGAAGCCCGTGGCCTTCGTTGGCGTTGGACAAGGCTATGAAGACTTAAAACCTTTTGACGTTAATGAGTTCGTTTCGAAGATCTTGAGACCAGAGAGGGCATGAGGCTTGGACATAGGAGAGCTGATCGAGTCCTGGAAAAAGATATTAATGCTCACCAGCAAGCCTAGCGTGAAGGATTACATGAACTCTCTCAGACTAATCCTCGTGGGCTTGGCGATAGTGGGTGTCATAACATTCCTCATTAGGGTGATATTTTACGCTTTCCTATTTCCACAGGTCTTGAGCTGATCACGATGTCAGCACAAAGGAAGTTTTACGCGGTGAGAACTACGGCTGGGCGCGAACTGGATGTAGCACTGATAATCGAAAGGAGAATCAGGGAGGCAATTGAAAGGGGGGAGGCAACAGGCGTATACGCGATCATAATACCTCCGGGAGTTAAGGGCTACGTGTTTTTCGAAGCGAGCAGCAGCGATGCCGTGTACAGGGCCATCAGCGAGGTGAGGTATGTGAAGGGGGGCTCAGTCATAAATGTCAGCAACGAGGAACTAATGCACATGATAAAGCTCACCCCAGTTATAGAGTCGCTTAAAATCGGGGATGTGGTTGAGATAGTCCGCGGCCCGTTCAGGGGGATGAGGGCGCAGATCATAGAGGTGGACAGGGGGAAGAACATGGTGACCGTTAACATACTTGAGGCGGCGTTCACGGTGCCGATAACAATACCGAGCGACTACGTGAGGCCTGCCAAGAGGTGAGGCAAGTGGGCACGAAGACGCTGAGGTTTGTCATAGAGGGCGGAAAGGCGACGCCGGGCCCGCCGATCGGACCAGCCCTCTCGCCATACAAGCTGAACGTCAACGAGGTCGTGAAGGCAATAAACGAGGCGACGAAGGAGTTCGAGGGCCTGACCGTTCCAGTGGAGGTGATCATAGACACCACTACAAGGGAGTTTAAGGTGAGGGTTGGTGTGCCGACCACCACGGCGCTGCTTTTGAGGGCGGCAGGGGCCTCTAAGACTACTGGGAACCCGGCACATGAGAGGATAGGCAATGTTTCGATGGAGGAGATAATCAAGGTGGCCATAATGAAAAGGGAACAGCTTACGGCAAAGGCGCTGAAATCGGCCGTTAAAACCATCCTGGGAAGCGCGAGATCCCTGGGTATAACAGTCGATGGTAAGGATCCCAAGGAAGTACAGAGGTTGGTAGACCAGGGAGTATATGACGAGCTACTCAAAAGTTACGAGGAAGAGTGGAAGAGGGCAGGTGAGGGCACGTGAGCTTGCCGCCGCGCGAGAAGTTGTTCGGGGCCATCCAGAGGGCCCTGGATCACAGGGGCAATAGGAGGTTCAGACAGACAGTTGAAATGATCGTAGTGCTCAAGGGCGTCGACCCCAAGAGCCAGGCGGGTCGCATCCGCGAAGTGGTCTTCCTGCCAAGGGGGAGGGGTAAGGACTTGGACGTGTGTGTCGTGGCCAGCGGCGACATGGCGGAGAAGGGCAAGAGCGCGGGAGCGAAGCGAGTCATTACGCCCGAGGAGTTGCAAGGGCTCAGCAAGAAGGCGGCCAGGAGAATAGCCGAGGAGTGCGACTGGATCCTAGTGAGAACGGATCTGATGTCGACATTTGGCAGGGCTCTAGGACCGGCCCTGGGCCCGAGGGGTAAGGCGCCCGTGCCGTTAGCGCCCACGGCAGATGTGGCCGGCATGATTGCCAGGTACAAGAACGCCGTCGTCGTTAGAGCCAAGGAACAGCTCCACGTGAGCGTGCCCATAGGCACAGAGGGGATGTCGGTCGAAGACCTCGCAGAGAACGCCGCAAGCGTGCTTAATACCCTAGTGGCCAAGTTGCCCGAGGGCATGAACAACGTCGATAGGATAATGTTTAAGACTACCATGGGGGTTCCAGTGGAGGTGTAACGCTTGTTGGTCAAGGCGCCCCGAAAAATACAACAGTGGAAAGTTGAGGAGGTCAGGGAGCTCGCAAGGCTCTTCAAGGAGTACAGGACGTTTGCCATAGCCGACATAACGGGCTTTCCGACGAACCAGATACAGAAGTTGAGGAAGAAACTCGACGGCAAGGCGGTGCTAAGGGTAGCGAAGTTATCGCTGGTTAAGCTTGCCATGGAGGAGGTCGGCATAGATCACGGGAAGTTCGAGGGCGAGTTGACGGGCCAGAAGCTGCTCATCTTCACGAACCTCAACGCCTTCGAGCTCGCCCAGGAGCTCGAGAAGCACAAGTCATTGACTTATTACAAGCCAGGAGACGTGGCCGAGACGGAAATAGTGATACCCGAGGGGAACACGGGTCTCCAGCCGGGCCCAATACTTAGCGTCTTTGGGAGGTTGAAGGTTCAGACCAAGGTCGTGGGCAACGCCATCCACGTTGCCAAGGACACGGTGGTGGCTAAGCCTGGCGACGTGGTTAGCGAGGACCTCGCCAGCATCCTACAGAAATTGGGGTTGCCGCTCAAGGAGGCAAAACTAAAGGTGAGGCTGGCATACGAGGATGGCATCGTAATCCCAGGAGAGTCGCTGAAGATAAATGTGGATCATTACGTCGACTTGTTGAAACAGGCAGCATTGGATGCCATGAAGTTAGGCTCTGAAATCGCGTGGCCCGAGAAGGAGTTGATAGAGCTGGCGCTATTGAAGGCGTCGCTGCACGCGAGGGCGTTAGCGGTAGAGACGTGCCTAGTGGCGCCTGACACGATAGAACTGTTGTTGAGGGTCGCGCAGGCAAAGGCGAACGCCCTAGCGGTGGCGCTCGCCGATAAGGTGCCTGGCATAGTTGACGTGAAGGCAGCCCCAGTTGCCCAGGCCCAGGCAGCCCCGGCCCAGCAGCCTGCCGGCGCCAAGGAGGAGAAGAAGGAGGAGGCCGAGGAGAAGGAGGGGGTCAGCGAGGAGCAGCTCGCCGAGGGCCTCGGAGCGCTATTCGGGAT
>JBEULI010000023.1:0-4582 GCA_041287395.1 Desulfurococcaceae archaeon
CCCGTTCGCGAGCCCGTCGGCCACGGAAACTAAGTCCCCACCCTCCTCGAGCGCCTTCCCCGTAGCCTCGAGAATATCGAGGCAGAGCCCGTGGCCCTCGCACTCGTCCTTCAGCTCCTCCACGAAGCCCCGGGGGATGCCCCTCGCGATCTCGACCAACTCATTTGTCGGGATCCTGTGTCCGCGGGATTGTTGCCCCCTCCCGATCATGGCGGCGTGGTGCCTGGCCACGGCCTCTGCCACTATGTCGATCGCCCTCCGCAGCCGCTCGTCCACGTTGGAGGCGTACGCGAGCAGGAGGGCCGCAGGGACGAGCTCGTGGTGAGGGAACGAGATCGAGTGCTGCGGGCCCCGGCACCTCTTGAGCCCCTCGAGGGCCCTCTGCCTATAGCGTTGTGACGCCTTCCCGAGGTCGTGGAGGAGCGCTGCCGCCCTCGCGAGCCCGAGGACGTCCTCGTCCCTCCATCCGTAGAAGTCCCTGGCCCTCTCGCCGAGCACCAGGAGCCTCCTCCTCAGGATCTCGACCCCGGTCAGGATCGACGCCACGTCGCGCGAGTGATCGAGGAGCCCGCTGACGACGAGCCTCCCGTCCCTCACTGCGGCGTAGGCGAGGGGCCAGCGTTCCTCGATCGCCTCGGCCAGGAGGAGGCAGGGCTCATCGCTTGTACGCAAGGGTGATCCCCAGCCCGCGCTCGTAGCACCTGTCCAACAACAGGAGGTACTCGTAGTCGCCGTCCCCCTCCGCTGGCGAGTACACGTTGACCAGCCACTCCACGTCGGCCACGCGCCTGCCGAGGCCGTAGGGCCTCAGCCTATCCTTCGTGAGCCCCCTCGAGGGGGCTAGCTCCAGCTCGAGCTCCCCGCCCTCCCTCCTCGAGATCCTCAGTATGATCGCCCTCCCCCTCTCGTCGTATGCGAGGCAGCCCCCGCCCCTCCGCAGCTCCTCGTACTCGCGCTCGAGGAACCACTCGGCCTCAACGTCCATGGTATCCAGCGGCGCCGCCAGCCGAGCCCCGCGCCCCACGTCTTCCGGAGCTATTGCAAGCCTCAGCCGAACGGTCTCCCTGAAGAGGGCCCTGTCGAGCTCGCGCAGGATCTCCTTCAAGATCCCGTAGTCAGCGTCCGGGTTGCCGAGGTATTTGCTGAAGATCGATTCCTCGCCTGGCCTCGCCCAATCGATCCGAGGACCTCGCAGCTCCTCCAAGATCTTCGCGAAGCTCGTCCTGGAGGGGTGATCCAGCAGCCTCCACTCGAGCTTGTCGGCGCCGGCCCGCACTACCTCCTCGACCTTCTTCACTGCGCCCTCCACCCTCTCGGCGTCGTAGATGCCGTCGTACTTCCCCTCCACGAGCTCGCCTCCCCTTACGATGTAGACCGCGGCCCCCCTGCCCTCCTTGCACAGCTCGTAGGACTTCGAGCCCTCCCTGCAGAGCCTTCCCGCCCTCTGTGCGAGGTCCTCGATGGGCGCGGCGTCAGTGAAGAGGATCGAGGCGTTAGTCTCCACCCCCGCCTCAACCACCTGCGTGGCCACTATCACCCCTCCCCCCCTGGCCACCCTGTCCATGGCCTTCATCGCCTCGTCCCTGTCCCTGTGGCTGAGCTTCCCGTGCACGAGGACCACGCCCCCTCCAAGCCTCCTCCTCAGCTCCTCGTACGTCCTCACTGCCTTGGCCACGGTGTTCCTCACCACGAGGACCACTGCCCCCTCCTCAGCGCTCTTCGCGGCCCTCTCGACGAGCTCCCCCTCGCCTATGAACTCCGTCGTCCAGGCGAAGTCGTTGTTCCTGCAGAACTCGTCGTCCACGACCTCCTCGAGCTCCACGATCCTCCGCTTCTCCAGGTCCCTGAGCCTCTTGATCTGTTCGTTGGCCCCTCCGCAGCCGACGTATATCGTCGGGACGGCCTTCCCCGAGGAACCGGAGAGGAGCCTCGAGACCCTCTCGATGACCTGCGTGTGCATCGTCGCTGTCTCGACGACCACGGGGACCCCCATCGAGCTGAGGTGCCCGATCGCTGCGTAGACCATGGGCAACGATATCGACTCGTCGAGGCCCCCCGCGTATATGTGCGCCTCGTCGAAGACCACCGTCGAGGTGAGCACGTTGGCCAGGGGGGTGAAGTAGTGGCCTGCCGACCTCTCCCCCACGACCTTCCTGAACTCGGCCACAGGAATTTTGTACAGGTTCATCACGAAGCTGTCGAGCGTCGTGACCACTAGCTCCCTCATGAAGAAGGGGGACTTGTTGTCGAGGTCGAACGGGTCCTCGGACTGGTAGCCCGCTACCAGGCCGAGCCCGGAGAACTTCTCCTCGAATATTTTCCTCACGAGCGCCTTGAGCGGGACCACGTGCACTAGGCCAGCGGACCTGCCCCTGTCGAGCTCCTTCCTGAGTATTGAGGGCGAGGCCACCGTCTTCCCGTAGCCTGTGGGGGCGACGAAGATTGCCCCCTCGTGTTCCTCGAGGACCTCCAGCAGCCTCCTGACGCCCCTCCTCTGCACGCGCGTCACGGCGCGGGGCCCCCGGCCATCAATGAGATCCTGCCCAGCAGGCTCCGCGAAGCATCGGCGAGTTGGGCATCCCCTTTCCTGCTGGCTGCGTCGTGCAGCCTGGCGAGGTCGGCCGAGCACTCCAGGAGCGCTGAGGCGTCGCCCGTCTCGGCGAACCTGTAGATCGCGTTGACGCACCCGGACGCGACATCGGAGGCCGTCCCGGCGAGCTCCCTATCCCTTGTCCTCCTCGCAGATCTGACGAGCCTATCCAACTCGAGCAGCAAGCCGCTCGCGGCCCTCGGCCCGCGCAGCCTCTCGAACTTGGCCCCGGCAGTGATCGGCGATATGTAAGTCGTCAGCGGCCTCTGCTCGCTCTCGACCGCCACGAGGAGGAAGCCCTCGAATGCCCTTGCGCTGAGCAGCCTCTCCGTCAGCCCGAGCTCCTGGGACGCGTGGATCATGAGCGCGACGTCCATGGCGATCTCGGGGCTCACGCCGCCCAGCTCCATGAGATCGTTTAGCACCTCGTCGAACCTCCTCCCGACCTTGCTGCTGTAGATTAGGGCGTAGAGGGACTCGGAGGCCCTTATCGAGCTCGGCGTGCCGTCGGGGACTATGTAGATCTCGCGCCGCCTCTCCTCAGCCACGTACGTGGCGACGTGGCTCGTGAGGGCGCCAAGCGTCGCGAGGAGGAGGGACGCAACGCTAGTGGTGCTAGTCTTGCTCACGTCCTCGCCCGACCTGTACAGCGAGAAGACGTAGTGCCTCAGGAACATCGGCACCCTCGTGGCCTTTGCGAGGTCGTCGCACGAGAGCTTCCCGAGGGAGCTCCTCAGGTCTTCGCAGGACAGGGAGGCGGATATGATCTTCGCGCTCCTAAGCACCTCGGCGTCCTTCGGGCTCCCCGCCGTGTAGAGCTTCGGATAGCGCTTGCCCCTGCCCTGGCAGGCGAGGTCCAGGAGCTTCTGCAGGTACGACAGGAGATCGGTGCACTCGCTGCCCCCCAGGGCGAACCTGCCCAGCGGGATCTCGCGCAGGACGGAGTTGACCAGGCGTTGGGCCGCAGGATCGGCCGCCGGCAACGCGCCCAGCGCGGCCAGCTGGAAGTTCCTGCCGATCGTCCTCTCGTCCATTAGCTCAACTGTGATGCCGGCTGTAGCGCTCATGCTCCCACGCTCGTGAACGCCTCGAGCGCCTCATCCGGCGGGGCGTAGGCCCTGCACCCGCCCTTCAGCTCGAAGGGTGGCGGCCTAGCTCCCCTGCTCCACGGAACTAGCACGTTGTTCGATCCGTGGCGCGCCGGCACGTAGAACCTCCTCAGCCCGTAGTCGAGGTAGGGGAGCTCGACGGACGGGACCTCGTAAATAGGATCGGCGCACTCCTCCAGCACGTACTGGAGGGTCCTGATCTTCCCCCCTTCGATCACCTTGGGCGACTTCGCGTAGCCCGACAGCTCCGGCTCCGGGGCGACTATCCCCTCCTTTGATCCAATCCTCGACACGGCCTTCGCGGCAATTGGGCCGGCGGCATCGACGTCCTCCTCCCCCACGCCCAGAGCCTTCGAGAGCCTCGCTACGTCCACGACCCAGGACAGCAGGAGCCTTGCCCCCGGCGCGTAGGCCGAGCCCACGGCCTGGACCGGGAAGATCCTCGCCAGGGCCTCCTCGTAGAACTCGGGGGAGAACGGCTCCGCCCTCATCCTCCCCTTCTCCGTCGCGCCCTTGTACATGGGAGCGGAGATCCTGGAGAGCTCGCTGTGCGTCACGAGGCCCGAGGGGCTATCAGCCGCCACCCCCGCCGATGCCGCCAGCGTTGAGTCCAGGAAGGCCTCCATGGCATCCGTTATCAGGGCCCCGGAGCCCCTCCAGCGCCTCTTGCCCAAGACGTCGCGGAGCCCCAGCAACCTCGCGAGCGGGTACGCGAAGGCCCCAACCACGGTGGTTGGGGGACATAAAAATCGCTTAAATAAAAATTAATCTTAGAAAGAGGCCTAAGGACGGTTCTTTAAGCATATACTTAATTGCGATACCCAACCCCCCGGCGCCGCCGCAACGAACATCGCAACCACGTAGCCAACGGCGTAGAAGAGCG
>JBEULI010000024.1:0-5337 GCA_041287395.1 Desulfurococcaceae archaeon
CGTTGTTCACTTTCAATTCTTCTCGTTGAATTCGTCGTGAGAAGCCTAGACGAATACGAGGCACACTTCTGGTTTGTAACTTTCAATTCTTCTCGTTGAATTCCGAGTTTCGTCCTTGCTTTGCTTCATCTAATTCCTCCCCTAGGACGGGTTAAAAAGCCTTTCGATCTCACTTCAGGGGAGATCTGATCTAATGGGCGATCCAGGCCCCCTTTCCTTTAACCCCTTCCTCAGATTTCCCCGGCCCGATTGGGAATGATGGAATGGAGCTGACTTACGAAGTCAAGTGCAACGAGACCACGTCAATCAGTTCGGTTGAGTTTGCCAAAGGGAGGCAGAGCCTCGGGCGATCGGCATTTCCCTGGCTGGCATGGGAAAACCTTTTTGCCTAGCCCGCGGAGGAGGAGGCGGGTAGGGGCTTGCGCCTCTTCATCTGCCCCCTCGGCTTCCACGAGGACTTCGTGCTCAGGGCGCTGATCAGGCGGCGCGCATCGCCCAGCGACAGGGCCCTCGCCCTGGTATGCGGGCCAGCGGCGGGCGGGGTGCTGAGGGCCTGGGAGAGCCTCACAGCCCAGTGCAACAGGCAGGGGCTCCCGAGGCCCGAGCTGCTCCAGCTCACGTGCAGCGACGCGTACGCTGCCCTCGGAGAGGTCAGGAGGGCGATCGAGTCGGCCGGCGACGCCGAGGTCGTGCTGTGCGCCGGCGGGGGGATGAGGCTGCTAACCATAGTCGCCCTGCTGGCGCTCGTCGCGCTCAGGAGGCGGTTCTCGATACACTACGAGCCCGAGGGGGGCGAGCAGGGACGGGAGCTCTTCGTGGGGCCCGAGCTGTCCTCGGCGATCTACGAGGGCCTCAGCGAGCTGGAGAGGAAGGTGATCTCGCTGGCGCTCGAGCAGCCCGGCATAAGGTTCTCAGAGCTCTCGAGGGCGCTGGGGATCAAGGAGAAGACGGCGAGGAACGTTGCGTCGAGGCTGAGGAGGAGGGGGCTGCTGGAGAAGAGGGGGAGGGGCGAGGGGCTCTTCGCGACCCCCCTCGCCGCGGCCCTCTTCGGCTAGCCCTCCAATAGCCAAATTCCCTGGGCTCCCGGGGAACTCGGGGAAGGCGAAGTGGATCGCGGATAAGGGGGTTGGTTGGCGAGGAGTTGCCGGCGATCAGGTTGCTGGGAAGGAGGCACCTCCTGAGGGCGATAAGGAGGCTCTACTCCTGGTCGAGGAGCGACCCGGTCGACGAGGAGCTGAGGGGGTGGAACTGGGACAGGCCGCCCCTCAAGCCGAGGGCCTACTACGAGCTCGGCGTCTCCGAGATAGCGTCGAAGTACTGCGGCACGAGGAGGGACGTGTGGCTCAGGAGGGTCGCTGGGGCCAGGGGGGAGGCCACCGAGCTCCTGGCGAGGGGCAAGGCGGTGCACGAGGCAATAGCGCTTGCATACAGGGAGGTGGCCAGGTGGTCAGCGCTCGGGACGGAGCCCTGGGACATATACGAGAGGGCCAGGGGCTCCTGGAAGAGGGCGATCGGAGGCCTCGACGCGGGGACGGCGGCGCTCGTCGAGAGGGTCTACAAGTACACCCTCCTCTCCCTCGTCGGCGAAATGGTGAACGAAGAAGTGGTGCACGGGGAGAGGCAGCCCCCGCTGGCGGTCTCCGAGGTCAAGGTGGACGGGTCGAGCCTCGGCCTCTCCTCCAGCCTGTCCGTCGACCTACTCGAGGGCGGCGTGATCGTCGACTTCAAGTACGGCGCGCCGAGGGACTTCCACAAGCTCTCGGTGGCCGGCTACGCCCTGGCCCTCGAGGCCGAGTACGAGGTGCCCTACGACTTCGGGGTGCTGGTGTACGTCACGGAGTGGAACGGCAGGCTGAAGGCCCACGCGAGGCCCATCTACGTGAACAGCTACCTGAGGAGGTGGTTCGTGGACGAGAGGGACGCAATAATAGACATGCTCGTGGAGGGGAGGGAGCCGCCTAGGGACGCCCAGTGCAACCCCGCCTGCCCGTTCAGGAGGGTGTGCGCGCCGTGAGGTCCCTAGTGATCTCCGGCTATGGCGTCAGGCTGAGGTACAGGAAGGGGCTCCTGCTCATCGAATCGAGGGACAGGAGGGATGAGGTGCCGATCGCCGACCTGGACCAGGTGATCGTGGCAACGGGAGGGGTTTGGCTCTCGAGCAAGGTGGTGAGGAAGCTGGCCGAGCACGGCGTCGACCTGCTCTTCCTGGACTCCAGGGGCATGCCATCCGGCAGGGTCTACCCGCCCTTCGTGAGCAGGACCGTCGAGACCAGGAGGGCGCAATACACAGCATATGGGACCGACGCCGGGACAGCGATAATGAAAGAGATCGTGAGGACCAAGCTCGCGAACCAGTCGGGCCTCCTCAGGAGGTACTACAGGTACGTGGGGCAGGAGGAGCTCAGGGAGCTGGCCAACGAGATCGCCTCGATGGCGATCGAGGCCCGGGAGCTCGAGGCGCCCTTCGAGGAGGCGAGGGAGAGGCTGAGGTCCATTGAGGCGGAGGCAGCGAGGCTGTACTGGGCGGGCTTCTCGCTCCTTGTCCCGGCCGACGCGGGCTTCGAGGGAAGGGACCAGGACTCGGCCGACCCCGTGAACTCGTGCCTCAACTACGCCTACGGGATCCTGTACGCGGAGAGCTGGAGGGCCCTAGTGCTGGCCGGCCTCGACCCCTACGCCGGCTTCCTCCACGTGGACAGGAGCGGGAGGCCAGTGCTAGCCTTCGACTTCGTCGAGATGTTCAGGTTCGCCGCCGACCTGGCGCTGCTCAACCTCCTCAGGCACGGCTGGAGGCCGAAGCTCCAGAACGGCCTGCTGGACTATGGATCGCGCTCGAAGATCGTGGAGGCAGTCAACGACGTCCTGGAGAGGGGGAGGGCGAGGTACCTTGGCGAGGCCCCCGCGAGCGTGAGGCAGGCGATGAAGAAGGCCGCAATTGCGTTGGCCTCCTTCCTCAGGGGCGAGGGGAGGTTCGAGGGCTTCGTCTACGGGTGGTGAGCCATGCTCGTGCTCATCGTCTACGACATATCGGACAACGCGAGGAGGAACGACCTGGCCAACTACCTCAAGGCCAAGGGGTTCGCGAGGATCCAGAGGAGCGCCTTCCTCGGCAGGCCCCCTCCCCACGTCCTCAGGGACGTCGAGAGGGCCATGCAGCGCTTCGTGGGTGGCGGGAGCGACGTGATCCACGAGTTCCCGATCTACGAGTCGGCAGCCGGCCAGATCAAGTGGTGGGGGAGGCCGCTGGCGGAGATCGGGGCGCAGAGGGGGCTGCTGGTGATATACTGATGAGGATCAGGCCGCCGGACAGGATCACCCCCACGCTGGTCAAGCAGTACATGTACTGCCCGGTCATACCGTGGATCCAGTCCTGGCTAATGGCCGAGGAGCCGAGGACGGATAGCATGGAGGCGGGCGCGGAGCTCGTCGGGAGGGGGCAGGTCAGGATATCGGGGAGGGCCGGCTCAGCTGTGCTCGACGGGATCTCCAGGTCCCCTGACGGCTCCCTCGAGCTCGTCGAGGTGAAGGCCTTCGCAAGCAGGAACAGGTCGAGGTACGTGGCGCAGGCCGTGACCTCGTACGCGATAGCCAGGGAGAAGGTCCACGGCATCAGGAGGGCTAGGATAGTGATCGGAGGCAAAGAGATCGAGCTCGAGCTGACGGCCGACCTGGTCGAGGACGTGGGAAAGGTGGCCGAGGCCGTGGGAAGGCTACTGGCCCGCGAGGGCAGGCCCCCGCGCCCCTCGGACCCTTCGAAGTGCACGTCCTGCTGGTACAAGCGCTACTGCCCGCACGCCTAGGTCGCCTAGCGCGAGGCCAGCTGGCCGCCGAGCGAGGAGGCGCTGGCGTTGGATAACACGTAGCAGGTCCATTGTGATGGAAGTCGCCTCCGGGCTGGAGCTCCTACGGCAAAGGGGACCGCTGCCACGTCGTCCGATCATCGAATTGCCAAGCGCCCCTCAATAAGGAGGATGATTGCCGGGGGCAGGCCGGGGCCCGACAGCTCTTAATTCCGGGGGGAGAAACTAGATCCGGTGGAGCCCTTGTCCGAGGCCCCCAGGACGCTCGTGGCCACGTTCGGCTTCGACATAGACTTCGTGATCAGGAGGCTGAGCTCCGGCAACTACTCGGGCGCGATCCTGCTCTCGCTGAGGACCGAGGAGGGGAGGAGCAGGGTGGAGAAGGCGTTCTCCTCGGTCAGGCAGTACTGCGTCGCCCTCAGGAAGGAGTGCGAGCTGGCGTGGCTCGAGCCGCAGGGCCTCCTGAGGAGCGTGTACTCCGTGCTCTCGGATGCCGCGAGCAAGGGGGAGGTCGACCTCTACCTGACGGGGGGCCCGAGGGCCCTAGTGGTCTCGGCCCTTCTCGCTGCCCTGATGCTGGACGGCGAGAGGATCGGGAGGGTCAGGGTGGTCGTGGAGGGGGAGGCATTCGACTACAGCTGGGAGGCGAGCGCATCCGTTTTGCGCAACATGCTCGAGCTAGATCACAGGAGCAGGAGGCTGCTGATGACCCTGGCGGCCCAGGGGAGGGCCACGCTGGCGGAGGTCTCGAGGGCCACCGGGCTCCCGAGGGCGACCGCCTTCAGGAGGCTGAAGGAGCTCGCGGACGCGGGCCTCGTGTGCTCGGGGGACGGGGAGTACTTCCTGTGCCCCGAGGCCCAGAAGGTCCTCTGAGTTTCATAGTTTGGAATTAAGGATGCGATGCCTGTTTTGGCCGGGTATGAACTACTGCCTACATTATCCGAAACATTTATAAGCCCTCCTGTACAAGAAGTACTGGCGAGAAGGGTGGTGCATGCGATGTACGAACAGATAGTACAGGTGCTTGCATTTTTGGGAGCGCAGAGGGACTACAGCTACATAGACAGGATAGGGAACGCGATAGACGAGACCACGATAATGGAGTCGGTGAGGGACTCCCTGAGGGCGTACTACGCGCTCTGCAGCGAGGCGGGCAAGTGCATCGACGTCGGCAAGGGCAGGGGGATTAGGTGTCCGGAGCTGAAGAAGGAGGACCTCGAGAGGGCCGTCAACTCGCTCGCGGCCATGGTGGGGAGGGGCAGCAGGGTCGACATCATAAGGCTGTCCAGGGAGATCGCGATGAAGGCCTACGCCGCCATCCCGCGCTTCCTGAGCGAGGAGTTCGCGTGCAAGCCCGAGGGGTGATCCCATGCCCGCGCCCCTAATCATTAACCTAAGCGTCTCGGCCAGGATCCTGCTGAACGCTGAAGCCCTGAACATGGCCGAGAGCGTCGGCAACTACTCGAGGCACAGGAAGGCCCCGGTCGTGATCCCGGCCGAGGACGGCTACACGGTCATATACGTGCCAGCGGTCAGC
>JBEULI010000025.1:0-15552 GCA_041287395.1 Desulfurococcaceae archaeon
TTTCCCGTGAGCTCGCGAACGGCCAGCACCGTCAGGGCCAGCGTCGCGAGCCCCGCGACGATCGGCCCGATCCTCCAGTACGTCGGGTAGTCGCCGAGGAGCAACATCTCGAGGCAAAGGACGTACTTGCCGGCGGGGGGGTGCTCGAGGTTCATGTACGTGTCTATGCCCTGCGTGTCCGGGAGCATCCAGCCGTAGACGACGTCGTTAACTTTCACGGCGCTCCTGAGGCCGTCGAGGAAGCACTCAAGTCGCGTCGGCGAGCTGGCCTCCACGTACACGGCCGATATCTTATAGTAGTCCGACCTGTAGCTGACATTACAGGCCCTGGAGAGCCCTTCCAGGAAGCTCGAGTTTAGGGTGCCCTCGTAGACGACGGTCGCCCCGAGGCCCTGAACTTGCCTGGGCTGGGCCCCGAAGACCTTCTCGAGGATGTTCCTGGCCGAGGACACGTACCAGATCTCGTCGGACACGTAGCCCTTCCCCCCTCGCGAGAGGTCGTCCGTGGTGAAGGAGAGGTCCTGGAGCGCCAGCAGGATGGCCGCAGCAACCAGTAGGACGGCCAGCTCGATCGCAAGCGCCTTGCGGGGCAAGCGCGACACCGCCGAAGTCTGGGGGGCTTGGGCTTAAAGTCTTGCCTACGAGATTGGCCGTCGCCTTATAAGGAAAGGGACCGGGACCTCCCACTAGGTGGAGGAAGTGGCGGGCGGGCTCTCGAGGATGAGGCTGATCACGGTCAAGATGCCCGAGACGTACGTCGAGGGCCTCGACGAGCTCGTCAAGGTCGGCAGGTACAGCAGCAGGAGCGAGATAATAAGGGTGGCGGTGCGCGACCTCCTGAAGAAGGAGCTCTGGGTCAGGGAGGGCGAGCTCTCCTAGGACTCGGAAGGGGTTTTTGGCGCTTCGCAGGCGCTGGCCCTATCTATTATCATGGCCAGGGGATCGCATGGATCTAGCTCGGCTATGCTCCTCGGCGGCCTGAACCACGGAGCTACCAGCCTCAGCTCGGCGAGCGAGAGGGGCCTCGCGTAGGGCCTCGGCGACAACACCTCTATGGCTATGCACTTCCTCGCGCCCCGGATGTATGAGAGATCCTCGCCGGTCAGCCCCGACTCGAGCCCCCTGAGCGCGCTGGCAACGCTCTCGTAGTCGCCCTCTATGACCCTGCCCACGACGAACTCGCCGACTATGGACTGGACAGTCCCGCTCGCGTAGATCACGACCCTGGAGCCCTTACGAGGAACTACGCGCGGCCACCTCCTCAGCTCGTACTTCTTGACTCCCAGGAGCATCCTGTAGGCGAACTTCGGCCTCACGCTTATTAAGTATAGCCCTTCGCGGCCGCCCAAGGCCAGCCCGCCAGGATCCCGCCTTTCCGAAGGCCGCCGGCCATATATCCTTATCCCCCGGCCCACGGGATATCCTTTGTGACCCCTGCTCTGCGGGGCTGAGTGGAACGACGATGGTGAGGCCCGCAGGAGTGGCGGGTTCCGCGAACGCTTATTAGACCGTCGGGCCCACGCAGTGTTCGATGGGGAAGGCAGGTATTGCTGATCCGTGATGTATGACACCAGTGCCGACGCCGAGAGGGTGAGGGAAGGGGACCTTGTCCTGCTGATCCTCGACGAGAGGCGCAGGGCAGTTGTGAGGGCGGCCGGCGACGTGCCCGTCGGGACCGACAAGGGGCTCATAGAGCGCGGGGCAATAATTGGAGCTCCCTACGGCAGCGCTGTCAGGACGAGCAGGGGCGCAACGGTCCACGTCATGAGGCCGCTGAGGCACGACTACCAGCTCGCGGTCGAGAGGACAACGCAAGTGATATATCCCAAGGACGCGGCCCTCATGATATTCCTGTCGGGCATCGGCCCCTCCTCGAGGGTCGGCGAGGGGGGCGTGGGGACAGGGCTCTTCGCGGCCTTCGTAGCCAGCTTCCTCTCCAGGGACGGGAGGCTCTACAGCTACGACGTCGACGAGTCAGCCCTCGAGGTCGCCAGGAGGAACCTGGAGAGGCTGGGGCTGATCGACAGGGTCGTGCTGAAGAGGGCGGACGTCAGGTGCTGCGTCGAGGAGCGGGGGCTGGACGCCTTCTTCCTCGACATACCGGACCCGTGGGAGGCGGTGGGCCAGGTCAGGCAGGCCCTCAGGCCCTCGGCCCCTCTGCTCGCGCTGGTCCCCACCGTCAAGCAGGCGGAGAGGCTGGTCTCCGAGCTCAGGTCCCAGGCGTTCGTGGACGTGAGGGTCATGGAGCTCCTGCTCAGGGAGTGGAAGACGGAGCCCTACCTGAGGCCCAGGGATAGAATGGTGGGCCACACGGGCTTCATAGTGTTCGCCAGGAAGACCGCGTGAAGGAAAAATGCCCAAGTAAGCGGGCTAGGCCAGGCCCTCGGCTGGGCTGAGGGGAACGTGTTTGCCCTTGACGTAGAGGTGCACGGTGTGCGTCAGCATGTTGTCGTCCTTGACCTCCACGCTCTTCAGGGCGTGCCAGCCGGGTATCCTGAACTCGTGGCTGACCACCCGGGCCCCCTCCCTGAGCTCCTTCTCGAGCTTCGGCCTCAGGGCCTCGTTGACGGTTGTCAGGAGGAAGAGCGTCACCACTGATGCCTCGCTGATGTCGACGTTGAAGAAGTCATCGTTTATTATCACGACCCTGTCGGCCACGCCGTTGGCCTGGGCGTTCCTCAGGGCCTCCCTATACCTCTCGGGATCCCTCTCCACTCCGACGGCCTTCTTGGCGTTGAACTCCTTGACCGCCACGATCAATATCCTGCCGTCGCCGCAGCCCAGGTCGTAGACGACGTCCTCGGGGCCCACGTTCGCTAGCTTGAGCATTGCCCTGACCACTGGGTACGGAGTGGGCACGTAGGGGACGTAGTAATGCAAACTGCCCCCCTACTGTTTTTCGCCTCCCTCAGCCTCCCTTATCTTGTTAACCACGGCCTCAACTGCTCCCTCCTCGTCGGGCTGGAGGCTCTCGTTGAGTGGCAGCCTGGAGAGGGCCACCCTGTACGTCCCGTCGTCCAGCTCCAGCACTATCTGCGGCAGCCACGCCATGCCGAGGTCGTCCACGTCGCCGTGCTCGGTGAGGAACACGTAGTCCTCGAGCCTCACGTCGAGCTCCTTGCCGGTCGCCTCGCTCGCCCTCTTGGCTATCCTGACCCATAGGTCGTGGTAGGGGTGGTGGGTTGCGGTCACGAGCACGATTTTCTTCACTGATGCCACGCGGACCACCTTTCCCGTGCCACTATCGCTCGCAACCTATATAAGCGGCCGCGACATTTTCGCGCCCCCCTCCTGTAGATAAGGCGACGGCGGCTTAGTGGGGCGGCGGTTGAGGGGCGAGAGCAGCGTCATCGGAGCCTACATCTTCATCCTCATATTCATTGCCGCGCTCACAGGCCTCTCGATCGCGGCGGACAGGGTGTCCAGGGGCGTCGCCAGCCAGTTCGACAAGTACTACGGGATGTTCTACCAGCTCGCGAACCAGCCGTTGCTGACGTTGGCCATTCGCAACGGCACGCTCTACCTGCTCGTGCTTCCCTCGGCGCCCACACAGCTCGAGGCCCTGGTCATCAGGTACTCGAACGGGAGCTACGCGTACAGGCCCCTAGGCCTGTGGGCCAACGAGACTTCCCCCACGGCGATCGAGCTAGCGAATCTCAGCGCCTACGACGGCACGCCCTTCCAGCCTGTCCTAGTGCTCGGGGACGGCGTGGCCATGGCCTACGTTCCCTCGAAGGATCCGGCGATCTCGTGGATCAACAACGTGTACGGGTACAAGACCTACGTGGACTGGGACGTGATCAGGGCACTCGCGGGCGGCCAGGGATCCGCGCCCCTCCAGGCCTTCAACATAGTTCAGATGCCGGGGAACGGCGACGCGGTGGTCAGCGTGGTCAGAGCTCCGCCCTACTCCCTGGCCACTTTCGAAGGCAATGTGACCCTCACGTTGCGCGTCTGGCTCTACTACAATCGCTCGAACCTCTATCTGGCCAGCTACACGTTCTACGCGGGAGGCAGCTACTCGTTCCCCGCCAGCGCGTCCGTGTCGATCCTGGACACATCGCTGGGCGTCGGGGTCCCACAGCTGTACTGGGGCGCGGGCATACCGCTCAACCTCGGGGGAGTGGAGGTCGAGGCCAAGCCCTTTGTCCTGAGCTACTACCGCGGCTACGTGGACTTCTGGATACAGTCCCAGGGCAGGTTCCTGCACCTCGTCAGGCCGGTGGCGCCGGTGTACGTGGGGATCGCGTTCTCCTCTAGCGCAGTCGTCGGGCTCGCCGGAAACGTTTCAGTGCTCGCGACCATCAGCGGGGGGAGATACGAGTACTTTTACTTTTACTTTCCGGCAAGCTCCCCCGACTCGGCAGTGCTGAGCGACTACTACGGGCCGCTACTCTTCACGGCGCTATGCTACGCCCCCATAGCGCAGGCCAGCGGCGGTGGCAACTTCTCGGGCCTCGTGTCGCAGGGCAACATCTACGTGGCCTTCAACAACACGGCGCAGTACGGCGCGACGAATGGCACCTACTTGACCCCCCTCGGCGCATACCTCTCCCGCTCCAGTTGCAGCGGCTCCTTCGCCACGTCGAGCTTCGTGTTGCTCGCAGCTGGGAACCTCCTGGCGGCTGGGCCCGCCCCGAGCAGCCTGCCAAGCGATGCTCCCATGTACCTCGAGGCGAACGTGACGATAACTAGAGCTGAGGCGGCCCTCGCGGACTTCCACGTTCCCATAACCCTTTACCCAACGGCGCGTATGACGTCCTCTGGAGATCTGAACGAGACCACGTACTACGAGCTGAACGCGACGGCTGGGAACTTCCTCCGCGTCGACAGATCGTGGCCCTCCTGGAAGTCGCCCCTGGCGATTCTCGTCGACCAGCGCAAGGTCGACATCCTAGTGCCAGTGGGCAACCTGAACGCGAGCGCTGAGCTGCAGGTGGGCGCCCCGGCGCAGCTGGCGGCGCCCAAGGGGCGCATATACGTCCTGGACGGCCAGCTGGGCGTGCCAGCCGCGTGCGATTGGACGCTACACGTGCAGGGCCCGCCGATCTCGACGTCCAGCGGTTCCACGATCTCTGTGACGTGGGAAGCGTCCGCGTCGTGGTCGGCGGCCGGGCTGTTCCTTCCATATGTTGAGGTCGCGGGCAACCGCTACATCGCCCTCGCGCTAGTGGGGGGAGGCACCAGCTTCTCCCAGGGCGACGTCGCCGGCGAGGGCTACGTCGTCGCGTACTCCAGCCTCCCCCTCAACATCACATCTTCATACTCCTTCAGGACAACGGCATACTTCTACAGGCTGGACGGCGGCCCCTCGCCCCCGCTTGTGCTGGCCAATAGGACGCCATACACGTCCCTGGAGCTTGGCCCCGGCTCAACGGCCTCCGTAGCCCTTGGGCGCGGCACGTATTTAGTGCTCGTAATGCCCTCGGATCCCTACTTGCACCCCTGTCCGTGCTTCTACCGCGCGTATATCTTGGTACTGTTATAACACGTGAGATCAAGGCGATATGTCTCAGGATTAAAGATATGGTTAAATACGTGCCAAGAGCCTTTTGTTGTTGGTGATTGCGCGTGCGCGCCCTGACGAGGACCCAGGCAGGTATCATAGCGCTTGCCGTCGTGCTCGTGGTTGCAATAGTCGCGGGGCTATATTTTGGAGGGGTTTTCGCACCGCCAGCCACCACTACGCCGCCGATCACAACCGCGTCGCCAGTCACTTCGCCAACTTCGCCGCCGGCCACGACGACCAGCCCGACCGTGGCCCCGAGCCCCACCGCGCCTCCTACGACCACGCCCCCAACCACCACTCCTCAGACCACAACGCCCAGCGCGCTGGTGATTGGGGGGATCTCGATACCCGTGAACTCGAGCTTCCTGCAGTTCGTGTCAGCCTGTAAGAGCGGCGCAATACCTGCCGGCTCGATCACGATATACTTCGGCGCAGCCCTCTCCAGCGACGAGAAGCCGGCATTCGACGACCTCATAAGGAAGTTCGAGCAGGAGTACCCGTGCATAAGTGTTAAGTTCACGAACTACGCTGACATGAACACCCTGAAGACGACGGTCGTCGCGGCCGTGGCCACCGGCCAAGTGGGCGCGGGCCCCGACGTGTTCACGTGGGCGCACGACTGGATCGGGGCATTCGCCGACAAGGGCTACATAGTGCCGCTCGAGAGCCTGATCGGTGCCAACGCCACGGCCGTGATCAGGAGCGCCCTCATACCTCCCGCGGCATCAGCGGTCATGTACAAGTTGAACACGTACGGAATACCCTACGCGGGCGAGGCAATAGCGCTAATCGTGAACACCAAGATGGTCCCAACGTTCCCGCAGACATTTGATGACATGAAGAGGATAATGCAGCAGTTCTACAACCCATCCAATGACACCTTCGGCCTTGCCTACCAGGTCGACCCCTACCACATATACCCGTGGGTCACGGCGTTCGGCGGCTACTACTACGACCAGACCACGGATAGCGTGGGCGTGAACTCGACGGGGACCAAGGAGGGCATAAAGTTCTTCATAGCTAACGTGTTGCCGTACCTCGACTACAGGGACCTCGGCGCCCCCTACCAGCCCAACCTGTTCTTCAACGGCAGGGCCCCCATGATAATAACTGGGCCGTGGAACATAGCCGGGATCAACGCATCAATAGGCCTCTCCAACGTGATCGTGGGCCCGATACCTCCAATAATAATCAACGGCACCAAATACGTGCCAAAGCCGTTCAGCGGCTTCAGGAACCTGTACATAACTTCGCTGGCCACTGCGGGCGATCCCAGGAGGGCGCAGGCGGCGGCGCTCTTCGTGATGTGGATGGGCCTCAACGATGATGCCATCAAGGAGCTCATGGCGAGGAATGGCTACGTACCCGTCAAGGCCTCGGTCCTGCAGTACCTGGAGCAGAACAAGGACAAGTACCCGATAATTTACGGATTCGCGCAGGCGGTGCTCACTAGCACGCCCATGCCGAACTCGCCGAAGATGGACGTGGTGTGGAACATCGGCACCTACCTCAACGCCATAATCAATGCGTACACGAGCGCGCTGTCCCAGGGCAAGAGCCAGGCCGACGCGATAAGGGCCGCGCTCGACATCGTTGACCAGCAGCTGGACCAGGCCTACGCCTCGATAATGCAACAGCTCTCGAGCTCGTGATTTTTTAAACATCATCATGTGGGATGGGTGTGCCGTTGCATGGGCTCGCGGGCGACGTCCAAGGAGCGCCTCCTGTACCCTCCCCACGTCGCAGCCGCGCTAGTTGTGGCCAGCATAGCCCTCTACGCGTTCTTCTCGATCTGGCCGATGGCGTTCTCGATCGGTCTCGCCTTCACGGATGCTAACGAGAAGAACATGGTCCCCAACCCCCAAATGATCGCGTCCCTCGAGAACGCCAGGTCCTGCGCCCTGGCGTTCGCCTCGAGGCCCGAGGCGGCCGCCTCGGCGAGAGGGGCGCTCCGGAGCTCCGAGCAAATCCTTGAGGCGATAAACGCCAGCGCTAGCCGGCTGTTGCAGATGCTCGTAAACGGGTCCTGGGATCCCTTGGCAGCATCCTTAACTGTCCAGGAGCTGTGGCAGGCGGCGAACAACCTGAGCACCATACCCGTGCTGCTCGGCGAGGCCTTCAACTGCACCGAGCTCGGCTACCCGACGTCAATTCCGCTGATCTCGCCCGATGCACTCTCCAACCTGACGAGGATATACGAGCTATCATCAATCGTGGCCGTGCAGTACGTGAGCATGTCCCCGCAGGACCTCGAGTCCAAGCTCAGGGCGTTATTGGGCTTCGTCAACGTGACGCTCGCGTACCTGAGGGAGTTGGACGTGAACTACGTGCAGTACATGCAACAGCTGGCCGGGGAGCTGGCGAGGGAGGAGGACTCCCTCAGGCTGCACTACGTGGGGCTTAGCAACTTCGTCAAGCTCTTCGAGGATCCTAGGTTCATATATTCGTTGTATAAGACGTCGCTTTTCGTGGTCACAAGCGTGCCCATTAAGGTGTTGCTAGGGCTGGGGCTGGCCCTCCTCTTCGCGTCTCAGGCGATCTACGGGAGGAGGATCATGCGGGGCCTCCTCTTGACCCCCTGGGCGTTGCCGATACTGCTCTCGGGGATGGCCTGGCAGTTCCTCTTCAGGCCCAACGGCCTCCTCGGCTCACTCATGCACATAGACATATTCAATAATGAGTGGCAGGCGTTTCTCGTGTACAACCTCTTCGAGGCCTGGCTGGCATACCCCTTCATAATGACCGTCGTGATGGGCGCGTTGAGCGGCGTATCTAGGGATCTGATCGAGGCAGCGTACGTCGATGGCGCAGGCCTATGGGCCAGGTACAGAATGGTGATCCTGCCGCTGATCTCGAGGCCGCTGATCCTTGCGACCATTCTGACCACAGGGGCGTCATTGCAGGCGTTCATGGTGCCCCTGCTGATCAACTACGGCCAGCCCTTCGGGGTGATAAGCGTGCCACTCGTTGGCACCGCGACCGGCAGGCTCAACGACATGCTCCTGCTCTTCGGTTACGACAGGGTCACGATAGATCACCAGTATGCCTATGCCGCCGCGACCTACGTGGTCGTCGTGGCGATAATAATAGCCTACGTCCTGGCCTGGTTCGCCATAAGCAGGAGGAGGTGAGGGCGCGTGGCGGGCCTGGGCTCCCTGGCTCTCAAGATCGTTGCCACGACCCTGGGCGCCCTTGTCACGTTCGCCCTCCTGTTCCCGGTGCTCTACATAGTGCTCCAGTCACTGCTCACCAACGACAGGGTCTTGATAATCAGGCTGACAGACGTGGCGAAATACGGGCTCTCCGTTGCCACATACTACAAGGTCCTGACGGATCCGCAGTTCCTCGGCGCGCTCGCCAATAGCTCGTTAGTGGCTGCGCTGACGATAGTCATCTCGTTGCTGGTCATAGCTCCAGCAGCGTACGGGTTCTCGAGGTTCAAGTTCTACGGGCGCGACTCACTGCTCTACACGTACTTGGTGCTCAGCCAGGCCGGCGGAGGCTTCGGCATAATAGCTACCATAGCGCTCTACCTCTTCCTCCTCAAGCTGAGCGCGGCTGGCATCCCGGTGTTGGGCAACGCCTTCGTGTTGCCCCTCGTGTACTCGTCGTGGCAGGTCCCATTCCTCACGTGGCTGGTCAAGACGTACTTCGACGCGCTTCCCAGGGAGCTGGACGAGGCGGCGTTCATGGACGGGGCTTCGTGGATGACCATCCTGTTCAGGGTGGTCCTGCCGGCCTCCAAGGCATCGTTAATAACGATCTCGCTGTTCTCCTTCATGTCAGCCTGGGGGGAGTTCATCCTAGCGAGCCTCCTGAGGGTGAACACGTTGGCCCAGTACATCTACGTCACGGCCTTCGGCGCGGCAGGCCTCGAGGCGCCCGGCAGGTTCGCGGCAAGTGCAATACTGTTCGCGCTCCCCGTGATCTTCGTGTACGTGTTCATGCAGAGGTACATTGGCGAGGCCATGAGGATCGGAGGGCTCAGGGGGTAGTTTTTCCATACGCATAATAAGGGTAATGATGGGAACGTTTAAGACATATTTACGCAGGCATTACATTGGTGTGCTAGTTTGCGAGCACGTGGGCTACCCTGGCTAGGCAGCGTCGTGGTCCTAGTCCTCATCGCTCTCTACGCCACATCCATTGTTCCGCGGGGCGAGTCGGCCCAGCCGATATATGTAGCTATAATATGGCACTACCACCAGCCATGGTACTATAGCCCCGACGAAAGCTACTTCGTGTTGCCCTGGGTCAGGATGCACGGCGTGGGCAACTACTACAAGATGGGATACATACTCTCCAAGTACCCTGACGTCAAGGTGACGTTCACGTTCTCGGGCTCCCTGCTGGTGCAGTTGCTCGACTACCTCAAGGGCAAGATGGACTCATACCAGATCCTGGCCTGGAAGGCGGCCAACGGCACGCAGCTGAGCGCCGAGGACGTGTACAACATGATAAAGATTCCAGGCGGGTTCTTCGACATAAACTGGAACAGGATAGTAAATGTAGTCCCTAGGTACAGCCAGCTGAGGAGCGCTGCACAAAACGCGTTTGCGACGTGCAGCGCGCAGCCCTTGAGCGAGGAGGAGTTCGTAAAGTGCGTGGCGAACGCGTTCACCTTCGGAAACTACACGTCGCAGAGCGTGATAGACCTCGCGACGCTCTTCAACTTGTTCTGGATCGACCCCCAGGTAGCGAGGGAGCAATACCCGCGCGTCTACGAGCTCATGCAGAGGGCGCTCAACTCGAGCTATCCGGGCTTCACGAGGGACGACCTAAGGTACGTTCTCGAGGTCCAGCGCGACATATTGTCCAAGATCATACCGCTTTACAGGGACCTCGCCGCGAAGGGGCAGGCTGAGCTGATACCCGTGCCCTATAGCCACCCGCTCGCGCCGATCATCGTCGACTTCGGTTGGACGGACGACCTCGGGGTCCAGGTGGCCAGGAGCCTCGAGCTGTTCAAGGAGCACTTCAACTACACGCCGAGGGGCGTATGGCCAGCAGAACAAGCGGTGAACGACCAGGTCCTCGAGGCGTTTGCAGGCGCCGGCCTCGAGTGGGCGGTCACCGACCAGCTGCTCCTGCAGGCCACGGGAGTCAACGCCCAGGACATCAACAACCTCGGGGTCCCGTGGTATGCCAACTACTCCGGCCGGGCGTTCTACGTGTTCTTCAGGAACACCGACCTCAGCAACGCGATAAGCTTCCAGTACAGCGGCATGCCGACATCGTCAGCGGTGGACGACCTGGTGAGCAGGATAAGGGCCATGGCCGCTAGCGCCCGGGGCCCGAGGCTCGTGGTGATAGCGCTCGACGGCGAGAACCCGTGGGAGAACTACGTGAACTTCGGCGACGACTTCCTCAACGCCCTCTACCAGAGGCTCGAGGAGCTCCAGAGGCAGGGCCTGGTGTTCACGATCACGCCGTCCGAGTTCCTTGAGAAGTTCCCCGGGGAGGCCAAGCAGCTACAGCCTAAGCTCTACGAGTACTTGGACCTAGCCGGCAAGGACATCTCCAACATCCCGCTGGACAGCTGGGGCGACGGCTACAACGAGTTGCCTAGGAGGACTGTCAGGGCATACATGCCCGAGGGCTCGTGGGCCTCCGGCAGCATACAGACGTGGATAGGATCTAGGCAGGACAACGTCGCCTGGATGTGGATGGCCAAGGCTAGGCAGGACGTCCTGAAGGCCCTCGGGGCTTCAAGCCTCACGGAGGCGCTGAGGCTGAATCCAACGGCAGTCGAGTACCTGCTCAGGGCGGAGGCGAGCGACTGGTGGTACTGGTACGGCGGCGAGATGGGATCGCCGCGGACCTTCGACCCGATATTCAAGGCCTTCCTGAGGCAGGCGTACAGGGCCGCCGGCCTAACGCCCCCGGACTACCTATCGGCAACATTCTATCCGGACGGGCAGCCGATAGGGTGGATGAACAGCGCGGTTCCGATGCCGGTTGAACAAATGCCGGCGCCAGATGCCCTTGAGAGCTTGGTGGCTCAGGGCAGGGCCCTCAAGGTGCCCGTGGGGCCATCGCCGGTCACGTACGCGTACGTGGCCGTCAGCTACTCGAGCGCCTACTTCTACTTCCTCGTGGCCCCGGAGTCCCAGGGGATCACGTTGGCGATATACTTCGCGTCGCCCAAGACCGATCTCTCGCCCTACCACCCGGGCTACAACGTCTTCCCGCCGAACTACACGGCTGACCTGGGGATAGCTCTGGTCTACCAGGTGTTGCTCGGCTTCGGCGCCCAGGCGGCCGACGTCTACGTGGCATTGGGCAACGGCGAGTGGCGGCACGTGGGCAGCGCGGCGGCCAGCAACTACAAGGTCCCCAACGGCACGCTGGCGGCCGTCGAGGTGCCCTGGTCCCTGCTGAACTTCAGCGGAGGTAACAGGGTGTACTTCACCCTAGCGGTGTACGTGAACGGCACGTTGGTGGAAAGCGCAACGAAGCTCGGGAACGTGTGGCTAGTGCAGGTGCCAATGGGAGTTGCCGGCGGGCGCGTGATCTTCGATATGAAGGACCCCGTGGGCGACGACGATGGCGCGGGCGGCTACCAGTACCCGAAGGCCCCGGTGTTCGTGAAGGGAGTATTCGACATGACCGAGTTCAAGGTCCTGGACGCCGGCGATAGGCTGGTGTTCTACACGTATTTCGTGACCCTCGGGGGCAACCCATGGGGAGGCCCGAACGGGTGGAGCATGCAGTACGTGCACATATATGTCCACACCACGCTGCCGGGAGGCAACACGACCACGTTCGGGCTGAACGTCGAAGTGGACCCGGCCCAGGCGTGGCACTTCGCATTGCTCCTGGCACCTGGCTGGGGCACTGACCCGGTGCCCGGCGGGCAGAAGAGCGCCCTCTACTACTCTAACGGCACGGTGATCGTGCAGGACACTAACGGCTTCAGGGTGTACGCCGACCAGGCGTCGAACGCGATAGTGGCCGAGGTCCCCAAGGCGCTGTTGCCCGACGTGGCTGACGTTGACAAGTGGATATTCGTTGTCGCGGTGACCAGCTACGACGGATTCTCGCCTACCAAGGTGAGGGCATTCGGCATCGAAGCTGAGCAGTGGGTGTGCGGCGCGCCCAAGTACGCCCAGGCCATTCTCAAGGGCGTCCTGCCGTACGTGCTCGACGTCCTGGCGCCCACTGCCGAGGACCAATACGCGATGCTGAACAGCTTCGACGCCTCGGCTGGGAAGCTCGCAGTAATACGCGGCTACGGCCCCTCGACGCTACAGGCGACGTCGCCCACGACGACAACGCCCGTGACGACGAGCCCGCCCGCCGTCACCACGACCAGCCCCACAACAACTTCCCCGTATACTACGTCGCCAGCCTCTACCACGTCGCTGACCACCACATCGCCTATGGCCGTCACGACGAGCACGCCACAACGGACCAGTAGCGCAACCACCCAGGCGCCTGCCGGCGTCCCGTGGCACGTATATGTCCTCGGAATTGCGCTAGCGATCGTGATAATAGCGGGAGCGGCAATTGCGCTGAGGGCCAGGCGAAGCTGATGGAGGGTTTAAGGGCGGGAGGCGAGGGATCGGTGGGGAGGGGATGGCTGGAGTAAGGCTCGTCCACGTCACGAAATCCTATGGGAAGACCGTGGCAGTGAACGACGTGAGCTTCGAGGTCAGGGACGGCGAGTTCTTCGCGTTGCTCGGCCCCTCGGGATGCGGCAAGACCACCACGCTGAGGCTCATAGCAGGCCTCGAGTTCCCCGACTCCGGCGAGATATACATAGGCGATAGGCTGGTGAACGACGTCCACCCGAGGGACAGGGACGTGGCCATGGTCTTCCAGAACTACGCCCTGTACCCTCACATGACGGTCTACGATAACATCGCTTTTCCGCTGGTCGTGAGAAGGAGGGAGCTGAAGCTGAGCAACGAGGAGATAAGGAAGGTAGTGGTCAGCGTTGCGAAGATGTTGGGCATCGAGGAGCACCTCGGCAAGTACCCGAGCCAGCTGTCCGGCGGACAGCAGCAGAGGGTGGCGCTGGCCAGGGCCCTCGTAAGGAAGCCGAAGGTATGGCTCCTCGACGAGCCCCTGAGCAACCTGGACGCCAAGCTCAGGGTCCAGATGAGGGTGGAGCTCAAGAAGCTTCAGATGGGCCTCGGGATAACCACCGTCTATGTCACCCACGACCAGGTCGAGGCGATGAGCATGGCTGATAGGATAGCGGTCATGAACGAGGGGCGCATAATGCAAATAGGAACTCCCTCGGAGCTGTACGGGAGGCCACAGAACACGTTCGTGGCCACGTTCGTCGGTTCCCCGCCTATGAACCTCCTCCCGTGCGAGCTGGCGAGGAGCGCAGAGGAGCTCAGCTACGAGGTTCCCGAGGAAATTTCCGGCGGGCTCAGCGGCTCGGGCAAGGTTAGGACGCATTACCTGCTGAAGTGTGGCGAGCTCAGCATCCCGTTGGATCCGGAGATCGCGCAGAGGATCGAGGACTCGGGCGCCAAGGAGCTGTTGCTGGGCGTGAGACCAGAGCACATAGCTGTGGGGGCCAGCCCCCCAGCGCAGCGGGAAATAGGGGTGCTCGAGGCAAAGGTGGAGGTCCTCGAGAATTTGGGCTCCGAGAGCTTCGCCAGCGCCGTAATCGGCAACACCACGATCAGGGCCAGGCTTGACCCGAGCTCAAGGGCGAGGGCAGGCGATAGGGTGTACCTGGCATTTGATTTGCGCAGGGCTCTCGTGTTCGACGGAGCTAGTGGCAAGTTAATCGTGTGAAGCCCTTCACAGGTTTTTGTCCTCAAGGGGCCCGGCCCGCGGGCCGGGCCCGCCCGTCGTCCACGCGCTGGGCCGCCAGAGCCCTTCCGCGCGTTCTCCCTCCGTTGGCCCACGAACGCCTACGGCCAGGGTTAGGTTGCTCCCTTCCGGGCCTGGCCAGGTTCCCCTGGTGAAGGCGGTCGGCCTCCGCCTTCCAGCGGAGGCCCCGCCACCGCAGGCCCCGTGGGGCGGAGCTCATGGTTGGCGCGGGGGTTAGCGGCTGCGCAATGGACCACGGGCGTTCACCTGGCCCCCTATCCGGAGGCCCTACCCCGGCCCGCGGGCCATTCCATATTAGATCTTCATCGCTTATTTATCTTTTGTGATTCCTACACGCCAAGCGATGAGGCAAGCAGCAACAGGGTGACAACATTGATGATCAGCCAAGCGGTTCTCGAGCTACCCAGGAGCCGCATCAGCGCCCTGGCGCCATCGGTTATGAAGAGGGGCAGGGCATTTATTATGCCCAGCGACAGGTTCACGGAGCCTAGCCAGTCGAGAAATAGTGTGAGCTCTACGGCGGCCCGCACTCCTAGGGCGCTTACGAGCCAGGCGGAGGGAGCCACGCCTACCAGCTCCACACCGAGCGCGGTCTCCGCCCCCTTGTAAACTGTCAGGTTCTCCACGGCCCCTCGATCCTTCATTATGGTGAGCACGAACGACCTAACGCTAGCGTTGCCCATGAGGGAGCGCAGGATCGTCGGATCGTTGAGCGGCTGCCCGTTGACGGCGAGCAGCACGTCCCCGGCTGCCAGCCCCGACCTCTCGGCCAGGCTGCCCTGGTCCACGCTAACTATCGAGACCCCCGGGCCTGAGAGCGCTGAGAGCGCGGCTAGTGCCAGCAGCACGGTTGTGACGTTCGCAGCGACGCCGGCGGACAGCACGGAGTGCCCCGCCAGGGATCCTGCCCTCTCGAAGTCGCTCTCGTCGATCTCGGTGAAGGCCAGCGGCAGGATGAGGGCAACGGCAACGCCCATGGACTTCACCCTCAATCCGTTGGCCGTCGCGAGGGCTGCGTGCGCTAGCTCGTGCACGGCCACGCCGATCGCCAGGGATGCCAGGATGTATACAAGGCTCGTGCCGTGCACGTTGACCCCCGGCACGACCACCCTTAGCGCCACGGTGCCGAGGAGCCTGCTGATGAACGAGGACGCCAGGACGTAGTAGGAGAAGGCCATGGTCGCGGCCAGGGCCAGGCACGATGCGACGTCGAGCGCCCTCGCGCCCCTCCGCGGCCTAGGGGCCTC